>NZ_PYBP01000001.1:0-890353 GCF_003015025.1 Nitratireductor sp. StC3 | reverse complement strand
GATGCTCCTTCAAAACCCCGATGATCTGTTCTTCCGAGAACCGTGATCGCTTCATTGCCTGTCTCCTTTGTCGAGGAACAGGCTAACCCAAAATCGGGAACATCTCAGGGGAGCAGGTCAGGAACGGTCGCTCGGCATCGCTCGCCGCAAGGCGCTCGCCCTCGCAGCCTGGCCATCTTTGTGGATGCCGAGGTCTCGTCGATGAAGATCAGCTTCTCGGGATCGAGATCGAGTTGGCTATCGAACCAGGCTATGCGGCGGCGCAGGACGTCCGCGCGCTGCTGTTCGGCAGCATGCGCCGACTTTTTTTGAACGTGATGCCGCGCCGGTCGAGGAACAGCCACACCGTCGAGGGCGCAGCCCGCACGCCGCGCTCGGCGGCAAGGCGCTCGCCGATCTCGGCAAGCGTGATGTCCGGCGCCGCCTCGATCAGGCCCACAATGAAAGCCTCGTGCGCATCGAGCTTCGAGCGCGACGGCTGGCCCTGCTTGCGCGCCTCGGTCTCGCCAGTCTCGCGATAGCGGCGATACCAGGCCCCGGCCGTCGAGATCCCGATGCGGAAGCGCCGCGCCGCCTCCCGCGTCGAAACCCCATCCTCGATCGCCGCAATCACCCGACCGCGAAGGTCGCCGCTCAGGCTCCTCGTCATCTTCACCTCCTGCCAAATCACCCGCAGCAGTGAATCAGACAAGGCCGTCCGCGTTAACCCTCAAATCGACTCTGCGTTCTTCGAAGATGCTCTAGTCCTGCTGTTTCCGACCGTTCACCGGTATGGTTTTCACAAACGTCCAATTTTGATCGGCATATCCGAACATTCCCAGTTCTCGAATTTCTGATAGATGATCGGTCATACTGCCGAAAAAATACACTGTCCTGGATTCCGGTGGCTTTCGGTACAACGACACACCTTCCATTTTTGGGTCATGAAGTCCGAAATATTCCAAAATAGTCGGCGCGACATCGAGGAGTTGCCGATTTTCCAGCTCGGTCTTGAACGCTGTCTGTCCGGGAAACTTCACCATGAGCAGCACGCTCGCCTCGCACGCGGCCTGCTGTGTCGAAATGTCTGAAGGCTTTGTCGTGTCACGATCGAGTGTAGGTACCTTGGGATCGAAGGAAAATCCGTCGTTCCACCAGCTGCAAATGCGCGGCCAGCCTAGGCCATGGTCGGAATGGACGACGATCAAGGATGTGTCGTATCTTCCCAGACTTTTGAGCAGATCGCCGACGCGGCGCAGCACTGCCAAAGAGCAGTCACTTTGGTCTTCCAGGGCGCGGCGGGGGTCTTTGGCTTTTGCTGCGTCTGTGCCGATAAAAGAACAGTCGCCGTCGAAGGCGAACGGTCCATGCGGAAGCATGAAGTGCAAGTAGGTATATCGGCCGCTTGCCGGCCAGTCGGCTTCCTGGCGTTCGAACTCATGCAGCGTTTCCATCGTGAATGACTGGATCGGCCAGTCGGCTTGCGCCCGCTCCGTCGCGCTCAAGGTCTTTTGAAGCCAGTCGGATAGCGAGAACGCATAATCCCACCGTTCGACATCCGGACGGTCATTGCCGAGCGACCCGGAGAGCACCGCTCTCAAGGACGCCGGTATTGACCTCAGAAATATCGTGTCTACGAGAAAGTAAATGGACGCCTTTTCGTCACGTTTATTGTAAATATCGATTGTTGAATTGCATACGATAGCGTTTGGGTCGCAATAATAGGAGTAAAATGGGAAGTACGCCAGTGAAACGCCACTTTCCCGCATGGTTTTTGTCATGCCTTCCGTAAAAGCAGCTTCAGACCATGCTTCAAAATCCTCTGAATATAACTGGCCATGAAATACGGAGCGCATGGAAAGATTTGTTCTGCCATATTGTGACGCAGCATTTGAAAAATATGTATAGCCATCGAGGCCCGGATTTCTATTTTGTTCTATTAGATATTGAACATAGGGCCCAACAAACGCGTCAAGAACGATATGATAGACATTGCCGGGATAAGTCCCGCCATCGGAGAGGTCCGGGCCCTTGGAAATTTCTTGGCCGTTTTCGGCAGGATCGACGAATGTCCCTCTTATGGCGTAGGCATTGATTGCTCCGAAACCACCATTAATGAGTGCGAACGCCGCCAGCGCCCTGATCGTCAGCGCCAACGGCGCGCGCGCGATGAGCGCAATGCAGGTCGCGAGCACCAGAATTTCTATGACGGCGACAGTTGCAAGCTGTCGCGCGGACGATATCCAGATCGTTGACGCCAATGCGTCGAAAACAAACACGCTTATGCAAAGCGAGCCGAGCGTAGCTGCCGCGTATTTTTGCATTGCAGGGCGGAAAAAAATCAATATCGAAAGAAAAAGTAAAATAGAAATCAAGAATGAATAAATTAACGGATACAAGTCTGTCAAATAAAACGTAAATATTTTGGAGTTTTTGGATATCGCGTCAACTGGAATTGAGATAAATAATATTGTTGGAAACGCGGAGGAGGCAAGTAATATTATAAAAAAATATATTATATTTCTATTAGTCATTAACAATGCCTTGAGTACTGGTATACTGTTCTTCCGGATTGGGAGGTCTCCAGGGAGCGTTCAATCCGAGACGACGCGGCGAGGATTTTCTCAAAATTTTCCTTGGTGTATTCGTCGAAAATATCCTCGCGAAGCGCGAGCATTTGGCGGATCGTGGGGTCGTCTTTGGGAACGAATTCTAGGATTCCGGATGGTGCCCTATCTATAATCCAGGGGATAACTTGGTCGAGCGGGGCATTGTGCGCTATGGCTAGGTGATGTTCGAAAGCCAGTGCCAGCACCGCGTCGGCCTTTGCACGCGCATCGTGGCCGCTACGTTCCATCTGGCGCCAGCCTTGGCTTGGTGAGGGGTTCTTCGCATCCAGAAATAGTGGTAGGAAGTTGAGCGATTGCTCCTTGGCGCGATGATGCGCGACGTCCAAGGCTTTTTGATCGAAGTCGAACCCAAGCGCCTGTTCTGCACCGGCGTCCAGAGCGACCTTCGAGTATTCGCCGGTGTTGCATCCGAGGTCAATTATGCTGGCCGGGTGCTCCGATGCCACGAAATCATGCACAAATTGACGTTTTTGCGCTTCCTCGTCCGTGGTATAGGTGTTGTTTTTTGCATAGTCTTCCCACACGGTCGCCCCGATCCGGTCAGGCCTGAGCTTCGCAATCCAGTTGCGCAATTGCTTGAGCAATGCCTTGAAGCTGGCGAGCGGCAAGCTGCGTTTGGTCAATTTGCTCGCGACTTCCTCGCCCCCGGCGGTGCGCTGTTGAAAGCGGTTCGGAACAACCACATGCGTCATGACGTTCCAGGACAGCTTGTTGCGCAGCGAAAGCAGCTTCGCCAACTCGTCGGTCGGAATACCTTCGAGATTGCCCCGGTACCAGCTGTTGTGCGCAACGCCAAAAATCGCGCGGAGCAGGAGCGGGTTGAGGAACTGCTCGCAAAACTGCCGGTGACCGAGCCAAAATTCACCCTGTTGATAGCGGCGGATAGAAAGATGGTCGATGAATATCGGCCTGGGACCGTCAAACTGCACGTTGTAGGCGGACGCATCTGAGAGGGTAAAACCGCGATCCAAGAGTTGCAGATGAAGGTCGAGGTGAAACAAGGCGGCGTCGCGGAGCAGCGAGAAGGACCACTCATAAGGGTATGAGATAAAGGGCAAGCGAGGATGTTCCAAAAGATACGCCTCGCCGGCCTGTTTCCCTTTTTCAACTTCGCTTAAGGCGACGAGCTTCTCGGCGCCCACAAGGCTGTCGAAAACGCCGCTGTCGCGTGCCGCCTCGTAGTCTGCGGCAGCCCTTGGCGCGACCGACCTATATATTGACCCGCCTGCCTCGTAGACATAGCCAGACGGATCTCGGAAAGAGCCTGCGTTTCTTTCCAGCATGGCCGCTCAGCGTTTGTCGTCGTCATTGTCGGACGATGTTTCGGAGTCCCTAGATGACTGGGTGAAAACGCTTTTTACGCGATGCCAGAAGACAGAAACCGACGCCGCGCCGATGGCAACGGCACCCAAAATACCCTGCAAGATCATACTGCCCGTGCCTGGGTCGAGGTAGGCGTAAGCGTTATTGGTTAGTAGTCCCGTTATCGCGATAAAAGTGACTAGTTTGGCGGTCATGGAAGGGTTCCCTTCGTGGAAGTTTTCGAGCTTATCCAATCGATATCGAGACTGTATACGACTGTCAAGAAACTGTCATACATAGGAGTAAAATGTTGAAAATATTGTATTTTGTTTGATAAAAAATAATTGCAGCGCGCAAATGAACGTCAGAATGCGCCTGATTGAAGGTGGTTATGAAGAAGAATCGCATATATTTGTTGAGAATGTTCGCTTTAGAATCAATAGCTTGACGTTATTGGGCGAAATGAGGAATGAGCCTGGAGGGAAGCCGGTCAATAGGTTTTATCAACGCAGGCCGATGCAGCGTCGCCGACAAAAAATACACGCTTGGCGAGCTTTCAACCAACCCCACTTTCCGGTGTCGACTGTGCGACCGGCAGGCTGACGGTGAATGCGGCGCCGCCCTGGGGGCTCTCGGCCACCGTCAGCGTGCCGCCGAAACCGGTCACGATCTGCCGGCTGATGGCGAGCCCGAGCCCGGCGCCGGTCTGGCCGGCCGCGGCGCCGCGCGCGAATTTGGCGAAAATCGCCTCGCGTTCGGCTTCGGGTACGCCGGGCCCGTTGTCACTGACGGTCGCCTCGTAGCGCCCCTTGCGCACGCGGCTGGCGATGACGACCTCGGGCGCGCGGGTGCCGTTATATTTGATGGCGTTGGAAAGCAGGTTGACGAATACCTGGGCCAGCCGGTCGCGGTCGCCGTCGACGATGGCCCGGCGCGCGCGTTTTGCGCGGACGATGCCGACCCCGGCCGCGCGGGCCAGCGCCTCGCAGCTTGCCAGCGCCTGGTCGAGCGCCAGCTCCGGATCGAACGGTGCCGGCGTCGCGCGCGCGCCGCTGTCGCCGGGCTGGTTGAGGTCGAGAATGCCGTCGAGTAGGCGGGTTAGCCGTAGGCTTTCCTCCTGGATGACACGCAGATAGCGCTGCTTTTGCGCCGCCGGCATGTCCGGGGTTTGCAAAAGAATGTCGCTGAAGGCACGGATCGACGTCATCGGCGTGCGCACTTCGTGGCTCACCTGGCTCAGGAACTCGTCCTTGCGCTCGTCGATGGCACGCAATTGCCGGTTGGCGCGTGCGAGCTCGTCGGCCGTCGCCTCGATCTCGCGCGATTTCTGCTCCAGCTCTTCGGAATAGGCGCGGATCTGTTCGGTCTCGTCGGCCAGTCGCTTCAGCTCTTCCACGCTGATCGTCTCGCTGGTGACCACCGACGACACCAGCGCGCGTGCGGTGGCGGCGCCGACATTGGCGGCGAGCCTTTGTTCGACGGTGGCGATTAGCTCGTCGCTGGCGGTCATGGCGTGGTCGCGGGTGTTTTGTGAGGCGAACAGCGACACTGCCTCGCCGGCCCCCAAAACGCGGTCGGCGATGCCGCGCAGATCGCGGATGTTGGCCGTGCGCCGCATGACGCTGAGCTCGCTCTCGGTCTGGCGCCGGAAAATGTCGATGAACAGGCGCGACTGGTAGCGGGCGAGTGGGGTCGGATCGGTGAGCAGCGACACGCCGAAAAACAGCGCCAGATTGGCCGTCATGCTCCAGAACAGGGCATGCACCAGCGGATCGAGCCGGCTGAGGCCGAACAGCGCGTGCGGCCGCAGCCAGCCGAGCCCGAACGGGCCGTCGGCGATTGCGCTCGCCGGCAGCAGGAAGGCGCCTTCGAAACTGGGCAGGAACAGCGTGTAGGCCCAGATCGCGAAACCGGCGGCAAGCCCCGCCAGTGCTCCGGCCTGGGTGGCGCGGCGCCAGTAGAGCCCGCCCACCAAGCTTGGCAGGAATTGCGCCACGCCGCAAAAGGAGATTAACCCGATCGCGGCAAGCGCGTCGAAACTGCCGCTCAGCCGATAATAGAGCAGGCCGAGAAACACGATGAACACGATGCTGACGCGGCGCGCCGTCAGGATGAAACGGCGCATCAGCCGGGCGCTGGCGTCTGGGGCGAGGCGCAGGCTGAGCGCCAGCGGCATGACGAGATGGTTGGAGATCATGGTCGACAGCGCGATCGACGACACGATCACCATCGAGGTGGCCGAGGAAAAACCGCCGAGAAAGGCCAGCAGGCCGATCGTGCCCTGATCGGCGCTGAAGGGCAGGGTGAGCACGAACAGGTCGGGGTTCGAGCCTTCCGGCAGGCGCTGCAGGCCGGCGAGCGCGATCGGAATGACGAACAGGCAGATCAGGAACAGGTAGAGCGGAAACAGCCACGAGGCCGTGCGCAATTGGCGCTCGCTGGTGTTTTCCACCACCGTGACCTGGAACTGCCGTGGCAGGCAGATGACCGCCGCGCCGGCCAGAATGACGAGGCTCACCCAGCGGCTGCCGAACGTGTCGGCGGGGTTGGTCAGGTTGGCCGGCGCATCCGCGAACATTGCCGTCGGTCCGCCTTCATTGCCCAGAACGACCCAAAGCCCCACCGCCACCAGCGCCACCAGCTTGACCACCGCCTCGACCGCGATCGCCGCGATCACGCCGTGGTGGCGCTCGTTGACGTTGATGTTGCGTACCCCGAAAATGATCGAGAAGGCGCACAATCCGGCCGCGACCCAGAACGCGATCGCAAAATCGGGTTTTAGGTTGAGATTGGCGGCCGCGACGGCACCAGCCGGATAGGTCAGCACTTGGAAGCTTGCCGTCAGCGCCTTGAGTTGCAGCGCGATATAGGGCGTGGCGGCAACCACCGCGATGATGGTGACCAGCGCGCCGAGAGCCGAGCTCTTGCCGAACCGGGCCGAGATCAGATCGGCGACCGAGGTGGTGTGGTAGGTGCGTCCGACCGCGACCAGCTTGCGCAGAAACACCCACCAGCCAACGAACACGATCGTCGGGCCGATATAGATGGTGGCGAATTCCAGCCCGTTGCGCACCGCCGAACCGACCGCGCCGAAAAACGTCCACGACGTGCAGTAGATCGAGATCGACAGCGTGTAGACCAGCGGCGACGACAGCCATCCGCCGGGACCGCGCCGCGCCCGACGGTCGCCGAAAAAGGCGACCGCAAAAAGCAGCGCCACATAGGCCATGCACGCGACAATGACGAGATCGGCCGACAGCATCAGTCTTTCGCCGGCTCGTCCGGCCGCCGGAAAGCCTTGTCGCGCGCACCGGCGCCTGCGAGTCGGCTCGCCACGATGGCCGCGCACAAAATCACCAGCGCCCACACGCCGAAGATGTAAAGCACGATCAGCGGAATGCCGCCCAGTGCCACGGGGGCGGTGAAGGTCAGGACAAAGGGCGGCAGGAACAAGAATATGGCCGCGAACGGCAGAACCGAGGCCAGGTCGCGCGTGCCGCGCTTGTCGTCGCCGCGGCGCTCAGTGTCACGCGCCGACAATGGAGCGCACCCGCGCCACGACGTCGGCGTTGGAGAACGGTTTGGTGATGAAGGCGTCGGCGCCGATCGTTTCGGCCATGCGCCGGTCGGCGGCCTGGCCCTTGGCGGTAAGAACCAGAACCGGCAGCCGCTTCAGGGCGGGATCGGCGCGGATGGCGCGCAGCAGCTCGAAACCGTTCATGCCCGGCAGCATGACGTCGAGGATGGCAGCGCTGAACCGGCCGCGGCGCAGCCGGTCGAGCGCGTCCGTGCCGCTGGCGAGCGCCTCCACGGCAAAGTCGGCGCGCTCGAGAATGAAACGCAGCGATTCAACGATATTGGGCTCGTCTTCGACGATCAGGACGCGTGTCCGCTCCACCCCCCGTTCCCTCTTTTATTTTTGCGGTTTTACCTACACGCATCGGCGGTGTTCAAACATTCGCCTTTTGTCTGACGCCGCGCCGCGACAAGGCCCGGCAGGTGCCGGAGTTCAGCCGATCAGCGGAGCTTCCTGACGGTGGCTGCAGTCCTGGCGCGGGCACAGCCGGCAGACCGTGCCGACGGCGAGCGTTGCGCTGTTCCGGTCGATGCCGTCCCCGTATACCGTCGCGTCGGCCTCGGCGGCCTGGCACACAAGCATGATCGATTGCAGGTTGCGCGGCCTGCCGATCGCGGCCGTGCTCTTGTCGACCGCGCGGGCGAAGAACAAAAAACTCTCGCCCGACGGCAGCTGGCCGTAATGCCGGACGGTGACCCCGGGACTCTGGAAGGCGGCGTAAACCGCCCACAAGGGACAGGCGGTCCCGTAACGCGGCAGGGGCAGGGCGGCGAGCGGCAGACGCTTGGTGACATAGCCCGATGGGTCGGAGCGCATATAGGCAAACCGTACGCCCTCCGCGCCCGGCCTGCGCAAGGTCGCAAGTCTGTGGGCGGCCTGTTCGTAGGAGACGCCGAACCGGCGCATCAGCGCGTCAATGTCGTAGCGGCTCTCGCGCGCCGCCAGCAGGAAGGCATCGTAGGGCATCAGGATCGCGCCGGCGACATAGCTTTCGAGCGCGGCAGCGGCGAGGGTGCGCGCCGTCTCCGAGCCGAGTGCGGGGTGGTTTTGCACGATCCGCGCTATGGGGTCGCCCGCGGTCCCGTGGACCGTCTCCTTGACCAGGGCGAAGCGGCTGGACGGGTCGCGGAAGCCGGCCCCGCCGCCCGGCGGGCCGTCGCCATGGCCGAGGCCGGCTGCCAGCGCCTCGAGGTCGGGAAAGAAATTGTCGGTTTCGGCGATGAAGGCGTCGACGCTTTCCATCGGCGTGGCCGAGCGCACCCGCTGATGGGCGCTGCCGAAAAAGTCCACCAGCGCCTGGGCGGTGTCGGACAGGCGGGCGCTGTCGGAGGCGATGATGTCGAGGAAGCGCCGCCGGCTCGGCAGGTCGAGACGTTCCTCGTCGGTCAGGATCTCGGCCGCTGCACGGATTGCCGTCACGCTGGTCAGCATGCGGTGCACGCTGTCGGCCAGGAAGGGATCGCGGTTGAGACGGTCGGCCAGCGCCAGGACCGCCTCGTTGCGATCGCGATAGACACTGTAGAGCCGCAACAAAAGGCCTGCCCAGTCCGGCAGGCGGCCGACCAATTCCTCGGCGCCGTGCGGCGGTAACGCGGCCGCGCCGATCGCCGGATCGACGGCGATCTCGTTGAGATCGTCGACGCGCCGTTTCTCCGCCTGCCCGTCGAGCGTTTCTCGTCCGGTGTTGAGACCGGCGGCGAGGCGTTCGAGCACGGCCGCGGTCACGGGGCGGCGGTTGGCCTCGATCAGGTTCAAGTAGGAAGCGGAAATCCCGGCGCGCCGGGCGAGCTCGGCCTGGGTGAGGGCGCGCTGCTTGCGCAATACCCTGATTTTCAACCCCGAAAGCGTCTTGGTCATCGTCGGCAATCCGCCATTTTTGTGAATTGTTTACACAATTTTCGAGGTAGAGCGCAAGTTATTTACAGAAATTTCTATATAAACCAAAGGCTTATTGTGAAATTGACTGAATTTGCGCAGAAAGGGGAGCGGGCGGCCGGCATGCATCGCCGCATGGCGCCGCACCGACACCCGAGGGAGGAATTTCATGCATTTCGACAAAATGAACCGCCGCGGCTTTCTCACCAGCACCGCCGCGCTCGGCGCCGGTCTGGCCATGCCGACCATTTTCACCAGCGCTTCGCGCGCGCAGGAATATTGCAACATGCCGACCGGCGATACGGTTGTGTTCGGCTTCAACGTGCCGCAGACCGGCGCCTATGCCGACGAGGGCGCCGACGAGCTGCGCGCCTATGAACTCGCCGTCAAGCATCTGAACGGCGAGGGCGACGGCGGCCTGTTGAACACCTTCACCTCCAAGGCGCTGAAGGGCAGCGGCGTGCTCGGCAAGAAGGTGGCGTTCGTCACCGGCGACACGCAGACCAAGTCCGATGCCGCCCGCGACAGCGCCAAGCGGATGATCGAGAAGGAAGGCGCGATCATGATCACCGGCGGATCATCGTCGGGCGTCGCGGTCGCGGTGCAGGGCCTGTGCAACGAGATGGGCATCATCTTCATGGCCGGCCTCACCCATTCCAACGACACGACCGGCAAGGACAAAAAGCGTTACGGTTTCCGCCACTTCTTCAACGCCTATATGTCCGGCCAGGCGCTCGGCCCGGTTCTCGCCGAGGAATATGGCACGGACCGGCGCGCCTATCACCTGACCGCCGACTACACCTGGGGCTGGACCCAGGAGGAATCGATCATCAACGCCACCGAAAAGCTCGGCTGGGAGACGGTTTCGGCGGTGCGCACGCCGCTCGGCGCCGGCGATTTCTCGCAATACATCACCCCGGTCCTGAATTCCGGCGCCGACGTGCTGATCCTCAACCACTACGGCAAGGACATGGTCAATTCGCTGACTCAGGCGGTCCAGTTCGGCCTGCGCGACAAGCAGGTCAACGGTAAGGATTTCCAGGTCGTCGTGCCGCTGTTCTCGCGCCTGATGGCGCAGGGGGCGGGCAAGAACATCGAGGGCATTCTCGGTACCACCAATTGGAACTGGTCGCTGCAGGACGATGCCTCGCAGGCCTTCGTGAAATCCTTCGGCGAGGAATACGGATTTCCGCCGTCGCAGGCCGCCCACACCTGCTACGTCCAGACGCTGCTTTATGCCGATGCCTGCGAGCGGGCCGGAACCTTCGCCGCCCCGGAAGTCATCAAGGCGCTGGAGGGCTTCGAGTTCGACGGCATGGGCAACGGCCCCACGCTCTACCGCGCCGAGGATCACCAGTGCTTCAAGAAGGCTCTGGTCGTGCGCGGCAACGATGACAAGCAGTCCGAATACGATCTGCTCAAGGTCGTCAAGGAAGTCGACCGCGAGGCGCTGACCTACGACGCCTCGATCTTCGGCGGCGACCTCGGGCCCAACGAAGGCAAGAGCTGCTAGGCTGAAGGGCCAAGCACCGGACCGGTCGCCCCCGTGGCGACCGGTCGCCATCGCGGCCCGCCTCGCGCGGGCTTTGGAGCCGGACGGGGCGGCAAGATCATGGACGCTATCATCATCCAAATTCTCAACGGTCTCGACAAAGGCGCGGCCTACGCGCTGATCGCGCTCGGGCTGACGCTCGTGTTCGGCACGCTGGGGGTCGTGAACTTCGCGCATGGCGCGCTGTTCATGCTCGGCGCGTTCTGTGCCGTATCCTTTAACGCGCTTTTGACATGGCCGATCCAGCCGCCGAAGGCGGAAGGTCAGCTGTTCGCCCCCAAGGCGATCCCCTTCATGGAGCATCAGTTCGGCGAACTTGGCGCGGCGATCGTCAATTGGTCGGTGCCGCTGTCGATCCTGATCGCCATCCCGGTGATGCTGCTCATCGGGTTGATCATGGAACGCGGGCTGATCCGCCATTTCTACAAGCGGCCGCATGCCGATCAGATCCTCGTCACATTCGGCATGGCGATCGTGCTGCAGGAAATCGTCAAGAAGATTTTTGGCGCCAACCCGATCCCGCAATCGGCGCCGGAGATGTTCAACGGCACCGCCGATATCGCCGCCTGGCTGGGCATGAGCGATGCCTTCATCGTCTATCCCTGGTGGCGTCTGATCTATTTCGTCTTCGCCGCCGTGGTCATCGGCGCCGTCTTCGCGTTCCTGAATTTCACCACCTACGGCATGGTGGTGCGCGCGGGCATGCGCGACCGCGAGACGGTCGGGCTTTTGGGCATCGATATCGAAAAGCGTTTCACCGTCGTGTTCGGCATCGCAGCGGTCGTGGCCGGGCTCGCCGGCGTGATGTACACCCCGATCCTGCCGCCCGACTACCATATCGGGATGGAGTTCCTGGTTTTGAGCTTCGTCGTGGTGGTGGTCGGCGGCATGGGCTCGCTGTCGGGCGCCGTGCTGGCCGGTTTCGTGCTCGGAATCCTGCAATCCTTTGCCTCGATGAACGAGGTCAAAAGCATCTTTCCCGGCATCGATCAGATCATCATCTATCTGATCGCCGTGATCATCCTGCTGACCATGCCACGCGGGCTGATGGGACGCGCCGGCGTGATGGAGGACTGACCGATGTTCGCCAATCTTTCGCGCAATGACTGGCTGCTTTTCCTGGGGTTCTCGATCGTGGTGCTGATCAGCCCGTGGACGCTCACGCCGTTCGGCGCCGGGTACCCCGCCCTTTTGCAGAAATTCTGCATTTTCGGCATCTTCGCCCTCGGCTTCAATATCCTGTTCGGGCTGACGGGCTACCTCTCCTTCGGTCACGCAGCCTTTCTGGGCGTGGGCTCCTATGCCGCCGTGTGGTCGTTCAAGCTCTTCACCATGAACGTCCTTCCCAGCGTCATTTTCGGCATTGCCGCGGCCGGCCTGTTCGCCGTCGTCATCGGCTATATCAGCCTGCGCCGCTCGGGCATCTACTTCTCCATTCTCACGCTCGCCTTCGCGCAGATGAGCTACAATCTCGCCTATTCCGTGCTGACCCCGATCACCAATGGCGAGACCGGCCTGCAACTGACGCTGAATGATCCGCGCATCATCGACAACGCCTTCGCCGCGCCGGGCGCCGGGCTGCCGCAGACCAATTTGTTCGGCATCGACATGAGCGGCTATCCGGGTTTCTATTTCTGTGCCGCGGCGTTGATCGTGTGCTTCTTTCTGACGATGCGCATCTTCCGCTCGCCCTTTGGCATGATGTTGCGGGCGATCAAGTCGAACCAGAACCGCATGCGCTATACCGGTTTCAACACCAGGCCGTATCTGCTGACCGCCTTCGTCATCTCGGGCATGTATGCCGGGCTGGCGGGTTCGCTGATGGCGGCCACCGATCCGCTCGCCGGCGCCGAACGCATGCAGTGGACGGCCTCCGGCGAGGTGGTGCTGATGACCATTTTGGGCGGTGTCGGCACGCTGGTCGGGCCGGTGCTGGGCGCGGGCGTCATCAAATATTTCGAAAACATCTTTTCCTCTTTCAACGAGGGCACCCTGCACGCCGCCTTCGCCTTCCTGCCCGACGGGCTGGAGACGGTGATGGTCAAGCTTGCCGGCCTGTTCGTCGGCGAGGGATGGCATCTCACCCTGGGCGTCATCTTTATGCTGATCGTCATCTTCCTGCCGGGCGGCATCATGGAGGGCATTGCCCGGCTGGCGAAGCTTGCCGGCATCAAACGCAAACCCTCCCACGCCGACATGTCGGCCGGGTCGGCCCAGCCAGCGGAGTAGGGCGCATGTCCACGCAGAACATGGTTCTCAACGTCGCCGACGTCAGCAAGAGCTTCGGTGGCCTGAAAGCGCTGAGCGATGTCGACCTGCAGATCGAGGAAGGCACCGTCCACGCCATCATCGGCCCCAACGGCGCCGGCAAATCGACGCTGCTCAACGTGTGCATCGGCCGCATCGCGCCCGACACCGGCCACGTGATCTTCGACGGCGAGATCCTCGACAGCCACCAGCCGCACGAGATCAACCAGCTCGGCGTCAGCCGCGTCTTCCAGACGCCGGAGATCTTCGCCGATCTGTCCTTGCTCGACAATGTCATGATCCCCGCCTTCGCCCGCCGCGACGGCTCCTTCCGCTTCAACGCCATCCAGGCCGTCAGCGGCCAGGCCGATATTCGCGAGGAGGCCGAGGCCGTGCTGCATGATGTCGGTCTCTACGAGCAGCGCCATGCGCTCGCCGGCAGTCTGTCGCGCGGCGACAAACGGCGGCTGGAAATGGGCATGTGCCTGATCCAGCGTCCCAAGCTGCTGCTTCTCGACGAACCGACGGCCGGCATGTCCCGGCATGATACCAACATGACCATCGACCTGCTCAAGCGTCTCAAGCAGCGCGGCATGACCAAGGTGATCATCGAGCACGACATGCATGTCGTGTTTTCGTTGGCCGACCGCATCAGCGTGTTGGCGCAGGGCCGCATCATCGCCGAAGGCTCGCCCGAACAGGTGCGCGCCGATCCGAAGGTCAAGGAAGCCTATCTGGGGGAAAGTGAGCAATGAACGCCAGCGTTTCGGCAGCCGACACCGCCACCGCCTCGCCGGTCTCACCAGACACGGCGCCGTTTTTCAGCGTTAAAGACATCCACGCCTATTATGGCGAATCCTATATCGTCCAGGGCGTGTCCTTCGACGTCGCCAAGGGCGAAGTCCTGTCGTTGCTCGGCCGCAACGGCGCGGGCAAGACCTCGACGCTGCGCACACTCGCCCGGCTCGACCAGCCGGCGCTCAAGCATGGCGAGATCTGGCTCGACGGGCGGCCTCTGCACGATATGAAGGCGCATCAGGCGGCGGTCGAGGGCGTTCAACTCGTGCCGGAGGACCGGCGCATCATCGGCGGGCTCACGGTGGAGGAAAACCTCATCCTGGCCCAGGTCAGCGAGCCGCGGGGCTGGGAGATCGCGAGGATATACGAGCATTTCCCGCGCCTGGCCGAGCGCCGCAACCAGGAAGCCACCACCATGTCGGGCGGCGAGCAGCAGATGCTGGCCGTCGCCCGGGCGCTGGCGCGCGACATCAAGATCCTGTTTCTCGACGAGCCTTACGAGGGGCTGGCACCGGTCATCGTCCACGAGATCGAGAGCATCGTGCGCCAGATCCGCGATATCGGCATCACCACGATCATCGTCGAACAGAACGCGGTTGCCGCGCTGCGCCTGTCGGACAAGGCGGTCATCATGGACATGGGGCAGATCGTTTACGAGGGCTCGGCGCGCTCCGTGCTCGACGACACCCGGTTGCGCGACGAATATCTCGCCATCTGAGCCCGGCGTGCGGCCGGTCACGCCGTCAGCGGAAAGACGCGTGCGTTCGGCCGGTATAGGCGAGCCGGTATTCGAGCGCGATCGCGCCCCACACCAGGCCGAGCAGCACGTAAAAATGCCGCCAGTGATCGGTGTCGATCACCGTGCCAAGCAGGACGTGGCCGACGAGGACGACATAGGCGCACAAAAAATAGGGGTGCCAGGGGCGGTCGCGAAACAGGATGCGCAGGCCGGCCACCAGCGTCCACACGATAAGCATCGCGTAGGCCGCGAAGCCGAGCCAGGAATAGGCCAGCAGCGCCTTCAGCCAGATATTGTGCGTGTCCTCGCCGAACGTCTTGCCGAACACCAGCGGCCCGATGCCGAACGGGCTTTCCAGCGCGATCGAAAACCCGATCGCGTGCCGCGCGAAGCGCCCGAGCCGCGCGCCGTCATAGTCCTGCACCAGCCGGGCGCGATCGGCGAACAGGTCGGCGATCACCGGAATCTGCAAGGCGATCACCATGCCGGCGACCAGAAGCGCCAGCGCGATCAGTGCCATGACGATGATCTTGACGCGGAACGCGCCGCTACGGTGGCGTATGAACACCGCCAGGGTGATCAGCATCGCCGAGATCGCGAACAGGCCCCATGCGCCGCGCGAAAAGGACAGGAAAAGGCCGAAGGCGATCACCAGCAGCGGCAACGCGTAATAGGGGATGCGCGTCGCCGGGCCGGTCAAAAGCCGATAGAGCAGGTAGATGCCCGGCAAGGTGATGAACGGGCCGAACACGTTCGGATCCTCGAACACGCCGGCCGCGCGTTCGAACTTGGTGAACATCTCCGCCCCCGGGAAGGCGTGGAAATAGCCGAGTATGCCGAAAAACGCCGTCGACAGCGCGGCCGCGATCCAGGCGTGGAAGACCAGTTGGTAGAACTCGGGCCGCCGTTCCAGCACTGCGGCGAAGAACACCGAGGTCAGGGCCAGAAACAGCGACACCGCCAGATAGAGCGGCGCGTCGTTGAAGGTGTCCATCTGCAGCATGGAGACGACGCCGCCGAGATTGAAGACGATCAGAAGCACCAGAAGCGGCGCCGTGCCGCGCGACAGATGCAGGCCGAAAAGCGCCCAGATCGGGATCAAAGCGGCCATGTAGAGCTCGTAGGGCGCCGGCTCGCGGATCACGAAGCCCGACAGGAACACGCCCAGCGCAATCGCGGCCGAGGCCAGCAGCGAAATCAGCTTGGCGTTGATGGCCTGGCGCGGCAGAGAGGGCGCGGCTGCCGTCAATAGGCGGACTCCGTTTTCAAGAGCCGGATCGGCGTCAGCACCAGAATCTTGAGATCAAACCACAGCGACCAGTTCTCGATGTAATGGAGGTCGTATTCGGTGCGCATCTTGATCTTCTCGTCCGTATCCACCTCGCCGCGCCAGCCATTGATCTGGGCCCAGCCGGTCACGCCCGGCTTGACGCGGTGTCGGGCGAAATAGCCGTCGACCACTTCGTTGTAGAGCAAATTGTGCGACTGCGCCGCCACCGCGTGCGGGCGCGGGCCCACCAGCGACAGGCTGCCGACCAGTGCGTTGAAGAACTGGGGCAATTCGTCGATCGAGGTCTTGCGGATGATGCGGCCGACGCGCGTCACGCGCGGGTCGTCCTTGGTCACCGCCTTTTTCGCCGTCGGGTCGCATTGCTCGGAATACATCGAGCGGAACTTCAGCACCTCGATGACCTCGTTGTTGAAGCCGTGCCGTTTTTGCCGGAACAGCACCGGCCCCTTGCTGTCCAGCTTGATGGCGATCGCGGTCGCGATCATCACCGGGGCGAACAGCACGATTCCGAACAGCGAAAACACGATGTCGAAAATCCGCTTGGCGACAGAGTCCCAGTCGTTGATCGGCTTGTCGAAAATGTCGAGCAGCGGCACCGAGCCGATGAAGGAATAGGAGCGCGGCTGGAAACGCAGCGCGCTCGAATGCGCCGACAGGCGGATGTCGACCGGCAGCACCCAAAGCCGCTTGAGCATCGACAGAACCCGCGCTTCGGCCGAGATCGGCAGCGAGACGATCAGCATGTCGATTCTGGCGATGCGGGCGAATTCGAGCAGTTCCGAAACCGTGCCGAGCTTGGGATAGCCGGCCACGATCGGCGGCGAGCGCTTGTCGTCGCGATCGTCGAAAATTCCGCAAATGCGGATATCGTTGTAGGGCTGGCGCTCGAGCGAGCGGATCAGGCTTTCGGCGGCGGCCCCACCGCCGACAATGACGGCGCGGCGCTCCATTGTGCCGTTGCGTGCCCAGCGGCGGATCAGTCGCGACACGACGAAGCGCAGCGCGAGGACGCCGAGCAGCCCGCTGAGATACCAGCCTGCGAACCACAGCCGCGAGAACTCGGCGGAATTTTTCATGAAAAAGCCGGCGAGCGCCATCAGCGCGAAGGTCGCCGACCAGACCAGCGCGATACGTCCGGCAAAGCGCAACGGCGCGCGCAGGGCGCCGATATGATAGGCGTGCGCGAATTCTAAAAGCACCACCGCGCCCAGCGACCCAGCCGGGATCGCAACCGCGTATTCCCAGTAGAGATGGGTCTGCGGACCGACGTAATAAAGATACATCAGCGCGCCGGCGAGCGCGAAAACGGCGAACTCGGACAGTCTGAGCATGCCCATGACCATCACCGGCGACAACGTGTCGCGCCGGTACTGGCTGGCGATATTGCGCGCCATCGGGCCCAGCGTGCCGGCCGTCTGATGGGCCGTGCCCTCGTCCTCGAATTGCCGGACCGCCTCGAGCGTGTATCTCAGTTCTGGGTCGATCTTGTTCATGCCAACGCCTTCCACGCCGCAACGGGTCTAGCAGGAAGCTGCTAAGATTCCCTTGATGGGGCCGTCGGCATTGGCGTTATTTGCGGGTTAGCGGACGCGTGCGACCGTGTCCTCGTAGATTGCCTCGATGCGCGTGGCCATCGCGTCGGCGCTGAAATTTTCTGTCATGAAGGCGCGCCCGGGCATCGAGGCCGCATAGGCGTCCTCGTCGGCGAGCGCCTCGGCCATCTTGGCGGCGATCGCGGCCGCATCCGGCTCGACAAGTGCGTTGGACGCGGTGGCGAAAATCTCGGGGATGCCGCCGACCGCGCTGGCGATCATCGGCCGGCCGGCGCCGAGTGCCTCGATCACGATATAGGGCATTGCCTCCGCACGCGACGGCACCACGACGATGCGCGCGCGCGTGAAAGCCTGACGAGCCGGCATCGGCATCTCGAAGCGGATCCGTTCGCCCAGCCCGAGCGCGCCGGCCTGGGCGATGTAGCGTTCGCGATCCTCGCCGTCGCCGACCATCACCGCGCTCACCGGGCGTTGCAGCGTGTGTTGCGCGCGCGCCAACGCGTCGATGAAGATGTCGGGACCCTTCAGGTCGCGCATCATGCCGATATAGAGGAAGTCGGCGGCCTGTTGATCGGTCGCCACCGGCTCGAATTCTTCGGCGCGAATGCCGTTATAGACGACGTGATGGGGCGCTTTCGGCTCGCCGATCTTGCGCCGGAACATGGCGCGCTCCTGCTGCGACACGAACAGGATATGATCGGAAAACCGGTCCATCAGTCGCTCCAAACCAAAGAAGAAGCGGCCCGTCAGGGCCGTTTCGTCGTAGTGGAGACTGCCGCCATGCGGCGAATAGAGGCGGGCTACGCGAGACCCAGAAACCCGCAACAATGAGCCGAACATGCGCGCGTAGACGCCACCTTTGGCGCCGTGCCCGTGCAGGATGTCCGGCCGCAATTTCTTGATCAGTCCAAAAGTCCGAAACGCGGACACGATGTCGCCCGGTCCGATATGGCGCTGCATGGGGGTGCGCGCCACGCCCAGCGCGAGCTCGGGCTCGAGCTCGGCCAACAGGCGGTTTTCGAAATCGCCGCCCGTCGAGGAATCGCACACCACCCCGACCTCATGTCCCGCCGCCGTCTGCGCCTGGCTCAGGTCGCGCACATGGCGGAAAATACCGCCGACAGGGGAGCGGAAGCAATGAACGATGCGCAGGCTTTGTGTCACGGAATACGAGGCCGTTGCGCGTTAGAACAGGCGTTCGCGGACATAGATCGTGTCTCCCGGCAGCACCGGGTCGGAGGTCAGAACGCGCCCGGTCATCACCTTGCCGTTGATGTCGCGCGTGATATCGACGCCGCCCTGATTGGCTCTGGCGGTAAAGCCGCCGGCCGCCGCTATCGCCTTTTGCGCCGTCATGCCCGGCACGTAGGAATACTGGCCGGCCGCGCCGACCTCGCCCATCACGAACACCGGGCGATAGCGGTCGATCTCGACAGACACGTCGGGGTCGCGCAGATAGCCGTCGCGCAGCTTGCCGGCGATCTGCCGCTCGATCGCGCTGGCCGATTGTCCGCGCGCGGCGACCGCGCCCACGAGCGGGAAGGCGATATAGCCGGCCTGGTCGACGCTGTAGACGTTGCTTAGGCTTTCCTGCTCGAAAACCGTAATGCGCACGCGGTCGCCCGAATCCAGCACGTAGGGCTTGGTCAGTGCGGCGTGGAAGGCCGGCGGAGCCGGACGATAGCCGGAACACCCCGCCGCTGTCGCGAGCGCGAGAAGGGCAACCGAAATGACGAGCCGGCGTTTCATGATCCGCTACGCACCTTTGATTGACACAGGCGGCCGCCAGGGGAGGCCGACATCGCGCTTGTTATCCACCTGTTAGGGTTAATGCCCGGTAAAGGGCCGGCGCGAAGACGGTCGAGACAGTTCTTTCAGCCGGCACTGGTTTCTTAACCTGCCGGTTACCATAGGCGTTTACTTTTGCCCGCAGAAAACTCGGAGTTTTGCCGATGGCCGGCGTGCGCAATCCCGACCAGGACCTTGATATCGACATTGCCGCTTTGTTTGCGGGACTTGCCGGCAACTGGCTGCGCATTCTGGTCGTTGCGCTGGGCGTGACGGCGGTTGCGTTCATGCTGGCCTCGATGGCCACCCGCCACTACAAGGCAGAAACCCGTATTCTGATTGAGACGCGGGAATCGGTGTTCACCCGGCCCGAAACCCAGCGCGACGCCGATCCCATCCTCGACGAACAGGGCGTGACCAGCCAGGTGGAGGTGATTTCCTCCACCGACATTCTCACGAAGGTCGCCCGTCAGCTCGACCTGGCGGCGCTGCCCGAGTTCGAAGCCGACGGCCAGGTATCGCTCGTCGACAGGCTGATGATCCTGACCGGGCTGCGCGGCGATCCCGTCGCGCTGCCGCCAGAGGAGCGCGTGCTCAAGGTTTTTCGCGAAAAGCTCAATATCTATCGTGTGGAAAGCTCGCGCGTCATCGTCGTCGAGTTCTCCTCCGAGGACCGCGAACTGGCCGCTGCCGTGCCCAATGCGATCGCCGACGCCTATATCCAGCTGCAGCGTGATGCCAAGCAGCAATCCAATGCCGACGCAACCGAATGGCTGGAGCCGGAAATCGCCGATCTGCGCGCCAAGGTGAAGGAGGCGGAAAGCAAGGTCGCCAATTTCCGCGCCCAGTCCGACCTGCTTGTCGGGGGCAACAATTCCATGCTTGCCACCCAGCAGCTTTCGGAGCTGTCCAGCGAATTGTCGCGCGTGCGCGCCAACCGCGCCTCGACCGAGGCGACGGCGCGTTCGATGCGCGAGGCACTGTCGCAGGGCGCTTCGATCGACGCTCTTCCCGACGTGCTGGCCTCGCCGCTGATCCAGCGCCTTCGCGAGAACCAGGTTCAACTCAAGGCCGATATCGCCGACCTGTCGGCCAGCCTGCTCGACAATCATCCGCGCATTCGCGCGCTGCGCTCGCAATTGGCCGACCTCGACCGCCAGCTCCGCGCGGAGGCCCAAAAAATCCAGTCCAGCCTGGAAACCGAGGCCGAATCCGCGCGTTTGCGCGAGCGCGAATTGGTCGCCGAGCTCAACAAGCTCAAGGCCGAATCCGCCCGCGTGGGTGAGCAGGAAGTCGAATTGCGCGCCCTGGAGCGCGAGGCGGCCGCACAGCGCGATCTGCTGGAATCCTACCTGTCGCGCTACCGCGAGGCGCTCTCGCGCAAGGACCGCAACTACCTGCCGGCCGATGCCCGCATCTTCTCGCGCGCCACGGTGCCGGGCGAACCCTATTTCCCCAAAGTGCTGCCGATCTCCGGTGCGGCATTCGCCGCCGCACTCATCCTGATGGCAGTCGCGACCCTGCTTGCGGAACTGTTCAGCGGTCGCGCGCTGCGTCCCGCGCAGCGTTATGACGGTGTGCCGTCAAATGTCGTCATGCCGCGCGACCAAGCCGACGAGGCCGAAGCCGAAACCGCCCGGCGGCAGGCCGCCACCGAGGTGGCCGCGCGCGCCGAAGTCGAACAGGCCGATGCCGACGAAAATCTTGTCGAAGACGACACCGGCGTCGAGGCGGCGGCCGCCGCGCCGATGCCGGTTTTCACCCGTGGCCAGATCACCATCGAGGCGGCAGCGGAAAAGCTCATCGCAGGGGGCGCGTCGCGGGCCCTGTTCATCTCTCCGGAAGGCGACGAGGGGGCGGCGTCGGCCGTGATGGTCGCGCGCGAGGTGGCCGACGCCGGATTGCGTGCGCTGTTGCTCGACCTGACGGAAACCGGCGCGGCATCGTTTCCGATGCTGGAGAGCGCGCGGCTGCCGGGGATAACCGACCTGTTGTGCTCGAAGGCGCAGTTCACCGACGTCATCCATCCCGACCACTATTCGGAGTGCCATGTGATCCCCAGCGGCACTGCCGATCCCGCCCTTGCCATGCGGGCGGCGGACCGCCTGCCGATCATCATGGAATCGCTGACCACCGCCTACGACATGGTGATCGTGGAATGCGGACCGGCGGACGCGGCCGGCATCGGCCGGCTGATCGACGGGGCGAGCGAGGTTTTCGTCTCCGTGATCGAGGAAGACGACGAGGCGATTTCCACCACCACCACCGATCTGCACTCCAGCGGCTTCTCCGACGCCATGCTCGTCACTCCGGTGGGGTATGTTCCGCCTTACGCGCCGGAGCCGGGCCGTCGGTCCGCGGCCTGATCGAACCGGCGAAATCAGGTTTCGCGGCTGCCGCGTGTTGCCCGGCGCGCCCGCTTGACGGCCTCCCAAAGAAGAGGGGTGGCTTTCACCCGTCGCTTTACCAGCGCGGCGGTGCGGCGCGACAGGGCGCTTGCGCGACCCTTGAGCGTTAGCGGGAGAACGATGTCGACGTGGTGGGTCTCGATACCGCACCACAACCGCTTGTAGGTTTCGTCGCCGACGCTGAAATCGTAGATCGCCAGACCCTGCTCGCATGCCTCGCGGATATTGTCGAAAAACAGGAACTCGCCCGGACTGGCGAAGGCGAGTTCGTCGCCGGCGATCGCTCCGAACTCGCAAATGACGCTGTCGGCGCTGATGCTCGAACCCGTCACCGCGCGCAGCAGGCCGCCGACTTCAAGCCCGTGCAGCACAAAGGCGGGGGCGGCCTTGTGTGCCTCGGATCCGAACAGCTCGCGGAAGAAGTCCTGGACCGGTGTTCCGTCAAAGACGTTCTTGATACCCATGGTGGCGAAACGCTCGGCCTTCATGGCGAAAAACGCATCGAGCAGGCGTTCGCTCTCGAGCCGGTTTTCGGCGCGCAGGCGGCGAAACCCGCCGGCCGCCTCGAACTTGCGGGTTTGCGAGCGGTGTTTCTTGCGTTTGCGCTTGCCGCTGGCACGAGCCAACACCGCCTCGAATCCGCCGGTGAGATCGACGGCCAGCGCCGGATTGGGGCTTTGCGCGCCGCCAAGACGACTTAACGGGTTCGGGCTGCCGCGAAACGCGCTGATCAAGCGTTCGAAGACGAGCAGGTCGATATCGGGCCGCGCGGCCCGGATCGACCGGATGAGGGTTTTGATGTCGCCTGGGCCGATGTCGGCGGCCGCGGCCGGCACAACGGGCGAAAAATTGCCGTTGGCATGGGTGCCGCCGACGAGGCAGGCCATCTTGGCGGAGCCGTGCGCCACGACTTCCAGCGCCACGGCGAAGACCGGTCGGTGCCGGCGCGACAAAGTCGCGACGACGATGTCGGCGTTGCAGTGCCGGGCCCAGCACGCGACCCATTGCGCGCTCTGGGCGGGCGCAAAGACGCAATCGGGGCACAGGGCGGCATAGGCCGTCAGCGCGGCCTCGCCCTGCAGGCAGGTCGCCTGCAGGGCATCGCGGCCGGAATAAGCTGCGCGGCCCGCTTGCGTGGCGTGGCGGTGCGTCTGCGGTGCCGTTCGCGTCGTCACGGGGCTCCTTGCGTCAACCATACCTTTAACCTTCGGGTGTAGACCTCGAACGGTAACAGGGCCGAACGGGCCTTTCGGCCGATGCGCCGAACCTAACCGACAATGGTGAAGGAATGATCGACAGGGGGGAATTGCTGCGCAAACTGGCCCTGAACGTGGCGCGCTTCAGCCTCCTGGGGCCCATTGCCGGCGGTTTCTATCGCGGTGTAGGTGCCATTTTGATGCTGCATCGGGTCACGGAGGCGACGGGCGAGGTGATCGGCGCCAACCGCCATCTGACGGTTTCGCCGCATTTCCTCGACGCACTTCTGGTCGAGGTGGGCCGTCTCGGCTACCGGTTCGTGACGATGGACGAGGCGGTCGATCGGCTGGCTTCGCGCGCAAGCGGCGAGCCTTTCGTCACCGTCACCGCAGACGATGCCTATCGCGACAACGTGCAGGAGGCTCTTCCGGTGCTGGAAAAGCACGAAGCGCCGATCACGATCTATGTCGCGCCCGCACTGATCGAGGGCCGGGCGCTGTTGTGGTGGGACGTTCTGGAACGGATCGTGTCGTGCCGCGACACGGTCTATCTGTCGACGGCGAGCGGCAAGGTGGCGCTCGACTGTTCCACCCCGGCCGGCAAGCTGAACGCCAACAACGCCATTCACGATTATCTGACGCGCGAGGTGCCGGAGGAACACCAGCGCGCGGTCATCCGCGATCTGGCGCTCGCGGCCGGGGTCGATCCCGAGGGGCCGAACCGGGAAACGCTGATGAACTGGGACGAGATCCGCGCCGCGGCCGCCCATCCGCTGGTCACGATCGGTTCGCATACCGTGCATCATTACAATTTGCGGCGGCTCGACGAAGACAAGGCCCGCCGCGAGATCGTCGATGCCGGGGGCATTCTGGAGATTGAGCTCGGGGCGCGTCCCCGGCACATGGCCTATCCCTACGGCTATGTCTCTGCGGTCGGCGCACGCGAGGTCGCGCTGGCGCGGGAGGCCGGCTACGCCTCGGCCGTCACCACGCGCCACGGTATGGTGCAAGCCGAGCACGCCCGTCACCTTCACTCGCTGCCGCGCATCTCGATCAACGGGCGCTATCAGCGCGTGGCGCATGTGCGCACCATGCTGTCGGGCATCACCACGCCGATCGCCAATCGCGGCCGCCGGGTCGTGACCCTGTGAACCGTCCTAGGGTCGCAATTTCGGCGGCCCGACCATCCATTTGATGATCGCCATCGCGGGCAGGATCCACAACAGGCCAGTGAACAGAAAATAGGCGAGATGCACCAGCGCGCCGGATTCGGCCAGCCGCGCGGTGGCGATCGCGGTGGCCAGCAGCGCGTAAATCACCACCAGCGCCACCAGCAGCACGGTGCCGATCAGTTTTTTCACTCGCACGGGCATCGGTCTTCCTCTTCTGGCGTGCTTATTGCGCCTTCGCGCCGGCCGGTGCAATCCCGGCGGCCCGGGAAACGTCCGGCGCGACGGCTTGCCGCGTGGGGCATGCTTGCCAGCGCGGGGCAATTGGTCCACCTGTTCGCCGTCATCGACGCAGCAGGGAACCGGTGCCCATGACCGCCATCGCGCAGACGCCGCTTCACGGTGCCCTCGCCAAGCTCGACCGCGACCGCGCCCAGGTGCGGGCCTGGCTCTATGTCGTACTCGTAGTGCTGTTTGCGCTGGTCGTGGTCGGCGGCGCGACCCGGCTTACCGGTTCGGGCCTGTCGATCACCGAATGGAAGCCGATCCACGGCGTCATCCCGCCGCTCAATGCCGCCGAATGGCGCGAAGAGTTCGAAAAATACCGGCAGATCCCGCAATACCAGCAGATCAACAAGGGCATGAGCCTTGCCGAGTTCAAGGTGATCTTCTGGTGGGAATGGGCTCACCGGCTGCTTGCCCGCGGCGTCGGTTTCGTCTTCGCCCTGCCACTGATCTATTTCTGGGTTGGCGGCCGCCTCGAACGGCGCGTCAAGCCGAAACTCCTCGGCCTGCTTGCGCTTGGGGGGCTGCAGGGGGCGATCGGCTGGTGGATGGTCGCTTCCGGGCTCGTCGAGCGCACCAGCGTCAGCCAGTACCGGCTGGCGACCCACCTGACGCTTGCCTGTCTGATCTTTGCCGCCACCATGGTTGTGGCGCGCGGGCTGGCGCCGCATTCCCAGGCGCCGTCCGGTCGCGCCACGCGGCGCTGGGCTGGCTGGTTGGTGGTTCTGGTCATGGTGCAGATCTATCTGGGCGGTCTCGTCGCCGGCCTTGATGCCGGCCTCGCCTACAACACATGGCCGCTGATGGACGGCAGCCTGATTCCCGGCGGCCTGTTCGTGCAATCGCCCGCGATCGCCAATTTTTTCGAAAACCCCAAGACGGTGCAGTTCGTGCACCGCCTGGGCGCCTACATCGTGTTCCTGGCCGCGCTCTGGCACATGATCGCCACCCTGCGGGCCGAAGCCGGCACGACCCACGCGCGCCGCACCGTTCTGCTTTTCCTTCTGGTTCTGGCCCAGGCCGCCATCGGCATCATAACGCTGCTCCTGCAGGTGCCGCTCGGCTGGGCCTTGTGGCACCAGGCCGCCGCTTTGGTCGTGCTCGGCTTCGCCGCTGCCCACTGGCGCGGCACCAGGGGCAGTTATCCGCGCGAGACGGAAGTCGAACTCAGGAACTGAGGCGCACGGCGGATTGGACCGCCGGCCTCAGCGCGATCGACGCTCCGTCATGCCGCGCCGAGCATCAGCGTCATGTTCTGCACGGCAGCGCCCGAGGCGCCCTTGCCGAGATTGTCGAGCACGGCGACCAGATTGGCCTGACCTTTGCCCTCGGTCCCGAAGACGTAAAGCCGCATGTCGTCCGTGCCGTTGAGCGCGGTCGGGTCGAGACGCGCGAGGCCGGCGCTTTCGGCCAAGGGCACCACCTCCACGATCGACTGTCCGGCATAATGGGCGTCCAGCGCGGCATGGATGTCGCCAAGCTGCGGCGCCCCGGAAAGATCGGCAAGATGCAGCGGCACCTGCACGATCATGCCCTGGGCGAAACGACCGACGCTCGGCGAAAAGATCGGCGCGCGGGTGAGAAGTCCGTGCGCCTGCATCTCCGGCACATGCTTGTGCGCCAGGGTCAGCCCGTAGAGGAAATGGGGGGCTGCGATGTGCTCGGGATGGGCCTTGTCCTCCATCTGCGCGATCATCTGCTTGCCGCCGCCCGAATAGCCCGACACCGCGTTGACCGTGACCGGATAGTCCCCGGGCAGGATGCCGGTTTCGGCCAGGGGACGCAGCAGCGAGATCGCGCCGGTCGGATAGCAGCCCGGATTGGCGACCAGCCGTGCCTTGGCGATTTTCTCACTCTGGCCGGCGGTCATTTCGGCGAAGCCGTAAGCCCAGTCGGGATGCGTGCGGTGCGCGGTCGAGGTGTCGATGATGCGCGTCGAGTTGACGCCGTCCAGCATGGCGACCGATTCCCGCGCCGCGTCGTCCGGCAGGCACAAGATGGCGATGTCGGCGTCCTTCAGCATCGCCGCGCGCAAGTCGCGGTTGCGCCGCTCGGCCTCGGGAATCGAGAGCATGTCGAGGTCGGCGCGGCCGGACAGCCGCGTACGGATCTGTAGACCCGTCGTGCCGTGTTCGCCGTCGATGAAGATTTTCGGTTTCATGGCCTTCTCTAGCTCAAAAAGGAATCTGCCATCAACGGCTTGCCGCGATCGTTTGATTCAACGGCCGAGGCGTTTGACTCAGCGCATCAACGCCTTCGCGCGCCGGATCAGGGCCGGGGCGTTGCACCGGCTGTGCCTATGCTTGTTCCCGCGCCTTTCGTTCGGCCAGCAGTCCCAGATAATGCTGGGCCACCGTCGCCCCGGCGATCGCGGTGATGTCGGCATGGTCGTAGGGCGGCGAGACCTCCACGATGTCGGCGCCGACGATGTCGAGCTGGCCGAGCTGGCGTAACACCGACAGCATCTTGGCGGAGGAGGGGCCGCCCGCAACCGGCGTGCCGGTGCCGGGCGCGTAGGCCGGATCCAGGCAGTCGATGTCGAAGGTGATGTAGACCTTGCGTCCGCCGGTGCGCTCGGCGATCTGATAGGCGATCTCGTCGGCGCGCATTTCGTCGATCTCGTGGCCGTAAAGGATCCGGATGCCGCAATCCTGCGGCGCGTGGGTGCGGATGCCGATCTGGATCGAGCGCTCGGGATCGATCACGCCGTCGCGCACCGCGCGGCCGACGAAGGAGCCGTGATCGATGCGCTTGCCGTCGTCGAACCAGGTATCCTGATGCGCATCGAACTGAACCAGCGCGAGCGGTCCGTGTTGCGCGGCGTGTGCCTTCAAGAGCGGCCAGGTGACGAAATGGTCGCCGCCCAGCGAAAGCAGGAACGCACAGGACTTGAGCAGCTTTTTCGCCTCGCGCTCGATCGTGGCCGGGGTTTTTTGATGATTGCCGTTGTCGAGCAGGCAGTCGCCGTAGTCGATCACGGCCAGTTCGGCGAACAGGTCGCGCGCGAACGGATATTGCGGGTCGTTGTCGAAGATCGCCGCCGCGCGCCGGATCGCCTGCGGGCCGAAGCGCGCGCCGGGGCGGTTGGTGACGGCGGCGTCGAAGGGGATGCCCCACACCACCGCGTCGGCGCCCTTGAGGTTTTTCGTGTAGCGGCGGCGCATGAACGACAGCGCCCCGGCATAGGTCGGATCGCCGGCCGCACCCCGGTTGGAGCGGGCTGTGAAAGCATGGTCGATCGAGGATGCGGGCATGGCGGGCTCCTTGCTGATGTCGAAGCAAGCTATCGTGGCTCGGTAACGTCGGCGCAACAAAAAAGCGGACCCGAAGGCCCGCTTTTGCATCTGAAACCAGTTGCGAAGATCAGCGCTTCGAGAACTGGAACGACCGGCGGGCCTTGCGCTTGCCGTATTTCTTGCGCTCGACCACGCGGCTGTCGCGGGTCAGGAAGCCGCCCTTCTTGAGCGTACCGCGCAGCGTCGGCTCATAATGGGTCAGCGCCTTGGAGATGCCGTGGCGAACCGCGCCGGCCTGGCCCGAAAGCCCGCCGCCGGTGACGGTGGCGACGATGTCGTACTGGCCGTCGCGGTTGGTGGCGACGATCGGCTGGCGCAGGATCATCTGCAGCACCGGGCGCGCGAAATATTTGTCGAAGTCCTTGTCGTTGACCGTGATCTTGCCGGAACCCGGCTTGACCCAGACGCGCGCGATCGCGTCCTTGCGCTTGCCGGTGGCATAGGCGCGGCCCTGGTCGTCGAGCTTCTGGACGTGAACCGGCGCTTGCGGCTCTTCCGTCGTGGCGACAGCGCCGGTGGCGGCGCCGAGTTCTTCGAGCGAGTTGAGCTCAGCCATATCAGGCCCTCTTGTTCTTGCGGTTGAGCGCGGCGACGTCGAGCGTCTCCGGCTGCTGGGCGACATGCGGATGGTCGGTGCCGGCATAGACGCGCAGGTTCTTCATCTGGCGACGGCCGAGCGGGCCGCGCGGGATCATGCGTTCGACGGCCTTTTCGATGACACGCTCGGGAAAGCGGCCCTCGAGCAACTGGCGCGCGGTGCGCTCCTTGATGCCGCCGGGATGGCCGGTGTGCCAGTAATAGGTCTTGTCGGTATATTTGCGGCCGGTCAGCGCCACCTTGTCGGCATTGATGACGATGACGTTGTCGCCGTCGTCGACATGCGGGGTGAAGCTCGGCTTGTGTTTGCCGCGCAGGCGGTTGGCGACGATCGAGGCGAGGCGGCCGACGACGAGACCTTCGGCGTCGATCAGCACCCACTTCTTGGTCACGTCCGCAGGCTTCTGCGAAAATGTTTTCATGGTTCCGGTTTCCAAAATGACCTTCGCTGGCGAAGGCGTTTCTTGTTGCTTCGATTGCCGGGCAGGCCAAGGCCGGCCGGCAAAACGGGTCGCGTCGACAGATCCTCGATGTGACCGCGCGTTCCCATAAACGCCGCAAACGATCCGGTCAAGGGATTTCAACAACGGCCTTCAAAATTATAACAGTAAAATCAATAGGTTAAAAATACGGTATTAAAATACCACATTATTCTCAGCGTTGAACGGGGGCGAGGACGCCTCGTTAGGGCTCGGTGGCGGTGTTCGGGGTTCGTCAACCGTCCCGTTTCGGCGGGATCGAATAGGTGCCGGTGGCGTGCGCCACCGTCAGCCCGTCCGCGCCTGCCTTCATGTCGACCTCGAACACCATCAGGTTCCGGCCCAGCTTGATGATGCGGCAATGGCCGTCGATCGGGCCGGCCGGCGCCTTGCGCACGAAATTGATGTTGAGATTGGTCGTCACCGACAGCGCGTCGGGGCCCGCATGCGAAAGCACGCACACATAACCGCCAATGTCGGCGAGCGTGAACAGGGACGGACCCGAGACCGTGTCGCCCGGCCGCAAATGGCGTTCGTTCGCATTGAGCCTGACGGTGCAGCCGCCGGCGAACACCTCGAGCGTGACATAATCGGAAAATTCGGCATTGAGTTGCGGATAGGCGCGTCGCAACAGCGCGTTGATCTGGTCGGCGTCGAGTTTCGGTTCGTGGATCGTCATTGGCTGCTCCTGGCTCTAGCGGGTGAAGCGCGCTTGTCCGCGGGTCGCGATACCGCCTTGCAGCCCGGTATTCGGCGTGAGCCCGCAGGCTTCGACCATCCGTCGGGATGCCGTGTTGGTTGGTGAAACGAACTCGTAGATATGCGTGGCTCCCAGCGTTCTTACCGCGTCTCGAACCGATATCGCGTTGACCAGCGTTCCCAGGCCTCGGCGCCGGGCTGCCGCCGCCACGGCGATAAGCCCGCACCAGGCGTGGCGCGCATACCGGCTGAAGCGATTGTGCGGGAGATACGCATGGCCGCAGGCGAGCAAGACGCCGGACGCGTCCTCCAGCCCGACCGTCACGGCATGTCCGAAATTTCCCCGTAGGAACGAGGCCGAGAACGGGGTGATACCGTTCTCGTGCATCAGCCGTTGAAAGCGCGCTGCCTCCGCGTCGTCCGCATCTGCGTCAAGCCGCACGACTGTGACATCGCTGGCGCGCGCGCCGTCCAACACGGCCTCGCTCCCTTGAAGGGCAGTGTGTGCGTCGGCACTGAACATGTCCCAGTAAGCGACATGGTAGCCCAGTTGCGCCATCTGCAGGCTCGTCTGTTTGGCCGTGTCGGGTACGATCATGCGGAACGCGAACGCCCCGTCGCGTTCCAGCACCCTGGCAATCTCGACCGCGCCCAGCTGCTCTGGATCGTCGGTTCCGATCAACCGTCCCATATTGCATGCGCCCGGCGTGTTCATCGTCCAGTCGTAGTCGAGTTCCGCGCGTTGCTGAAGGAGGCGCTGATTTTCGTCGCCGACATAGCCGCTCATCGGACCGGGCCTCCTATTTTGGATTGATCGGCCGGTTCTCGGTCCAGTCGAACGTGCCGAGATCGCGTTCGCGCACCGCCTGTTTCCAGCCGGTCTCTTCGGCGCGATGTTTGAAATTGAGCCCTTCCGGCGAATGGCGGGTGATGCCGTCGAAGAGCGTGGCGAACATCTGCGTCTGCTTCAGACCCATCGCCTCGATCGCCTGGTTCACCACCAGCTTCTGCATCATCAACTGGTTGACCGGTACGCCCGCCATGCGTTCGGCGAGTGCGTCGACCTCGTCGTCGAGCCGGTCGGCCGGCACCGCCTTGAGCACCAGGCCGAGCCGCTCGGCCTCGCTGCCGGTGATCCGGTCGCCGGTAAAAAGCATGCGCTTGGCGCGTTCCGGCCCCAGCCGGTAGACCCACATCGCCGTGGTCGGACAGCCCCAGACCCGCACCGGCATGTAGCCGATCTCGGCGTCCTCGGCCATCACGATCATGTCCGCGCACAGCGCGATGTCGGAGCCGCCGGCGACCGCGAAGCCGTGCACCTTGCACAGCACCGGCCGGTGGCTGCGCCACAGCGACATGAACAGTTCCGTGTTGCGCATCATGAAGGCGTAATCCTTCATCGGGTCCCATGGCATATCCTGGGTCACCGCATTGCCGTCGCCGCCGGCCGCCTCGGCATAGTAGGCGAGATCGAATCCGGCGCAGAAGGCGCGCCCGGCGCCGGCAAGCACGATGACGTGCACGCCCGGCTCGTCATTGGCGCGCGCCACGCATTCTGCCAGTTCGCGCGGCAAGTCGTCGTCGATGGCGTTGAGCACGTCCGGCCGGTTGAGCGTGATGCGGGCGATGCGCCCGTCCTTTTCATACAGAACTCTCGCCATCCGCTCCTCCCCAACGTCTCTTCCGTTTTCGTAAACGTCAATCACAATTGCCGTTTCCCGGCTGATCTTCAAGCCCCGGCATGATAGTCATGGCTGACGAACAGCGATCAACAGGATGAAAAGGGAGGTGGCCGATGGCCGAGATCGTGAACCTCGCGAGCAGCGAAGCGTCCGACGGGCTGCTCGACGTGGCGACCAGCGACGGCGTCATGACGCTGACCCTGGCCAATCCGCCCGCGCACGCCCTGTCGACGGAGATGATCGCCGCGCTGCACGAGGCGCTGCTGGCGGCGCGCGAGGACCGGGCCGTGCGGGTCGTGGTGCTTGCCGCGACCGGCAAGATCTTTTGCGCCGGTCACGATCTCAAGGAGATGGCCGCGCACCGGCGCGATCCCGACCGTGGCCGGATCTTTCTGGAAGAACTGTTCCGGCGCTGTTCGGAGATGATGAAGACGGTGGTGCGCCTGCCCATGCCCGTGATCGCCAAAGTCGGCGGCGTGGCGACGGCCGCCGGCTGCCAGCTCGTCGCGAGCTGCGACCTGGCGATCGCCTCCGAAACGGCGCGTTTCTGCACGCCCGGCGTCAATCTGGGCGGCTTCTGCTCCACGCCGATGGTGGCGCTGTCGCGCAATTTGTCGCGCAAGCACGCCATGGAGATGCTCCTGACCGGCGAGATGATCGACGCGGCGACCGCGCGCGAGTTCGGCCTCGTCAACCGGGTCGTGCCGGAGGAGTATCTCGACCAGGTGGTGGCGAAATACGCCGCCGCCATCGCCTCCAAATCGCCGGTGGCGATCGCCCGCGGCAAGCGCGCCTTCTACGAACAGGCTGACATGCGCCTGTCGGAGGCCTATGACTACGCGTCCGCCGTCATGGTCGATGGTTTCATGACCCGCGACTCCGAAGAAGGCCTCGACGCCTTCTTCGACAAGCGCGATCCCGAGTGGACGGGCAAGTAGCGATGGCGCGCCCGGGCTTGATCGATCCCGCCGCTTCCGGCACAGGCATGGCATGAACCACGACGCATACGACAACGCCTATATCGCCGATATTCTCAACGCGGTGAAATCCGTCGCCATCGTCGGCGCCTCGGCCAACGATGTCAGACCGTCCTTTTTCGTGACCAAATATCTGATCGACAAGGGTTACACGGTCTTCCCGGTCAATCCCGGCAAGGCCGGCGGCACCATTCTCGGTCGGCCGGTTTTTGCACGTCTCGCCGACATTCCCGAGCCGATCGACATGGTCGACATTTTTCGCGCCAGCGATGCCGTGCCCGGCATCGTCGAGGAGGCGCTTGCGCTTAACCCGTTGCCGAAAGTGATCTGGATGCAGCTCACCGTAAGTCACGATGAGGCCGCCGCGCGCGCGGAGGCGGCCGGCATCAAGGTGGTGATGGATCGCTGTCCGAAGATCGAATATGCGCGACTTTCCGGCGAAATCGGCTGGAACGGCGTCAACAGCCGCGTGATTTCGGCCAAAAAACCGCTGATGCGCGACGGCTACCAGAGTTTTGGCATCGTCAAGCGATAGCGCGCCAGCCTTGCGGCGCGGGGCGGCAGGGGCGGCAGGGGCGTAGTTTCCGGCAATCCGCACCAAGGCTTACACGCATGAATCATGCACGCCACTATACCACGCTTCTGGAGGCCGCACGGCGCCATGCGCGTCGCCCCGACGAAGCAGAAGACATTGTCCAGGAGGTGCTTCTCTCCGCCTTTGCGGTCGGTCGGATCGACATGTCGAAGCCGGAAAACCGGCGATGGATCGCCGGGGCGATCCGCAACCGCGCCGCGTTTGACGCGCGCAGCGCCATGCGGCGAAAAATCCGCGAGGCGCAATGGCAGCAGCAAGCTGAGCCGGCGCATGATGATGCCGGGACCGACGCGCCCATTCCGTCCGCCCTGCCGAAATCGCTGCGCGTCGTCGCCGCGCTGGCGCTGTCGGGCCACACACGGCGCGAGATCGCCTACCTGCTCGGGCTCACCGACACTGCGGTGCGCCAGCGCGTCTCGGCGCTCAGAAAGGCGCTCGCACAAAGCGGCAGCCGGCTGCCGGGCGGACTGCCCGGTCTCAGCCTCGATCTGCCGTACGGACGCATAAGGCAGGGATTGCGGCCCTATCTGGCGCGTAAGAACGGTGATTTCGCCAGCCATGATCCGGACGGGCACGTTTTTCTGATCCGGCGCTCACAAAAGTCGCGGGCGCGGCAACGATAGGCGTATCACGTCACCAACAAGGAACTCCCGAACATGCTGCCCAAACCGCATCGCGCTTCGATCGTCTTCTACGTCTCGGATATCGTCCGCACGGAAGCTTTCTACAACGACGTCCTCGGGCTGGGGCTGGTCCGGCAGGAGGGGGCCGAACCCTTCTGGCTGCAAGGCACGCTGGATAGCGGTCTCGACATGGTCTTTTTCGAGATGGAGGCCAGTCGCGGCAACACGCCGGCGCTGGTCTTCGACCTCGAGGACGGCGGCATCGACGACATCGTCGCAGCGCTCGCCGAACAGGGAGTAACCATCGTGACCCCGGTCGAAGAGGCACCCGGAGGATGGAGCGCCGACTTTCAGGACCCCGACGGCTTCGGTCTCGGCCTCTACCAGGCGGCCGAAAAGCCCCGTTCGCGAAAATAGTCAACCGAAAGGGCGGCTTGCGGCGACGGGTTTGATCCCGGATGCTCACGCGCCACGCAAATTTCTGCTTTGCCAAGCCGCCCTCCCTTTGCGATGTATGGCGCGCACATCCATTCAGGGAGATAATAAATGGTTCAGCGCACGCCCGGATTCGATACTCTTGCCATCCATGCCGGCGCGCAGCCGGATCCGGCAACCGGCGCGCGCGCCACGCCGATCTACCAGACCACCTCCTTCGTCTTCGACGACGTCGACCACGCCGCCTCCTTGTTCGGGCTGAAGGCGTTCGGCAACATCTACACCCGCATCATGAACCCGACCCAGGCCGTGCTCGAGGAGCGCATCGCCGCGCTCGAAGGCGGCACCGCCGCGCTCGCCACCGCCTCCGGCCACGCCGCCCAGTTGCTGGTGTTCCACACCCTCATGCGGCCGGGCGACAATTTCGTTTCCGCCAACAAGCTTTATGGCGGCTCCATCAACCAGTTCGGCCACGCCTTCAAGAATTTCGGCTGGGAAGTGCGCTGGGCCGATACCGACGAGCCGGAAAGCTTTGACGGCCTGATCGACGACAAGACGCGGGCGATCTTCGTCGAAAGCCTGGCCAATCCCGGCGGCAAGTTCGTCGATCTGGAAAAGATCGGCGACATTGCGCGCAAGCACGGCCTGCCGCTGATCGTCGACAACACCATGGCCTCGCCCTACCTGCTGCGGCCGATCGAACACGGCGCTGACATCGTCGTGCATTCCCTGACCAAGTTCATGGGCGGCCACGGCAATTCCATGGGCGGGGCGATCGTCGACGGCGGCACGTTCGACTGGTCCAAATCCGGCAATTACCCGATGCTGTCGGAACCGCGGCCGGAATATGCTGGCATGGTGCTGCACGAAACGTTCGGCAATTTCGCCTTCGCGATCGCCTGCCGGGTGCTCGGCTTGCGCGATTTTGGGCCGTCGATCTCGCCCTTCAACGCGTTCTTGCTGCTGCAGGGCATCGAGACGCTGGCGTTGCGGATGCAGCGTCACTGCGACAACGCCCTGAAGGTTGCCGAATGGCTGGAAAAACACCCGCTGGTCGACTGGGTATCCTATCCCGGCCTGCCGTCCGACCCCAATCATGCGCTGATGAAGAAATATTCGCCCAAGGGCGCCGGCGCAGTGTTTACCTTCGGGCTGAAGGGCGGTTTCGACGCCGGCGTGAAAGTGGTCGAAAATGTCGAGCTGTTCTCGCACCTGGCCAATATCGGCGACGTTCGCTCGCTGATCATCCATCCGGCTTCGACCACCCACAAGCAATTGTCGGACGAGCAGCAGACCGCCGCCGGCGCAGGCCCCGATGTGGTGCGGCTTTCGATCGGCATCGAGGACGCCGACGACATCATTGCCGATCTCGACCAGGCGTTCGCCAAGGCCGGCTGACCGCAAGGAGAAAAGGACCGGCGGCGTTCGTCGCCGGTCATGCAGGCCGATTGCGATGCCGTCGACGCAAGATGTTGCCGGAAAGCCCATCGATGGCCGGGAAGATTGCGCGCGGAGGGTCCATCGCGCAAATTCTTGCAAGTTTTCCCCTTGATCCCCGTTTTCCACAGGTGGTCAAACCTTGTCGCGCCCGCGCGGCAGGCATAGCGTGAGGTCATCTCAGGTGCTTGGACGTCCCGCCCGGACCGCGGGGAAAACCGAAAGGCAAACCTGAGCCCGTGCTGGCCCGGATGGGACGGCGGGGCGACCCGCCAGACGATGCGGAGCCAGGGTCCCGCGGACCCGCTGAAAGCGGTCTGGAACGCGGAAAGCGGAACCGATGCTGCCGTGAAGGCCGGTCAAGTCCTTCGATGGCGTGCTTGCAGGTCCTTGTGGGCTGCGGGCGGGTTTCGGGAAGGGAAATCCTTCGGGAAACGCCGTTGCCGAAATCGTCCGGTTCAGCGGTACCGCTTGGCGGATGGTCTTCGGACCAGAGGCAAGATGAACGCTGATCCGAACAGGGAGGCACTGGGAGCGATCCCAGTGCTTTCCTTGTCTGCGGACCGGCTTGGCCGTTCAAGGGCTCGTTCTGTCTCGGAGCGGGACGTCGTCGGCCGCGATCCGTGCGTCTTTTGCCCGCTGAACTCCTGTTCCGATCCATTGTCTACGCCGCGCTCAACCTGTCGTGCGACACGGCGTTGCGCTTGAAACGGGCCGGTTGCGCGGGGGCGGCGTGTCGGTCGGCCCGGAGCGCTTGGACAGCAGAAAAATCCCGACGCCGATCAGAAGGGCGGCCGGCAGCAGGCATTGCGGCACGCTCTCGTCCAGAACCAAGATCGCCACCGCAGCGCCGCTGATTGCGCCCACCGAGCCGATTTGGCTGAGATAGACCGGGCCGGCGACTTTTTGCAGCACGAAATAAAGCAGATACATCGCCGAAAACGTCGCGATCTGGGCAGCCAGCGTGCCGAGCACGGCCGGCGTTGCCGGGAGCGAAAGCGGGATCGTGGCGGCCAGGCTTGCAAGGCCAAGCAGCAAGGCCGCGCCCAATAACATGCCTGGCGCCAATGACAGCGAACCAGCGCCCTGCGGCCAGCGCATGGTGCGGTAAATATTGCCGGCGGCGATGATGACCGGGGCCAGCAGCGTCGCCGCGATCCATATCGGCGCGCTGTCGCCGCTCATCGTCTTGGCGGCGGCCAGGAACACGACGCCGACCAGTGCCGCCAGGATGCCCGCGCCGCGTATCGCGCGGAACCGTTCCAGGCCGAACGCGATCGCCAGCGCATAGGTATAGAGCGGCGGAAACGCGAAGGAGATTGCGGCGAACCCGGCGCCGACATGCGGCACGGCCGAAAAGATCAAAAAATTCGGCAGCGCCAGGCTGAGCAGGCCCGACATGAAAAAATATTCGCCGGTGCGGCGGCCTGCGCGTGGCAACTGGCCGGCGAGCGCGGCGGCCGCGGCCAGCACCAGGCCGGCGCCGAGCGTGGACCAAAACAGCAAGGCGAAGGGCGTCGCGCCGGCTGCCGTCGCGAGCTTGACCAGATTGGCCGTCAGGCCGATGAACAGGCCAACGACGACCAGCAGGCCGAACGCGAGCAGCGGGGCTGAGCGGGGTGTGGCGGGAGGGGGCATGGCGTGTGGTCCGGTTCTGGTCGGTATCGGTTGACATTTATCTTTGTATCAAGATACTTTTCGTCAAGTCAAATAGGAGAAAAAAGATTGGATCGCGTCACTCTCGCCATCGCGCAATGGCAGCGCGAACGTCCCGATCTCGATACCCTGCCGATGGCGGTTCTCGGCCGGATCGCGATCGCCGCCCGCGCGATCGCGCGCGATCATCTCGACCCGGTTTTCGCCCGGTTCGGGCTCCAGGCCGGCGATTTCGACGTGCTGGCGACCCTGCGCCGCGCCGGCCCGCCCTATGCGCTGAGCCCGACCGAGCTCTATACGGCCACCATGGTCACCTCTGGCACCATGACCAGCCGGCTCGACCGGTTGGAAGGCAAGGGTTTGATCGCCCGCGCGCCCGACCCGCGCGACCGCCGCGCCCTGCAAGCGGGCCTGACCGAAAAGGGCAGGGCGCTGATCGACGAGGCGGTGAGCGCCCATGTCGAGAACGAGGCCAGGGTCGTTGCGGCCCTCAGCCGCGCCGAGCAGGAGGAACTCGACGCCCTGCTTGCCAAATTGCTGGCAGGTCTTCCCGAAAGGTGAACGGCGCTAAAAGCGTACGTTCAGCCGCTCCAGACCGTGGAAATGATAGATGTCGCGATAGCGCGGCGTCTCGGCCAGCCGGAGGCCGGGCAGCCGGTCGAACAGCACCTTGAGCCCGACCTGGAGCTCGAGCCGGGCGAGCGGCGCGCCGATGCAGAAATGAATGCCGGCCCCGAAAGTGACGTTCTTCTGGTCGGTGCGCGCCGGGTCGAAGCGGCGCGGCGCCGAAAAGGCGGCAGGATCGCAATTGGCCGCCCCCAGCAGCAGACCGATGCGCTCGCCCGGTTCCACCGTGATGCCGGGCTCGATCTCCACCGTCTCGTAGGCGTAGCGGGTAAACATGTGCAGCGGCGCGTCGATCCGCAGGCATTCCTCGACCGTGGCCGCCGTTGCCTCCGGCGTTTCGAAAAACCGGCGTGGATCGCCGCCCTCGGCCAGCAGCGTGCGCACCGCGTTGCCGGTCTGGTGCACGGTCGCCTCGTGGCCGGCGTTCAACAACAGGATCACCGACGAGATCAATTCGTCCTCGTCGAGCTGCTCGCCGTCCGCGCTGGCCTCGATCAACAGGCTCAAGAGATCGTCGCCCGGTGCCTCGCGCCGCTCGCGGACATAGCCGCGCAGGAAGGCGGCGAAATCGCGTGCCGCGCGGTTGGCCTCCTCTTCGGTCCGGCGGTCCTGGGTCAGCGTGTACATGGCCACCATCCGGTTCGACCACGCAACCAGCCGGTCGCCCATCTCGACCGGTACGCCCAGCATCTCCGCGATCACCGTCACCGGGATCGGGGTGGCGAAGGCGGGGAGCAGATCGGCTTCGCCGTCGGCCTCGAAACGGTCGATCAGCGTATGCGCGAGCTGCTCGACGCGCGGGCGCAGCCGTTCGACCTGGCGCGAGACGAAGGCGCGGTTGACCAGCTTGCGCAGCCTTGTGTGTGCCGGTGGTTCCAACTCCAGCAGCGAGCGTGCCTCCACCGCATCGAAATCGGCGAGATGGGCGCGTTCGTCGCCGACGATCGCCGGCGGTCCCCAGCGGTTTTCGCGTCCGAAGCGCCGGTCGCGCAGCAGCCGGTTGACCGCGTCGAAGCCGGCAAAGCACCAGAACCCGTATTCCTGCCAGTAAAAGGCCGGCATATGGGCGTGCAGCCAGCCATAGGCCCCGTACGGATCCTGGACGAAGGCGGGGTCGCGTGGCGAAAGCGATAGCCGGCGCTGGGTCAGGTCGGCGCCGGCGACAAGGGCGGTCTCAAGGCTCATCCCCACCCCATAGCCCAGCTCCGCCATTCGGCGCCATGTTTGTGTTGTGGTCCAGAGCTCGGCGCGCGCATGCCCGGCGATCGGTTCTGGCGACCGGTCTATGGGGCGATCGTCGCGGCAAGCGAAGGCCACGCCTTCAAGAACGCTTCGCGGGTCCGGATGCCGGGCGAGCCGGATTGGCGCGTTTGGTCCTGGGCCAGACGGGCAAAGACCAGGCGACGCTCGCCGCGGACAGCCCAGCCGACGAACCAGCCAAAACCGCGTGCCCGGTCGAAACTGCCGTCCGCCTTGCGCGGGTAGGCGCCGCCCGTCTTGCCGGAAACGCGCCAGCCGCCGGTTTGGGTCGTCGCCACGATCCGCAGCGTCTTGTCCATTGCGGCCTGGCTGACGGGCAGGCGTCCGGTGACGAGCTTGCGCAGGAACGCCACCTGCTCCAGGGGCGAAATGGCCAGAGACGAGCTGATCCAGGCCCGTTCGAGCCCGTTATTCTTGCCGGGATCGCCGGAAAAATCGGCATTGCCGTAGCCGAAAGCGCGCGCATAACGTGTCAGCGCATCCTCGCCGAGCGCGCGCGTGATGCGTTGCGAATACCACACGACGGAATATTTCAGCCAGCGCGTCGGTTCCGTCGGCCGCCGCCAGTTTTCGCCGCCCCAGTCGACCTCTCCCTCCCGGTAGGCGAGCACCGGCGCTTTCATGTCGGTCAGGAAGCCGGCGTCGAACCCGATCACGGCGAGCGCGACCTTGAACGTGGAAGCCGGCGTCGCACGTAGATCGCACGTGCCGTCTTCCAGCAGGCGCGCACCGGTGTCGGCATCGACGATCACCGTGCACAGCGTTTTTGCCGACGCCGTCGAAGGGACCAGGACCGCCAGCAGCGACAGGCAAAACAGGCATGAGCGGATCATCGAGGTCCTTTCCAAGGTTTGTTCGAAATAAGGACCGGGGCGGGCTAAAGCCAAGTGAAGCGGGAGGTCGCGGCTTTCGCCGGGCCGCGTTTGCCGCTATCAGCGATCCAGATCGTGCTTGTCGGCGACAGGGCTGGCGGAGGCGCGGTCGGGGAGGCACGGATGCAGGTCATCGTCGTCGGCGCCGGCATCGCCGGTCTGTGCACGGCCTGGGCGCTTGCCGCGCGCGGCCACGCCATCACCGTGCTCGAACAGGGGCAGATCCCCAATCCGCTTGCCGCCTCCGGCGACCATCACCGCATCATCCGCCGCGCCTATGGCTCGGTCAGCGGCTACGGCGATGCCATTACCGAGGCCTATGATGCCTGGGACGCGCTTTGGTCCGATCTCGGCCGCAGCCATCTCGATCCGCGCGGGTTCCTGTGCGTGTCGCGCCAAAAGGGCGACGAGGCGGAGGATTTTCTCGAAGGCCTGAAGGCCGGCGGCTATCCGTTCGCGCTTTTCCAGCCGGACGAGGCGGCCGCGCGTTGGCCGTTTCTCGACGCGGGCGCGATCCGTTACGCCTATGCCTCGCCTGAGGGCGGGGCGCTGCACTGCCGGCGCATCGCCGCCGACCTGCTGGGCTGGCTGCGCGACAAAGGCGTCGATGTGCGCGAGCATACCCGTGTCGTCGCCGTCGACGAGGACAAGGGCCGCGTGCATCTGGCCGACGGTGGCACGCTCACCGCGCAGAAAGTGGTCGTCTGCGCCGGCGCCTGGGTGACCAAGCTTTTCCCCGATCTGGCCGGCTCGCTGGCCGTCTACCGCACGGCGGTCGTCTATCTCGACCCGCCCGCTGAACTGGCAGGCGCCTGGGCGGACGCACCCGTCGTGCTGGATGTCGGCGGGGCCACCGACGGCTACATCATCCCGCCCTCTGGCGATGGCGGGTTGAAATTCGGCTCCGGCCTGCACCGCTTCGCCTCGCCCGACGCCGACGCGCGGAGAACGCCCGAGGCCGGCGAGGGCGAGGCGATCCGCGACCTGTTCGCACCGCCGTTGACGCGCATCGCCGACTATCGGGTCTCCTCGGTCGTCACCTGCGCCTATACCTTTACCCCGGACGAGGCCTTCTTCGCCGCCGAGCGCGGCCGCTGCCTGGTGGTGTCGGCCTGTTCCGGCCACGGCTACAAGTTCGGCGCCTATGTCGGCCGTCGCGTGGCCGATCATGTCGAGCGGCCCGATTTCTCCCGTCTGCGCGCCGGGCTGCGGGCCGAGCCTGCGTAAACCATTCCGGCCGTTTCCCGGGGGCGCGGCGCACCCGGCCTTGCGAAAGCGGGACCGGGCCCCTTATCTAGCGCGGAGTGAGCCTTGCCGAATCAAGCCACCGGCGCAATCCAGCTACCGGAAGGGGGATACCTGATGAAAGACCCAGTCGAGACCGCGATGAACCTCGTTCCGATGGTTGTGGAGCAGACCAATCGTGGCGAACGAGCCTACGACATTTTCTCGCGGCTTCTGAAGGAGCGCATCATCTTCATCACCGGCCCGATCGAGGACGGCATGGCCACGCTGGTATGCGCCCAGCTTCTGTTTCTGGAGGCGGAAAACCCGAAGAAGGAAATCTCGCTCTACATCAACTCGCCCGGCGGCGTGGTGACGAGCGGCATGGCCATCTACGACACGATGGAGTTCATCAAGCCGGCGGTCTCCACGCTGTGCATCGGCCAGGCCGCCTCGATGGGCTCGCTCCTGCTGTGCGCCGGCCACAAGGACATGCGTTTCGCCACGCCCAATGCGCGCATCATGGTGCACCAGCCCTCAGGCGGCTTCCAGGGCCAGGCCTCAGACATCGAGCGTCACGCCCAGGACATCATCAAGCTCAAGCGCCGTCTCAACGAGGTCTATGTCAAGCACACGGGCCAGGACTACGAGACCATAGAACGGACCCTCGACCGCGACCATTTCATGACCGCGGAGGAGGCGCTCGAGTTCGGCCTTGTCGACAAGGTGATCGCCAGCCGCTCGGCGATCGAGACCGAGGCCAAGGACAAGCCTGAAGGCTGACCTGGCAGGGCGCGCGCCAAAGCGCGCGCCTGACGCAATTTTGAAACATCCTGCGGCAATTCTGTCACATTCGGGTGTTCCCTCCTGCGGGGGGAGGCCCTACGTTAAGCCTATGTTGAGTTTCGGGGGAATACCCTCGGGCGGGGTTTGGCGAGTTGTTGCCGCTTCGCGCAAAGTGTGTTTCGTAGTCGAACGGGGTAACGGGTGAGTTCGACAAGTCCTCCCGGTTTCCCAAAGACATATCCTCCTCGCCGGCGCTTGCCGGGAAGGACCGAAAAGGACTGAAGGCATGAGCAAGGTCAGCAGCAGCGGTGGCGGCGATTCCAAGAACACGCTCTATTGCTCGTTTTGCGGCAAAAGCCAGCATGAGGTTCGCAAGCTGATCGCCGGCCCGACCGTGTTCATCTGCGATGAATGCGTCGAGCTGTGCATGGACATCATCCGCGAGGAGAACAAGACCTCGATGGTGAAGTCGCGCGAGGGCGTACCGACCCCGCAGGAGATCATCGAGGTCCTGGACGACTACGTCATCGGACAGAGCCACGCCAAGCGCGTGCTGTCGGTCGCCGTGCACAATCATTACAAGCGCCTGGCCCACGCCTCCAAGGGCAACGACGTTGAACTGTCGAAGTCCAACATCCTGCTGATCGGACCCACCGGCTGCGGCAAGACGCTCTTGGCCCAGACCCTGGCGCGTATCATCGACGTGCCCTTCACCATGGCCGACGCCACCACGCTGACGGAGGCGGGTTATGTCGGCGAGGACGTGGAAAACATCATTCTGAAGCTTCTGCAGTCCGCCGACTACAATGTCGAGCGGGCCCAGCGCGGCATCGTCTATATCGACGAGATCGACAAGATTTCGCGCAAGTCGGACAATCCCTCCATCACCCGCGACGTGTCGGGCGAGGGCGTCCAGCAGGCGCTGTTGAAGATCATGGAAGGCACGGTCGCCGCCGTGCCGCCGCAGGGCGGCCGCAAACATCCGCAACAGGAATTTCTTCAGGTCGACACCGCCAACATCCTGTTCATCTGCGGCGGCGCCTTCGCCGGCCTCGACAAGATCATCTCCGATCGCGGCCGCAAGACCTCGATCGGTTTTGGCGCGGAAGTGGCCTCGCCGGAAGATCGCCGCTCGGGCGAGCTGTTCCGGCTGGTCGAGCCGGAAGACCTATTGCGCTTCGGACTGATCCCCGAATTCGTCGGCCGCCTGCCGGTGTTGGCGACGCTGGAGGATCTCGACGAAAAAGCATTGGTCCAGATCCTCAGCGAGCCCAAGAACGCGCTGGTCAAGCAGTACCAGCGCCTGTTCGAGATGGAAAATGTCGAGCTGACCTTCCATGAATCGGCCTTGCTCGCCATCGCCCGCAAGGCGATCGAGCGCAAAACCGGCGCGCGCGGCCTGCGCTCGATCATGGAATCGATCCTGCTCGACACGATGTTCGAGCTGCCGGCCCTGGAAGGCGTTCAGGAAGTCGTGATCTCGGAGGACGTGGTGACCGGCAAGGCCCGGCCGCTCTACATCTACGCCGAGCCGAAAAAGGAAAAGGCCAACGCCAGCGCCTGACCGATCGGTGGCGGCTCGTGCCGCCGTTTCGGCCTCCAGACCGGGCCTAAAGGGTGGCGCGTACGCGCCGTCGGACCGCAATGGTTCGTGCCGTTTCCGTACCTTTTGCGTTTGTCGTGGCGCCGCAGTGCTTGGGTGGCCGGCCGCCCTTGATCTTTGACTGCCGGGCCTCCAACTAAGATAGGACGAGACGGCGCCTCATCCGACCGTGCTTGGGCTTCGCGTGGCGCGAAGCAGAGATAGGCGGAACGGGTCGGTGCCGTTACAATAGGATTCGCGGTTGGCTTAAGGGTGGCCGCGGAATGAAAGGCAAGACTATGACCACAGCCCCAGCGCCCACCGGCTCTGCCCCCGGCGGTGTTTACGCCGTCCTCCCCCTGCGCGACATCGTGGTGTTCCCGCACATGATCGTGCCGCTTTTCGTCGGACGCGAAAAGTCCATCAAGGCGCTCGAAGACGTGATGGGCGCTGACAAGCAGATATTGCTCGCAACCCAGATGAATGCCGCCGATGACGATCCCGCGCCCGACGCGATCTACGAGGTCGGCACGCTGGCGAACGTGTTGCAGCTTCTCAAACTGCCCGACGGCACCGTGAAGGTGCTGGTGGAGGGCGCCTCGCGCGCGCGCATCACCGAATTCACCGATCGCGGCGACTTCCACGAGGTTCGCGCCGAAATGCTGGCCGAGCCCGAGGAAGAAGAGGTTGAGATCGAGGCGCTGGCGCGCTCGGTGGTCGCCGACTTCGAAAATTACGTCAAGCTGAACAAGAAGATTTCGCCCGAAGTGGTTGGCGCCGCCAGCCAGATCGAGGATTATTCCAAGCTTGCCGACACGATCGCGTCGCATCTGGCCATCAAGATCCCCGAAAAGCAGGAAATGCTGGCAACGCTTGCCGTGCGCGAGCGCCTGGAAAAAGCGATGGGCTTCATGGAGGCCGAGATTTCGGTGCTCCAGGTCGAAAAGCGCATCCGCAGCCGCGTCAAGCGCCAGATGGAGAAGACGCAGCGCGAATATTACCTCAACGAGCAGATGAAGGCGATCCAGAAGGAGCTCGGCGAGGGCGAGGACGGCCGCGACGAGATGGCCGAGCTCGAGGAGCGCATCAAGAAGACCAAGCTGTCGAAGGAAGCGCGCGAGAAGGCGAGCGCGGAGCTGAAGAAGCTGCGCACCATGTCGCCGATGTCGGCCGAGGCCACCGTCGTGCGCAACTATCTCGATTGGCTGCTGTCGATCCCGTGGGGCAAGAACTCCCGCGTCAAGCAGGATCTGCATTTCGCCCAGGAGGTGCTCGACACCGATCATTACGGGCTTGAGAAGGTCAAGGAGCGGATTGTCGAATATCTCGCCGTGCAGAGCCGGCAGAAGAAGCTCAAGGGTCCGATTCTGTGCCTCGTCGGCCCGCCCGGCGTCGGCAAGACCTCGCTTGGCAAGTCGATCGCCAAGGCGACCGGTCGTGAGTTCATCCGCATGGCGCTAGGCGGCGTGCGCGACGAGGCCGAAATCCGCGGCCATCGCCGCACCTATATCGGCTCGATGCCCGGCAAGGTCATCCAGTCGATGAAGAAGGCGAAGAAGTCCAACCCGCTTTTCCTGCTCGACGAGATCGACAAGATGGGCATGGATTTCCGCGGCGATCCGTCTTCGGCCCTGCTGGAGGTGCTCGATCCCGAGCAGAATTCGACCTTCATGGACCACTATCTGGAGGTCGAATACGATCTGTCGAGCGTGATGTTCGTGACCACAGCCAACACGCTCAACATCCCGCCGGCCTTGATGGACCGCATGGAAATCATCCGTATCGCCGGTTACACCGAGGATGAGAAGGTCGAGATCGCCAAGCGCCACCTGTTGCCCAAGGCGATCCGCGATCACGCGCTGCAGCCGAAGGAGTTTTCGGTCGACGACGAGGCCATCCGCCTGACGATCCGCACCTATACGCGGGAAGCCGGCGTGCGCAATCTCGAGCGGGAACTGATGAAGCTCGCCCGCAAGGCTGTAACCGAGATCCTCAAGACCGACGCGAAATCAGTCGAGGTGACATCGGACAATCTCGCCGACTATCTCGGTGTGCCGCGCTACCGGTTCGGTCAGGCCGAGGGTGAGGATCAGATCGGTGTGGTCACAGGCCTCGCCTGGACCGAGGTTGGCGGCGAGCTGTTGACGATCGAAGGCGTGATGATGCCCGGCAAGGGCAAGATGACCGTGACCGGCAATCTGCGCGACGTCATGAAGGAATCGATCTCGGCCGCGGCGTCTTATGTGCGCTCGCGTGCGGTCGATTTCGGCGTCGAGCCGCCTGTTTTCGACAAGCGCGACATCCACGTCCACGTGCCGGAAGGCGCAACGCCCAAGGACGGTCCGTCGGCGGGGGTGGCCATGGTCACGGCGATCGTGTCGGTGCTGACCGGCATTCCGGTGCGTAAGGAGGTTGCCATGACCGGCGAGATCACCCTGCGCGGCCACGTGCTGCCGATCGGCGGGCTCAAGGAAAAGCTTCTGGCGGCCCTGCGCGGCGGCATCAAGAAGGTGCTGATCCCGGAGGAAAACGCCAAGGACCTGGCCGAGATCCCCGACAACGTCAAAAGCGGTCTGGAGATCATTCCGGTCGCCCGCGTCGGCGAGGTGCTCGAGCATGCGCTCATGAAGATGCCCGAGCCGATCGAATGGACCGAGCCGGCCGAACCCGCGGAGGCGGCCAAGGCCAAGGCCGACGAGGCGGGTGCGCAGAACCTGGCGCATTAGTCCTCGCCGCCGAGGCGACTGTAGAACAAGGAAAGCCGGGCCCTCTTGCCCGGCTTTTCGTTGGAAAACGATCGAAAAACCCCGCAAATGCGGTCTTTAGCCGATTTGCTGCTTGGTTGGGGCCTTACTTGTCACTAGAGTTCGGGCGCGGCGGGTTGAGTCGCCATAAATGCGGTTTTTGAACGAATGAGGATTTCATGAACAAGAACGAACTCGTATCGGCCGTGGCCGAGGCGGCGAACCTCTCCAAGGGAGACGCGCAATCGGCCGTCGAAGCCGTATTCTCGGTGATCACCGGCGAACTGAAAAATGGCGGTGACGTCCGTCTGATCGGCTTCGGCAATTTCGAAGTGTCCCGGCGCGAGGCGTCCACCGGACGCAATCCGCAGACCGGCCAGCCGGTTCAGATTCCGGCCCGCAACGTCCCGAAATTCTCGGCCGGCAAAGGCCTCAAGGACGCCGTCAACAGCTAGGCTTTTGCGGCGCGGTGTCCGCCGGAAAGCCCGCCGAGCAGCGGATGCCGGGAGCGGGGTGGAGCCTGGTTGCTTCTCGTCGGTTTTGTCGGGGGACGATCAATGAAGCCGGGCACGTCCCGGCTTCATTCATTGTGGGGGTCTGATGACAGAGCCCGGGCTTCGGAGGCTGTGTCGAGCGCACGCCAGCCTCCGTCTCCCACGGCCTCCAGCAGCGGTGTTTCAAACGCGCCGCGCACCCGTCGGCAAAGACCGGCTTCGAGCGTTTCAAGCTCGGTCTGCCAGCGTGCGGTCTGAAGCATGGCATAGGCGAGCACGACCGGCCTTGTTCCTGCCTTGCCGAGCAGCTTGACCACGGCCGCCGTGGAGCGGCCGGTCGAGATCGCGTCGTCGACGACCGCGACCCGCCTGCCTTGCAGAAGTGGCAGCAGGCGCGGATCGAGATAGAGATTTCGCGTGTGTCCCGGACTGGTGATCGAGGCGAGCGGTTCCGAGAGCGCGTCATCATACCAGAATTTCCGCGAGGTTCCGAGCGCGACCATGCGGCTGTGGCCGAGGCCGCGCGCCACCGCGTGGGCGAGCGGCAGGCCGAGGGTCGGCACGCCGACGACGATCTCGGGCTTGAACGGGCGTATGGCGTCGATCATGTGCCCGGCCAGCGCCTCCTCGACGACAAAACTCGCCTGATTGACGATTAGCGAAGCCACCGCGAGCCGGCTTTTGCCGGGCAGGGGGCGGATCGGCAGCGCGATCTGGCACCCGTCGGGCAATACCGCCGGATAAAGCGTGTCGTGGCGCGTCTGCGCCTTGCAGGCAAAAAAGCCCGGCGGATAGAGTTCCTGCCAGAATTCGTGCGGTTTCAGTGGCAATCGCGTCCTTTCTGTTGCAAAAAAAGACCTCGAAACAAGGTTTTGCGCGGCGCGACCGGGTCGGCCCACGGCGGATGGAGTTTAGGGATGACGGGAGCGGAAAACCATGCCGGCGAGGACGAAATCGCCTTTCTCACCCGCTTGAGGCGCGATCTCCACGCCCATCCGGAACTCGGTTTCGAGGAGGAGCGCACCAGTGCACTCGTTCGCCGCATCCTGAACGAGGCGGGCCTGGCGGTTCACGCCGGCCTGGGCAGGACCGGCGTCGTCGGCACGCTGTCGCGCGGTGCGGGCGGACGGCGTATCGCCTTGCGCGCCGACATGGACGCACTTGCCATGGGCGAGGCGGCAACGGCCGACGAGCGGCCCTACCGTTCGACGATCGAAGGGCGCATGCATGCGTGCGGCCATGACGGGCACACGGTCATGCTGCTGGGGGCGGCGCGTGCGCTTGCAAACCATCCCGATCTTGCCGGCACCGTGCATTTCGTCTTCCAGCCGGCCGAGGAGGGCCGGGGCGGTGCCAAGGCGATGATCGAGGACGGGTTCTTCGATCGCTTTCCGGTCGATGCCGTCTACGGCCTGCACAACATGCCGGGGCTTGCCACCGATCAGATCGCGGCGGTCGAAGGCCCGCAACTGGCCAGTTCCGACCGCTGGACGCTGACCTTCCGGGGCAAGGGCACGCATGGCGCCAAGCCGCATTTCGGACGCGACGCCGTCACCGCCGCCGGCCATTTCCTGTCAGCGGTCCAATCGATCGTGGCGCGCCGTGTCGACCCGTTGCAGCCGGCCGTGGTCAGTGCCTGCGCGCTTTCGGCCGGCGATTTCGACGCCCTTAACGTCATTCCCGACGAAGTGCGTATCGGCGGCACCACCCGCGCCTACACGCCGGAGACCCGCGACCTGCTCGAGGAAGAGATCGGCGTGTTCGCGCGCGGCGTCGCGTCGATGTTCGGCATCGAGGTCGATTACCGCTACATCAGGCAGATCCCGCCGGTGATGAACGATCCCGAAACGACGCGGCGTGCCCGGCGTGCGGCCGAATTGGCGCTGGGTGCCGGGCGGATCGTGAACACCTTCGCCCCGTCGACGGCCGGCGACGACTTTGCGCATTTTTCCGCCGTGGTGCCGGGCGCCTATGTCTGGCTCGGCAACGGACCGGCCGAAAACGATGCGCTCCATCACAACAGCCGCTACGATTTCAACGACGCCGCGATTGCCTCCGGCGTCGCCTTCTGGACCCGGCTGGTGGAAATCGAACTGGCAGCCGACTGAGCCCGCCTCAGCGTTTCCCAAGCATGTCGGCAAGCAGCGCCAGCGCCTGGTCGGCGTCGACGCGCAGCGCCACCGTCACGCTGGGCGCGTCCGCCTTGCCGGGCGCCAGCGCGCCGGCGTCGGGTCCTTCGCCGGTATCGACCGACAGGGTGAGGTCTTCGCAGTCGAACAGGTCGGGGCGGAGCGCGAACAGCATCACGCAGGGATCGTGCAGCGGCCGGCTGGTGCCGCCCGTCGTGGTGGTGAAATAGGCCTCGATCAGGTCGGCGGAGGCGGTTGCTGCCGTGGTGGAGGCCGCGCGCAGCGACGCCACATAGGCGCGCGCGGCGCGCACGCGGCGTGTCACGTCGAGCGGGATCAGCGTCACCGGTAGGCCGCTGCCGAGCACGGCCGCCGCCGCCTCAGGATCGGCGGCCAGGTTGAATTCCGAGCGCGGCCCGATATTGCCGGGCTCGTCGATGGCGCCACCCATTGCGATGATGCGGCCGACGCGCTGGGCCGTGTCCGGCCGGTCTCGCAGCAAAAGCGCCAGATTGGTCAGCGGCCCGAGCGCCAGGATATCGAGCGTGCCGGGCGCAGCCGCGTCCAGCGTGGCTGCGATCCAGCCGGCGGCGTCGGCGCCGGCCGGTGGCGCATGGGGTTCGGGAAACGGCACTCCACCGAGCCCGTCGCGACCATGAATCTCGGCGGTATCAAATCCCTTGCGCGCCAGCGGCTCGGCCGCTCCGGCGATCACCGGAATGTCGCCGCGCCCGGCCAGCGCCAAGATGCGGCCGGCATTGCGCGTGGTGGTCTCGATGCCGATATTGCCGGCGACCGTCGTCACGCCGCGAATGTCGAAGGCGGGTGCGGCGAGGGCGGCCAGGATGGCGATCGCGTCGTCGATGCCGGGGTCGGTATCGATGACGACCGGCCGGGGCGCGGTGTCGTTCACGCTCTTTCGGTCTCCGTTGCGGCAAAGGCGGCAAGGATGCGCGCCCAGGAGCGGATGCCCTTGTGGTAGCTCGACAGGTCGTATTTTTCGTTCGGGCTGTGGATACGGTTGTCGAACTTCGCAAAGCCGACCAGCAGCGAATCCATGCCGAGCCGGTCTTTGAAGACGGTCGCGATCGGGATCGAACCGCCAGTGCCGGCGACCGCCGCCTCGCAGTTCCATTCTTCGGACAGCGCCCCGAGCGCCTTTTGCAGCAACGGGCTGTCGATGGGCATCACGGTGGCCGAACTGCCGCCATGGACCACGAAATCGACGCTGCAATCCTCCGGCACATGCGCGCGCACATGGGCGCGGAAGGCCGCGCGGATTTTTTCGGGGTCCTGGCCGGCAACCAGGCGGAAAGAAATCTTGGCGTGTGCCTCGGCCGGGATGACGGTCTTGAAGCCGTCGCCCGTATAGCCGCCCCACAGGCCGTTAATCTCGCAGGACGGTCGCGCCCAGACCTGTTCCAGCACCGAATAGCCGGTCTCGCCGGCCGGGATAGACAGGCCGATATCCTTCAAAAACCCCTCCTCGTCGAAGGGAAGCCGTTTCCAGCGCGCCGCCACGTCGGCCGGCAGCGGTTTGACGCCGTCATAAAACCCGTCCAGCGTGACGCTGCCGTCCGGCGCGCGAAGCGTGGCGATCGCCTCCGACAGGACCTGCAGCGGGTTGCGGGCGGCATTGCCGAACATGCCCGAATGCAGGTCGCGGCAGGCGCAGCGCACCGTCACTTCTTCCTGCACAATGCCGCGCAGCATGGTGGTGATCGCCGGGGTCTTGTCGTCCCACATGTCGGTGTCGCACACCAGCATGACATCGGCCTTCAACTCCGCGCCGGCCTCGTCGAGGAACGGCCCGAGACTGGCGCTGCCGGATTCCTCCTCGCCCTCGAACAGCATCGACACCTGGATCGGCAAGGCGCCTGCCACCGCCTGCCAGGCGCGGCAGGCTTCCACGAAGGTCAGCAACTGCCCCTTGTCGTCGGAGGCGCCGCGCGCCACGATATGGGTGTCGCCATTGTCCTGCGGCACCAGCGTCGGCTCGAACGGGTCCGAGTTCCAAAGCGGCAGCGGATCGACCGGCTGCACGTCGTAATGGCCGTAGAACAGCACGTGCGGCCCCGGCTTCGCCGACGCGTGGCCGACCACCATCGGATGTCCCCGGGTCGGCCGCGCCGACGCCTCAAAACCAATCTCGGCGAGCGCGCCCGCAAGCCAGTCGGCCGCACGCCGGCAGTCGTCGGCATAGGCCGGGTCGGTGGAAACCGAGGGGATGCGGATCAACTGGAAAAGCCGTTCCAGACTCTGGTCCAGATTGGCGTCGATATGCGCGAGAACGGCATCGAGTTGTTCGGTCGGGGCGGGCATTGTCGTCTCCTGTCGATTGCGGGTCGCGTCGGCGATCCATGCCGGACGGGCTGGCCAAGCGCAATGCCGGCGGCCGGCCAGCGGGCCGGCTTGTCGTGGTCCAGGTTCAGCCGCCGGCGTCGATCCGCGTCATCTCGGCCTTGAAGCGCGTGGCCACCTGCAGCGCGTCGCGCAAGACCTGCTTGCGTTCGAGCGTCAGCACGGTGCGGTCGCGCATCAGCCACGATCCGGCCACCATGACGTCGCGCACATCATCCGGCATGGCCGAAAATACCAGCGTTGCATAGGGATCGTAGACCGGCTGCAGGCGCGGGGCCGTCATGTCGATGCGGATCAGGTCCGCCTGCTTGCCAGGCTCCAGCGTGCCGATGTGTGCATCGAGGCCGAGCACGCGCGCGCCCTCGACCGTGGCCATGCGGATCACGTCCACACCGGGCATCGGCTTGCGGCTGTGGCCGAGAAGCTTCTGGAACATTGTGACCGGCGCGAACTGTGAGAACAGGTCGAGCGTGTTGCCGCTCATTGGCCCGTCGGTGGCGATCCCGACCGGCAGACCGGCCGCCCGCATCGCCTCCACCGGCGCGATGCCGCGGCCGGCCTTGGCGTTGGAGCGCGCATTGTGGGCAACGCAGACTTCGGCGCGCGCCATCTTCTCGATGTCGCTTTGCGACACGTGCAGACAATGGGCGCAGATCAACCCTTTGCGCAGCAACCCGGCTTTCTCGACCAATTCGACCGGACGAAGCCCGTGATTTCTGGCGCACCAGTCCATTTCCGAATCCATCTCGGCCAGATGGATCTGAACCGGCACGTCGGGGTGGGCGTCGGCCCAGCGCGCGACCCGGTTCATGACCACGATGTCGGTCGAATAGGGCGCGTGCGGCGCGATCGAGGCGATCACCCGCGGATGGCCGGCAAATTCGGCCACAAGGTCTTCGGTCAACGCGAAGCCGGCGTCGATGGTGGCGTGGTCGGGCGGGTCGAAATCGGCGATCGTCTGGCCGACGACGCCGCGCATACCGGCCTGGTCGATCACACGGCCGACCTCGGTTTCGAAATAGTACATGTCCGCCACCGTGGTGACGCCGCCGGCGATCAGCTCCAGCGCGGCGAGCCTTGTGCCGGCCCGCACCATCTCCGGTGTGACGAATTTGCGTTCCAGCGGCAGCACGTAACGATAGAGCCGGTCGTCGACATCTTCGCCGAGGCCGCGAAACAACGTCATCGCCATATGGCAATGGGGGTTGACCATGCCTGGCATGACGATGTCGCCATCGACGTCGAACGTTTCGGCGCCGTCGATGGCGGGCGCTGGGCCGGCGCCCGTCGCGGTGATCGTCTCGCCCTCGATCTGCACAAACCCGTTCTCGATCACCGGCATCTCCGGCGTGCATGGCAGCAGCGTGGCGTTGGTGATCAGCAGGGTCATGAGTGGTCCCGGTCGGGTTGGGGCATGTCAGGTGAAGGCATCAACGGGCTGTTCCCGGCCATCACTCCGCGTCGAGCACGCAGCACTGGTCGGGCACCGGCACCAGCCGCGCCGGATTGCCGGGTTCCAGCGGTGTCGACAGCGCCCCGTTGGCGATCAGACGCCCGGTTTCGGTCTCGCATTGATACTGGTAGGCGCGCCCGAGATAGGTGCGCAGCCCCAGCTTGGCGGGAATGCCCGGCGCGTTCGGGTCGGCGCTGACGGACAGCCCGTCTGGCCGCGTCGCCAGCACGAACCGGTCGGGGATGTCGCCGAACCGGGCCTGGCTGAGCTCGAGCCGGGTGCCGCCGGCCGCCTCGGCCGTCACCTGGTCGCCCTCGCGCGCCACGACGCGCATCGCGATCAGGTTTTCGAAGCCGACGAAACGCGCGACGAAGGCGTTGGCCGGCCGCTGATAGAGGTTTTCGGGCGTGTCGAACTGCATCAGGCGCCCCGCATTCATGATCGCCACCCGGTCGGAGATCGAGAACGCTTCCTCCTGGTCGTGGGTCACGTAAACCGATGTGGTGCCGTTGGCGCGCTGCAACTGGCGGATCTCCACCCGCATGTCGATCCTGAGCTTGGCATCGAGATTGGATAGCGGTTCGTCGAACATCAAAAGCGGCGGCTCGATGACGAGCGCGCGCGCCAGCGCCACACGTTGCTTCTGGCCGCCCGACAGCGCACCGGGCAGGCGGTCCGACAGCCCCGACAGGCCGACGCGTTCGAGCATGGCCTGTGCCTTGCCGTTACGTTCGCTCGAGCCGACGCCGCGCTGCTTGAGCCCGAAGGCGACATTGTCGAGCACGCTCAGATGCGGAAACAGGGCGTAGTTCTGGAACACCAGCCCGATGTCGCGCCGATAGGCCGGCAGCCGGGTCAGGTCGCGGCCGCCGAGCGTGATCCGGCCGGCCGTCGGCTCCAGGAAGCCGGCAATCAGGCGCAGCGTGGTCGTCTTGCCGCAACCCGACGCACCGAGCAGCGAAACCAGTTCGCCGGCTGCCACCGATAGCGACAGGTCCTCCAGCACCTTGGTGGTGCCATAATGGGCGGTGACGTTTTCGACGGAAAGCGGCTGGGTCATCGTGTCTACTTTGTCAGGAAGGTCAGGCCGAGCGTGCGTTCCACGATCGCCATCACGGCGACGGTCAGCACCATCAGCAAAACGGATACGGAAGCGATCGTGGGGTCGAAGAACTGCTCGACATGGGCGAGAATCTGAATCGGCAGCGTGGAGATGCCGGGGCCGGTCAGAAACAGCGAGGTCGACACATCGTTGATCGAGGTGATGAAGGCCAGGATGAAGGCGGCGATCACGCCCGAGCGCACATTCGGCAGCACGATGGTGAAAAAGGTCTTTGCCGGCCGGCTGCCAAGGCTGATCGCGGCCTCCTCGATCGAGAAGTCGAACGAGGACAGGCTGGCCGAGATCACCCGCACGCAATAGGGCAGCACGATCAGCGTATGGCCGATCAGAAGCGACAGGAAGATCGGCAGCGAAGCGCCGACGGCAACGGATTTCAGCAAGGAAAAACCAAGCACGATCTCCGGCACCAGGATTGGCAGCACGAACACCGTCGACAGCCAGGACGGCAGCTGGATGCGGTGGCGGTTGAGTGCGTAGGCGGCGGGTATCCCGACCAGTAGCGCCAGGCCTGTGGCCAAAAAGGCGAGCTGCATGCTGGTCACGATGGTACGGCGGAAGGCGCTGATCTCAAAAATATTCTCGAACCACCTGAAGGTCAGGCCCTGCGGCGGAAACGTCAGATAGGAGGTGTCGCTGAGGGCCGCGCCGATCACAATGATCAGCGGCCCGACCAGGAAGATATAGACCACCGCCGCGAAGGCGACGAGAGAGCGGGGCATGGATGTGTTCATCACGTCGTCATCGGGTTGAGGCGCTTGGCGATGCGGGTCATGGCCAGCACCACCGACACGGTGATGACGACCATGATCGTGGCGATGGTGGAGGCGCTGACCCAGTCGAAATTGACCATTGCGGCCTGGTACATCAGCGTGCCCATCATCATCTGACGCTCGCCGCCGAGGAGCTGGGGCGTGGCGTAAGAGGTGAAGGACCCGGTAAAGACAAGCACGGCGCCGACGATCAGGCCCGGCACGGCGAGCGGGAAGATGACCTGGCGGAAGGTTGCGACCGGAGTGGCGCCCAGCGAGGCGGAGGCCTGGATGACGTCGTCGGGGATGTTCTCGAGCACCCCGACCAGTGTCAGGATCATCAGCGGCGTGAACAGATAGACCATCGCCACGATGACCGACCCTTCCGTATAGAGCATCGACAGCGGTTCGCCGATGACGCCGATCCAGGTCAGGAAATTGTTCAAAATGCCGTTCTTGCCCAGAATGATCAGCCAGGCGAAGGAGCGCACGACCACGCCGGTCAGGAGCGGGAACACGGCGGCGATGATCAGGATGCTTTTCAGCCGGCCGGGCGCGCGCGAGACCACATAGGCGGTCAGGAAACCAAGCAAGAGCGAGATCGCCGTCGTTGCCAGCGAGACCTCGAGCGTGCGCCACAACACCGTGCGGCGGAAGCCGCTGTTGAAGAAATCGAGATAGGGCGCGATCGGCCCCGAGCCGTCGCCGAACGTGGTGGCGATCGTTAGGGTGACCGGCACGATGAGGAACAGCGCCACCAAGACGGTCGCGGGGAAGGCGAGTATCCAGCCGGCGAAACGTTTGGGCATGGTCGAAATTTCCGCGTTCTAGTAGAGCCGTCGCGGGCTGGGTGTGGACGCTGTCTGCCGTGGCACGCTGAGGGTTTGGAAAGGGAGGCGGTGCCGCCGCCGTCCCCATCCATGTCGCCGCATCCGCCGCGGGTTTTGACCCAAGGACGGGTGTGAGGCCGCCCTACATGCCGAAGATTTCGTTCCAGCGGTCGATCCAGCCCCTCTTGGCGGCGTTCATCTTGGCGTAGTCGACACGCTTCAGATTATCGATCATCTCCGCGCCATAGGTCCACTGCTTAGCCTGTTCCGGCGTCAGTTCGACCGATTTCACCACCGGTGCGTCGACGCCGTTGGCGGCAAGCGTTTTCTGCAATTCGGGGTCGAGGATGAAATTGATGAATTCGTGCGCGAGCTCGACGTTTGCGGCGCCCTTGGGAATGTTGACCGTGTTCAGCGTTGCCACTGCGCCGTCCTCCAGGTCGGCCCACACCACGGTCGGCACGGCCGCCTGCAACTGCGCCAACGCGAAGTCCTGGGCGAGCGACACCGTCACCTCGCCGGTCGAGAACAGATTGATCATCTCCGAGCCGGTCTTGTAGTTCTTGACCACGTTCGGCTTCAGCGCCTCGATCTCGGCGAAAGCCGGACCGTCGTCCTCGAAGGCGTCGGTGCCGGCCTTGTCGCCGGCCAGCATGACGACCATCGGGCCGGCCGTCGTGGTAATGCCGGGCAGCGAGATCTGACCCGTCAGGTCGTCGCGCCACAGATCGCTCCAGCGTGTGATCGCCGGCTCGACCTTGGCCGAATCGTAGACGATGCCCACGCGGCCGATCGAGTAAGCCGGGCCGTATTCGCCCTGCGGCGCCTGCGCCATCTCGTAGAGCCCGTCGATATTCGGGATTTTTGAGCGATCGATCGGCTGGAAGAGGCCTTCCTCGATGCCGATCTGCGAATAGGAATCGGTGAAATAGGCGACGTCGACGCCGCCGCCGCTGCGGATCTTGATCTTGTTCAGCCGGTCGGCATTGTTGCCGGTCTCGAAGACCAGCTCGCAGCCGCACTGTTTCTGGAACGGCTGGACGATGTACTCGTTGAGCTTGTCGCCGTTGAAGCCCCACCAGGAAATCGTCAGCGTCTTGGACTGCGCCACTGCCGGGCCTGCCGCCAGCATGGCCGCCGCACAGGCGGCGCCGGCGAGGATGCGCGAATAGGTGCCGATCATGTCTTGCCCTCTGTTTCGGTTTCGCCGCGGGAGGTCGACGGCGGCAAAAAAGACTATTTTTGCTTCCCGCGTGCGGCAAGGCAAAACCGTGTCCGGACCGGGTTTTCCAATTGGAAAACCGTCCGACGGCACAAAAAATCGAAAAAACAATCGCCATGGTGGCAGCCGGGCCGCGCGGCAACCGAAATCGCTCCCATCGTCGTTAGGGTTGCCGCTGGCGTCGGCCGCGCCGGCGGTCGGACGGGGAGGCGCCGCCGCGGTCGGCGCAAGCCCGGTCGTTGATGCTGCGCGGAGCGCGGCCGTTAAACTGCCCGGCCGAGAAGGGTGCCGTACCCAGACACCGAGGGCCGGCGTCCGGTCAGTTCCAGTGCTCCCCACAGCGTCACTGCATTGGCCGTCAGCACCGGCACGTTGAGCCTATCCTCGAGTGTTTCGATGAAATGCAGGCTGGGCATTGCGGTGTCGGGAATGAGCAGCGTGTCGGAACCGGGCGAAAACGCTTCGACGGCCTTTTCGACGATCGTCTCGGTGGGGAGGGCGGGAACATCCCAACCGGTAGGGATGTCGAGACAGGTGAGTGCGTCGACCGACAGTCCGGCCTCGCCAAGAAACGAGCAGAACGCGCGCGCGGTGGGCTCTGGATAGGTGGCCAGAACGCTGGCTTTGCGCAGGCCGAGACCGCGCATGGCGTCCACGAAGGATAGGGACGTGCTGGTCGCCGGCGCCTCCACCGCCTGGCCGATCGCCTCGGCCTGGCGGGCGGCGAACGCGCTTCCCGACATGAAGCTGCCGCTGGTGCAGGCCCAGGTGATGGCGTCGAGATCGAAGCCGCGCAGGCGTTGGGCGGCCTCGGTGATCCAGGCGAGTTGACCCGTCTCGCGCAAGGCGTCCAGATCGTGGTCGTTGCCGTGCGCGCCGCCAATCCGCGAGATGGTGAAATAGAGCTTCACGCCCGCGTCGGCCGCCTGCTCGAACGCGTAGTAGTCGGCCTCGGGGCCGCCGCTGGGGATGATCATCCCGATCCGCACGCACTCATTCATCCGTATGTCCTCCGAGGGCCGGGGTCGGCCGGTTGGTTGCTCCGTGCGCCGGAGCTGCGTTCGGGTTCCAAAAGGGACCCATTTTACGCCCTGTCTTTGGCGCGGTCCGCGCGCCGCCAAGGCCGGGTTTCGAAGCTCTCTTGACGGGGAGCGGGTTTACAGCTACATTTAACGTTAAATAAGACCTCAATCAAGGCTAAATACCTGATCGTGAACGGGAGGCATGATGTTCGCACTGGAGGAGCAGGTCGAGGAGAAGCGCTCGCCTTGGGGCTTGGTCGCCGTCATGGCCACGCTCGCGCTGATCGGCGTCGCTGCCTGGAAATACGTCAATTGGCAGCTTCTCGCCTCACTGGATTTTTCGGTCGTGTGGGACTACCGGCTTGCGCTCGCCAAGGGGCTGATGGTGACGCTTTACCTGACCGCCATCGCCGGCCTGTGCGGCCTTACGGCGGGCACCGTGCTCGCCGCGCTGTCGCAATCGCGGCTGGCGCTGGTGCGCTGGGTCGTCGTTGCCTATGTCGAATTGTTCCGCAATACGCCGATCCTGGTTCAACTGATCTGGATTCACTTCGCGCTGCCGGTCTTTACCGGCTGGAACACGACGGCGTTGCAAAGCGGAACGATCGCGATCGCCCTGCAGGCCAGCGCCTATTTCTCCGAGATCGTGAGGGGCGGCATCGAATCCGTCCCCAAGGGGCAGTGGGAGGCCGCCTACGCCCTGGGGCTGCCGGCACGCACGACGTGGGGGCGGGTGATCCTGCCGCCGGCCCTGAAGTCCATGATCCCGGCGCTGGTCAATCTCACGATCAGCTTCTTCAAGGCGACCTCCATCCTGTCGGTGTTGCAGGTCAGCGAACTGATGACGATCACCAACAGGATCAGCAATGCGGTCTACAAGCCGATCGAGCTGTTTACCGCGGCTGCCGTGATCTATTTCGTTCTCGGCTACATCCTGAGCCAACTCACCCTGCGTCTCGAACGCGCGGCGAAATGAGCGGAGGGTGTGATGAACTTTGAAATCCAGCACCTGGTAAACAACTACCCTCTCATCCTGCAGGGCTTGCTCGTGACGCTGCGCATTTGCGCCGTGTCTCTCGCGATCGGTACGGTCCTGGGGCTTGTCGCCTGTTTCATGAAGCTGGAAGGCCGGGGCTGGCCGTATCGGTTTGCCGTCGCCTATATCGATTTCTTCCGCACCATTCCTGAAGTCGTCCTGATCTTCTGGGTCTATTCCTGCCTGCCGCTGCTGTTTTCCTTTCGCCTGACGGCGGAAGCTAGCGGCATCCTGGCGCTCAGCCTGTTCGCGTCGGCCTATCTGGCTGAGATATTCCGCGCCGGCATCAATTCCGCTAGCCGCGGGCAGGTGCAGGCCGCCTTGGCGCTCGGCATTCCGGTCCGAGTCATCTGGATGCGCATCATCATGCCGCCGGCCATTCGCCGCATGATGCCGGCGCTGGTCAGCTTTCTCTCCGAACTGATCAAGGCAACCAGCCTGCTTTCGGCGATCGGCGTTGCGGAAATGGCCTACCAGGCGTCGGTCCTGGGCTCCAAGACCTTCGCTTATGTCGAATTTCTGTCCGCGATCGCGGTTTTGTACTTCGTGACGATTTTCCCGCTGAGCCTTTATGTGCGCCGCGCCAACCAGAAACTCGCGGGCAAGGCGGGACACTAATGATGGAAGGAAGCCGAGTGGAAACCAGCAGCGCCGCGGCCGAAACGCCCGTCGTCATCAGCGTCGAGAACATCCGCAAGAGCTACGGCTCGTTCGAGGTCCTGCGCGGGATTTCGACGGAAATCCGCGAGAAGGACGTGACCTGCATCGTCGGCCCCTCCGGCGGCGGCAAATCGACCTTCATTCGCACCTTGAACGGTCTGGAGCCGATCAACGAGGGCCGCATCCGAATCCTGGACTACACGCTTCCGGGCCGGCGTAAGGAGACCGAGCAGTTGCGCCGTTCCGTCGGCATGGTGTTTCAGAGCTTCAATCTGTTCATGCATTTGACGGTGCGCGAAAACATCACGCTCGGTCCGACCGCGGCGCTGAAGGTTTCGCGCGACGAAGCCAACGCGCGGGCCGAAAGACTGCTCGACCGGGTGGGGATCGGCAATCAGGTCGACAAATATCCCGGCCAGCTCTCCGGCGGCCAGCAACAGCGCGTCGCCATCGCCCGGGCCCTGGCGATGGAGCCGAAAATCATGCTCTTCGACGAGCCGACCTCGGCGCTCGACCCCGAAATGGTCAAGGAAGTGCTCGAGGTGATCCGCGACCTGGCCGCCAGCGGCATGACCATGCTCGTCGTGACCCACGAAATGGGATTCGCTCGTGAAGTCGCCCACCGGGTCTTTTTCATGGCCGACGGCGTCCTGTCCGTCGACGCCGATCCAGAAACGTTTTTCGCCTCTCCCAAGGATGAGCGGCACGCGGCCTTTCTGTCGAAGGTTCTTTAGCCGGGCGCCGCCTACGGGCGGTTCCGGCGATTGTGGACGTCAAACATATCAGCTCACGGTAAAAGGGAGAAAACACCATGAGACAGACCTTTAGCCTCGTCACGGCGGCGGCAGCGGCGTTGATTTGCGCAACCGCAGCCTTCGCCGCGGACGACAAGATCCAGAAGATCGTCGACAACGGCACTTTGCGCGTGTGTCATGCCGAAGCGGCACCCTGGGGCGTCAAAGATCCGGCGAGCGGCGAATGGGTCGGCTCCGACATTCGCGCCGCCGCCCATCTCGCCGAGACGATGGGTGTCGGGATCGAGCATGTCGATGCGACCTGGGCCACGCTGATCCCGTCGCTGGAAGCCGACAAATGCGATATCGCGATGGCGCCCATCTTCCGTTCGGCCGAACGCGCGATGCGCGTGCTGTTCACCGAACCGACCGGTTACGAAACCATGGGCGTGGCCGTACGCGGCGATTCCGGCATTGCGAGCTATGCCGACCTGGATCAGGCCGACAAGACGGTGGCGGTGATCTCCGGTTCGGCCGACGAAGCCTTTGCGAGCCGGTTTTTCAAGAACGCCAAGATCCAGGCGCTGGTGACCGACAAGATTTCCACATTGGGAATCGAGGCAGCCAGCCGTCGCGTTGATGCTTTCCTGACCGACACGTCCACGCTGCGCTCGGTCGTCGGCGCCAATGAGGCGATGAACCTGACCATTATCGAGCCCGACAATCCGCTCAATCCGCAAGGATATTCCTACGCCCTGCCGATGGGCGAATACGGCTTCCAGCAATTGGTGAACATCTGGCAGATCAACACCGACCAGCAGGGCCTGAAGCAGAAATGGCACGACGAATTCGCCCAGTGAGCGCGTCGACGTCCTGAAAGCCGGATGGCCCGACTGGCTCGCCGCTGGCAGGTCGGGCCATCCCCTCGAAACCGCATAATATGAGAGATTTTACCAATGAGGCTGCTGCGCTTTGGCCCGCAGGGCGAGGAACGCCCCGGACTGCTCGACAATGACGGCCAACTTCGCGACCTGTCCGGGGTCGTCGCCGACATTGCCGGCGAAACCCTGTTGCCCGACACGCTGGCCCGGATAGCTGAGATCGCCGACGGCGGGGCACTGCCGGTGGTCGCGGGCAACCCGCGGTTGGGGCCCTGTGTCGGTGGGGTGGGCAAGATGGTGTGCATCGGCTTGAACTATTCCGACCATGCCGCCGAATCCGGCATGGCCATTCCCGACGAGCCGATCCTGTTCATGAAGGCGACCAGCGCCATTGTCGGTCCGAACGACGATGTCGTGCTGCCCCAGGGCTCGCTCAAATCCGACTGGGAGGTCGAGCTCGGCGTGGTGATCGGCCGTCCGGCCAAATCGGTGCCGCTGCAAAGCGCGCTTGACCACGTCGCCGGCTATTGCGTCGTTAACGATCTGTCCGAGCGCGCCTTCCAGATCGAGCGCGGCGGACAATGGGTCAAGGGCAAGAGTGCCGACACGTTCGGTCCGCTCGGCCCCTGGTTGGTGACCGCAGACGAGGTCGGCGATCCCCAGGCTCTGCCGATGTGGCTCGAACTGAACGGCGAACGGGTTCAGGACGGCAGCACCGCGACGATGATTTTCGGCGTGGCCGAACTGGTCAGCTATGTCAGCCAGTTCATGAGCTTGCAGCCGGGCGATGTCATTTCCACCGGCACGCCGCCGGGCGTCGGCCTCGGGATGACGCCGCAACGCTTCCTGCGCGGCGGCGACGTGATGCGGCTGGGCATCGAGGGGCTCGGCGAACAGCGACAGCGTGTCACGGCCTGACCGTCGCGACATTGTTCAACCAACACACACAGGATCGAGAACCGTGATTACACGTTATCCTTTGGAAACCCCTTTGCCCATTTCCGGCGCCGTGCGGGCCGGTGACTTCGTCTTCGCCTCGGGGCAGGCCGCCCTCGACAAAGACGGTTACGTGCTGGACGGAGGCATCGTCCCGCAGACGCGTTTGACGCTCGATCGTCTGCTGGCGTCGCTGAAGGATGCCGGTTGCACGGCCGAAGACATCGTCAAGGTCACGGTCTGGCTCGACGACGCACGCGATTTCGGCGCTTTCAACAAGGCCTACGCCGAATATTTCAAGGATGCGCCGCCGGCGCGCTCGACGTTGGTCTCCCCGTTGGTCGTGGACGCCAAGGTCGAGATCGAGGCGATCGCCTACAAGCCGCTTTGAGCGCCGCCCGGTATCGCCGGGTGGAAAAAGGCCACGTCGACGGCGCCGTTCGCCGCGCGCGTTCTGCCGCCGCCGCTGGCGGACGCCGGAGTTTTCGGGCCTTTCCGTCTCGGGCCGGTCGACTTCCTGGTGCTGGGTTTTGGTGCGAACTGCTTGACTATACGTACATTTATCGTTAAAGTTACAAGCTAGATGGAGATGTCGCGATTTTACGGGGATCACATATGACAATCACGGGTAGCGATCGTCCGACGCATGTGCGCATCGGTCTTTCCGGAGTGGATTTGTCCATCCGGCTCAGGCTGCGCTGGGACTCTGCGCCGGCGACCTGCAAGGCCGTGCTCGACCTGCTGCCAGTCCGGCATCAGGTATGGCACGCCAAATACGCCAACAACGAAATCTATACGCTGTGCAAGATGCCGGACCCCGTTCCGGCCGCCGAAAGCCTGTCGGTATATCCCTCGCGCGGCGACCTGGTGTACTTGCCGCTTCCGCAAGGCGTGCCTCTGCCACCGGGGATCCCGGGCGTCGCCGACGGCGAGCTGGCGCTCGACCTGGCCTATTTCTACGAATCCGGAAACAGTCTTCTGTCGGGGCCGCACGGACCGATTCCCGGCACGATCATCGCCACGGCCGAAAGCCTTGACGACATTGACGCCATGGCCGCCGCGTGCCGGGACGTGTGGTTCAAGGGCGCCGCCGGCAGGCAGATGTGGATCGAGGCCGGGTGACCGGTCCGCAGGAGAGGGCGTGAAGGCGCTGTCATGAGCAAGAAGAAGCTGACCATGAAGGAGATCGCGGCGGCCGTGGACGTCTCGGTGATGACCGTGTCCAACGTCATCAACGGTCGCGATCACTTGGTCGGTGAGGAAACCAGGCGGCGTGTCAAGGCGGCGATCGACGAACTCGGCTACCGGCCAAGCGCCACCGCGCGCGCCCTGCGGTCCTCGCGTATGTTCTCGATCGGCTTCATCGTGCTTTACGACGAGCGCAAATTCCTTGGTGATCCGTTCATTGCCGCGCTGGCGGACGGATTGTGCGCCCAGTTGGCGGAGCAGGGCTATTCGCTGACCATACAGGGCGTGTTCACGGACGAACTGAGCGAAGCCAAGGCGTTTCGCCGCATGGAGACCGACGGGCTGTGCCTGCTTTTGTCGGGCAGCCAGCCGACGAAATACAATCTGCGCGAACTTCTGAAGAGCCTGCGTCAGCCAATCGTTCTGTTCCAGGAGGGCGTCCAGCGCGCCGAGCCGGACATCTGTTCGATCCGCCAGGACGATCGCGGCGGCGGCCGCCTGCTGGCCGAACACGTGGTCTCGCGCGGTGCCCGGTCGGTGCTGGTGGTCGTGCCGCAGGTCGAGTGGCCGGCGATCAGCGAGCGTGTCGGCGGCGTCAGGGAAGCGCTCCATTCGAGACCGGACGTGGAGATGCGCGTGCTGGTGTCGGAAAGCGAAAAGGACGCCGACGTGCAGGTGGCGCTGGCCAATTACCTCGACCAGGGCGGCAAGCCGAACGCCATTCTGGCCGCAAACGACCAGATGGCGATAGCTGCCCACACCGTGCTGGAACAGCGCGGCCTGACACTGCCGGATCAGATCATGCTGACCGGGTTCAACCGGTTCAATTTCTGGCGCTATTTCTCTCCCAAGGTGACGACCGTCATCTCTCCTGCCGAGCAACTGGGCCGCACGGCCGCGACCGCATTGACCCGCCGCATCGACGACGGCGAGTTCGAGGACCGCGACATCGTGCTGCCGGTGGAGCTGGTTCAGGGCCAAACAACCTAAACACGCGCCGTATTGCGGTTCGACCGCGCGGCTTAGATCGAAAGGCTGGTGAAAACTGTGTCGAGAACGAATTTCAAGGGTGTCTACCCGATGGCCTACACCTTCTTCGACGAGGATGGTGAGCTCGACCTTGCCGCGCTGCGCGCGCAGATCGAGGCCCTGATCGGCTGGAACGCGGACGGGATCACCATCTTGGGACTGGCCGGCGAGGTGCACAAACTTTCGGCCGGCGAGCGCGCGCGTGTTGTCGAATGCGCAGGCGAGACGATCGCCGGGCGCGTACCGCTGGCCGTGACGGTTGCCGAGCGGACGGCACGCGACCAGATCGCGTTCGGTCGGCTGGCCAAGCAGTGCGGGGCAAGTTGGCTGATCTTGCAGCCGGCAGCTGTGCGCGATGTTTCCGAAACCGAGCATATGCGGTTTTTCGGTACGGTCGCCGATGGCATCGACCTGCCGCTTGGCATCCAGATCGCGCCGGAATATCTCGGGCAGGGCTTTTCGGTCGCGAGCCTTGTCGAAATGCAGGCCCAGCACCCGAATCTAACGATGATGAAGACGGAAATGTCGGCACTGGGTGTCGGCGATTTCATCGAGCGCACGCAAGGTGCGTTCGACGTTTTCAACGGCCAGGCCGGCGTCGGCATGATCGATTGCATCGAGGCGGGGTGCGCCGGCTTCATACCCGGGGCCGAAACCGGGGACATTTCGTCTGCCATCTACCGGCTCTACGTTTCCGGTGACGCCGGCGACAAGGCGCGCGCCGTCGCGCTTTACAAGCAGGTGCTGCCACTGTGGCACATGATCATGGAATCGATCGATACGCTGCTGGTCTACGGCAAGCCCCTGATCGCGGAGCGTGTAAGCGCGTTGAGTGGAAAAAGCCGTGCGCCGCACAGCATGGCAAGCGCTTTCGGGCGCGAACGGGTCCGTGCCTGGGCGCAGACCGTGCTGGCACAAGCGGGACAAGCGGCATGACTACCAAGCGCCCCCTCTACGATTGCCACGTCAATGTATGGGATCCCGAACAATATCTGCCGGTCTACCACGAACAGCTCGCGCGCGTGCGCCCGGGTGGCTTGCCGCCGGCAAGCGACGCCGACACGCTGGCGCGCGAACTGGCGCGTTTCGAGCGCGTCATCGTGTTCAGTCCGCAATATGGCGACAGTATCGGCATCCAGGGCGCGGAGGAAACCACCGCCGCCGCGGTCGCGAAATATCCCGAAAAATTCGTCGGTTTCGCCTATGTCGATCCGCGCCGCCCGGACTATATGGAACGGCTCCGGCACTCGGTCGAGCAGCTCAAGTTCAAGGGTGTCAAGTTCGGCCCGATCTACAACGGCGTCGGGCTCGACGACCCGCGCATGCAGCCGGTCTATGCATATTGCCAGGCCAATGACGTGCCGCTGACGCTGCACATGGGCACGACCTTTCCGCCGAAATCCCGTATCGAGTTCGGGCGCCCGCTGCATGTCGACCCTGTCGCGCTCGCCTATCCCGACCTCAAGATCATCATGGCGCATATGGGCCATCCCTGGACGGCCGAGGCGGCGGTGATCGTACGCAAGAACCCGAACGTCTACGGCGAAATCACCGGCCTGTGCTACAGGCCGTGGATTCTGCAGAAATGCCTGGCCGAGATCCAAGACTATTCGATCGCCGACAAGGTGTTTTTTGGTACGGATTTCCCGTTCTCGACCTTCGACGAGGCGGTCGACGGGCTGTTGGTCTGTTCGCAGGATCACGACAGCCCGCGCGTGCCGCCAGTCAGTGCCGAGGTCATCGACACGATCCTGTACAGCAACCCGTTCGAAAAATGGTGGCACGCCCCCATTTGAACCCGTCGCGGACGAGCCTTGCCGCACAAGTATTTATGGAGATGACGATGGTCGGATACGACTTCACCGGACAGAGCGTGATCATCACCGGCGGGGCCGGTGGCATCGGGCTCGAACTCGCGCGGCGCTTCCACGCCGCCGGCGCGTGGGTCTGTCTGTGGGACAACAACCACGAGCGCGTGCACCGGGCGGCCGAGGGGATCGGGACAGACAGGGTCAGCGCGTCGGCGCTCGATATCACAGCCAAGCCTGAGATCGAGGCGGCCGTGGCGGGCCTGCTGGCGCAAACCGGACGTGTCGACGTTTTGGTTAATTCGGCCGGCATCACCGGTCCCAACGACACCGTCGCCCAATACGACGCCGACGCCTGGCGGCGGGTGATCGACGTCAATCTGAACGGCACGTTTCTGTGCTGCCAGGCGGTTTTGCCGGCCATGCAGAAGGCTGATTACGGCCGGATCGTCAACATCGCCTCGATTGCCGGCAAGGAAGGCAATCCCAACGCGGCCGCCTACAGCGCCTCGAAGGCCGGCGTTCTGGGTCTGACAAAATCGCTCGGCAAGGAACTGGCCGGCACCGGGATACGCGTCAACGCCGTCACGCCGGCGGTCATCAAGACGGAAATCTTCGACCAGATGACGCAGCAGCACATCGACTACATGTTGTCGAAAGTGCCGATGGGCCGCTTCGGCACCGTCGAGGAAGCAGCCAAGATGTGTCTGTGGCTCTCCTCCGGCGATTGCTCCTTCAGCACCGGAGCGGTCTTCGACATCTCGGGCGGTCGCGCCACCTATTGAGGGCGGATCCTCGTGCGGTGCCTGCCGCGCCTACGCGGCCGGCATCTCTGCGAAATCCGCAAGCAGCGTCCCCAGCCCGCTGACCGGCACGACCTGTCCGCCGGTGCGCATGCCGTGCCAGAGCGTGACCGCGTTGGCGCTGAGGACGGGAAGGCCGAGGCGTTTTTCCAGAGCGTCGATGACGCCGAGCGTGGGAAGCGCGGTGTCGGGAATCAGCAGGGCCTGGGTGCCGGGCGCCATCGCCTGTTCGGCCGCGCGCAGCAGCGCGTCGCCGTCGAAGCCGGACGATATCCAGCCGCTGTCGAAACCGAGGCTGCGGCTGTTTTCGACCGTGATGCCGTATTCGGCCAGAAACGATGTGAAGAACGCCACCGTATCCTGCGGATAGGTGGCAAGCAGGCTGACCTTGCGCGCCGACAGGGCGTGCGCGGCGGCCGCAAAGGCGAGCGAGGTGCTGGTCGCCGGCACACCGGTAGCCGCCGCAATGCCGCGTGCCTGTTCCTCGGCGAAACGCCGGCCGTTGATGAAGCTGCCGCTGGTGCAGGCCCAGACCACGGCGTCGAGCGGAACCTGCGACAAGCGATGCGCGGCCTGTACGATCCAGTCGACGCGCGCCGTCTCGCGCAGCGCGTCGGGATGGTGGTCGGCGCCTTCGACGGCGCCGTATCGCGCCTGCGCGAAATAGACCCGGACGGCCTCGCCGGTGTCGCGTTCGAAGCGGTAAAAATCGGCTTCGCAGCCGCCGCCGGGGAAGACCAGGCCGAGGCGCAGTTTTGTTTGCATCATGGCCTCAGACCCTGTCGAGGCCGAGCGGCAGGGCGCTGAGCGCCGTGCAGCCGGTCTCGGTGACGACCACCGTGCGGCTTTGGCCGACGCCGAACACGCCGAGCTTGCGCAGCGTCATGGGAAAATGGAAGGTCATGCCGGCCTCGAGTGGGCGAGGGTTGTCGCGGGTAATCTGCATCGTGCCGCCGACGATCCAGGTCGGCGGAAAGCCGATGCCGACCGAATAGCCGTAGAAATCGTGGAACAGGATCCCGTCGCGGATGCGGTCGACGACGCGCGCGCCGGCCTCGGCGACCTCGCAGGCGGCCACGCCCGGCTTCATCGCCTGCATCATCGCCTCAATGGCTTCGGTGCCGACCGCCGCCACCTCCTCCACGAAAGGGTCGCGCGGCGTCCCCAGCGCGGCCGTGCGCATCAGCGGCGCATGGTACCAATGGAGCGCCGGCGAACATTCCAGAAACACCGTGTCGCCGTTCTCCACGGTGGCGCCGATCTGGGCATGGTGGGGCACGCCGGATCGCGCGCCGACGGCGACCATCGGAAAGATCGAAAAACCCTGTGTGCCGCCTGCGATCAGCGCGTCGGCCATCGCGCGGGTGATGTCGCGGTCGCTGGCGCCCGGCCGGATGGCGCCGAGCGCGGCGCGCATGGCCGCATCGGTGACGGTTTGCGCCTGGCGCATGACGTCGAGCTCAGCCGTAGATTTGACCGCGCGCACGTCTTCCACCAGGCCGCTGGCGTCGGCGATGCGAGCCCCGGACAAGGCTTCGACGATGGCTGCGTGGCGGGCAGGGCTCAGAAAGCCGCCCGCCGCCTCCAGGCCGATCCGCGCCTTGGCCAGGCCGTGCGTGGCGAGCGCTGCGGCGGTCGCGGCCACAGGTTCGGCGCCGTTGTCGAAATAGACCGCCTCGCAGGCGCTCGCGCTGGCGTTGAAGCGGCCCTGCTCGAATTGCCACAGCACCATGAACGGCAGGCCATCGAGCGGCAGCACGAGGCACTGGTAATCCCAGATATTGAGGGTGTGGTGGCCGCATAGATAGTAGATGTTCGACGGGTCGTGCAGCACGATCGCGTCGAGGTCTTGGGCGCGCATAGCGCTGCGAACGCGGTCGCGACGCCGCTCGAACTCCGCGGCCGAAAACACATCCTCACGGGTGACGCTCATGGTGTGGGGCTTTCCTGATTGAGGTCGATATCGGGGTCGAGTGGCCAGATCGGCCGTGGCACCTTGGTGTAGTGTTCGGCCCGCAGCCGCGCCGGACAGATGCCGGGTGTGTCGGCGACGAGCACGCGCCGTGCGATCGGGGCGAAGGCGGCGCGCCAGGCGATCGCCGATTTGACCACGATCACCGGCTGCGCTTCGGGGGCAAGGCCGACGGCGGTGAGAATGCCGGTGTCGAAGGGCATCGTGCGCCGGCTGGTCAGCACGACATGCAGATCGCCGTGCGAGACGACCGCGCAGTCGCCCATCGCGGTGACGAAACCGGTCATGTAGCTGCTGGTATTGGTGAAGGAGGCCTGCCCGAGCCAGTTCACCTGGCCGCGCAGCCGCACCGGTCTGCCGTGCAGCGTATCGGCTTTCGCGCCGACGAGGCCGTCGAAGGCTCCGCCGAGGCCGGCGGTCCCCGCCACCGCGACCGCCTCGGGATCGGTGATCACCACGGCGCCGCCGATACCGGCGGCAAGCAGCGTCTCGAGCAAGGCGGTGCCGTCGCCGGCGCTGCCGCCGCCGACATTGTCCGAGGGGTCGACGACGATGGTCGGGCCCCGACCGTCGGCGGCCAGGGCGGCGGGCAGCGCGGAAAGCTCGACCAGTTTTGGCAACAGGGTCGCGCGTTCTTCCCACACCGCATGCGCCAGCCGGTCGGCGGCGCGCTGCGCCGCTTCGCCGCCATAGGCCAAAACGGTCGCGCCCAGATTGGGACTGTCTGCATAGGCAAAGCCCATGGCGAGCGAGGCGCTGACCACGCCCGGCGTCGCCAGTGCGTCGGCAAACGCGCGCATGGCGCCGGCCATGCCGGCATCGCCGGTCGCCTGAACCAGGGGCACCGTGATCAGCGGCAGCTTGCGCATCACGCCCGGCGGCGGCCCGTCGGGCGCCAGCGTGACGCGTGCCGCTTCCCGGCCTCGATCGGCCATGTCGGTATGGGGGTAGGTGCGGTAGACGGAGATGAAGCTTGCCGCGTTGAACAGTTCGGAGCCGATATTGGCATGATAGTCGAGCGTGACGCCGATCGGCACGTCTTGGCCGACGGCCGCGCGCACGGCGGCGACGAAGGCGCTGTCGGGGTCGTCGATGCCTTCGACGACGGCGGCGCCGTGCAACGAAAGCAGGACCGCGTCGACCGGCCCTGCCTCGGCAAGCAGGGCGAGCGAACGGCCGAGGAGTTGCTCGTAGCAGGCGCGCTCGATCGGGCCCGACGGCACCGCGGCGGCAAACAGAAGCGGCACCGTTTCGTGCCCGCCCTCGGCCGCCCCGTCGAGCATGCCGCCGATTTCGCTGTTGGTGCCGGCGAAAGTCCGCACCAGGGCAGCGCCCTCGGCATATTGATAGGCCTGAAAATCCGTCAGGCGCGTGACGGTGCGCGCGCGGGTGTTCGTCTCATGATAAAAACCGCCGATCGCGACACGCATTGCTGAGCCTCTCCTCAGCGCGGGGCGTTGACGGCGTCGGCCGGACGGTACCCGAGGCGGCGCGAGATCGCCGCCGCCATGGCGCGCAGCGTCGGCACGGTCGCGGCTATTTTCGCGTCCGTCATCCGCACCGCCGGCCCCGACACGCTGATCGCGGCGATGGTCCGGCCCTCGGAATTGACGATGCCGGCGGCGACGCAGCGAACGCCCTCGAAATGTTCCTCGTCGTCGAGCGCCCAGCCGCGCCCGGCCGTTTCCTCCAGCACGGCCTCCAGCGCCTCGCGCGTCATGACCCGGTTGCCGGCTCCCGGCTCCAGGGCGAGGTGGGCGACCAGGTCTGCGCGTTCGTGGGGCGGCTTGGAGGCAAGCATGATCTTGCCAAGGGCGGTGCAGTGGGCGGGTTCGCGGGTGCCGAGTTCGCCGGCCATGCGCAGCGGCTGCGGCGAATCGATCCGGTTGATGACGACAACCTCCGCGCCGTCGAGAACGCCCAGGAAAATGGTCTCGCCGGTCGCGTCGACCAGGTCGCGCAGATAGGATTCGGCGACGCCGTGAAGATTGATGCTGCGACTGTGGTCGGCGGCGATTTTCAGAGCCCGCGGCCCCAGATGGTAGCGCGCCGTGTCGGGGTCCTGGTCCAGCATGTCGCTGGCCTGCAGCGAGGCGACCACCCGGCTTGCGGTCGCCGGCGTCAGGCGCAGGATGCGGGCCAGTTCACGCACGCCAACCCCCTGGCGCGACTGAGCGATGAACTCCAGCGCGTCCATGGCGTTCAAGATCGCCCGGATCGGGGCATCCTCGGCCTGCAGGTCTCGGGACATCATCACACTCCTGAAGCAATGCGGTCGTCGGGTTGGGCCAGGCGACCGGGTGTTTTCGCGCCGCACGGCGGCGGCGCTGACCACCTTAGCGATAAAAAACGCAAAAAGGACTCGACATGTCAACGAAAAACTGGAACGCTGTACCGGAAATAACGGATCATCGTTTTGATATAGAGCCGTGACAGGCGGGCAGGCAAGGGCATGGGCCTTTTCGGAGAGCTGATCGAAGCATCGGGCGGACGTTGGATACGCGGCGGCTTGACCGCGGGCCTCGTGGGGTTGATCGCGCTCGCCCTGGTCAATCTCAACTGGAGGATCGTCGGCGGGCTCGACTTCGCCGTTCTGTGGCAATATCGCGGCGCGCTGGCCGAGGGGCTGGTGATGACCCTGGTTCTGACAGCGGCCGCCGCAGCCTGCGGTATGTTTTTCGGCACCATTCTGGCCGTCTTGACGCAAGTGCCCTTGGCGGCGGCGCGCTGGTTCGCCATCGGTTATGTCGAGCTTTTCCGCAATACGCCGATTCTGGTCCAGGTGCTGTGGATCCACTTCGCCCTGCCGCTGGTTTCCGGCATCAACACCAGTGCGATCGTCAGCGGTGTCATTGCCATCGTACTGCAGGCCAGCGCCTATTTTGGCGAGATCGTACGGGGCGGCATCCGGGCCGTTCCCGCGGGTTATGGCGAGGCGTCCGACGCGCTCGGCATCCCGGTTTATACGCGCTGGCGGCGCGTCATCCTGCCCCCGGCCTTTCGGGTGATGATCCCGCCCTTCGTCAACATGACCATCAGCTTCTTCAAGGCCTCCGCCATCCTGACCGTGCTCCAGGTCGGCGAGCTGATGACAGTCTCCACGCGCATCGCCAACGCAATCTTCAAGCCGATCGAAATCCTGACGCTGGCCGCGCTGATCTATTTCTTGTTCGGCTACGCCATAAGCCAGTCGACGCATTGGCTCGAGCGTTCGCTCGCCCGCCGTGAGGGGCGCTGATCATGACATTCGACCTCAACGCGCTCGAAGCCGATTATCCGCTTGTCCTGCAGGGGCTGCTGGTCACGCTGCGCATCGTGTTTTACGCAATCCTGTTCGGGGCCGTCGGCAGTGTCGTGCTCTGCCTCGGCAAACTGTCGGGCCGTGGTCCCGGCTATCGGGTCGCGGTGTTCGTGATCGATTTCTTTCGCACCATTCCGGAAGTCGTGCTGATTTTCTGGGTCTATTCCTGTTTGCCGCTCCTGTTCGGGCTGCGCATGTCGGCAGAGGTCAGCGGCATCGTCGCGCTGTCGCTGTTCGTGGCCGCCAATGTCGCGGAGATCCTGCGCGCCGGGATCCTGTCGACCGAGAAGGGACAGTTGGAAGCCGCCTTTTCGCTCGGCCTGCCCGCACCCACGATCTGGCGGCGGGTCGTGTTGCCGCCGGCGGTTCGGCGGATGATGCCGAACTTCGTCAATTTTCTCACCGAATTGCTGAAGGCCTCGAGCCTGTTGTCGACGATCGGCGTCGCCGAGATCGTTTATCAGGCGACCGTATTGGGCAACGAGACCTTCGCCTATCTCGAATTCCTGACGACGGTCGCGGTGCTGTTCTTCATGCTGATCTTCCCGCTCAGCCTTTACGTGCGCCGCGCCGAGACCAGACATTTCAAGAGGACGTCACGATGATCTCCATTCCTCGGATACAACGCCCATGAATGCCAGCGCGACAAAGCTAGCGATCCGTTGCACGGACGTGGTCAAGCGCTACGGCACGTTCGTCGCTCTCGACCGGGTCTCGACCACGATCGCGACCGGCGAGGTCGTCTGCGTGATCGGCCCCTCGGGCAGCGGCAAGTCGACCCTGCTTCGGACCATGAACGGGCTCGAGACGATCGACAGCGGTACGGTCGATGTGCTCGGCCACACCCTGCCGGGGCCGCGCCGCGAGTTGGAGACGATCCGCCGCCGGGTCGGCATGGTGTTCCAGAACTTCAACCTGTTCGGCCACATGACGGTGCGCGAGAACCTCGTGCTGGCACCGATGACGGCACGCGGCCTCGGCCGCGCCGAGGCCGACGAGGCGGCGCAGAAGCTGCTGGCTCGGGTCGGCATCGGCGAGCAGATCGATAAATACCCAGCCCAGCTTTCGGGAGGCCAGCAGCAGCGCGTTGCGATCGCCCGGGCGCTGGCGATGGAGCCCGAGATCATGCTGTTCGACGAACCGACCTCCGCGCTCGATCCCGAAATGGTCAACGAGGTGCTCGACGTCATGCGCGATCTCGCCCGCGGCGGCATGACCATGGTCGTCGTGACCCACGAGATGGGGTTTGCGCGCGAGGTCGGCGACCGCATCCTTTTCATGGCCGAGGGCCAGCTTCTGGTCGACGCCGCCCCCGCAACCTTCTTCACCGCGCCCGAGGACGAACGCCAGAAGGCGTTTTTGTCGAAGGTGTTGTGAGACGACGGCCCGCCACGCGGCGGCGCCACAGACAAACGTTCAACCTTGGAGGAGTCACTATGAAATCCAAAACGCTCATCGCGGCCGCGCTGGCCGCCCTGGTCGCCGCACCTGGGATCGCCGGCGCGGCCGACAATCAGATCCAGGAAATCCGCGATCGCGGCGTCCTGCAGGCCTGTCACGCCGAGGCGTTTCCCTGGGCGGTGAAGGACCCGGCCAGCAACGAATGGAAGGGGTCCGATGTCGAGGCCGCCAAGAACCTGGCCGCGGCGATGGGAGTCGAGGTCGAGCATGTCGACGCCACCTGGGGCACGTTGATCCCCAGCCTGGAGGCCGGCAAGTGCGACATCGTCATGGCGCCGATGTTCCGCACGCCGGAGCGCGCCATGCGCATTCTGTTCAGCGAGCCCTCCGGCCATGAGACCAAAAGCGTGACCGTCGGCCCCAACACCGACATTGCCGATCTGGCCGCGCTCGACCAGGAAGGCAAGGTGATCGTCGTTACCTCCGGCTCCGCCGACGAGGGGTTTGCCAAGCGCTTTTTCAAGAACGCCGAGGTGAAATCGCTGGTCACCGACAAGCTTTCCACGTTGCTGGTCGACGTTGCCAGCGGCCGTGCAGACGCCATGGTGAGCGATACGGCTTCGGCCAAGAAGCTGGTGGCGGAAAACGACAATCTCGACGTGCGCATTCTCGAAACCGACGAGCCGCTGGATCCGCAAGGCTATTCCTACGGGATCCGGCGCGGCGAGTATCATTTCCTGCGCCTGGTCAACATCTGGCAGGAAGCGGCCGAGCAGCAGGGCCTGAAGGCCGATTGGTCGGCCATGTTCAGCGAATAATTCTTTCCACCCGACCCCGCCAGGCCGTCCGGCGGCCGGGCGGGGTCTTTTTATCCAAGCTCAAGACGAGGACATCATGATCGAACGGATCGGCGTCGACCCCAAAACTCCCCTGCCGCTTGCGCCCGCCGTGCGCGCCGGCGATTTTCTGTTTCTGTCCGGCCAGGCCGCGCTGGATGAGACCGGCACGATCATCAACGGCAACATCGCCGAGCAGACCGAACTGACGATCCAGCGCATCGTCGCGGTTCTGCAAAAATGCGGCTGCACGCTCGCCGATGTGGTCAAGACCACGGTGTGGCTCGACGACGCGCGTGATTTCGGCGCCTTCAACAAGGTCTATGCGCAGCATTTCGGCAGCGCTCCGCCGGCGCGCTCCACGGTCGTCTCGCCGCTTGTCGTCGACGGCAAGATCGAGATCGAAGTCGTCGCCTACAAACCGGTCTGACCCACCTCTAGCTATCCATCCATATAAAGGCCCATCTCATGAGCGAAATGCCGACCACCGTTCACGACGCGATCGAATCGTGTCGCAGCGAGCTTTATGCCGCCGTCTTGAGCGACACGCTCGATCGTCACAGTCTCTACAACCAGTCGCCGCGCGGCGGCATGCGGTTGCTCGACGTGTCCAAACCGCTCTGCGGCCTTGCCAGGGTCGGCATCTACATGCCGGTCTATCACGACAGTGAGGAGCTCGACGTCTACGGCGAGGAGATCGATCTCGTCGACAGCCTGCAGCCGAACGAGGTGCCGGTGCTTGCCTGCCACGGGTTGGCGCATATCGCGCCGTGGGGCGAGTTGCTGTCGACCCGCGCCCAGGTGCTCAAGGCCGGCGGTTTCGTCACCGACGGTTCGGTGCGCGACGCCCGTATGATTCGTGAAATGGGCTTTCCAGTCGTGTGTGCAGGCACGACGCCGGTTGACACCAAATATCGCGGCAAGCTGGTGCTTTACGACGTGCCGGGCAAGATCGGCGGCGTCGACGTCAACAGCGGCGATCTGGTTTTCGCCGACGAGGACGGCATGGTGATCGTGCCGCGCACGCTGATCGTCGAGGTGGTCGGTGCGGCGCTGGCCAAGGTGCGCGCGGAAACCACGGTACGCAACGAGCTGGCGGCCGGCGAAACGCTGCGCACGATCTTCACGCGCCACCGGATCCTTTAGGCCATGACCGTGTCGCCCCTGACGGGAAAGCGGGTGCTCGTCACCGCGGCCGGCGCCGGCATCGGCCGGGCCTGCGCTGAGCGCATGGCTGCGGCAGGCGCGCATGTGCTCGCCACCGACATCGACCGCAGCGCGCTCGCCGGCCTGGAAGGGCCGGCGGGCATCCGCACGGCCGGGCTCGATGTATGCGACGAACGCGCGATCGGCGCGCTGGTCGACGAGCACGGGCCGTTCGATGTGTTGATGAACTGTGCCGGGATCGTGCATTCCGGCACGATCATGGACGCCACGGAGGCGGAGTTCGACCGTGCCGTCGATGTCAACGTGCGCGCGATGATGCGCACCATTCGGGCTGTTATGCCCGGCATGCTCGCGCAGGGCGACGGCGCGATCGTCAACATCGCGTCGGTGGTGTCCAGTGTGAAGGCGGCTCCCAACCGATTCGTCTACGCCACAACCAAGGCGGCGGTGATCGGCCTGACCAAGTCCGTGGCCGCCGATTTCGTCGCCCGCGGCATCCGCTGCAATGCGATTTGTCCGGGAACGGTCGACAGTCCCTCGCTCCAGCAAAGAATGCGGGCGGGCGGGGACTACGAGGCCGCCAGGGCGGCCTTCATCGCGCGCCAGCCGATGGGGCGCATCGGCACGCCCGACGAGATCGCCGATCTTGCCCTGCATCTGGCCGGGGCGACTTTCACCACCGGCCAGGCCTATGTCATCGATGGCGGCTGGACCGCCTGATCCATTGGCCCCGCGCGCCGATGCCGCGCGGGGCCGCATCGGACTTGCCTGCGAAAAATTTGGAGAACTGATGTGAAGCTCGTGCGTTATGGTGCGTCCGGACGGGAACGGCCGGGGCTTGTCGACGACCGGGGCGCGCTGCGCGACCTGTCGGCTCACGTCGACGGCTTGGCTGGAGAGGTGCTCGATCCGCGGGCGCTCGCCCGGCTCAAGACGATCGATCCTTCCTCGTTGCCGAAGGTGGAGGGCGATCCGCGGCTCGGCCCTTGCGTCGCCGGTACGGGGAAATTCATCTGTGTCGGCCTCAACTATTCCGACCATGCGGCCGAGGCGGGAGCCGCGGTCCCTTCCGAACCGATCCTGTTCATGAAGGCGACATCGGCGATTTGCGGCCCCAATGACGACCTCGTCCTGCCGCGCGGTTCACAAAAGACCGACTGGGAGGTCGAGCTCGGCGTGGTGATCGGGCGGACGGCCAGATATGTCGACGAAGCCGAAGCGCTCGATCACGTGGCCGGCTATTGCACTGCGCACGACGTATCCGAACGCGCCTACCAGCTCGAGCACGAGGGGCAGTGGACCAAGGGCAAGTCGGCCGACACGTTCGGGCCAACCGGACCCTGGCTGGTGCCGGCCGATGCAATCGAAAATCCGCTCGCGCTGCCGATGTGGCTCAAGGTGAACGGCGAAACCATGCAGGACGGATCGACGGCGACGATGATCTTCAAGCCGGCTTTCCTGGTTTCTTACATCAGCCGCTTCATGTCCTTGCAACCGGGCGATATCATCTCCACCGGCACCCCGCCGGGCGTCGGCATGGGCAAGACGCCGCCACGCTATCTGCGCGCGGGCGATGTCGTCGAACTCGGCATTGACGGGCTCGGGACGCAGCGCCAGACCGTGGTGGCCGCGCGTTAAAACAAGAAGTGAGAGCCGTTCTGCGTTTCCGTTAAAAAGCAGGACGGCTCTCGGGCGGAGCCAAATGGCTCCGGCCAAGCCACGAAATGCGGAGGAGCGGTGGATTCCGCCTATCCAAGAGCGGCCTCAGCGCGTGCTGTCGACGTAGCGTTGCATGCGCTTCATTGCGCCTGGGCCGAGTGCACGCCGATCCGCGTCGTCGCTTAAAATCGGCAATTCATCGGCGCGGTGGCAGGCGAGGCCACGATCGGCCCTGTCGGCCAGGGCCGGCGGCTCGCGTCGGCAGCGTTCGGCGGCGAACGGGCAGCGCGGATGGAAATGGCAGCCGGGCGGTGGGTCGATCGGGCTCGGCATCTCGCCCAGAATTTCCCTCTTGCGGGCGCCCGCAAGACTACCCACCCGCGGCACGGCCGACACCAGCATGCGCGTATAGGGATGGCCGGGGGCGTCGAACAGCGCCTTGCGGTCCCCGCGTTCCACCACGCAGCCGAGATACATCACCGCCACCTGGTCGGCCATGTGGCGGACGACGGCCAGATCGTGGGCGATGAACACATAGGCCAGGCCGAGGCGAGCCTGAAGGTCCTTGAGCAGGTTGATGATCTGAGCCTGCACGGAGACGTCGAGCGCCGACACCGGCTCGTTTTTTCGCCGCGCTGCGGCACACAGCATGAAAACGAGGACGACATGAGCGCATCCGCCCCGACACGGGTCGAGGTCGAAACCGAGCTTGGCAGCTTCACGCTGGCTGTTGACGAGGCCAACGCACCGATCAGCGCCGGCAATTTTCTCGCCTATGTCGATGGCGGCCATCTCGACGGCAGCGCGGTCTACCGGATCGTCACCATGCACAATCAGCCGCCCGAGACACCACACAAGATCGAGGTCATCCAATGGGGGTGGCGCCTGACCGACGGCACCGAACCGCCATTTCCGCCGATCCCGCACGAGCCGACCTCGCAGACCGGGCTGCGGCATCTGGACGGGACGCTGTCGATGACCCGGCGCGCCGGGCACTGCGGGGCCGGGTTTCTTCATCTGCCGCGGCGACCAGCCCGAACTCGACGAGGGCGGCGGCCGCAATCCCGATCGCGCCGGCTTTGCGGCGTTCGGCCAGCTTGTCTCCGGCCGCCAGACCATTGAAAGCCTGTTCGCTCGCGCAACAAGCAAGGAATATCTCGAAACCCCGATCCGTATCGTTCGGGTTGCCAGGATGGCTTCGCCGGACGCAGCGCGGTGACCGGACGATCGACCCGCTCCAAAACGGTGGTCGCCGATGTGTGTTGCCAGCGAAGCTGGCGGCCCCGGGGGAGGGCGTAGCAGCAAGAAGGCCTCGTCTGGCGCGACGTTGCGGAAATAGGCAGTTGAAATGGTGGGCGATGACAGGCTCGAACTGCCGACATCTTCGGTGTAAACGAAGCGCTCTACCAACTGAGCTAATCGCCCGCCTCGGCGCGGTTTAAGCGCTTCGTGGGCAATGTGCAAGCCTTCGCCGGCAGCGCGCACGCATGGCCGGCCCGGGGTCGGTGTCGTGTTTTTTGTCGCAGGCTGAGCCTGCCGTGTGCCTGCCCGCGGCAGGATAAAACCCACCCGCCCGCGTCGTTGGCGCGACGCCGCTCGCCTCGGTCCGGCAAGGGTGTGCACAATCGCTCTCGGGGCGCTTGACAGGCATTCGCGAACCGCTTAATTCAGCCGCCACGACGACGGTGCCTGTGGGCAACGCAAGTCGTAGCGCGGGTGTAGCTCAGTCGGTTAGAGTGCCGGCCTGTCACGCCGGAGGTCGCGGGTTCGAGCCCCGTCACTCGCGCCATTCTTTTCAAGCACTTCGCGTCCCGCCCCTCGTCGGTTTCAACTTTTTTCCGGCGGCCAGTTTCAACTTTTTGGCCTTGTTCTGTTCCATGCCGAGCAGCCGGCGCCCTTTGCGCCGGGCTTCGTCGGCGGCGCGGACCGCCGCCAGGTTGACCGGCATGTAGACCTTCTGCAGACGCTTCGATCGGTCGATCGAGTTGCCCATCTTCGCGGATATCGCTTCGAGCGCGCCGCCGCCGGCGTTGGCCTCGACCGAGCCGGATCGACGCATGTCCATCAGCCGCCGCTTTTCGTCCGGCCCGAACACGAGGCGGCGCACGTCGGCGAAGTCGTCGACCAGGCTATCCTTCGTGTAAGGCACGCCGGCGCGTGGCCGGCCGCCTTTCGGCCCCGGCGCGTAGCCGCGCGTTCGGAACATCGGCGCATCGTCGAGGATCGTGACGCCGAGGCCATCGAGGTAGGTCAGCACGAGCCTTTGCGTACGCAGCGACAGCGTGCCGAAGGCCGCCTCGTCGGTCTTGCCGCGCCTGATCAGGAAGCCCCAATCCTCGCGGGCCTCGACCGCGTGGCCCGGTGTGAGCGAGCGCACGTCGACCGGTGAGAACGAGGTATCCCACGCCACCGCGACGATGCAAGCCAGGCCGCGATAGCCTTCGCGCCATGCGCCCTTGACGAACCGCACGGCCTCGCCCTCCGACCATGTCTCGCTTCGCCCCGGCGGCGTCTTGCGTCGGATGCCGAGCGAAGGGTCCTGGCCGACGCCGCACAGCTGCATGCCCGACATGACGCGGTAGAGGCTGCGCCACGTCTTCATCGCGCGATAGGCCTTGTCGACCCCGTGCTTTTTGAGAAGACCGTGATACCAGGCGTCGATGATCTCGAACGTGATCCGGGCCGGCGGGCGGTCGCCGAAGAACGGCTCGATCCAGGTCCAGCCGCGTTCCCAATCCTCGCGTGTGCGGGGCTTCAATGCCGCCCACGTCTTCGTCTGCCGATACCGCTCGAAAGCATCGCCGACGGAACCGATGGGATAGCGGCGCGCGGCCGGTGAGCGCGTGATGCCCTTGCGGTAGGCCTGCCAGCGGTCTTCCCATTCCTGGGCGATTTTCCATGCGTCGGGGCCGTCCGGGCCGCAGGGAACCGGCGAGAACCCGGCCTCGACCATTTTTGGCGTTGGCATCCAATAGGTGTGCTTGCCGCCTTTCCGGCGCACGAAGTGCTTCAGCTTGATCTTAGCCAAGACGGGCGATCCTTTCGCGCATGATCGCCTCGTGATCCTCGGGGCGGACGCCGCCGGCGAAGCCTGCGCGTCGGTCGAGGAAAGCGTCGATCGCGACGAGATCGAAATGCCCGGTGACCGGGCAGGGGTGGGGGAAACCGTGCATGAGAAGCGCCGGCAGCTTGTCGCGGAATTCGTCAAGCGTGAGATGCAGGCGCCGCGCCGCCTTCGTCGGCGGCAGAAGGCGCGGCTGCACCGGGAAGCGGATGCTGTCGCGGCTCGGGGTGCTGGCGTGCTTTGGCGTCATCGCGGAAATCCCTTAAGGGGTGCGGGTGGCGGCCTTCACCCCACCACCCGCTGCTTCCGATCTGCACCTTCCGCCCCGCGCAGCCGTCGCTTGCCAATACGGTCACGGTCGGTGCTTTGGCGATAGGGCGGGATCGGGCCGCCCTATCTCGTGCTTGGTCGGCCTATTCGGCAGCACCGGGGTTGAAATACGCACTGCGCCAGTCGAGCACCGCGCATCCGAAATCCAGTTCGCACACGAAGATCATGCCCGGTTTCAGCAATACCTCGTCTGACCGAACCTGCGGGCCTTCGCGGCCACTCAAATAGCCGTGGGTGAAAGCGGGACGGGACGTCGGCTCGCCGAACAGCCACCATCCGGCGCCCTCGTACTGGTTTTCGACCAGAAGCTTCAGCCTCCCAGCGAAGGGATTCACGTCGTCAGTCTTGGTGGCCGCGAGGGCGGCAAGCAGTTTCTCACCGGCTGTTTCGAGTGCGGGACCGACGACGAGAACCGAAGGCGTAACGCCAGCGAGGCCGACGCCGTTGACATTCTTGTGCGTGCGCATCGCATGGCGGGCGACGGCCAGGGCCGGCACGTCCAGCTCGCCCGGGGTTTGCGCCACGTTATTTCGCGAGGCGTGAAACAGCGGGTTGCCATCCTTCAGCGTCGCGCCGGCGAAGGAGTTAGAGGAAAGCAGCTTGAAGAACTCCATCGCCTCGCGAGCTGTGGCGCTTTGTGCGAAGGCGACGTTGAAGTCGGCAAAGGCGCCAAGGTCGTCATTGACAATGGCTTTCCGCGACAAGGCAAACGCGCGCGCATAGGATTCGACGGAGAACTCGCTTTCCATGCTGCCGGTAGTGCCGAACGTGATCTCGCCGTCCTCGGTCAGTTTTTCGAGTGCCGGCGCCTCGCCAGGTCGGATGATCGTATGGGCGCGGAAATCGCCGACGCTCCTGGATCGGGACAGGGCCTTCAACACCGTTGGCGTTTCTGCGAACCGTTCCTGTAACGCGCGGTGGCCGGCTTCGATCAGAAGGCTCGGGAAGTCGCTGGTCGCATGCGCGCCTCGGACCTCGTATCTGCCGATCATCATGTCGGCGATTCGGCCGTCGTCGAGACTTCGCGTCGATACGCCGATGCCGTCATAGTACCGCCGACCGATTTCTGACATGCGGACGCCAGCGAAAGGGCGCTCACCTTGCGGTGCCGAGCCGCCCATCCTGCCGGCGAGTTCGGCGACGATCGCTTCGGTCGAAGCTTGTCCTTCCCGGCCATCGGAAAAGCCGATGTTGTGGTTCGGCGCCGTACGTGGCCCATTCCGCCGCGCGAGCCAGTCAAAGACGGCCTCGCGCGCTTCATCAACTGAGCGCGCATCGTCGACAATTTCGTCAGCGTCGGCCGTGGACATGCCACAACGCACCGCATTCTCGCGCAGGCTGTCGAGCTGACGCTGCCGCCTGGCCCTCGCGGTTTCGCCGTCGCCGCGGCGACGAGGCCTTTCGGCGGGTTCGGGGGGCGTGTTGATCGTCTCGATGTCGTCTTCGTCCATGTGGGAAAACTCCTTGCTTCGGACTCTTGCATTCGGATCAGCCCCAATGGGGGCTAGGCTGACCTCGTGCGGTCGCCATTTCGTAACGGTGATTTCAGCCTTGCCGTCGTCGTCGATCTTCTCGCGGTGGCGCAGGATCGAGTAGCCGACACTCACGGCGCGCAGCATGCCCTCGGCTATTTTCGCCTTTGCTGCCTGGCCTTCCGGGCTGTCCGAAAAGCGCAGCGTGCCAATCAACTTCCGGCCCTTGATGCGGGCGCTTTCCACACGCCCGAGAATCGCGGTGACCGAAAGGCTGTTGTGGCTGTCGAGCAGCGGGGCACCGACGAGGTGCGACATGTCGACCGCATCATCGGTGCACTGCAGGACTTCGGTGCCCCAATAGCGGGGAACCGGCGTTTCCGTCGCGAACACTGCCGTTACCGTTCCCGCTTCGGCATCGAAGGTCATCGGCAGGAAGTCGGCCCGGCGGGTCTGCTCGCCTTCCGCCCGACGGAAGGTCACTGGCTTTTCGTGGCGGACGATGTTGCCACCCCATGCGCTGCGTCTGCTCAATGGCTTGCCTCCGAAAGATGCCCATCCGCCGCGGCCGCCAGAATCTCTGTCAAGCGCTGCTCGGAGGTGATCGCGCCGATGAAGCTCAACAGCAGTCGCGCAACGGGGAAGGGGACGTCGAGATCGCGTGCGAGGTCACTTTCGCGATAGGGTTCGCCGGCGCCGGCCAGCGAACGGTCCATGGCGTTCTTGGCATCGTGCAGCCGGAAGACAAACTCCTCCGTCAGCATCCGATCGGCGAGCTGGTTGAGACGCGCGGTGTTCAAGATGCCCTCTCCGCGATCCGATCAAGTGTCGTTCGGACACGGCGGACGATGCGGGTCACGCTGATTTCCCAGCTTGCTTCCGTGAAGAACTCTGCCTGACCGCCACCCATGGCTTCTAAAGCGTCGAACGCGGCCCACCGATCCCCTTGAGCGCCGGCGCTTTCAGCATCCTTGGCGGTGACGATTTGTCCGTACCATTCGCCATGCCGCCCGGAGCCAAGGACACAAATCAGGCGTTCATCGCTGTCATCGATCATCATGGCGCGATGGATGGAGTCGTTGACCACGCTGTGGTTTGTGACCAGCTCGACGGCCTCATCCATCGAGAAACCCAGGCGGTTAAGCGCACGGGCAACGGCGATGTAATGCACATCCACTTCGCGATAGAGCCAATAGCCGCGCTCGCCTTGGCTTCCGAGCAGGCAATACTTGCGAGTTCGCCATTGCCTTAAGGTGTTTGCGTCGACGCCGATCGCCTCTCCTGCTTCTCCTGCAGTAAATTTCGTCCTCTCTTGCATGGTCACATTTTCCCGGTTGTGCATCACTTCGCTTCCAGAAATAGCGCATCATATGAAGCGAGTCAAGCGTACCGCTACATACGATGCGCTATATGTATCTCCTTCTCGATCGCGCCACGATCGATGCCAAGGGCCATTTCGAGGCGGTGAACTTCCTTCGCGGCGGCGGCACGTTCGTCCGCGGCCTCGTCAAGGCCGATCGATCGGCGCTCGTCGTCGTAGCGCGCCGCCTGGCGGCGGAAGTTGTCCAGCAACCGAGCATAGGTCTGTTCGCGCCTGGCCTCGGCGGCAGGGCCGAAGGGCGAGCGGTGCGCTCCCCATGTGCGATGGATGTCGGCTTCGCAGGTTGCATATTGCGGGGGGCGCCCAGCGTGGCCGGTCGAGATCGCGACGCGTGGCGCGTGATCCTCGACGAAAGCCTCGAGCATTTCTTCGCGCGCTTCGGCGCGCAGATAGCGCGCCCTGGCCTCGACAAGCGCGGCCGGCAGGTCGGGGGTGTGCGAGGCCGTGGTCGGCCTTGCGCCGGCGGCGACGAAGATCATGGCGGGCAGGGTGGCGAAGAACTGGCGGCGGAAAAGGTTCATGGCGGATTTTCCTTGATGTGGTGGCACAGGATCGTATGATCCCAAAAGTATCAATCTGGAATCGAACCATTGTCAATACTAAAAGTATCAATTCGCCAGTTAAAGGCGGCGCGAGCCTTGAAAGGATGGTCGCAAGCCGATCTCGCAAAGCATGCCGGTGTCTCACTGCCGACCATCAAGCGGTTGGAGGCCGCCGACGGCAGTGACATCGGTGGTCGAGCTGACACCACTGAAGCGATTGTGAATGCCCTTACGGCGAACGGTGTCATTTTCGTTGACGAAAACGGCGAGGGCCCCGGCGTCAGGCTACGGAAAGTTCGCGCGGCCGACAGATGAAGCCGGGGCTGCATTACGCACCTCTCGGCATGAGCCGCGAGGAGGCGGCCCGCTATGTTGGCGTCGGAACGACGACGTTCGATCGGATGGTTGCCGAGGGCGTCATGCCGCGTCCGAAGCGCTATCGTGGCCGCGTGCTATGGAATCGGGTCGCGCTCGAACTCGCTTTCGAGGACCTGCCGGAAAACGAGGGCAATATGATCGACAAGATTCTGGGCTTATGATTCGGCGATGACTAAGCCGCTTCGTTTCACGAAATCTGAGATCGCTAACGCCGCGAGGATCGCGCGCGAATATGGCGTTGCCATCAAGCTTGACGCCGACGGCTCTATCATCATTTACCCGGACGCCAGAGCGGCGAAGGCGGCTAGTAACAGCACCACCGACAAGGCAACATCCGCATTTGAAAAGTGGAAGGCGCAGAGGGACGCTGACCCGGCGCGCGGTGGGCGCCCCCGGTGAAGATTTTCACGCCGCGCCAGCGCTTCTAGAACGCTGCGCATAGGGGCTCACCACAGCGCGATCTCGGGTCGCTCGCGAGATGCGCTAGGCCAGGACCCAATCGCATGACCTAGTGGTTGCCTGCCCACCATGCCCGCGCGCGCAGGAACTTCGTTCTCTGTCTGTACCTCGGTCTAGCCGCACGAGCGAATCAACTCCATTATGGAACGACGGTTGATTCGGCAGGGGGTCTGCGGGATTTCGGTCGGCAGTTGGACCCGTTTTGCGGGTCCGGCGCACTTTCCTCAGACAATTTGGCTGGGGACGGATGTGGATTGCGCGGATCGAGCCTGCCTGTAGAGGTTCAAACCCTGCTAAATCGATTGATTGGAGCCTATAAACGCAAATCGCCGAGACGGTGCCGCGTCTCGGCGATAGAGCAAATCGGAAAGCGTTCGCGACGGATTGCAGTTGGTGATTTGCGATGACGTTCGTTCCACAACATCGGAAGGGCGTCAATAGCCAATTCGTCGCGGCGATCGAGGTAGTTGCCGCATGACAAGAGAACAGTACTGGTCGGTGGTGAAGCACCACTTCACGCTCACCCGGACCCGGTTTCGGGCAGGTGATATGGTGCTTTGTCGTAATGCAGATGGCGGGGATCAGTATGTGCGCGATCCGACCGATCTCTTGCCGGCCGAGCGACGAAACGAACTTCTGAACCTCGCCCGCGTGATGGACGTTGACGAGCCCTGCTTCTGCTAGGCGGCTTCGTGAGCCGTGGGAACTGCGACCCACGGGGGGACTTTTGTGTCGGTTTCGACTTCCCGGACAATTACGTCGGTGCCGCGGGCAGCAAACATCACGCGGATGGCTTCGGGCACGCCCTCGATGACCTCTTCGCGAGAGCGGCCGCTCACGTAAAGGCCTGGTAGATCAGGGCTTGTCACATATACGAGGCCGTTAGCTTCGGCCATCGCCAGATGTATGATTTTCGCTTTCATTCCTCGTCCTCCCGAACAGCGTACGTCGCCGGCTCTTTCGGCCGCGTTAACGCGTGCTCGAATGTAGGAGATGACCATAGCTAGGCTCTGTCAAGCTGCATTGCAACACATCCACACGCCATTTCGCAAGCGCGAAAACGCAACGCTGCAATGCCATATATGCAACACGAAACTTGCGCGACGCCTTCGACCAGTCCCGCATCACTCACCCGCCTCGGGCATGGAAAGCCCCGTATTGCGCCCCGTAGGCGAGCGGCCAGGCCCGGAAACCCTGGCGTTGACCGTCACCGTGCCGACATTGGCCCGGAAGGAAGCGGCCGCCTCCTCGCCGATCCGCCGGCCGACGCCCTCGACCATGCGCGAGAAGATCGACCCGGCCTCGCCGCCGGCGTCGTTGACGGCGCGCGCGGCGTCCATGATCGACGATTTCGCGCTTTCGCCGCCGCGCGACAGCGCCTCGTCGATCGCCTCGGCGACGCCGTTCGGATCGGCGCGCAGCGCCGCCATCGATTCCCGCTCGGCGTCGCGCGGCGACGCACCGGCGGCAAACGGGCGGATGACGCCCGGATGATAGGGCCGCGCCGCCTGCTGGCGTCGATAGTCGGCCTCGAAGGATGCATCGCCGCCTGGCGCCGGGCGCGGCGCCGGCAGCGGCATCTGGCCGGCCGGAAGCGCCGGCGCGGCGGCGCGCGAGCGGCCGAGCGCCGAATAGGCGTCGATCGCGCGGCGCTGTTCCTTCGACCGGTAGCCCGACCGCCAGAGCAGCTCGTCCTTTTCGGACTCGCTCGCCGACGTATAAAAACGCGCGCGGTCGAGCACGCCGTCGCCGCGCTTTTTGAGCGCCGCCTCGATCGCCGTGCCGCGCTCGAAATAGTCGGCGGCGGCGTCGAGGGCGCGGCCGGCGCCGGCCTCGAACAGGCCCTTGCCGAATTCCTCTTTCAGCCGGCCCCAGGAGTTGCCGATCTTGTCGAAAGAGCCCTGGGCGTCGTCGCCGAGCCGGACCAGGTCAGCGCGCACCGTGCCGGATGCGTCGGCGAGTTCGCGCATGAAGCCGGCGAATTCGTCGGTGTTGTTGATCAGCGCCCGCATGCCGATCAGCATCTGCTTGTCGGTAAAGAGCTGCGGCAGTTTCGACATGTCGCCCTTGACGGTCTCGACCGACAGGCGAACGAAGGCGTCGAGCAGGTCCTCGCCGGCCGCGCGCGCGGCTTCCATCTCGGCGCGGATGTTGACGCCAAAGTTTTTCCTGAAGTTGTTGGAGATCGTGTTCGAGTCCAGTTTGGTCAGCACGTCCATGAAGGCAGTCGCCGCCTCGCCCGACGTGCCGGTTTCCAGCCGCACTGTCTGCAGGGCGGCGACCAGGCGCTTCAGGCCTTCCTCGCCCTGGTAGCCGAGCGCGGCGAAGGCTGGCGCCAGCGACGGCAGCTCCGCCGCCATGTCCTTCAGCTCGAACTTGCCGGCCTTGCCGCCCTTGGCGAGGATGTCGAAGGCCCGCTCCATCTGCGGGGCGGCGATCGCGAAGGAGGTGCCGACGGCATCGGCCGTCGTCGCCATGTCGCCGAAGGCGGCATCGGCGGCGTGCGCGGTGCCGGCCACCGACGGCAGGAAGGCCAGCGCCTCGTCGAGCGACTTGCCCGAGGCGACCAGGCTTTCGAAGCCCTCCACCACGTTTTCGATCGGCGTTTCCAGGTCCATCGCGATCTGCCGCAAGTGGGCGAGCGCGTCGGCCGTCTGTTCGCTGCTTGCATCGGCGGTGATGCCGATCCGCTCCATGCGCCGCTCGATCGCCGCGAAGGCCTTCGCCGAGGTGACGCCGAGGGCGGCCACGGCGGTCGGCGCCGCGTAGCGCATTAGCATCGCGTTCATGTCGCGCGTGCCGGCGGCGATCATGCCCTGCGTGCGGTTGAAGGCGCGGGCCTTCCGGTCGATCGCTTCGAGATTGCCGGACATCTTCCTGAAGGCGTCCATAGATCCGAGTTTCGACGACAGGCGCAGGATCGCCTCGACTGTCTTGCTGGCCATCGCTCTCCAATTCTCCTGTTGCGTGTTAACCGCTCGCGCGGTCGTTAACCGTGTTAACCCAGCGAAACGGCAGCCTCGCTAGCGATATTTCGGGGTCGCCCCGACCCGTAAAGGGGGAGGGGCTGGGAAGGACCCGTGCGCCCCAACTGCCCCAACCACGTTCCGTGATAAGACAAAGTTGGGGCGCAGGATTCGTCAACGCTTTCAGTGCTTTGCCCCAACTGCCCTAACTGCCCTAAGAGAATAGAAGGTCGTTGAACGAATTCGCCTCCTCGCTGCTTGTATGGGGATCGCGCGCGTAGGCGCGCGGAAACCGTTGGGGCAGTTGGGGCAGTTGGGGCAATGCCTTGATATCGCACGGCTTTTTCGCGCCCCAACTTCGGGTCATGCCCCAATCTAGGTTGGGGCATTGGCGTTGCCGTCATCGCCGTCTCCCCAATCATTGGCTTGCTTCATCAAGTCGTCGAGGTAGGCGCGACAATCTTCGAGCTGCGGCAGGAAGTAGACCCATGGCCGCCGCGCTGAAGCGCCATCCTCCGAGGTGACCGTCCGTTTCGCTCGCTTCAGGCGAGGCAGAAGCTTTGCAAGCCGCATCCCGAAGCTTTGGCTCGATACCCGAAAGCGGATGCCCATTTTTTCGGTCTGTGTACGATAGTCCTCATAGAGCTGACCGCACTCGACGAATTCGGGCCAGGTATCGATCCGGGTCAGGGGCGCGCCATCGGCGAGGCGGTCGAGCCACCACTGTTCGACGGGGTCTAGCGACCGCATCTTCTGTTCGAGCAGCGCCCTGGTTTTCGGTATCTCGCGAAGGCTCACCCGCGCCAGGTCGAAATTGAGCAGGTCGTGAAGCAGCGCCTCACGGCCGCCGGCGTCAAGTTCTGCCTCCATTTCGGCGAAATAGCCGGTGTTCTGTGCGCATCGCGGATTGACGTCGAAGACTGCGAAGCGCCGCTCGTCCTTGCCGGCCGGGATCACCCATTCCTCGTTGCTGGTCATCATGAGCCGGACGAAATTGGCCACCCGGATCGGATCGACGCCTTTCGACTCGATCATCTGCTTTTCCGAGGTCACTAGGCCGCGAAGATGTCCCTCGGCGGCCTTGTCGCCGGCAAACACTGCCTCGTCAGCCTGGAGCAGAAGGCAGGCCGCCATGAAGGCGTTGAACTGCCCGACGACATAGCGGGGATTGTCGACGTGGAAATAATGCGCTCGGATCAACGAGCCGAAGACCTCGCCGACCTTCGTCTTGCCGGCGCCCATCCCGCCGCGAAGCACGATCGCGGTTCCGGGCTTTTCGCGTGGCCGCTGCATCATCTGCGCAAACCATCCGAACAGCCAATCAAAGTTCCGCTCGTCGCCGTCGCACACATTGGTGAGAAGGTGGTCACGAAAGATCGCGTAGCTGCCGCCAGCCTTCGGCTCGATCGAAAAGCCGCGCCAGAGATTGAAGTGACCCGACCGCCCAGGCGCCCCGTCGGGATCGGGATGAAATTCGATCCCGTCGAACTGGCGGCGGGCGCGGCTGTCGAGCCACGCCTCGGCGAACGTCTTCCACTTCGTCTTGCCGTCTGCGGCCCGAACCTCGGTGTAGCGGTTGCCGTGCAGAAGCTGGAACGAATGGGATTTCAGGAACTGCAGCCGCTCCTCGGGCGGCGCGTCGGGCTTTTCCCATAGGATGACCGCCTGGCTTCCTATCGGCACGACCGCGAACTCGGCGTTGAAATCATCGATATCGAAGCCATCCGGCTCTGAATCGGTTTCACCCATCGCCGCGCGCGCATAGCTATCCCATTCGGCCTGGCGTTCCGGCTCGTCGTCGCCGGGGCGCGGCCCCATCTGGTTTAGGCAATCCGTCGCCACTCGGGCGGCGGCCTCGCGGTCCAGCTCGCGATCGTTCTTGCTGGTCTTGCCCATCGACTAGACCGCCGGAACGGTTTCAACTTCGGTGGATAGGCGGCCAAAATCGCCTATGGCCGACTTGAAACTGCCGTTTGAAGCGTTTCGCGTTCCGCCTGGCCTGTCACGCCGGAGGTCGCGGGTTCGAGCCCCGTCACTCGCGCCATTCTTGTCTCGATTCCGTCTTCCTGAAACAGGCAGTGCGCAGCGCCTATGGCTTGCGCCGTCTTGACGTTGGTCGCCGTTTTTCCGACAGTTCGCCACGACACGGTCGCCGCCGCGCGTGCCAGGTGTGAAATGTTGGTTTTGCGCGACAGGGAGGCAAGCTCGATGCCGGCTTCGGCCGAGACCCTTGACGATCCGGGCGCCGAGGCCGGCGCGCGCGCCGCGCCGACGGAAATCGAGCTCAAGCTGGTGGTTCCCGCCGCGCGCCTGGCCGAGATAGCATGCGCGCCGGTAATCGAGCGTCATGCCCGCAATGCCGGGACCGTCCGCCGCCTGAACTCGGTCTATTACGACACGCCCGACCGGTCCCTTTGGGAAGCCGGCTTTACGCTGCGCGTGCGCAGCAAGGGCTCGGCCTGCACAATGACGGTCAAGTCGACGGCGCCCGTCAATGGCGGTCTGCTCGGGCGCAGCGAGTGGGAGGCGCCGGTGCCGGACATGCAGCCGCGCATCGAGGTGCTGGCCCCGCACCTGCCCAAAGCCTTCTTCGCGGCGCTCGGCGCGGCCCCGCTCGAACCGATGTTTTCGACCGAAGTCAGGCGCCGCACACGCAAGCTCGACCTGCCCGACGCCGTGATCGAACTGGCTGTCGACGAAGGCCGCGTCGTGGCCGGAGCGGCGAGCGAGCCGATCTGCGAGCTCGAATTCGAGCTCGAAAGCGGCGCCGCATCGGCCCTCTACGATCTGGCGCTCGGCCTTCTCGATCACGGGCCGGCCGAGCTCAGCGTGCACAGCAAGGCGGCGCGCGGCTTCGACCTGGCGCTCGGCCGGCCACCGGCCTATGCGAAGGCGAAGAAAAGCGCCCTTCGCGGCCGGGTCGTCCTCGACGACGTTTTCGCGGCTATGCTGGTCGATGCCTTGCTACATTTCGTGCGCAACAAGCCGGCCGCCGTCGACGGTCGCCATCCCGAAGGGGTCCACCAGCTGCGCGTCGCGCTGCGGCGCATGCGCGCCATCCTCAAGCTGCTGGGCAAGCTGACCGACTCGTCCGAGGCCGGCGCGTTCGCCGATGAGGCGCGTTGGCTCGCCAGCGCGCACGGCGACGCCCGCGAGTGGGACGTTTTCCTGGCCGAGACCGTGCCGCCCGTCGCCTCGGCCTGCCCGGAGATTGCCGGTTTCGCCGTCCTGCAAGCCGCGGCCGAGCGCTTGCGCGCCGAGGGCTACGATAAAGCCCGCGCCGCGCTGGCCGACCGTCGCGCCCAGCGCTTTCAGCTTCTGCTCGCCCGCTGGATCGAATGCCGGGGTTGGCGCGCCGAACTGTCTGACAAGGCGCGCGCCGCTCTTGCCGCGCCGGCGACCGACCATGCGCTCGCCGTGCTGACGCGCCAGCACCGCAAGGTGCTGGCCAAGGGGCGGCATTTCGACAGGCTGGAACCGGAAGCCCGCCACGAATTGCGCCTGGCGGTCAAGAAGCTTCGCTACGTCACCGACTTCCTGCTGCCGTTGTGCGCAAGGGGCAAGCGGGCAAAACGCTACGCCAAGACGCTGTCGGCTCTCCAGGACGGGCTCGGCCGTTACAATGACGTCGCCGTCACCGCCGCTCTGCTTGACCGGCTGGCCGTGCCGGAAACACCGGCGGCCGGGCATGAGGCATGCGGCGCGATCCGTGGCTGGCAGGCCCGCGACCTGGCCGATCTGGAAGCGGGCCTGCGTGCCTTGTGGGACGCCTTTCGCGCCGCCGGCCGGCCCTGGACCGGATAAGGGGCGGCTTTGCGGCGCGTGCGGATCACGCCGCCGCCTTGCCGTCGCCGACAGAGCCGGCCGACAACGGCAACCCGTCGCAGAACCTGACCTGCCGGCAGCGCCGCCGCGGATCGCAAAGATCCGCCGCGGTCCGGACGTCGCGGGCGTCCCTTTTCGTCCCGTCTGCAACTCCGAATGTATGAAAATCTCAATATAAGCAATGAAATACATTTTCTAGTTGCATTTTAAGTAAAAATCCGAAGCCATCGATGTAGAGTTCATTTTATATGCAAAGGGGATCGTAGATGTCCCTGGGATGTCGCGGTTTCGGCTTTACTTTATGTGGAGTCGTGGCCGGAAGTTTGGCTTTTGTATCGTTTTTCAGCGTCTTTTTGCCTGATTTTTTCGGGTTGAGACAGGCGCAGGCTCAGGACAGTTCTGAGACGGCAGGGGACGCGTTGCGGCAAAAATTCTCCGAATACGCAAACCAATGTTTGACAGAGCTTTCCGGAAAAAACCCGATCGCCTTTCCAAAGCAGTTCCAATGCATTGACGGTCCTATTCTGCCGATAAGCCAGAAGGGGGTGCCGATCCCCGCCGACACGCCGGCGGATTCGAAATACTTCACCGACAAGACGGCATGCGATAAGCCGCCCATCCTCGACATCTCGCGCGGCGGAATCGGGCAATGCGTGCCGAACTCACGCCTTCAGGTGCGACAGGTCGAGCAGCAGGACGTGGATCAGAAGGACTGGCCCTATTACGCGCTTTTGTGCCGCAACTACAAATATCGCAGCCTCGCGGAAGAGAAGATCAAGCCGGAATATGACGACATCGCCATGATCGTCTACAGCCCGGCCAACAAGAAAACCTGCTTTTTCCAGCGGCTGTCAGACCCCAATCTGACCGCCTTTACCGTCTCGGGCAGCGCCTTTGCCCCGCAGCAGGCGATCCCGGGAACCGATATTCCTTCTCCCTTCGAGGCCGGCGCGGACGCGTTCTGGGACAAACCTTCCGTGGTCGAACAGATCAACTGCGCCCAATGCCACGACGCCAACCCCTATGTGCGCACGCCCTATGCCTATCAGGTGACGATCAACAAGACCGACAGCCTGCCGCGGCGCAGCTCCGGCGAAGCCTACGAGATCGTCGCGCTCGACCATTTCGGTGCGAGCTGGAAGCAATATCACGGCTACTTCGACATTCAGCCGCGCAAGACGGGCGAGGAGGGGGCGTGCGTGACCTGCCACAGCCTCGGGCTCGGCAATTCCAGCGGCTCGTTCACCGATTATTCGGCCGGCAAGCCGGCGCCGAACCAGCTCGATACCGGCGAATTCGATGACACCCACTGGATGCCGCCGCGAGCCAAGCCGACGAGCTGGAGCAAGAATTACGACAGTTCGGTGAAGAAGCTGCAGGCCTGCAACGCCACGCCGGACGCCAAGGGCTGTAACAAGAAGATGCTGCACTAACGCGGCGAAACCGCCTGACGAGGGCATGGCAACGACCGGCGGATGTCGGTTTTCGAAACGGCGCGCGAACGACACGACCATCCGTGAAGCCAGGCTTCAGCCTTCGCGGCCGGGGTCGGGGCGACGGTTGGATGCGTGCGGCTGCCGGAGGGCAAGCAAGGCGATCGCCACCATGACCGCGCGGCCAAGCGCGGCGCTGAACAAGGGGAGAGGATGGGATGCCCGAAACCGAAAAGGAATCCGGCAAGGTGGCCAAGGCCGATGCGTCGTCGCCGGCCGCGAACGCCAAACAGGCCGAAAAAACCGCCAAGACAACGCCGCGACGCAATGGCCAGACCCGCGTCAAGGCCGCGCCGCCGCCGGCGCAGGATTTTTCCGAGGCGATCTACAACGCCATCATCGCCAGTTTCGCCAACAAGAACCCGACCCAGATGTTTTGTCTGTGTTGGCCCGGCACCGTGCTCGATGCCGGATACCTCGGATGGGAGGATAGCGAGGAGACGGCCGGCAACATGCCCGAGCGCGCGCTCATCCGCACCTCGCAGATCCTCGATCAATATGTGCCCCCGGCGCCGATCACCCAGCCCGACGGGACGCGGGTGTCGGATCGCTACAAGCAGGCCGTCGCGCAACTCGGCCCCATGCCGAGCGTCGACCTGATCCGCCTGCAGGAAATCATTCGCGAGCGCCTGCAAACCAAGGTGGACGTGGTGATCGACGGCAAGGATGTCACCATCCGCCTGGTCGACTATTTCGATTATCTGTTCCAGCAATGGATCAGGGCCAAGCAGAACTGGGGCAAGCTGCAGGCCGAGATGCGGGCCAAATTCAAGGCCGACAATCCGCTCGATCCTACACGTGCCTGGGACGAATATCTGGCCTGGTATGCTGTCAACGCAGACGGCCATATTCAGGAAATCAACGCCAAATACGATCAACTCGTCGTCGAATTTCCGCTGACGGCCTGGCAGGACGCCATCACCGTGCTCGACACCAGCGACGACGGCGGATTGAACGAGGCCAAGCAGCTCGTGCGCAACGCCGTCATCCCTGTTCCCTACCAGGAAGGGATGAACTATTACCCCACGCGCGGCGTGCCGTATTCATGGCCGAAGGAAATCAAGCCTTCGACCAAGTTCATCGATCTTCTGGCCGATCCGGAAGCCCAGCAACAGGCGCTCGACGTCGCGCGCACGCAGCTTGAGCTCGAGATCCGCACCTGGATGGCGATCATCCCGCAGATCGACGATGCGACGGTGAAAGCCGATGCGGATGCCTTCCAGAAGGCGGGCCAGGCCTTCAGCGACGCCCAGTCGGCGCTGATCAAGACCTATACCGAAAACGCCGTCACCGCGGTCAAGATATTCTGCGACGTCATGGAATCGCGCGGCAATCCGCTGGCCAACGTGACCGACAGGAACGAGCAGAAGGAACTGACCGACGAAATCAACGAGCTGGGCACCAATCTGGGCAAGTCGGAACCGAGCAAGGGTGTGCCGCAGACCATGGACTGGGCGATGATCAAGGACATCGCCGATCAGGTGGGCACCGGCCAAGGCAAGCTCGTCGACGCGCAACAAACCTTGATCGACAGCGGCTGGGCCCTGGCGGGAGCGGCGACGAAATTTCTGCAGACCGACGCCAACCGCATCCAGTTCGAATGGCTCGACGCCTATGTCAAGCAGCTCGAGACCAAGCTGGCGGCGATCGAGCGGTTGGAACGGCAGATGGCGTCGGCCTCCAACGTCTACTACGACTATCTCTATTCGCCGGAAAACGAGAAGCTGAAGGAACAAAACCCCAATATCGACCTGAATGACACCAACGCGTTCGGCACCAATTCCTTCCCCAACAAGCTCGACTACCCGGCCAACAACCGCTGGACACAGCTGACCGTCACCATCTCCAAGGACCAGTTGGCGACGTCGAAGACGATGAACACCTATTTCGACCGCATGCAGTGGGGCGTGAACCTGTTTTTGGGCAGCGGCGGCGGCACGACCGAGGTGAGCGGAACCGAGTTCGCCGAGCGCTTCATGCAGGCGTCCGACGAAATCCAGATCGGGTTCCTGTGCACCAAGGTGCTGATCGACAGGGCCTGGATGAAGCCGGAGATTTTCACCCACACCTCGGATTTCTTCCGCACGCTGCAAAAGCCGCTCGCACCCGACACCCAGCTCGAAAACTATCAGTTCATGGGCGACAAGGGCGAGGAAAAGCTGCTCAACGTTCTCAAGAACTATTCCTTCCCCGCCTATCCGGTGGCCGTGCTTCTGGCCAAGGACGTGTCGATCAAGGTCAAGATGGACATGGCCGAATCCGAGGCGCTGCGCAGCACGTCGAAATCGGTCAAGAGCCAGGGCGGCGGGTTTCTGGTGTTTTCGATTTCGCGCTCCGAGGCCGCGAGCTCGGAGGAAGACAGCATGAACAGCTACGTCATGAACGGCCAGATGATCGCCCGGGCGCCCGCGCCGCAGATCATAGGCTACTGGACGCAGTTTCTGCCGCCGGATCGTTCCACCTATATCGACGAGGCGACGGCGCGCGACATCGCCGAGGCGATCAGTTTCGTCGGCCGGCTGCAGGGCGCGCACGCAACGCCGGTGGAACGCAAGGGCGTTCCGCAGCGGGCTTGATCGCGGGCGACGCGGGGGGAGGCGCCCGCCCGGGCACGGTGTGGCGGGAGGGATGCCGGCCGTGAATGCGCCTACCCGGCCAGCACGGCCTCCATCTCGGCCTTGGTCCTTGCCGCTGCCTCCTCCTTGACCGGTCCGTAGCCGCGGATTTGCATCGGCAGCGCCATGGCGTCGGCCAGCCGGGCCTGCGTGTCGGGCGCGAGTTCGCCAAGCGCGCGGTCGATCTTGTGTTCGTACCAGCTAATCAGTGCGCGCTCCATGCGCCGCTCTGCTGTGTGGCCGAACGGATCGATCGCCGTGCCGCGCAGGCTTTTCATACGCGCAAGTAGCCAGAAGGGCAGGCGGATCCAGGGACCGAAGGCGCGTTTCAGCGGCCGGCCGCGTGCATCCTTGCCGCCGGGCAGGAAGGGCGGCGCGAGATGATGGACGATGCGGAACTCGCCGTCGAACTCGTCTTTCAGTCGCTCCGCGAACCCGGTTTGCGTATGCAGCCGCGCTACTTCGTATTCGTCCTTGTAGGCCATCAGCTTGAACAGCGCCCGCGCGACCGCCGCCGTGAGGTTTTCGCTGCCAAGCCCCGCCTCGGCGGCGCGCACTTTGTCGACCATCATGCGATAGCGGGTGGCGTAGAGCTCGTCCTGGTAGTCGGTCAAAAACGCCTCGCGGCGTGAAATCAGCGTATCGAGCGTTTCCGGTGCCGCCGCCGGCGGCGCAATCAGCGCGGCCAGCCGCGCCGGTTCGGCGTAGGCGATACGCCCGAGCAGCAGGGCACGATGGTTTTGCTCCACCGCGACGCCGTTGAGCACGATTGCCTGGCGCAGCGCCTCCAGCGACACCGGCACCAGCCCGGCCTGCCAGGCAAAGCCCAGCATCATCACATTGGCGAACACCGAATCGCCGAACAGTTTTTCCGCCGCCCGGTTGGCGTCGAGCGCGGCGATGTTGTCGGCGCCGGTGACGGCGGTGATGGCGGCCAGCCGCGCGTCGACTCTGAGGCTGGCGTCGCGCCGGCGCACGATGTCGCCGGTCGGCATCTCGGCCAGATTGACCGCGGCTTTCATGCCCGGCCGGTAGGAGGCCGAGGCCTTGGGCGAGGACGACACGACGATGTCGCAGCCGATCAGCGCGTCGGCCGCGCCCTGGTCGATGCGCACCTGATGCAGCATCTGCGGCGTCGGCGCGATGCGGACATAAGACAGGACCGGCCCGAATTTTTGCGCGAAACCGGTGAAGTCGAGCACCGACGCGCCGCGCGCTTCCAGATGCGCGGCCATGGTGACGAGCTGGCCGACCGTGATCACGCCGGTGCCGCCAACACCGGTGATCAGCAGATCGTAGGGCTGGTCGAGCGCCGGCGGTTCCGGCTCGGGCAGGACGCCGGCAAGTCTCGTCAGGTCGACCTCCAGCCCGGTCTTCTTGCGCCGTGTCGCGCCCTCGACTGTCACGAAGGACGGGCAGAAACCGTTGACGCAGGAAAAATCCTTGTTGCAGGAGGACTGGTTGATGCGCCGCTTGGGCCCGAACTCGGTCTCGACCGGTTCGACCGACAGACAGTTCGATTCCACCGAACAGTCGCCGCAGCCCTCGCACACCAATTCGTTGATGACAGCGAATTTCTTCGGATCCTCCATCGTGCCGCGCTTGCGGCGCCGGCGCTTTTCCGTCGCGCAGGTCTGTTCGTAGATCAGCACCGTCACGCCGCCAATCTCGCGCAGCTCGCGCTGCACGGCGTCCATCGTGCGCCGATGATGGATGCTGGTGCCGGGGGGGAAGTCGCCGCGACGGAATTTTTCCGGTTGACCGGAAACCAGCGCGATGCGCTCCACGCCCTCCGCGCGTACCTGGTGCGCGATCGCCTGCACGCTGACCGGCCCGTCGACCGGCTGGCCGCCGGTCATGGCGACGGCGTCGTTGTAGAGGATCTTGTAGGTGATGTTGGCGCCGGCGGCGACCGCCTGACGGATCGCCATCGAACCGGAATGATACCAGGTGCCTTCGCCGAGATTCTGGAAGACATGGCCCTTGCCTGTAAAGCGCGAGGAGGCGGCCCAGTTGACGCCTTCGCCGCCCATCTGGATCAGCGAGCTGGTCTCGCGGTCCATCCAGCTTGCCATGAAATGGCAGCCGATTCCGGCCAACGCCTTGGAGCCCTCCGGCACCTTGGTGGAGGTGTTGTGCGGACAGCCCGAGCAGAAATAGGGCGTGCGCGCGGCCCCTTCGACGGCAATCGCGATCGGTTCCGCGCGCGTGATCGCAGCCGCCCGCTCGGCGAAGCCGCGCCCGGGAAACAACCCCTCGAGCCGGCCGGCGACGATCGGCACCAGGGCGCGCGGCGACAATTCGCCCGTCCACGGCACCAGCCTTTCGCCGCGCTCGTCGCGCTTGCCGACCATCACCCTGGGCTTGTGGCCGGGCCAGTCGTAAAAATATTCCTTGAACTGGCTTTCGATGATGCCGCGCTTTTCCTCCACCACCAGCACCTCGTCCTTGCCGCGCACGAAGTCGAGCGCGTCGCGGCGCGCCAGCGGCCACACCATGCCGACCTTGTAGATGTCGATGCCGAGTTCGCGGCATTCGGCTTCGCCGATGCCCAGCAGGCGCAGTGCCTCCATCAGGTCGCCATGGCCCTTGCCGGTGGTGACGATGCCGAAACGGGCCTTCTTGACGTCGTAGATGTGCCGGTCGATCGGATTGGCCTCGGCGAAGGCGAAAACGGCGTGTTTCTTCGCCTCCATGCGCTCCTCGATCTGCGGGCCGGGCAGGTCGGGCCAGCGATAATGCAGGCCGCCGGGCGGCGGGTCGAAATCGGGCGCGGCGAAAATCCGGTCGGGCCCGATCTCCACAGAGGCAGCCGATTCGACCGTTTCCGATACCGCCTTGAAGCCGACCCACATGCCCGAAAAACGCGACAGCGCGTAGCCATATTCGCCAAAGGCCAGATATTCGCCGACGCTGGCCGGGTTCAGCATCGGCATGAACCAGGCCATGAAGGCGACGTCGGACTGGTGCGGCATCGAGGAGGAGACGCAGCCATGGTCGTCGCCGGCCACCACCAGCACCCCGCCATGCGGCGAGGACCCGTAGGCGTTGCCGTGCTTGAGCGCGTCCCCGGCGCGGTCGACGCCAGGTCCCTTGCCGTACCACATCGAAAACACGCCCTGCACCTCGCGGTCGGGATTGGTTTCGACCTGCTGGGTGCCGAGCACGGCCGTCGCGGCCAGATCTTCGTTGACGGCGGGCAGGAACTCGATGCGGTTTTCGGCAATCAGCGCCTTGGCGCGCCACAGTTCCAGGTCGACGCCGCCGAGTGGCGAGCCGCGATAGCCCGACACGAAACCGGCCGTGTCGAGACCCGCCTGCCGGTCGCGCCGGGCCTGGTCGACGAGCACGCGCACAAGCGCCTGGGTGCCGGTCATGAAGACGCGGCCGGAAGTCGCGGCATAGCGGTCCTCGAGCCGGTAGCGGTAATAGTCGCGGACGGGATCGTGCGCGGTCACGGGTTCCTCCCAGGAAATGAAGGGGGAAGTGTAGCCGATTTGCGCTGGAATTTTTGTTCAGATTGCCGTTATCTGCCCCACGAAATGAAAACTTCGACCGGTTGGCGGCGTAATTGAGAAAGGGGCTTCCGGATATGAGCCGGAATGCGATCAGGCTTGAGGACCAGGACCGCCGGCTGTTGCGGCTTTTGCAGCGCGATGGCCGCATCTCCAACCAGGAGTTGGCCGAAAAGGCCGGTCTGTCGGCATCGGCCTGCTGGCGGCGGGTGCGGGCGCTGGAGGAGGCCGGCATCATTCGCCGTTATGTCGCGCTGGTCGATGCCGCCAGTGCCGGCATGGCCTTCCATGCCATCGTCAACGTGTCGCTGACCCGTCACGATCATCGCCATGTCGACACCTTTATCGCCGAGGTATCGCAACGTCCCGAAGTGCTCGACTGTTTCGCCACCACCGGCGAGGCGGACTACCATCTGCGTGTCGTATGCCGGGACCTCGCCGCCTATAACGGCTTTCTGGAAGGATTCCTGTTTCGCCTTCCCGGTATCGCCAATGTACGCACCAACCTGGTGCTGAAGGATATCAAGCAGGAAACCGCCGTGGCGCTTTGATGTCGCCCCGGCGGCTGCTCACGACCATGAGGGAAACGGATCCGGCATTGATCGCCATCGTTGCGGCGTAAAGTCCGGCGCCTCGACAAGACAGGAATCGAGCGCGGCGCGCAGCCGGGTCTCGTCCATCGGGTCGCAGCCGATGAAGACCAGTTCCTGGCGCCGGTCGCCCCAGATGGGATCGAGATAGGGTTTCATGGCGGCCCGCCATTCGGCATCGTCGGGCCAGTTTCGCGCTGGCACGGACGCCCACCAGCGGCCGCGCCGTGTCGTGCGCACCAGCGCGCCGGCCTGGCTGAGTTCGCCGACATGGTCGGGCCGGGTGGCAAGCCAGAAGAAGCCCTTGGCGCGGACGACGCCCGGCCACGTGCCGTCGATGAACTGCTTCAGGCGAAGCGGATCGAAGGGCGCGCGTGCGCGATAGACGAACGAGCGCACGCCATATTCCTCGGTTTCGGGCCGATGGTCGAGAAAACCGTGCAGGGCCTGGAACCACAGCGGATTGGCCTGCGCCTTGTCGAGATCGAAACGGCCTGTCGCGAGGATGCGCGCGACCGCGACGTCGCCGAAATCGGTCTCAATCAGTTCCGCCTCGGGATTCAGCGCCTTGACGATCTGGCGCACGATAGCGCGCTGCGGAGCCGGGACGCTGGAGACCTTGTTGAGTACGATCGTGTCGGCGAACTCGATCTGTTCGACCAGAAGGTCGACCAGGGCGCGGTCGTCGTCGGCGCCCGCCGTCTCGCCGCGATCGCGCAGAAAGTCGGCCGACCCGTAATCCCTCAGAAGATTGACGGCATCGACCACGGTGATCATCGAATCGAGACGCGCGAGGTCGGACAGGCTTCGGCCGGCTTCGTCGCGAAACGCGAAGGTTGCCGCGACCGGCAGCGGTTCTGCGATGCCTGTCGATTCGATCAAAAGGTGGTCGAATCTGTCCGCCGCGGCCAGTTCGCGCACCGCATCCAGCAGGTCGTCGCGCAAGGTGCAGCAGATGCAGCCATTGGTCATTTCGACAAGCCGTTCCTGGGTGCGCGACAGGTTGGCGCCACCGTCGCGCAAAAGGGCCGCGTCGATATTGATCTCGCTCATATCGTTGACGATGACGGCGACCCGGCGCCCCTCGCGATTGTTGAGTACATGGTTGAGCAGGGTGGTTTTTCCAACCCCCAGAAAGCCCGACAGCACGGTCGTCGGTAGGCGCCGTTTTGGATTTGCGCTTGGCATGTCGCGGCCCTTCAATGCGTTTCGCCGGCGCCGCCGACAGCGACGATCGAAAACGGTTCGCCTGCCACCGCGATCGAGCCCATCGTCTCGAACGTTTCGGTGTCGACGACATGAAGCTGGCCGGCCAGGGGATCGCTGACCACGATACGCGGGCCCGCCACAGCGATGCGCGGTCGCGGATCGCTCCAGTGGCCGTCCATGCTGTAGAGCCCGGTCAGCCGCACCGAACGGTCGATGCGGCCGGCGACGACGTCGATCCGGTGCAGATGGCCGTCCTCGGTGAAGGCCAGTGCGAAACGCGGCTTTGCCGGATGGGAGGCAAAATCCACGGCGCGGGTCGGGAGCTCGACCAGGCGAAAGTTTTCCTGTTCTTGCATCGGGTCGATCAGTACCAGAACTCGCGGGGCGAAATTGCCGAGGAAATAGCGCAACCCCGTGCCGCCGACGAGCTTGGTCGTCTTGCCCTCGGGCAGCCCGGCCGCATAGGGCAGGTGGCGGATTTCCGGCCGCGCCTGGCCAGGCGCGACGACCAACAGCCCGGTCTCGCAGGCAAGGGCGACGAGGTTGCCGGATTGGGCCTCGCCATGCAGGTCGGGACAGGGGGCGTAATCGATTGCCGGCGCGCCGTCCGGTCCGAAGAGGTCGAGACCGACGGGCAGGGCGCCTGGGTCGCTCGGGTGGGGGCGCGTCATCAGCATATGGACGCCGAACGGGATCGCTACGCCGTGATGCGGTGCTCTGCTGGCGATCTCTTGCGGCTCTCCGGTTCCCTCGAGCGCGGCATGCTCAGCCACCAGCCGGGCAATGCCCTCATCGTCGAAAAAGGCGGCGGCCATGCCATCGCGCTCGACCAGATGTACCGGTTTCTGCCCGGCGAGGGTTGCCTTGAGCAGCCTCGGTGCTCCGATCGTGATGTCTCCGTGATCGCCATGATCGCCGAGCGCGATGCCGGTGCCGATCATCTGGACACGGTTGGCATCGCGTTGCACGGCATAGACCATGCGCCCGCTTTGCGAACGATGGAGCCGGGCCGCGCCGGTGAGCGCAAACCGCTCGATTTCGTCACCGTCGCGAAGGTCGATCGCCCGGACCACCGGCTCGGAATGGTCGGCGACGAAAACCCGCCAGGCTTCGATTTGTTCGGCGCTGGCCGGGCAGCCGAAAAAGGTGGCGGCGCATGCCAGGATCATGGAACGGTGGAAACGTATGGCCATGTCGATTAAATCCAATATGTTATAACATTACATTTAATGGCCAGAAAAAACCGGCACAAACCGGCTTTTTCCTTGGCGCGACCGGCTTCAACTGCCGGCGATGGCACTGGTGATAGTCGTCAGATTGTGACGCATCAGGTCGATATAGGTCGCCGCCGGGCCATCCTTATCGGACAGCGCGTCCGAATAGAGCGCCCCGCCCAGTTGCAAGCCTGTTTCGGCCGCGATCTGCTCGGCCAGGCGAGGATTGGTGATGTTTTCGACAAAGATCGCGGACGCGCGTTCTTCGCGCACCTGACGGATCAGCGCCGCGATATCGGCCGCCGAGGCGTCGGCCTCCGTCGACAGGCCCTTCGGGGCCAGGAAGTGCAGGCCGTATTCGTGCTCGAAATAACCGAACGCGTCGTGCGACGTGATGATGGTGCGCTTGTCCTGCGGAAGCTCGCCGATCGCGGTTTTGATGTCGGCGTCGAGCGTCTGGAGCTGCCCGATATAGGCGGCGGCGTTTTCCTGATAGGTCGCGCAGCCGTCGCGGTCGGTCAGGCAAAAGGCCTCGGCGATGTTTTTGACATAACGCTCGGCATTCTCGACGGACTGCCAGGCGTGCGGGTCGTAGGCGCCGTGATTGTGTCCGGCGTGATCCTTTTCGGCGTGGCCGTCCTCATCGCTGGCCTCGTCATGATGATGGTCGGTCGCCTTGTCCTCGTCCGCGTGATGGTCGTGAGCCTCTCCGTCGACGGGCAGGATATGCGCGCCCTTCGAGACTTCGACCACGGCTGCGGTGGTACCGCTGGCCTCGATCAGCCGGTCGAGAAATCCTTCGAATTGCAGCCCGTTGACCAGAACGACGCGTGCCTTGGTCATGGCGGCGGCATCGGCCGGGCGGGGTTCGTAGACGTGGGCGTCGCCGTTCGGCCCCACCAGCGTGGTCAGGCGTATGCGATCGCCGCCGACCTCGCGGGCGAAGTCGCCGATGATGGAAAAGCTCGCCACCACGTCGAACGGTTCCGCACCGGCCTGCACGCTCGGCGCCGCAACGGCAAGGGAAAGTCCGGCAAGGGCGGCTTGGGCCAGGGATCGCATCGTCAACTCCTTCGTCAAACGCATTTCCGTCGTCGCCAGGGTCGGCGCCGACGTGCAAGGCGTATGTGATGTTATTACATTCGTCAAGATAAGATGTAATGTTATTACGGTCTAAAGGTCGTGCTTGCCGGGGATGGCGGCGCGCGGATTCCTGGCGGCGAACACCGGTGCACGGCTTTACAAAGTACTAATGCAATTCCAATATCGGCCCACGGCTACCGTGCATGTCCGGCGCGCGGAGCGTCTGGTCCGCCATGCGGATGCCAAGAGACGGACAAACAGGGAGATTCTTCATGAGCACCGTATTTCGCAATGTCATGGCGGCGTCCGTCGCCGGCTTGGCGTTGGCCATGGCCGCGCCCGCCAGCGCAGAGGATGTCAAGATCGGCTTTCTGGGAGGGTTCACCGGGCCGATCGAAAGCCTGACACCGCCGATCTTCGAGGGCGTCAAGCTCGCCGTCGACCAGGTCAATGCCCAGGGCGGCATTCTCGACGGCAAGATCGATCTCGTGCAGGGCGATTCGACCTGCGCCGATACCACAGCCGCCTCCGGCGCCGCCGACCGCATGGTCAACTCCGAGAATGTGACCGCCCTCGTCGGGCCGCTGTGCTCGGGCGCCACCATCGCCGCGGCCAACACGGCCGCGATTCCAGGCGGCGTGGTGCTGATCTCGCCGGCTGCCACCTCGCCGGCGCTGACCGGGCTCGACGACAACGATCTCGTTTTCCGCACCGCCCCGTCTGACGCCTATCAGGGCCAGATGCTGGCCAAGACGCTGCGCGCCGACGGCGTCGAAAACATCGCGGTCACCTATGTCAACAACGACTACGGCAAAGGCTTCGCCGATGCGCTGGCGGCCGCGTTTGCCGAGCAGGGCGGTTCGGTCGCTGCCAACGTGGCGCACGAGGACGGCAAGGCGGATTACCGCGCTGAGATCGGTCAGCTCGCCGGCTCCGGTGCGGACATGCTGGTCGTGCTCGCTTATGCCGACGGCTCCGGTCAAACCATCATTCGCCAGGCTATCGAAGGCGGCGACTTCGCCAAGTTCGCCGGCGGCGACGGTATGATCAGCGACACGCTGGTTCCCGCTGTCGGCGAGGCACCGCTGCAGGGCATGGTCGCCACTCGCCCCGGCAGCAGCGAGACCGACGGCACGTCCGTCTTCAACAAGCTCGCCGAAGAGGCCGGCGTGCCGCCCACCGGCACCTTCGTGCCGCAGGGTTACGATGCCGCGTTCCTGATCGCGCTCGCCATCGAAAAGAACGGCAATGGCGGCCGTGAGGGGCTGAGCAAGGCGTTGCGCGAGGTGGCCAGCGCGCCGGGCGAGGTGATTCTGCCGGGCGAATGGGAAAAGGCCAAGAAGCTTCTCGCCGAGGGCGCCGACATCAATTACGAGGGCGCCTCCGGCAGCCACGAATTCGACGACAACGGCGACGTGCCGGGCGTGATCGTCAAGACGGTCGTCGACGGCGTGGTCTTCAAGGAAGTCGGCCAGGTCGACTAATTCGACCGATCATTTCCATGCGAAAGGCCCGGGGGCGTCCCGGGCCTTTTTCGTGGGCGGCTCACACCGCCGCGCACGGCAGTGGAGCGGGTTGAAAATTGCAGACAACGGCGACGAGGCGGCGCAAGGGCGCCGCCGTCATTCATACTTGACCGGCCGCTCGGGGATCAGGCCGCGCGGGGCGAAGCGCAGCACCAGGGTGATCGTCAGGCCGATGACGAAGACCCGCATCTGCAGGGCCCGCGTCGTCATGTCGGCCGGCGCCTGCCAGTCGAACAGCCTGTCGCCCCAATAGGCGATCTGGTCGAACAGGAACAGCGCCGCCGGCTCCGACATCGTCCAGATGACATAGACGAACAGCGCGCCGAAAATCGTGCCGAGATTGTTGCCGGCACCGCCCAGGATGACCATCACCCAGACCAGGAACGTGTGGTTCAGCGGCAGGAAGCTCGACGGGTCGAAAATGCTGCTGAAGGTGATCAGCGCGCCGCCGCCGATGCCGATGATGACATTGCCGAGTACGAACATTTCCAGCCGGCGCCGGTTGATGTCCTTGCCCATCGCGGCCGCCGACAATTCGTTGTCGCGGATGGCGCGCATCATCCGGCCCCAGGGGGCGGCCCAGGCCCGCTGCAGGAGCACGAAGATGACCACGATCATCACCGCCGTGACGCTGAGATAGGCCGCGCGCGACATGACGAAGCCGAGATCGGCCGGCGTGGGCACCGGCCAGGGCAGCGGCGAGACGGTCAGCGTCCCGCGCGTCAGCCAGTCGGCGTTCTTCAGATAGGCCTTGACGATCTCCGCGATGCCGAGCGTGGCGATCGCCATATAGTCGGCCCGCAGGCCGAGCGTGATGCGGCCCATCAGCCAGCCGAGCGCGCCGGCCACGATGCCGCCGCCGAGCCAGCCAATCCACACGGGCAGGCCGAAACCGCCGATGAAGCCGGCTTCGCCCTCGATATGGGCGGCAGCCTGGCCGAGCGCGCCGGAGACGGCGATATAGGTCGCGGCACCGGCGATCAGGGCGAGCAGCGTGCGGAATTTCTTTGGCAGGCCGAGGCGGTGGGTCTGGCTCATCGCGTAGGTGAAAAGCCCACCGACAGCCAGGTAAAGCGCGGTCTTGCCGAGAAGGGCGGGGCCGTTCGACGTCCAGAAGGCACCGTTGACGGGAAACGAGACCAGCACCGTCGTGTAGGCTGCGATCGCGATGAAACCCATCGTGCCGACATTGAACAAGCCGGCATATCCCCATTGGATGGTCAGGCCGAGCGCCACGATCGCCAGGCAGCTTGCCTCGACCAGCATGCGCGTTCCGAACGCCGCGCCCTGGGCGGCGAAGACCAGGGCGATCAAGACGGCCAGGCCGGCAAACAGCAGGGTCTCGCGTCCGGCGCGGTTCGTCATTTGATCACGCTCCCGCGGAAGATTCCCGTCGGTCGCCAGATCAGCACCGCGACCAGGATGAAGAAGGGAATGACGATCTTGTATTCGGTCGGCACCAGCGCGAGTTGAGTGGGCAGTTCCACCCAGTCCGGCAGAAACGGCGCGAGCGGCCTCAGCAGGATCGCCCAGTTGAACACGGCCAGCGTTTCGGTGAAGCCGACCACCAGGCCGCCTGCCACCGCGCCGTAGGGCTGACCGATCCCGCCGACGATCGCCGCGGCGAAGATCGGCAACAGGATGTTGAAGCTCAGATCGGGTTTCAAGGTGACGTCGAGGGCCAGCAGCGTGCCGCCGGCCGCCGCCAGCGCGCCGCCGATGATCCAGGTGGCGCGCACGACGTGCTCGGTGGGAATGCCCGACACCCGAGCCAGGTCGGCATTGTCGGAGACAGCGCGCATTGCCTTGCCGAGCCGCGCGCGCGTGAGAAAGAAGTGGAGCGCGACGATGCACAGCGCCGTGAACACGAACAACAGCAATTGCGGTTCGGTAACGACGATGAAGCCGTCGCCGACCGGCACGCGATAGATGTCCTTGGCCCCGACATAGAGCGGCCGGGTTCCCGTGCCGAACACCAGCCGGATCAGGCCCTGCATCATCAGCATGACGCCGACCGAGGCCATGACGATGGTGACGGGGCGCACATTGGCCTGCCGCAGCGGCCGGTAGAACCAGCGGTCGAGCACGATCGCCAGCAGCGCCGTCAGCGCCATCGCGATCGGCATCAGCACGAAGGCGGTCGGCAGCCCGACCAGCGCCCCGACGCCGGGCAGGAGCGCGGTCAGTATCAGCGCGATGAAGGCGCCGGTGGTCATCATGTCGCCATGGGCGAGATGGGCAAACCGCAGAATACCGAAGATCAGCGTCACCCCGACCGCGCCGAGCGCATAGATTGAGCCGATGATCAGCCCGGCGATGATGCCCTTGTTGATGAAGAACACGAACTCGCGCACCGGCAGGGCGGTCAGCAGATCGACCTCGGTCATGGCTGGTCCTCCCCGCCGAGAAAGCTTTTGGCCACGTCCGGATCGTCGAGCAATTCCTGCCCGGTGCCGGTGAAGCGGTTCTGTCCGCCGGCGAGCACGAACCCCTTGTGTGCGATCGCCAGCGCCTGGCGCGCATTCTGCTCCACCATCAAAATACCGGTGCCGGCGGCGTTGATGGCGACGATGCGTTCGAAGATCTCGCTGGTGAACAGCGGCGACAGGCCGGCGGTCGGCTCGTCGAGCAGCAGTAGGCGCGGTTCCGTCATCAGAGCGCGTCCGATCGCCACCATCTGGCGCTGGCCGCCGGACAGTTCGCCCGCCGGCTGGCGGCGCTTGTCCTTCAGCGGCGGGAAGAAGCCATAGACCTGGTCGACGAGGTGGCGGAAATCGTCGCGCCTGACATAGGCCCCCATTTCCAGGTTTTCGTGCACGCTCATGGTGGGAAAGACGTTATATTCCTGCGGCACGAAGGAAAGGCCCTGCTTGACCAGGCTTTCCGGTGGCGTGTTGGTGATGTCGCTTCCCTCGAAGGTGATGCTGCCCTTGGAGATGGTGAGAAGGCCGAACAGTGCCTTCAGCGTCGTCGACTTGCCGGCACCGTTGGGCCCGACGATGACGCCGATCTCTTCGGCCTCGATGGCGATGCTGACGCCGTTGAGGATGTTCGCCCCGCCATAACCGGCGTGGATGTCGCGAATGTCCAGCAGGGCCATCAGCGCCCTCCATCGGCGGGCGTGCCGCCGAAATACGCTTCGATTACGTCGGCGTTGTTGCGGATTTCCGACATCGGCCCTTCGACCATGACGGTTCCCGCGGCCATGACGATCACCGGATCGCACAGCCGCGCGATCAGATCCATGTCGTGCTCGATGACGAAGAAGGTAAGCCCGTCCTCGCGGTTGAGGCGCTGGACGACCGCGGCGAGGTCGTTGAGCAGCGTGCGGTTGACGCCGGCGGCGATCTCGTCGAGCAGCACCACCCGCGGCTCGGCCATCATCACGCGCCCCAGTTCGAGCAGCTTCTTTTGCCCGCCCGACAGATTGCCCGCCTTTTCGTTCTTGACATGGGTGAGCTTGAGGATGCCGAGCACGTCCTCCGCCTTCTTGCGCGTTTGCGCCTCCTCGGCGAGCACCGCACCGCGCCGGAAACAGGCGTTGAAGAAGTTTTCGCCCGCCTGGCGCGCCGGCACCATCATCAGGTTTTCCAGCGCCGTCATATGCGAGAATTCTTGCGCGATCTGGAAAGTGCGCAGCAGGCCGCGCGCGAAAAGCGCGTGCGCCTCAAGCCCGGTCACGTCCTCGCCGTCGAGCAGGATGCGCCCGGAACTGGGCGCGAAGGCGCCGGCGACCATGTTGAACAGCGTCGTCTTGCCAGCGCCGTTGGGGCCGATCAGGCCGGTGATGGTGCCTTGTTCGACCTGCAGCGAACACCGGTCGACCGCGAGCACGTTGCCGAAACGCTTCGTCACGTCCTGGACGTCAATGATCGTCGCCATGCGGCCTGCTTGTAATGCTGCCTGTTTCCCGCTCGTCGGAGCATGCCGGCTTTTTCGGTGCCGTTTCTGTGTGACTGCTCTCGCCTCGCCCGCTCATATAAGGGGGGAGGGCGTTTGACAAGGCAAGCCCTGCCGACAAAGGAGCGCTTGTGCGGCTTGTCCACCGGCTGGGTGGGACAGGCGCGCCTGCGCGCCCTGTTTTCAGTGTCACCGCCTGTTGTGTCAGCTGGGGCGGATGCGTGCCGTTCCGCCCTGCTTGAGATTGAGGGTGTTGCCGGCAAGGATGAGCGCAGCGCCGATGACGGTGTAGACATCGATCCCCTCCTGATAGACCAGCCAGGCCAGAAGGGCCGAAAGCGGCACGCGCAGGAAATCCATCGGCACCACCGTTGTGGCATCGGCATGCAGCATCGCGCGCGCCATGCAATAGTGGGAATAGGTGCCGCAAAAGGCGATGACGACGATCCACGGCATCACCGTCGGCGACGGCCATTGCCAGACCGCCAGCGCCGGGACGATGCCGAGCAGGGACTGCACCACCAGCATCCAGAAAATGATCGTGGGAACGCTGTCGTGGCGGGTGAGCGACTTCACCAGCGCCACCGAGATGCCGAAGCCGATCGCCGCGAACAGCGCGAACAACTGGCCGATATCCGGCGCGGCGGCGCCCGGGCGAACGATGATGGCAACCCCGATCAGGCCGAGCACGATCGCGGCGATCTTCCAGCCATTGATACGCTCGCCCAGAAACGCCGCCGCCAGGATCGCCGTCCAGATCGGCATGGTGAACTCGATCGAGACCAGTTGGGCGATCGGAATAAGCGCCAGCGCGTAGAACCAGGCGAACTGCGCGCCGTAATGCACCACGTTGCGGCCGATATGGCGCGGCAGCTTTGCGGTGCGCACCGAACGCAGGCCGCCGGCCATGCGGATCACCGGATAGAGCAGCAGCAGGCCGATGATGGAGCGCATCTCCATGATCTGGAAGACGTCGAGTTCGCGCGTGGCTTCGCGGCCGGCGACCGTCATGGTCAGCATCAATGCCAGCCAGCCGGCCATCCACAGGGCCGCTTTGAGGTTCGAGGGTTCCGCGCTCATCGGGCGTGTTTGGCAAAGCCCGCCGGCCCCGGCAAGCGCATGCGCCTGCCGGCCGTTGGTCCAGCACTTGCCGTGTGGTTCGGCCGCTCAGGACGGCAACACCGCGGTCACTTCGATCTCGACCTTGGCGCGGTCCTCGATCAGGTCGGCGACCTGGACCATGGTCATGGCCGGAAAATTGCGGCCCATCACGTCACGATAGGCCGCCCCGACGTCGGAAAGCCGATCGAGATATTCACGCTTGTCGGTGATGTACCACGTCATGCGTGTGGCGTGCTCCGGTCCGGCGCCCGCTTCGGCCAGCACGTCGACGACGTTTTGCAGAGCCTGGCGGACCTGGCCGGCGAAGTCGTCGGTCTCGAATTCCTGCTGGCCGTTCCAGCCGATCTGCCCGGCGACGAAGACCGTACGCCCTTCGGCCATGATGCCGTTGGCGTAGCCTTTGGCGGTTTTCCAATGGGATGGGTTCAAAAGTTCGTGGGAGGACGCGTGCAAGGTTTTGCCCTTTCTTGTCAGACGCCGAGATAACGGTTGCGGATGTCGTCGGAAAGCTCCGCCGGCAGCCCGTTCCATACCGTCGTGCCCTTTTCGAGCACGACGCAGCGATCGGCCACGGGAAGCAGTTCCGACATGGTCTTGTCGACGACCAGGATCGCCTGGCCCTCGTCCTTGAGCTTGCGGATCGAGCTCCAGATATCCTGCCGGATCACCGGCGCGAGGCCTTCCGTCGCCTCGTCGAGGATCAGGAGCTTCGGATTGGTCATCAGCGCGCGGCCGACGGCCAGCATCTGCTGTTCGCCGCCCGAGAGCGAAATGGCATATTGGCGCCGGCGCTCGGCAAGCCGGGGAAAAAGCGCCTCGATGCGGGCGAGCGTCCAGGCGCCCGGACGCGCCGCCGCAATCAGATTTTCCTCGACGGTGAGGTTGGGAAAGCAGCGCCGCCCCTCCGGCACCAGCCCGATGCCGAGCCGGGCGACGCGGTGCGGGCGCAGACCCTGAAGGCTCGACCCGGCGAAGCGCAGCGTGCCGGCGCGTGGCGGGTTCAGGCCGCAGATCGACCGGATCGTCGTGGTCTTGCCCATGCCGTTGCGGCCCATCAGAGCGACGACCTCGCCTTCGCCCACGGCCAGGTCGACGCCGAACAGGGCCTGGCTGGCGCCATAGAAGGTCTGTAGTCCGGTGGCTTCGAGCAGCATCACCCTTCCTCCCCGAGATAGGCTTGCCGCACGTCGGGATTGTGCCGGATTTCGTCGACCGTGCCGGTGGCGATGATACGACCGTAGACGAGCACGGAGATGCGGTCGGCAAGTGCGAACACCGCATCCATGTCGTGTTCGACCAGCAGGATCGGCGCTTCGGCGCGCAGCCCGTCGAGAAACGTCGTCAGCGCCTTGGAGCCCTCCGGTCCCATGCCGGCCATCGGTTCGTCGAGCAGGAAGGCCTTGGAGCCGAGGGCGAGCGCGATCGCGATCTCGAGCTGGCGCCGCTCGCCGTGCGACAGTTCCGCCGCCGGGACGTCCGCCCGCTCGGCCAGCCCTACCTGTTCCAGGGCTTCCAGCGCCGGCTCGCGCAGCGAGCGGTCGGCCATCACCGGCTTGAGGAAGCGGAAACTCGTGCCCTGACGTGCCTGCACGGCCAGCATGACGTTGCGCAGCGCCGAATAGTCCGGCGCAAGCGACGAGATCTGGAAGGTGCGGCCGAGCCCGAGCCGTGTGCGCTCGGGAACGCCGAGCGCGCCGATGTCGCGGCCCAGAAACCGGATCGTGCCGCTGCCGGGCCGCAGCGACCCGGCGATCTGGTGGATCAGCGTCGATTTGCCGGCACCGTTGGGCCCGATCAGCGCATGGATTTCGCCGGCGCGCAGATCGAGGCTGACATTGTCGGTCGCCTTCAGGGCGCCGAAGCTCTTGTTGAGGTTGCGGATCTCGAGGATGGGCTCAGCCATGACGTGCCTTTCCCGCGATCAGGCCGACCACGCCGCCGCGCGCGAACAAGACGACGCCGAGTAGGATCAGCCCGAGGAAGAACTGCCAGCGCTCGGTGATGCCGCCGAGATAGAATTCGAACAGGACGTAGACCATGGCGCCGGCGACCGGCCCGAACAGCCGCCCGGTGCCGCCCAGGATGATCAGCACGATCAGCTCGCCCGACATATGCCAGGACAGCATCGATGGGCTGACGAAGCGGTTGAGGTCGGCAAACAGCGCGCCGGCCAGCCCGGTGATCATACCGGAGATGGCGAAGGCGACGAGCTTGATGCGAAACGGGGCGATCCCGACGGCCGCGAGGCGCTGCTGGTTTTGCCTGGAAGCTTCGAGCGCCGCGCCGAAGCGGGAGTTGCGCAACACGGAAAATACGGCCAGCGCGGCAAGCAGGAGGCCAAAGCACAGATAGAAGAAGTGCAGGCCGTTCAGCGTGTTGACGCCGGGAAACCCGTTTCGGACATAGATCGACAGCCCGTCCTCGCCGCCATAGGCCGGCCAGGAGATCGCGAAATAGTAGATCATCTGCGCGAAGGCGAGTGTGATCATGATGAAGTAGACCCCGCTGGTGCGCAGCGAGATGACGCCGATCGCGAGCGCGGCGAGCCCGCACAGGAGGATCGCGACCAGCCAGATGACGATCATCTGGTTGGTACCGGGAAGGCCGAACAGCAGCGGCTCGTTGTTGAAGGCGTGTGTGGCTGCGATGCCGGCGACGTAGCCGCCAATACCGAAAAACGCCGCGTGGCCGAACGAGACCAACCCGCCCAACCCAAGCAGGAAGTTCAGCCCGACCGCGGCCAGGGCCAGGATCGCCATGCGGGTGGCAAGCGTGACGTAAAACGGTTCGCCCATGCCGGCGGCGACCAGCGGGATCGCGGCCAGGGCCAGAACGAGCACGAGGTTGAGGATGCTTTCGCGAGGATTGCCCATCATCGTCAACCCTGCGCCGAAAACAGGCCCTGCGGGCGAATGGCCAGCACGAGCGCCATGAACACGTAGATCAGCATGGAGGCGAGAGCCGCGCCGATGCCGGCAGCGGCGGAGGCGTCCATGAAGGTGGCGAACACGACCGGCAGCAGGAACCGGCCGAGCGTGTCGATCACGCCGACCAGCACCGCCCCGACCAGCGCGCCCTTGATGGAACCGATGCCGCCGATGACGATCACCACGAAGGCAAGGATGAGCACCGGCTCGCCCATGCCGACCTGGACCGACTGCAGCGCCCCGACCAGCGCGCCGGCCAGCCCGGCCAGTGCGGCGCCGAGCGCGAACACGACGGTGTAGAGCGTGCGAATGTCGACCCCGAGGGCGGCGATCATCTCCCGGTCGGATTCGCCGGCGCGGATGCGCATGCCGAGCCGCGTCCGCGAAATTAGCAGGTAAAGGCCGACCGCGACCGCGATGCCCACCCCGATGATTGCCAGCCGGTAGGCCGGATACGCGCCGCCGCCCGGCAGCGGCAGCGCGCCGCGCAAGAGCGGTGGGATGTCGAGATAAAGCGGAAACGAGCCGAACACCCAGCGCGTGCCCTCCGAAAAGATCAGGATCAGCGCAAAGGTCGCCAGCACCTGGTCGAGATGGTCGCGGTCGTAGAGCCGCCGGATGACGGTTATTTCCACCAGTGCGCCGGCCGCCGCCGCCGCGGCCAGGCTCGCCACCAGCCCGAGCCAGAACGAGCCGGTCGCCGCGGCAACCGTCGCGCAGGCGAAGGCGCCGATCATGTAGAGCGAGCCGTGGGCGAGGTTGATCAGGCCCATGACGCCGAAGATCAGCGTCAGGCCGGCAGCCATCAAGAACAGCATGACGCCGAATTGAAGGCCGTTGAGGATCTGTTCGATGAGGAGCGCGGTTTGCACGGTCGTCCTGAACGTTGGAAGCGGGAACCTTTCTCCCGCTACATCGGGGAGAAGGCGGCCCGGCGGGCCGGATTGGGGAAGGGGCGAAGTGGCGACCGAGCGCATGCGGGCGGGCTCTGCCGCGCCGCGGCGGCCGGTCGCCGCCCTCTCCCCGCGGGCGGGGAGAGGGCGCTCGTTGCGTTACATCTTGCAGTCGGCCGCGTAGGCGTCCTGATGATCTTCCAGCGCGACGCCGACGATCTTGTTGGTGAGCGTGTCGCCTTCCTTGATCACCTCGCGGACATAGATGTCCTGGATCGGATGGTGGTTGTCGGCGAAGGCGAAGTCGCCGCGCGTCGATTTGAAATCGGCTTCCTTCAGCGCCGCGCGAAACGCGTCCTGATCCTTCACGTCCGCCTTGGCCGCCGCCGACAGGATGAGGTTGGCGGTGTCGAAACCCTGGCTGGCATAGAGCGAGGGCAAGCGGCCATATTCGGCCTGGAAGGTCTCGACGAACGCCTTGTTGGTGTCGTTGTCGATGTCCTTCGACCATTGCGAGGTGTTCTTGACGCCGATCGCGGCGTCGCCGACCGCGCCGAGAATGTCCTGGCTGAAGGAGAAAGCCGGGCCGACCAGCGGCAGCTCGACGCCCGACTGGGCATATTGCTTCATGAAGGCGATGCCCATGCCGCCGGGCAGAAAGAAGAACACCGCGTCGGCGCCGGAAGCGCGGATTTGGGCGATCTCGGCGGCGTAGTCGGTCTGTCCGAGCTTGGTATAGACCTCGTTGGCCGGTTCGCCCTTGTAGAAGCGCTTGAAGCCGGTCAGCGCGTCGGTGCCGGCCGGATAGTTCGGCGCCATGATGAAGACCTTCTTGTAGCCGGCCTCCGCGGCATAGGCGCCCGCCGCCTCGTGCAGATTGTCGTTCTGCCAGGCGACGTTGAAATAGTTCTTGTTGCAGTTGGCGCCGGCAAGCGCCGAGGGGCCGGCATTGGGCGACAGGTAGAAGGTACCCTGATTGACGGCGTTCGGCACGACGGCCATCGCCAGGTTCGACCAGATGATGCCGGTCAGAATGTCGACCTTGTCGCTCTGCATCATCTTGTCGGCGATCTGCACGGCCAGTTCCGGCTTGCGGGCATCGTCCTCCACGATCAGCTCAACGTCGGAATTGCCGGCCTGTTTGAGCGCCAGCATGAAGCCGTCGCGCACGTCGACGCCGAGCCCGGCGCCACCGCCCGACAAGGTGGTGATCATGCCGACCTTGACCGGTTCGGCGAAGGCCGCGCCGGCAACGCTGGCGGAAAGGGCGATCACGCCCGCTGCAAGAAATTTCTTCATGGTCGTCTCCCTGTTTCGTTCCCTACGACACCCGATCTTTGAACGGTCCATCCCGGCCCGGGGCCGGCTTGCGATCCGCCCGGCGCGGCCGTGGTGCCTCGGCCCGCCGTCATAGTTCGGTTCTGACTTTCCACAACTCCGGAAACAGTTCCACCTCCAACATCTTGCGCAGATAGCTCACGCCCGACGTCCCGCCCGTTCCGCGCTTCAGTCCGATGATGCGTTCCACGGTGGTGACGTGGTTGAAGCGCCAGCGCCGGAAATAGTCCTCGAAATCGACCAGCTTCTCCGCCAGCTCGTAGAGTTGCCAGTAGCGTTCGGGCTGTTGGTAGACCGATTTCCACGCCGCCAGCACCGTCGCGCTTTCCTCGCGTCTCGAGCGCCATTCCTTGCGCTTGGCGTCCACGCCGATCTCGAAGCCCTGGCGGGCAAGCAGAAGCAGCGCCTCGTCGTAGAGGCTCGGCCGCTCCAGGATCGCCTCCAGCCGCGCCGTCACCGCCTGATCGTGCGCGTGCGCCTTCAGCATCGCCGTATTGCGGTTTCCGGCCAGAAACTCGATGGCGCGATACTGCCAGGACTGGAAGCCGGAGGACTGGCCGAGGGCGGCGCGAAAGCGAGTATATTCGCTCGGCGTCATCGTGCGCAGCACGTCCCAGGCGCTGTTCAGCTGCTCGAAGATGCGCGCCACCCGGGTCAGCATCTTGAACGCCGGTTGCAGGGCGTCGCCACGCAGGGCGGCGAGCGCGGAAGTGACCTCGTGCACGGCGAGCTTCATCCACAGTTCCGAGGTTTGATGCTGGATGATGAACAGCATCTCGTCGGGCGAGTCGGATTTCGGCGCTTGTGCGCTGAGGATCCTGTCGAGGTGCAGATAGTCGCCATAGGACATCTTGCTCGCGAAATCCGTCACCGCGCCGTCGCTGGAGGGGTCGTAGGAAGCGCTCATGTCACGGCAGCCCTTTCGTGGAACTCGGGACGGTCCCAAAGCCGCTCGACCAGGATGCGTTCGAGCCGTTCGGCGCCGGCGACCACCTCGTCCTCGCCGAGGTAAAGCGGCGTGAAGCCGAACCGCATCGCGTTCGGCGCGCGGAAATCGCCGATCACGTCATGCGCGATCAGTGCCTGCATGATGGCATAGCCGTTGTCGTGCAGGAAGGAGACCTGGCTGCCGCGCTGCTCCGGGTCGCGCGGCGAGCCGAGCGTCAAATCGGGACAGCGCCGTTCGACCTCCACGATGAAGCGCTCCGAAAGCCGGATCGAGGCGGCGCGCAGATCGGCCATGTCGACGCCTTCCCAGGCGTCAAGCGCGGCGTCGAGGGCAGCCAGCGCGATTACCGGCGGTGTGCCGACCCGCATCCGGTCGATGCCCCGGCCGGCTCGGTAGTCCAGGTCGAAGGCGAACGGCGCGTCGTGGCCGAGCCAGCCCGAAAGGGCGGGGCGGACCTTTTCGGCCAGCCTTGGCGCGACATAGATGAAGGCCGGGGCGCCGGGGCCGCCATTGAGATATTTATAGGTGCAACCGACCGCGAAATCGGCGTCGGCGCCGGCGAGATCGACCGGCAGCGCGCCGGCAGAATGCGCGAGATCCCAGATCGCCAGCGCGCCCGCGGCATGCGCCTTCTCCGTCAGGCGCTTCATGTCGTGCAGGCGCCCGGTACGGTAGTCGACCTCCGTCAGCATCAGCGCCGCCACCGTGTCGTCGATCGCGTCCTCGACCTCTTCCGGCGCGACGATCTTCAACTCGTGGCCCTTGTCGAGCGACTGGATCAGCCCGGACGCCATATAGAGGTCGGTCGGGAAATTGCCGTTGTCGGACAAGACCACCTTGCGCTGCGGCCGCAGTTCCAGCGCCGAGGCGAGCGCCTGGTAGACCTTGATCGACAGCGTGTCGCCCAGCACGACCGACCCCTCAGGCGCGCCGATCAACCGCCCGACGCGATCGCCGACCTGCCGCGGCTGAGCCATCCAGCCGGCGGCGTTCCAGCCGCGGATAAGCATCTCGCCCCATTCCTCGCGCATCATCGTCGCCGTCTTGTCGACCGCCTTTTTCGGCAGCGGGCCGAGCGAGTTGCCGTCGAGATAGACAAGACCGTCGGGCAGGTGGAACAGGGCGCGGGTTTTGGAAAAATCGGTCATGCCTGCGTGTCCTGGCGAAGCCTGAAACGCTGGATTTTGCCGGTCTGGGTCTTGGGAAGCGCCGCGATGAAGACCACCGAGCGCGGATATTTATACGGCGCGATCGTCGCCTTGACGTGGTCCTGCAGGCGCTTGGTCATCGCCTCGTCGCCGACGCGGCCTTCAACGAGCACCACATGCGCCTGAACGATCTCGCCGCGCGCCTCGTCGGGCGCGCCGATGACGGCGCATTCGGCGACGTCGGCATGGGCGAGAAGCGCGGCTTCGACTTCCGGTCCGGCGATGTTGTAGCCGGCCGACACGATGATGTCGTCGGTACGCGCGGCAAAGTGGAAGCGTCCGTCCTCGTCCTGGTAGAAGGCGTCGCCGGTCAGGTTCCAGCCGTCTCTGACATAATCGCGCTGACGATCGTCGGCGAGGTAGCGGCAGCCGGTCGGGCCGCGCACGGCGAGCTTGCCGACCGTGCCGCGCGGCACCTCGTTCATGTCGGCGTCGACGATCCTGGCCTCGTAGCCGGTGACCGGCCGTCCGGTCGTGGCCGGATGCATGTCGTCGAAACGGTTGGAGATGAAGATGTGCAGCATTTCCGTCGCGCCGATGCCGTCGAGGATCGGCTTGCCGGTCTTTTGGGTCCAGGCCTCGAAAACCGGGGCCGGCAGGGTTTCGCCCGCCGACACCGCCACCCTGAGCGAGGACAGGTCGGCGCCGTCCTCCATCGCCGCCAGCATGGCGCGATAGGCCGTCGGCGCGGTGAAGGAGACCGTCGCCTTGTAGGTCTCGATGATCTCGATCATGTTGGGTGGCGTGGCGCTTTCCAACAGCGTGGCGGCCGCGCCGAAGCGCAGCGGGAAGATCGCCAGGCCGCCGAGGCCGAAGGTGAAGGCGAGCGGCGGCGAGCCGACGAACACGTCGTCGGGGGTCACTTGCAGCACTTCCTTGGCATAGCCGTCGGCGATGATCAGAAGGTCGCGGTGAAAATGCATCGTCGCCTTCGGCACGCCGGTCGTGCCCGAGGTGAAACCGAGCAGCGCGACGTCGTCGCGGCCGGTCTTGATCGCCTCGAAGATCACCGATTTGTCGAGCGCGACGCGGTCGAGTTCGGCGTCGTGATTGGCGGTGCCGTCGAAGCCGACGACCTGTTTCAAAAATTTGCTGTCCTTGGCGCAGGCGACGAGCTCGTCCTTGGCGCGCGTATCGCACAGCGCCAGTGCGATCTCCGCCTTGTCGACGATCTTGGCAAGTTCCCCGGCGCGCAGCATCGGCATAGTGTTGACCACCACCGCGCCGGCCTTGGTCGCGGCCAACCAGCAGGCGACCATGGCCGGATTGTTGGGACCGCGGATCAGCACCCGGTTGCCCGGCTTGACGCCGTAATCCTCGACCAGCGCATGGGCGAGGCGGTTGGTCCAGTCGGCAAGTTCCTTGTAGGTGCGCCGGCGCCCGTTGCCGATCAGCGCCGTGCGGTCGCCAAAGCCCTGTTCGACCAGGCGGTCGGTCAGTTCCACGCCCACGTTGAGATAGTCGGGGTAGTCGAAGCCGTCGAGCAGGAAACCCGGCCACGCATCCTGAGTCGGCAGGTTGTCGCGGGAAAATGTGTCCGTATGTCCCGTCGGTCCGAGCATTGTTTTTCCCCTGCTGGTTTAGTTGGCAATCTGCCTGGCGATGACGATTTTCTGCACGTCCGAGGCACCTTCATAGATCCTGAGCGCCCGGATCTCCCGGTAGAGGCTCTCCACGATGTGACCCCGGCGAACGCCGTCGCCGCCATGAAGCTGCACCGCCTTGTCGATTACTTCCTGTGCCCGGTCGGTGGCGTAGAGCTTGGCCATTGCCGCTTCGCGGGTCACGCGCGGCGCGCCTGAATCCTTGGTCCAGGCGGCGCGGTAGATGAGCAGCGCGGCCGCATCGACGTCGAGCGCCATGTCGGCGAGGTGGCCCTGCACCATCTGCAGGTCGAACAGCGGCGCCCCGAACAGTTCCCGGCCGCCGGCCCGCGCCAGGCTTTCGTCGAGCGCGCGCCGGGCAAAGCCGAGCGCTGCCGCGCCGACGGTGGAGCGGAAGACGTCGAGCACTGACATGGCGATGCGGAACCCTTCGCCGGGTTTACCGACCATCGCGCTCGCCGGCACGCGCACATCGTTGAAGGAAAGCCGCGCCAGTGGGTGCGGCGCGACCACCTCGATCCGCTCGGCGATTTCGAGGCCCGGCGTGTCGGCCGGCACCACGAAACACGAAATGCCCTTGGCGCCCGGCGCGTCGCCGGTGCGAGCGAACACGCTGTATACGTCGGCGATGCCGCCGTTGGAAATCCAAGTCTTTTCGCCCGAAAGCACGTAGTCGCCGCCGTCTCGCGTCGCGCTCATGTCCATGTTGGCGACATCGGAGCCCGAGCGCGGTTCCGACAGCGCGAAGGCCGAAATCGCCTCGCCGCGCCGGGTCTTTTCCAGCCATTCGCGTTGCTGCGGCGATCCGAACAGGCTGATCGCGCCGGTGCCGAGCCCCTGCATGGCGAAGGCGAAGTCGGCGAGCCCGTCATGGCGGGCCAGTGTCTCGCGGGTCAGACACAGCGTGCGCACGTCGAGCGGGCCGGGCGCGGCGGGATCGACCGCCGTGGGCTGGAGCCAGCCATCGCGGCCGAGCGCCGCAACGATCTGCCGGCAGGCCTGGTCGACGTCGTCATGTGCGACCGGCAGGTTTTGGGCGCACCAACCCTCCAGCCGTTCGGCATGGTCGCGGTGGCGGTCCTCGAAAAACGGCCAGGACAGGAAGCTGCGGTCAGCCATCAATTTCCCTCGAATACGGGTTTCTGCTTGGCGACGAAGGCGTGATAGGCGCGTTCGAAATCCTTGGTCTGCATGCAGATCGCCTGCGCCTGCGCTTCGGCCTCGATCGCCTGGTCGAGACCCATAGACCATTCCTGGTTCAACTGGGTCTTGGTGATTCCATGTGCGAAGGTCGGGCCGGAAGCGATTGATTTCGCGAGCGTCAACGCCTCCGCTTCAAGCGTCTCGGCCTCGATCAGCCGATTGTAGTAACCCCAGCGCTCGCCTTCCTCCGCGCTCATCGAGCGGCCGGAATAAAGCAGTTCCGCCGCGCGGCCCTGGCCGATGATCCTGGGCAGCATGGCGCACGCGCCCATGTCGCAGCCCGCCAGCCCGACCTTGGTGAACAGGAAGGCGGTCTTGGCCTGCGGCGTCGCCAGCCGGATGTCGGAGGCCATGGTGATGATCGCGCCCGCACCCACCGCCACCCCGTCGACGGCGGCAATGATCGGCTTGGAGCAGTTCAGCATCGCCTTGACCAGATCGCCGGTCATGCGGGTGAAGGCCAGCAATTGCTTCATGTCCATCGCGACCAGCGGTCCGATAATGTCGTGCACGTCGCCGCCCGAGGAGAAATTGTCGCCATTGGGCAAGAACACCACCACGTCGATATCGTCGGCATAGGCGAGCTGGCGGAACGTGTCGCGCAACTCGGCATAGCTCTCGAAGGTCAGCGGGTTCTTGCGTTCGGGGCGGTTGAGCCGCACCCGCGCCACGCCGTTTTCGGCCTCCCAGAGGAAATGCCGCGGTTTCAGGCCTGCCATTGCGGTCAAGTCTCGCCCTCCCAATTGCTGCGGAACGATTTGAGCATTGTCGAAAGCCGTTTGGCGTCGGCCTCATCGACGTCGCCGAGCAGGTCGCCGATCCAGTCCTCGTGGACCCGCGCCATGCGCTGGAATTCGTCGCGCCCCCGCTCGGTCAGGGTCACGATAGAGGTACGGCGGTCGCCGTCGCGGCGCGCGCGGCTGACGAAGCCGTCCGACACCAGCCGGTCGACGATACCGGTCACGTTGCCGTTCGACACCAGCAGAAAGCGTGACAGGTCGCTCATCAGCATGCCGTCAGGGGCGCGATAGAGCGCGGCCATCACGTCGAAGCGCGGCAGTGTGGAGTTGAAATCGCGCTTCAGCCGCTCCCGCAGCTCGCTTTCGATCATGCGCGAGGCGCGCAACAGCCGAATCCACAAGAGCAGCCGCTCCTTGTTGCCCGACCGGTGGCCGATTGTCGCGACCAGCCCGCTTACCATGTCTCGCCTCCCGACACCGAGATCGCCTGGCCGGTGATCGAGCGCGCGTCCTCGCCGGCAAGCCACAGCACCGTGGCGGCGACCTCGTCGGGCTCGATCAGTCGGCCTTGCGGATTGGTCGCGGCAAGCATGGCGCGCGCTTCCGACGCGCTGCGTCCGGTCTTTTCGACGATCCGGGCGATCGAGCCGTCCAGCATCTCGGTCTCGGTAAAGCCCGGACACACCGCGTTCACCGTCACGCCCGACTTGGCGGTCTCGCTCGCAAGCGCCCGCATCAGTCCGACCACGCCGTGTTTCGCCGCGACATAGGGCGCAACATAGGCATAGCCCTTCAGGCCGGCAGTCGAGGCGACGAAGACGATGCGGCCGCGCCTGCGTTCCAGCATGCCGGCGAGCGCCGGCCGCACGGTCAGGAAGGCGCCGGTCAGATTGACGTCGAGCGTGCGTTGCCAGTCGCCGAGCGTGGTCTTGTGGGCTGGCGCGCTGCCCGACATGCCGGCATTGGCGACCACGATGTCGAAGGCCCCGCGCGCGGCTTCCGCAGTTTCGTAGAGCGCCCTGACCGAGGCTTCGTCGGTCACGTCGGCGCTGACGCCGTGAATGCGCGGGTTGGACTGGGCCACCGTGTCGAGGCTCTGCTGGCGCCGGCCGCAGATCGTTACCTCGATGCTGGCCTCGGCGAGCGCGATGGCGATCGCTTTGCCCACCCCGGAGCCGCCGCCGGTGACCAGCGCGTGACGCGTTTCCATCGTCACACCTTGCCCGTCATCTGGTCCTGGCGTTCGGCCAGGCGGTAGAGCTGGTCGCGGCCGGGCAGATAGGGATCGGGCCACTTGACCTGGCGGTCGCCGAGCGCGCCGGCCTGGTGCAGCGTCCAGTAGGGATCGGCAAGATGCGGCCGGGCCAGACACACCAGATCGGCGCGGCCGGCCATCAGGATCGAGTTGGCGTGATCGGGTTCGTAGATATTGCCCACCGCCATCGTCGCCATGCCGGTCTCGTTGCGGATCCGGTCGGAAAACGGCGTCTGGAACATGCGGCCATAGACCGGCTTGGCGCGGATCGAGGTCTGGCCGGCCGATACGTCGCAAATGTCGACGCCTGCCTCCCGCAGCAGACCGGCGATCTCGACCGCGTCCTGCGGCGTGATGCCGTCTTCGCCGACCCAGTCATTGGCCGAGATGCGCACCGAGATCGGCTTGTTGTCGGGCCACGCGTCACGCACCGCGCGATAGACCTCCAGCGGGTAGCGCATGCGGTTTTCCAGCGAGCCGCCATAGTCGTCCGTGCGCGTATTGGTCAGCGGGGTGATGAAGGACGACAGCAGATAGCCGTGCGCCATGTGCAGTTCGAGCATGTCGAAGCCGCAGCGTTCGGCCATCTCGGCGGCGGCCACGAATTGGTCGCGCACCATATCCATGTCGGCGCGGTCCATTGCCTTCGGCGTGGGGTTTTGCGGCGACCAGGCGACCTCGGAAGCCGACAGCAGCGGCCAGTTGCCGGTTTCCAACGGCGCGTCCATGTCCTGCCAGCCGAGCTGGGTCGAGCCTTTCGCGCCGGAATGGCCGATCTGGGCGCAGATCTTGGCCTCGGTTTCGGCATGGACGAAATCGACCAGCCGGGTCCAGGCGGCCTCGTGCTCGGGCGCATAGAATCCCGGACAACCCGGCGTGATCCGGCCCTCGGGGCTGACGCAGGTCATCTCGATATAGACCAGTCCGGCGCCGCCCTTGGCGCGTTCGGCATAGTGGGCGAAATGCCAGTCGGTCGGGCAGCCGTCCACCGCCTTGTACTGCGCCATCGGCGAGACCACGATGCGGTTCTTCAACGCCATGTCGCGCAGCTTGAACGGCGCAAACATCGGCGCGCGCGCGATGTTGATGTCGTTGCCGGCCTGACCGTGAAACCAGCGCTCGGCGCCTTCCAGCCAGTCCTTGTCGCGCAGGCGCAGATTTTCGTGGCTGATGCGCTGCGAGCGCGTCAGCAGCGAATAGTTGAACTGGACCGGGTCGAGATCGAGATAGCGCTCGACCTCCTCGAACCATTCCAGCGAGTTCCTCGCCGCCGATTGCAGGCGCAGCACTTCCAGCCGGCGCGCGTCCTCGTATTTGCGAAAGGCGGACTCCAGATCGGGTTCGCTGGTGACGTAGTCGGCGAGTGCGATCGCGCTCTCCAGCGCCAGCTTGGTGCCCGAGCCGATCGAAAAATGCGCGCTTGCCGCCGCATCCCCCATCAGCGCCAGGTTCTTGTGCGACCAGCGCTCGCACAGGACTCGCGGGAAGTTGAGCCAGGCCGAGCCGCGGATATGGTTGGCGTTGGAGATCAGCGCATGGCCGCCGAGATGGTCCTTGAAGATCGCCTCGCAGGTTGCGATCGACTCCTCCTTCGACATCTCGCCGAAGCCGAATCGCGCCCAGGTCTCCTCCGAGCACTCGACGATGAAGGTCGCCGTGTCGTCGTCGAACTGGTAGGCGTGCGCCCATACCCAGCCCTTGTCGGTCTCCTCGAAGATGAAGGTGAAGGCGTCGTTGAATTTCTGGTGCGTGCCGAGCCAGACGAATTTGCAGGCGCGCACGTCGATGTCGGGCTTGAAAATGTCGGCGAACGCGGTGCGCGCCTTGGAGTTGAGCCCGTCCGAGGCGACCACGAGGTCGTAACGGTCCATGTAATGTTGTGGCTCATCGGCCTCGGTCTCGAAGCGCAAGTCGACGCCGAGTTCGCGGGCGCGTTCCTGAAGCAGCAGCAGGAGCCGCATGCGTCCGATGCCGCAGAACCCATGGCCGGTCGAGACGGTCTGCGTACCGCGATAAAACACGGCGATGTCGTCCCAATAGGCGAAATGCTTGCGGATCTTTTCCGCGCTGGCGGCATCGTTGGCGGCGAGATTGTCGAGGGTTTCGTCCGACAGCACCACGCCCCAGCCGAACGTGTCGTCGGGACGGTTGCGTTCGAAGACGGTGACCTCGTGGGCGGCGTCGCGAAGCTTCATCGAGATCGCGAAATAAAGGCCGGCGGGCCCGCCGCCGAGAATGGCGATTTTCATGTCGGGCGTTCCTCCCTGCGCGACAGATAAACCATGTCAAAGGCCGGCCAATATTTCAAGCATGAAATTTCAAGGTTGAAATATTTTGTACTGGGCCGCACTCTGGACCCTGGCTCGACAAGGCCGCACGATGTGGCGAGAAACGGAATGCGCCGGGGTCGGGTCGCGGAACGAAGCCGGACCGCGAACGCACCGGCCAGAGAGGGACTGAGCGTGACCAATTATCGCCGTGTGGACGACTGGAACGACGCCTATGCCAACGGGCCCAACATCGCCGGCGGCGAGCGTTGGCCTGATGCCTGGGTGGAGCCGGCGCAAGCCTTTCGCGATCGGCTGGCGGGTGAGGGCAGGGCGCATCTCGACCAGGCCTACGGCGAAGGCGCGCGCAACCGCTACGATCTGTTCATGCCCGAAGATGAGGCCGTAGGGCTGGTCGTGTTCGTTCATGGCGGGTTCTGGCTGCGGCTCGACAAGAGTTTCTGGTCGCACCTTGCCGCCGGCGCGGTCGAAAACGGCTATGCGGTCGCCATGCCCTCCTACACGCTCTGTCCGCAAATCCGCATCGCCGGCATTGTCGAGGAGGTCGGCGTAGCGATCGCCCATGCGGCGGGGCGCATCCAGGGCCCCGTCATGCTTGCCGGCCACTCCGCCGGCGGCCATCTCGTCAGCTGCATGGTGTCGGCGACGTCGCCGCTTGCGCCCGACCTGCGCGCCCGCATTCGCAACGTGGTGTCGATTTCCGGCGTGCACGATCTGCGCCCGATCATGCGTACCGCCATGAACGCCGATTTGAAGATCGATGCCGAAGAGGCGCGCGCGCAAAGCCCAGCGCTTCTCGATCCGATGCCGGGGGCGCGCGTGTGCTGTTGGGTCGGCGGCAACGAACGTTCCGAGTTCTTGCGCCAGAACGCGCTTTTGGCCAATGCCTGGACCGGCTGCGGCGCCGAGACTGCCTGCGTGGTCGAGCCGGACCGCCACCACTTCAACGTTATCGACGGTCTGGCCGAGCCCGGTCACGCCTTGACGCGAACCTTGTTGACAGGGTGAGGCCGGCGGCGGAAGGTCGCCCGGAATCACGGGGGCGTCACGCGCGCCCGGACGAGCGGACACGAAAAGGCAGGCTACCCGCAATGAGACCCGTTTTCGTACAAGTGCAGTGTTATCCCGGCAAGACCTACGAGGTTGCCGATGCGATCTTCGAGCGCGAGATCGTCTCCGAGATGTATTCCACCAGCGGCGATTATGATTTGTTGCTGAAAGTCTATGTCGAGGACGGTGTCGATATCGGCAAGTTCATCGACGAGAACGTCGCCAACGTTCCCGGTATTTTCCGTACCCTGACCACGCTGACCTTCAAGGCGTTCTGAGGCCTCTATCCGAAAATCGACGGAGTTGCGGCGGCAGGGCGCCGCATCCGCTCAGGCAGGCACCGCTCTGCCCTTGCTCTTCGGCGAGCGCGTGCGCATCAGCAGGAACACCATCACCGCGATGTTGAGCATGTTCCAGGCGATGCCGTTCAGGAATGCTGCGCGGTAGGAGCCGGTCAGGTCGTAGATGAAGCCCGACAGCCAACCGCCGAGCGCCATGCCGACGATCGTGGCCATGATGACGATGCCGATGCGCTCGCCGGCCTCGTGCGGTGGCAGATATTCGCGCACGATGATGGCGTAGCTCGGCACGATGCCGCCCTGTGACAGGCCGAAGATCAGCGACACGACATAGAGCGATGCAAGCCCGTCGAAGGGGATGTAGAACATCAGCGCGATCGCCTGCAGCACCGAGCCGAGCAGCAGCGTCTTCACCCCGCCGATGCGGTCGGCGATCACCCCGGAGGCAAGCCGGCTGACGATGCCGGCCGCCAGCATCAGGGACAGCATCTCCGCCCCGCGCGCTACCCCGAAGCCGAGATCGACGCAATAGGCCACGATATGCACCTGCGGCATCGACATCGCCACGCAGCAGCCGAGCCCGGCGACGATCAGCAGGCCCTGCAGGGCGCGTGGCGACAGCCCGGTCACCTGGCGTTGCGGCGGCGCGGAAAGCGCGTATCCGGGCCGGAATTCCGGAGCCCGGCCGCGCAAGAGCAAAGTGAGCGGTAACATCGTGGCCAGGCAGAAAAGCCCGACCGCGCTGTAGGCGAAGCGCCACCCGTCAAATTCCATGCCGGCATGCAGGAAAAACGGCCAGATGGCGCCCGCAATATAATTGCCGGAGGCGGCCGCGGCGACGGCGATGCCGCGCCGGCGCACGAACCAGCGCGAAATGTCGGCCATCATCGGCCCGAACGTGGCCGCGGCGCCGAAGCCGGCCAGAACCTGGGCGGCGGCCAGCAGCCACACGGAGGGTGCCACCGCGCCAAGCAGGAAGCCGCTGCCGAGCATCACCACGGCTACCGCGATCGGGATGGCGACGCCCATACGGTCGACGAAACGGCCGATGACCACGTTGCCGAGCGCGAACCCGACCATGGTCGCGGTATAGGGGATCGAGGCGTCGGCGCGATTGACGCCGAACTCGGCCTGGGCGGCGGGCAGCACGACCACGATCGCCCACATGCCGACGCTGCCTATCGTTCCCAGCACCATGCACAGCGCCAGCCGATACCAGGAATGGCGGCTATCGGGCAGAAGGATGGTGTCGGTGGCGCTCGTCGCCATGGCGGCGGGTTCCTTCACACTCTACGACCATACCGGCGCGGTCATGCGTGCTGGCAGGCCCGGACCATGCGTCCTGCAACATATAAGCCGCTAACGCCACGACCGGCCGTCTGATGGGCCAGGCCAGCCGCTCAGCGTCCCCCGAAGCGCGGCGGCCGCCGCTCCAGGAACGCCGCGCGCCCCTCCGTGTAGTCGGCGCTGTCGAACGTGGCGTCGCCCAGTGCCCTGGCGTGGGCCAGATCGTCGTCGCGCCCGCTCAGCGCGGCGCGGATAGAGGCCTTGGAGGCGGCGATCGAAAGCGGCGCGTTGCCGGCGATGGCCGAGGCGATATCGCTGACGCGTGCCTCCAGCGCGGCTTGGTCGGGCAAAAGCTCCAGCAGGAAGCCGGTTTCGTGTGCGGCCTTTGCTGCCAGGCGCGCGCCGGAAAAGCTGAGATAGCGGGCCATATGTTGCCCGCATGCAGCGACGATGTCGGCCATTGCGTCGGCCGGATAGGCCAGACCGAGCCGCGCGGCCGGGACCGCGAAGACGGCGTCGGCCGCCCCGAGACGGAGGTCGCAGGCCGCCGCCAGGCCGAAGCCGCCGCCGAAACACACGCCCGCGATCGAGGCGATTGCCGGCACGCGACAGGTGCGCAACGCCGCGAAGGCGGCCGAATTGGCATCCTCGTAGGCGCGCGCGGTGCCGGCGTCGCGACGCACCTCGGCGAATTCGCCGATATCGGCGCCGGCGCAAAAATCCATGCCCGCACCGCGAAGCACGAGCACCCGGGCCGTTTGGTCGCCGTTCAGCGCGTCGACGGTGGCCGCGATCTGGCGCCACATGGCAAGCGTCACCGCGTTTTTCTTTGCCGGGCGATCGAGCGTCAGCGTCACGACGCCGTCGCCCGCGCGGGCGATGAGAAGCCCCGGTGCCGAATGATCGGATTGACCTTGAAAATCGCCCATATCAATCCAATTGAACGAGGGTTGAGGAAATTGATGTTCTACGTCGGGGCGTTCTGACGTATGTTCTCTTCCACCACAAGCCGATGGACGTCCTGGCTCAGGGAGCGAAATGATGACGGCACGCAACCCCGCCCGCGCAAGCGATATCCGGCCGGTGGACCCGATCTGGGAATCGATCCGCCAGGAAGCGCTCGACGCCGTCGAGCACGACCCGCTGCTGGCGGCCTTCGTCTATTCCACCGTGTTGAACCAGGAAACCCTCGAGGATGCCGTCATCCATCGCGTCGCCGAAAGGCTCGACCATGACGATCTGGACGCGGCCCTGATCGGCCAGGCATTTCGCGAAATGCGCAATGCCGACCCCGAATGGAGCGCGGTCGTGCGCGTCGACATCCAAGCCTATTACGACCGGGATCCGGCCTGCCAGCGCTTTGTCGAGCCGGTTCTCTATTTCAAGGGATTTCACGCCCTGCAGACGCATCGGCTCGCCCACTGGCTGTTCAACAGGGGGCGGCGCGATTTCGCGCTTTATCTGCAAAGCCGCTCGTCCTCGGTCTTCCAGACCGATATCAATCCCGCCGCGCGCATCGGCAAGGGCATCTTCATCGATCACGCCACCGGGCTGGTGATCGGCGAAACCGCGGTGGTGGAGGACAATGTCTCGATCCTGCACGGGGTCACGCTCGGCGGCACCGGCAAGGCCGGCGGCGACCGCCACCCGAAGATCCGGCACGGCGTGCTGCTTGGCGCCGGCGCCAAGGTGCTCGGCAATATCGAGATCGGCCATTGCACCAAGGTGGCGTCGGGCTCCGTGGTGCTGGCCTCGGTGCCCAACAACAAGACGGTTGCCGGCGTGCCGGCGCGCATCGTCGGCGAGGCCGGCTGTGCCGAGCCGTCGCGCGCCATGGACCAGCTCCTGTCCGAAAAGGGCTGACGGCGTGCGGCTTTGACTGCTGCGCCGGCGTGGGACGGACGACATTCAGGGTTTACAGGGCGACGACGCCCATGCCACATGCGGGCTTCATCAAGCTCTTTCAGACCCCGCCAATGCATCAGGAGACGCCGGTTGAAACCCGATGAGATCAGGAAGCTCGACGCCTATTTCAAGCGCACCTTCAGCAATCCCCAGCTTCAGGTGAAGGCACGGCCGCGCAAGGACGATTCATGCGAGCTCTATCTCGAGGACGAGTTTCTGGGCATCATCTATCGCGACGAGGACGAGGGCGAATTGTCCTACAATTTCTCGATGGCGATCCTCGACATCGACCTGTAGCGGCTGCGTTCAGCCGGCACGCCCGAAACGTTGCCGCGAGGCGCTCGCCTCGTCGGCGGCGCTCTTGACCACGGTGCCTGCATAGCCGCGCACCGCCGCGTCGAGCCTGCGCCAGTCGGCCAGAAGTTCGACCGGAAAGCGGTAGGTCAGGCTTAACTCTTTTCCCACGAAAATGTCGCGCTCGCATTCGGCCAGAAGTTCGGACGCAACCGGGCCGGACAGGCATCGCGCCACGAACGGTGCGCCGCCGTTGCGCGGGCCGACCAGAAGCAATTCGTTGACATAGCCTGATTTGTCGCTGAAGGCGTGAACGCGCAGGCCGCCCGGGCCGGGCCTTGCCGTCGTCTCGATCAAGGCACTGTAGATCGGGTCGTAGCGCCCGCTCATGTCGCGCGACATCATCCGCGGTTCGAACGACAAGAACAGGATCGAGCGTCGGCCGCCTGCATGGTTGAAATCCTCGCGCGCCGCCGCCCGGTAGCCGCTCATATCCGGCCAGCGCAGATAGAGATGCAGGTTCGGCGCGACCCCGTCGCGGCGCTCGCGCTCGAACCGGATCGCATTGGCAGGCACAACCAGCACGTCGTTGCCGATGACGATCTCGTGCGGCGTCGTGTTTTCGGTGTGCCCCGCGAGTACGATCGAGCGACCGAGCAGTTTGCCGCCGGCGCTGATCCCCACTGCGGCGAGCGCCATCAGGGCGAAACCGGCAAACACACGCAGCATGAAACGCTCGTCGATCGCTCCGCTGGACTGCGAATCGGCGGTATCGCTGCTGTGCACGTCGAACTCCCTTTTCCGGCCTGTTGTGCCCTGATGGCACGCGCGGTGCGGCATGGAACTTGCAAAGTCGTTAGAGACCTTGCGGTTTCATGGTAAAGGGACGGTAAACATGGCGCTGATTGCGACGATGGCTTTTGTGTTCGGCTGCGGCCTGACCCTTGCCGGGCTGGCGGGATCGCTTATGGAAGTGTGGGCGGGACGCCGTCTCGGCCTGCGCGATCCGTTCGTGTCGACGCACCATCTCGCGCGGTCGCTGTGTCTGACGGCGCTTGCCGGTCCGTTCATGCTCGTCAACGATGTGTTGTGTGCCGTCGGCGAGGGGCGTCGGCAGGCCGGCGCCGCGGTGGCCGGCACGGCGCTTGCGGCGATCTGGGTCGCGGCCACCGGCACGATCGTTGCCGAGCTTGCATTCCACGCCGCGGCGTTGTTTTCCTGACGGCGCGACAAACCGACAGGAGCAGTCATCGTGCCCATCTACGCTCTGGACGGCCTCGAGCCCGAATTCGACGATCGCACGACCAACTGGATCGCGCCTGACGCGACCCTGGTCGGCCGGGTGCGGCTCGGCGAGAATGCCGGCATCTGGTTCGGCGCCGTGCTGCGTGGCGACAATGAGCCGATTGTGATCGGAGCCGGCTCCAACGTGCAGGAACATACCGTCATGCACACCGATATCGGCTTTCCGTTGACGGTCGGACTGGGCTGTACGATCGGTCACCGTGCCATGCTGCATGGCTGCACCATCGGCGACAACAGTCTGGTCGGCATGGGCGCGATCGTGCTCAACGGTGCCCGGATCGGCGCCAACTGTCTGGTCGGCGCCGGTGCGCTGGTGACCGAGGGCAAGAGCTTTCCCGACAACAGCCTGATCGTCGGCTCGCCGGCCAAGGCCGTGCGTGAACTAGACGACAAGGCGGTGGAACTGTTGAAGTGGTCGGCCGTCCATTATGTCGAAAACGGCCGCCGGTTCATGAAGGGGCTCGCCCCCGCCTGAGGTGGCCGCCCGGCCCGCAAAAGGCGGAGCCGGCCCGGGGACACGGGCCGGCTCCTTTGACCCGGTCGTTGGGGACGGGGAGGGTGGGGACTCGACCGGGTATCCCTGACCTCGAAAAGACGCGACCTAGCGCACGCTGCCGACGGCGACGCTGCGGCCGTCCTCGATGCCCACCCAGGCGCCGGCATTGCGCGTGGATTGTCGTTTCAAGTAGCGGTAATCCGTGTCTGTCCATGCCAGGACGCGGGACTGGAGATTGTCCAGGATGAAGTCGCCGTAGCTGGTGTTGACCGTCAACACCGCGTGACCGTCGCCGTTGGGCTGGCGCACCACCGTGATCAGCAGATTGCCCGACGGAACCCCGGCCTCGATCAGCAGCCGCCGCTTCTCCAGCACATAGTCTTCGCAGTCGCCGACCCCTTGCGGATAGGACCACACCTCCTCGCGCCCCCAGATCTCGTAGTCGGTCTTGGGCGTAACGGCCACATTGACCGCGTGATTGATCTCGAGCATCGTCTTCCACAATTTGCGGGTGAGCTCGACCGGTCGCGAGGCGGCTTGGCCGGGATCGCATTCCGAAGGCATGCGCTTGCACAACTCGTAATGCCCGACCGGCTGCGTGGTGCGCGCGCCCGTCAGCATGAACGGATTTGCGCCGTGCGCATGGCCGGCCGCCACAACCATCGAGGCGACGCCGGCCGCCAGAAGAAAGGATCGTCCCGTATTGATCATTGCCTTGTCTCCCCGTTTGACAAGACAATGGCACGGTCGAATTTATTTGACGCAAAGGTGCGAAGTGCAAATTAAGTAAATCACTGAGACAACAAGAATAAATCAAGAAACAAATAAGAATAAAATTAAGAGGAAAATTGAGGCGAATCTGCGCCTAATTTTGTTAAAATTACTCCGGTTGTTCGAGGCGGCAAAGGTGCCGGTGCTCCGACCGGGTCGCGCCGCCCGGGGTGGTGGATAAAAAGGGGCAAAGCCGGCGGGTCATGCCCACGGGCGGACAGGACGCGTACCGATGTGCCGATGTGAGATGGCCGATTCGGCGCGTGAGCGCTGCGCGAAGGGCGGTTATTGCCGCTCGCGTTTCGTCGGCGCCGGTGTTGTGCGGCGCGCATCGCGTCCGCGTCGACCGTGGCCGGCGAGGCTCAGTTCTGGGAAGGTCGGCTGAACTCGGCCTGCAGCGATTCCTCGCGCTGCAGCACGGCGAATTCGACCGCGATACCGTCTTCGAAATGGCGCACCACGCGCCCGCGCATCGTGCCCAGCGTAACCGCCGTGCCCAGGGCGGGGCGCACGTCGATCTCGACGGCGGCGCCGGAAAGCGAGAGGTCGACAATCCGGCACTGATATTCGCGTCCGTCGCCGAGCCGCACGGTGCTGATCGGATTGCGCGGCGTGATGCGTTCGTGGCGGCGGTCTTCCGGCAGGTCCAGTTCGTGCTTGTTGGCGAGCCAGGTGAGCTGCGCGGCAAGTTTGTCGCGCTTGCGCTCCGACGCGATCAGGGTGATGGCGAAACCGTCGCTCTGCAGGCGGGTGATAACGCCTTCGATCCGGCCGATATGATCGAGATAGGCGATCACGCGTTCGCCGAGCGCGCCCACCCGGTCGCAACGCAAAAGCGCATTGCCCGGAGACATGTCGATGACCTGGCAGGGATGCTCGGTGCGATCCTCCAGCATATAGCGTCCGTAGACCTTGACGCGCACTCTTTGAAAGTGGCGCCTCTCGGCCTGTGACGGCGCTGAATCGATCGCCAGTGACGTCATATTATCCTCGGCCCGCGAATGGACGTTACCTTCATAGGTTGTGAACGGTTAACAAGCGGTAAGCTGCGCGCGGACATGGGAAAGGCCGGGCCGCGACCTCGCTCCTATTTGTCGCGACCGCCCTCGATAACGACCAGATGCTTGAAACGGCGGCGTTTGGCGCCCTGGCCGCTCGACAGCGTCCCAGCCGACGGCACGAGCGACGGCACCGTGATCGCGGGCCCGTTCTTCAAAAACAGCGGTTCGCGGTCGGGGTCGACGATGCGCATGGAATCGATCCGGCTTTCCAGGATCGGATCGTTGCCCAGCCAGTAGGGTTTTTCGACGGGGGCCAGACTACCCAGCGAGCGCGGGCTGTCGACGCCGCCCTCCAGCGGCAACAAAAGCAGTTCGAAACCGCAGCTTCGGCCCTGCTGCGTGATGCCCTCGAAATTGGTCACCGACACCGATTTCTCGCGCAGTGCGCCGGCCGCCAGCCGCGCAGCCAGGCTTTGGTCGCGCCCCGCCCACAACGAGGAAAAGGCAAATCCCTTCAATTCGCGGCCATAGGCGGCGCATAGACGGGTGCCGGCGAGGCGGAACACGGCCGCGCCGCGGCTGTCCTGCTCCAGAATGAAGGTGTCGGCCAGCATCGATTTGATGTCGGCCGGCTCGATCTCGGCGCGGCGCGGCGCGGGACGCCCGTTTCGGAGCCTGTCCCAATATTGGAAAAGTGCGATTGTCCCGTCGAGTTTCATGCGTCCCCGTTTCGTTTTGCTCGTTGAGGTGTCTCATCACCGAACAACGGGAGCCTCCCGCCGCCGATACATGGAGGACGGAGCAGGATGCGTGCCAGCGCTAAGCCGGGTTGTTCACGGAGGCGTCGCGTTAAGGTTAACAAAGAGTTTCGGTTGCCGGCCTGGCACTGGCATGGCATGAAGGAGGGACAGCACGAAGCGCTTGGCTTTATTGGCAAATCCGGCCAGGCGGCTCCGATCTCCAGATTTTCGGGCAGGGGCTCGACCAGCCGTCCAGGGGCAACTCTGGGCGGCTTTTTTTAACCATGACTTGCGTTGTCGCACCGAAGCGGGCGAAGTCGCCGGCAAGCGAATCAGCATGGTTGGATCAAGGGTGACGGCACAATCCGATCCTGGCAACAGGCAGGCTTGGTCGCCGCCGCCACAGGGCGGCGAGCCGGCCTTCAATATACCAGGTGTCGTGCTCGCCTTCATCGCGCTGTGCGCGCTGCTTCATCTCCTGCGCAGCTACGCGATTTCGCCCACACAGGACATCGCGGTTCTTTTGCGCGCCGCTTTCATTCCGCTGCGCTATTCGGGCGACTACGCGCTCGACATTTACGCCGTCACCAGCCCGCTGACCTATTCGCTGCTGCATGGCGGCGTGGCCCACCTGGCCATCAACATGATCTGGCTTGCCGCCTTCGGTTCGCCGCTCGCCAACCGGATCGGCGCGCTGCGCTTTGTCTTGTTCTGGGCGGCGACGGCGCTGGCGGCCGCCGGCCTGCATTATCTGGTCTACCCCGAAAGCGCGGTCCCGCTGGTCGGCGCGTCCGGGGCGATCTCAGGCATGATGGGGGCCGCGGCCCGCTTCGGTTTCCAGATCGACCGCAGCGTGCCCGGACAATCGCGATTCGCCGGACCCGTTCTGCCGTTCCGCGCCGTGCTGCGCCGGCGCGCGGTCGTCACCTTCCTGGGCGTGTGGATGGCGATCAATCTGGCGACCGGTCTGTTGAGCGGTGTGCCCGGTTCTTCGGCCGTCATCGCCTGGGAAGCCCATATTGGCGGATTTTTGGTCGGCTTCTTCGCCATTCGGCCGTTCGACCGTTCCCGCTCGCCGCGCGGATTTTGAGCCGCCGACAGGCTTGCATTGGCCGAAATCCGGTAGCACCATGCCTAGCCAAGGGCCGGTCGCCCTGCGGGGAGTTCCCGTTATGCAGCCTAGGAGGACGCCATGCTGGTCAGGACCATTCTCGCGGACAAGGGCGGCGACGTCGTCGTCATTTCGCCCGACAGCACCGTCGACCAGGCGATAGCGCTGTTGGCGCAGAAGAAGATCGGCGCGGTCGTGGTGACCCGCGGGGACGGGAGGATCGCCGGTATCCTGTCGGAACGCGATATCGTGCGCATGCTGGCCGCGGACGGCGTCGAGGCGTTGGGCAAGCCCGTGTCCAAGGCGATGACGGCCAAGGTGATGGTCTGCCGCGAGGACAACAGCGTCAACGAGGTCATGGGCATCATGACCCAGGGACGTTTCCGTCACCTGCCGGTCGAACGCGACGGCAAGTTGGCCGGCATCATTTCCATCGGCGATGTGGTCAAGCGCCGAATCGAGGAAATCGAGCACGAGGCCGAGGAGATCCGCAACTACATCGCCACCGCCTGAGCCCACGCGGTCCGTGCGCTGACCGGCATTTCAAGCAGTGGAAAAACTGTGTGGCGGCGCTGTCAGGCCTCGTCGGCGACGAAATCGAACAGCTCACGGTTGCGACAGTAGGACGGTGCGCGCTCATGGGTCGGGCTGGTCTCCAGCCATGAGCCGCATTCCGCGCCATGACGGCAGGACAGGCACCGCAGCGCCGCATTGCGCATCACCGACGCCTCGTCCGGCATCTCCAGGATGCCGTCGCGCACGCCCAGCGTGTCGATCATCTTTTCCATCAGGTCGGCCCTGGCGGCGATCCTGTCGATGAAACCGAAAGCGCTCATTGGTGCGGCTCCTGTCCTCGTCCCTGTCTCCTCACGATAGGATCGTCCGGATCGCCGCGCCTTGACTTCGATCAAACCGGCCCGTGGCCGCCAGCGGGGTTTTGGGTACCGGCGAAGGATCGGCCTTGCGGCTGGAGGGGCCGACAAAACCTTGCCTCGCGCCCGCCTTTGGTCTAGCGAACCTGCAATCGATCCAACGAGCAAATCCGCATCATGACCATCATCGACACGCGCACGCCAGACCCCAAAAGGCTGATTGCCGGAGCTACCGGCGACTGGGAGGTCATCATCGGCCTCGAAGTCCATGCGCAGGTCACCTCGCGCGCCAAACTGTTTTCGGGCGCCTCGACCGCGTTCGGGGCCGCGCCCAACGCCAATGTCAGCCTGGTCGACGCGGCCATGCCCGGCATGCTTCCCGTCATCAACGAGGAATGCGTGGCCCAGGCCGTGCGCACCGGCCTCGGTTTGAAGGCGCAGATCAATCTGAAGTCGGTTTTTGACCGCAAGAACTATTTTTATCCGGATCTGCCGCAGGGCTACCAGATTTCCCAGTTCCAGCAGCCGATCGTTGGCGAGGGCAAGGTCAGCGTTTCGGTCGGCCCCGACCGCAAGGGCGAATTCGAGGATATCGAGGTCGGCATCGAGCGCTTGCATCTGGAGCAGGATGCAGGCAAGTCGATGCACGACCAGCATCCCACCATGTCCTACGTCGATCTCAACCGTTCCGGCGTGGCGCTGATGGAGATCGTCTCCAAGCCCGACATGCGCTCCTCCGACGAGGCCAAGGCCTATGTGACCAAGCTGCGCTCGATCATGCGTTATCTGGGCACGTGCGACGGCAATATGGACGAGGGATCGCTGCGCGCCGACGTCAACGTGTCCGTGCGCCGGCCCGGCGCGCCATTCGGCACGCGCTGCGAGATCAAGAACGTCAATTCGATCCGTTTTCTCGGCCAGGCGGTCGAATACGAGGCGCGTCGCCAAATCGCCATTCTGGAGGATGGCGGCACGATCGACCAGGAGACCCGGCTGTTCGATCCCGGCAAGGGCGAGACCCGGTCGATGCGCTCCAAGGAGGAAGCGCACGACTATCGTTATTTCCCCGATCCGGACCTGTTGCCGCTCGAATTCGACCAGGCCTATGTCGACGCGCTCGCCGCCGGTCTGCCGGAACTGCCGGACGAAAAGAAAGAGCGTTTCGTGCGCGATCTCGGCCTGTCGGCCTATGACGCCTCGGTCTTGGTCGCCGAAAAGGCGGCGGCCGACTATTTCGAGAAGGTCGCGGCCGGTCGCGACGGCAAGATGGCGGCGAACTGGGTCATTAACGACTTGATGGGCGCCTTGAACAAAGCCGGCCAGGAGATTGAAGAGACTCCGGTTTCCCCGGATCAACTCGGCGCGATCATCGACCTGATCAAGGAAGGCACGATCTCCGGCAAGATCGCCAAGGATCTGTTCGAGATCGTCTGGAACGAGGGTGGCGACCCGCGCGAACTGGTCGAAACGCGCGGCATGAAGCAGGTCACCGACACCGGTGCGATCGAAAAGGCGGTCAACGAGGTGATCGCCGCCAATCCCGACAAGGTCGAACAGGCCAAGGCCAAGCCGACCCTGGCCGGCTGGTTCGTTGGCCAGGTGATGAAGGCGACCGGCGGCAAGGCCAATCCGCAGGCGGTCAACGCGCTGGTCAAGGCCCGGCTCGGGCTCGACTGACCATGTTCGTGCGCACGGCGAGCGCGCGCGATCTTGCGGCCGTGCGCGCGCTGCTGGTGGAGACCTGGCACGCCACTTACGACCCGATCTACGGTGTCGACCGCGTCACCGAAATCACCGAGGACTGGCATTCTCCGGCTGCCCTCCGGGGGCGGCTGACGCAGCCGCGGTCCGAATTCATCCTTGCCGATGACGGCCAATCGCTCGGCGGTGTGGCTTTCGCCAGCGCGGACGACGACGGCCAGATTGTCACGCTTCACCAGCTCTACGTCCTGCCGGCCATACAGGGCAGGGGGATCGGGAGCCTGCTCTTGGACGAGATCGTCGAAAGCTTTCCGCAAGCCCGGCGCCTCGTTCTGGAGGTCGAGGCGGCCAATGCCCCCGCGATCGCCTTTTACCAGGCGCACGGCTTCTCGCTTGCGGGACGGACGCAGCATTGCGGCAAGGAGGGATCGGGCATTCCCGCCCTGGTCTACGCACGCGCGCTCGCCTGAGCGCGGTTGCGAGCCCCGGTTCTATCGCTCGCGCCGGAACGGCGTCTTCCAGCGGATGCGCCGGCCGAGCGCGGCCTCGCGATAGAGCACGTAGAACCCGGCCGCCGCGATCAGCGCGATGCCGAGCCAGGCGACCGCGTCGGGCCAGTCGCCCCAGATCATGATGCTCCAGAAAATCGCCAGCGGCAGGGCGATATACTCGAACGGCGCGATTAGGCCGGCCTGCGACTGGCGATAGGCTTGGCTGACGAGATAACCGCCCGTCGAGCCGATCACGCCGATCGCCGCCAGGAGTGCAAAATCGCCGGCCGGCGGCCAGGTCCAGGCGCGCAGCAGGAATTCCAGGTTGGCGTTGCCGGTGCCGCTGTAGAGACCGTCGCCGAAAACCAGCCCAACCATGCCGGAGAAGCCGATGAAGACGAGGTTGATGTAAAACGACATCGTCGAGGCCTTCGCCGCCAGTCCGAGCTTGCGGGTGGTGATCTGGAACAGCGAATAGCCGAAGGCGGCGATCAGCGGCAGGAAGGCGGCGTACTGGAAGGCGCTGCCGCCGGGGCGGATGACGATCAGAACGCCGGCGAGCCCGACCAGAACCGCAAACCAGCGCCGCGGCCCGACCGTTTCGCCCAGAAGAACCACCGACAACGCGGTGATGAACAAAGGGCCGACGAAATAGATCGCGGTTGCCTCGCCGAGCGGCAATGTCGCCAGCGCGGCGTAAAAGGTCATGTTGGCGCATACCACGATCATACCGCGCATCAGATGGAAACCGAGCCGGTCGGTGCGCAGGTCGCGATAGGAGCCGTCGAGCGGCACGAACACTGCCAACGTGACGGTGATGCCGATCAGGCTGCGCAAGAAGGTGATCTGGTGCAGCGGGTAGTCGCCGGACAGATATTTGATCACCACGTCGTTGAGCGAAAAGGCGGTCGCCGCGCCCATGGCGCACAGAATCCCGACCATGTTGGAGGTAACCGCGCCGCCGGCGGCCGGCGTCGGCTGCAGACCCGTCTTCACGAAGGACGGTCCGCTTTTGGCCGATATGGCATCCTCATTCGACCGGCTGCTCCACGCCTTCCGGGTTCCACAGCCTGACTGGCGTGCACTCGATCAGAGTGTCGGCGAAGGCCGGGTCGCATTTCACTTTGGCCGCGGCGAGCGCGGCGTCCCGGCTCACCCAGCCGCAACTATAGTCATGCCAGTGCGGGCCTTCGCGATGCTGCATGAACACGTCCACGCTCCATCCGGCCGGATAGCACCAGGCGATCCGCAGGCAGTCGCCGGCCGCCGCCCCGCCCTCGGCACATTTTTCCCGGGCGCAGGCGAAGCCTTTGTCGGGATTGCCGGCCGCGCACACGCCCGAGGATTGTTCCGGCGCCTGCACGAAGGCGATGCCGCCGGTGCCGGCGTCGGCCCGTGCAGGACCGGCGGGCAAAAGGCCGGTGAGGCAAAACGCGGCCACGAATGCGATCGCTGGTTTCGGCAAGGCGGGCATGCGGTGGTCCTTTCGGCAACCGGGAGCCTGAACGTCGCGCAGGCGAGCGGCGCGAGCCTAGCGCGCGGTGCCGCCTGTTAGAAGTCTAAAATAAACCGGTCGGCGCAACCCGTCCCCGGCCGGCGGCTGATTGCGGCCATGCGGAACCGCGCTCCTCGTCGCGGCAAAGCCCGCGCGGCCTCTTGCTTTCGCGAGATTGCGGCGGCATAAGGCGCACATGCGCGCGCGAGGCTGTCCATGAAGAATTTTCTGCTGCAGTTTTTTACCTGGTGGAACGGGCAAACGCTGGGCACGCGGTTTCACACCTGGCGCAAGGGCACGCTTGTCGGCGAGGACGAATTCGGCAACCGCTATTATCAGGGCGGCACGGACTCGGAAGGCCGCACCCGCCGCTGGGTGATCTATGACGGGCTTGCGGAAGCCTCGCGCATTCCTTCGGGCTGGCACGGCTGGATGCACCACCGCATCGACACGCCGCCCTCGAAAGAAGACTACACCCCGCGCGACTGGCAAAAGCCGCATGTGCCTAACATGACGGGAACCGCACAGGCCTACCGGCCGCAGGGCTCGCTGCTGTCGCCCGGAAAGCGTCCGGCGGTGACCGGCGACTACGACGCCTGGACGCCGGGAAGCTGAAACGCGGGAGAAACGGCGCCTTGTCATTTTTGCCACAATGCCGCTTTAGCGGGGTAGGGCAGGGATGGTGAGGTCCGAACCGGCATTCGGCTCCCCCGCGGGTAGGATTGGATGAAATGCGCAAAACCGCTCGTGTCTTGATGTCCCGGTGCCTGATTGTCGCGGCCGCCATCGGGCTGGCGGTAGGCTCTGCCTCGGCTGAACGAATCACCAACCCGGTCGCCGAATTCACCGGCATCGACAAGATCACCGGCCGCATCATCACCTTCGACGTCTATGTCGACGAGACGGTCCAGTTCGGCGCGCTGCAGGTGACTCCGCGCGTGTGTTATTCCAGCCCCGACACCGAGGAGGCGAAGACCGATTCCTTCGTCGAGGTCGACGAGATCACGCTCGACCGAAAGATCCGCCGCATCTTCACCGGCTGGATGTTCGCCGAAAGCCCGGGCCTCAACGCGGTCGAGCACGCCGTCTATGACGTGTGGCTGAAATCGTGCAAGCAGGACTCCAAGGTGCCCGCGCCCGAAGCGCGCGCCGACTGAGTTTTCGCGCGCAAGGGGTCTACGGATAAAACACCGCGTGACCGGTGGTGGCCTCGGCAAGCAGGCTTTCATAGCGCCGTCGCGGCATGTCGACGGCGCCGAAGCGCTTGAGATGCGCCGTGGTGAACTGCGTGTCCAAAAGCACGAACCCGCGCGCGCGCAAGCGCTCGACCAGGTGGACGAGACAGACCTTGGAGGCGTCGCGCTCGCGCGAAAACATGCTCTCGCCGAAAAAGGCGCGCCCGAGCGTCACCCCGTAAAGACCGCCCACCAGGCGCCCGTCCCGCCAGGCCTCGACGGTGTGGCAATGGCCGCGCGCAAAGAGTTCGCGATAGGCTGTGCGGATCGGCGCGTTGATCCAGGTGCTCATGCGCCCCGAGCGGGCTTCCGCGCATCCGTCCAAAATGGCGTCGAAATCGCGGTCGAAAACGATCTCGAACGGGGCCTGGCGCATGGTCTTGCGCAGGCTCTTGGGGATGTGGAAGCCGTCGAGCGGAATGATGCCGCGCGTTTCCGGACGGACCCAGAACACTTCCGGGTCGTCGGCGCTCTCGCCCATGGGAAACACACCGTTGGCATAGGCCTTGAGCAACAAGTCCGGCGGTATGCGGTCTCCTGGCGCGAACGGCCTCGTCATGTCACGCGGTCAACTCAGTCCTTCGCTGCGAGATAGTTCTCCAGCCAGTGAATGTCGTAGTCGCCATTGGCGATGTCGATATTGCCGACGAGGTCGCGAAACAGCGGCAGCGTGGTGTTGATCCCGTCGACCACGAACTCGTCCAGCGCCCGCCGCAGCCGCATCATGCATTCGACCCGGTTGCGCCCGTGCACGATCAGCTTGCCGATCAGGCTGTCGTAGTAGGGGGGGATCTTGTAGCCGGAATACACGCCAGAATCGACGCGTATGCCGAGGCCGCCGGGCGTGTGGAAATGCGTGATCGTGCCGGGCGAGGGCACGAAAGTGCGCGGGTCCTCCGCGTTGATGCGGCATTCGATGGCGTGGCCCTCGAAGCGCACATCGTCCTGGGTGAACGAAAGCCCGGCGCCCGACGCCACCCGGATCTGCTCGTGCACCAGATCGATGCCGGTGATCGCCTCGGTCACCGGGTGCTCCACCTGCAGGCGGGTGTTCATCTCGATGAAATAGAAATTGCCGTCCTCGTAGAGGAATTCGATCGTGCCGGCGCCCGAATAGCCGAGATCGGCCACCGCGCGTGCGCAGATCTCGCCGATGCGGGCGCGTTCCTCGTCGTTGAGGGCGGGCGAATTGGCTTCTTCCCAGACCTTCTGGTGGCGCCGCTGCAGCGAGCAGTCGCGTTCGCCCAGATGCACACTGCCGCCACGGCCGTCGCCCACCACCTGGATTTCGATATGGCGCGGTTTTTCAAGGTATTTTTCGATATAGACCGCATCGTCGCCGAACGCCGCGCCGGCTTCAGAGCGTGCCGTCGCCAGCGCGACCGTCAGGTCGTCCTCGTTGCGAGCGACCTTCATGCCGCGTCCGCCGCCGCCGGCTGACGCCTTGATGATGACTGGATAGCCGATCTCGGCGGCGATGCGCCGGGCCGTGTCCTCGTCGCTGACGGCGCCCTCGGAGCCCGGAACCACCGGAATGCCGAGCCGCTTGGCCGTGCGTTTGGCTTCGATCTTGTCGCCCATCACCCGGATATGATCGCCGGACGGGCCGATGAACGTGATGTTGTGCGCAGCCAGGATGTCGGCGAATTTGGCGTTTTCAGACAAAAAACCGTAGCCGGGGTGGATCGCGTCAGCGCCGGTGATTTCGCAGGCCGCCACGATCTGGTGGATGTTGAGATAGCTGTCGCGCGACGGCGGTGGCCCCACGCACACGCTCTCGTCGGCAAGCTTGACGTGCATGGCGTCGGCGTCGGCGGTCGAGTGGACCGCGACCGTCTTGATACCGAGTTCCTTGGCCGCGCGCAGGACGCGCAGGGCGATCTCGCCCCGATTGGCGATGAGGATTTTGTGAAACATCGCCGCCTTACTCGACCACGACCAGAGGTTCGCCGAATTCGACCGGTTGTGCATCCTCGAACAGGATCGCCTTCACGGTGCCGGCGCGGGGCGAGGGGATCTGGTTCATCGTCTTCATCGCCTCGATGATCAACAGCGTCTGGCCCTCGCTCACTTTCTGGCCGATCTCGATGAACGGCTTGGCGCCCGGCGCGGCCGCGGCATAGGCGGTGCCCACCATCGGCGAGGTGACGGCGTTGTGCGCGCTTGCGGCGGGCTCCGCTGCCGCAGCCGGAACTGGGGCCGCTGGCGGGGCCGGCGCCGGGACCGGTGCGGCCGGCATCGCCGCCGTCACCTGGGCGGGCGCGCTCTGGCGCGAGACCCGGATGCGCAAATCGTCCTGCTCGACCTCGATCTCCGAAAGATTGGTGTCGTTGAGAATCTCGGCCAGGTCTCGGATGAGTTGTTGATCCACAACGGGTTTCTTTGTCGACATTGGAGCTTTTTTCCTCGTGGTGGCCATGCGGTCAAACGCGTGCGGCAAGCGCTTGCAGGGCGAGCGTATAGACAACGGGTCCGAAACCGCAAATGACGCCCGCCGCGACCGGCGAGACATAAGATGTATGCCGGAAGCTTTCGCGTGCGTGGATGTTGGACAGGTGAACTTCGGCGACCGGCAGACCGACCGCGCGGATCGCATCGTGGATTGCGATCGAGGTGTGCGAATAGGCGCCCGGATTGATGACGATCGCGGCCGCCTTGTCGCCCGCCTCCTGTATCCAGTCGATGAGCTCGCCCTCGTGGTTGGATTGCCGGAACTCGATCGTCAAACCCAGCTTGGTACCGGTCTCGCGACAGTCCGCCTCGATGTCGGCAAGCGACTTGCCTCCATAGATGGAGGGCTCGCGCTTGCCCAGCATGTTCAGGTTCGGGCCGTTCAGGATATAGACGGTTCGCGACATCTCGACCTCGTGGCGCGCGACGATCCCGCCGGCACCGGACTTTGGAGCCTTTCACGGTTCGCTCCAACCATGCAAGGCTCTATAGTTGCCATAATCGCGAGAGGAAAGAGCGCAAGTGGGAACTTGCGCTGTCCACAATAGCCGGACGTGTTTTACCCGTCCCGTCAGCAGGTCGCCGTTTCTTCGCAGGCGCGCAGCGCCTCGATCTTTTCAGCCAGCACTTGACGCCCAAGCGCGCCGAAAACCACCTCCTCGCCGACCACGTAGGACGGGGTGCCGGTAATCTGCAGCTTGTTGGCCAGATCGTAGGTTCGGGCGAAGGCCTCGACGATGGCCGGGTTTTCCATTTCCTCGCGCAGCTTCGCCTCGTCGGCGCCGAGCTCCAGCGCTGTGCTGATGGCGCGCTCCTCGGTCGCGCGCGCCGCGTCGCCAAGCAGCTTGGTGTGGAATTCGGCGTATTTTTCCGGCATCAGCGCGCGGAAGGCCATCGAAACGACGTGGGCGCGCTGCGAATCCGGACCGAGGATCGGAAATTCCTTCAGCACGAAGCGGATTTCGGGATCGTCCGCCGCCAGCGCTTCCATATCGGCCATGGCGCGTTTGCAGTAGCCGCAATTGTAGTCGAAAAACTCGACCAGCGTGTATTTGCCGGCCGGATTGCCGTAAACGCCGTCATAGGCCGAATTGAAGATCTCGTCCGACATCGAGGTGATGATTTCGCCCTGGGCGAGGCGCTGCTCTTCCTGCTGCTTGGTTTCCAGAGCTTGCTGGACTTCCAACAGCAATTCGGGATTCTCCAGCAGATAGCTGCGGATGATCGCCTCGACCTCGGCCCGGTCGAGTGTGCCGGCGGCCTGAACGACCGCTGGCTCCTGCTGGCTGGCGGCTGCGGGGGCGACGGGGCGGCCCGACAGGTAGCCGGCGACCAGCATCATCGCCGAGGCCGCGATGCCCACCAGGCCGATTGCGAAAATTTTCTTCATGTCCACTGATCCCGATGACATACGCCGGCTATTTTCGACCGGGCGGCTTTGCGTTGATGATGTCCTGCGCCCGCACCCAGGCCGGGCTGCCCCGCTTCAGCTTTTGCTGGGCGCGCGCGGCAAAGATGCGCGCCTGGTCGTAAGAGCCCGCATAATAGTGCATTTCAGCCGAAGCGAGTTCGGCCTCTCCGATGTTGCCGAGCCGGCCCTGCGCCTGGCCAAGCAGCATGTAGCCGTCCGGATTCTCGCGGTCGCGATCGAGCGCCTGGCTGATCTGACGCACTGCCTCGCGGGTCGATTTCTCGTCGCCGGCCGCGAGCAGAGCCTGGCCGTAGCTGATCTGGATGATCGACGATTTGGAACCGTCCAGCTTGCGGGCGCGCGCATAGGCCTTGGCCGCGGGGCCCGACTGGTTGGCCCGGATCAGGACGTCGCCGCGCAATTCGTGGAAATAGGCATTGTTCGGCTGCTTGGCGATCAACGCGTCGACCTTGGCAAGCGCGTCGCGCGGCCGCCCGCGCAGATGCGTGTTGATCGCGTCGCCGTAAAGCGCGCCCAGGCTGCGCGGATTGGCGCGGAACAGCCGTGCGGTGGCCGCCGGGCCACTGGTGTGGGCGGCGATCTTGGCGCGCATCAAATCGTGCCGCAATTGCAGCGAGGCGGGATCCTGCTTGTTGAAATGCGGGCTTTTCTCCGCAAGCGTCTTCAAATTGGCGATCCGCTCGCGCGGCATCGGATGACTGATCTGGTAGGGGTCGACGCGTGACCCCGTCAAGGCCAGCGCGCTGGCGAAGCGTTCGAAAGTCTTCAGCATGCCGCGCGCCGACTGGCCGGTGCGCTCCAGATAGGTGAGTGCCAGCCGGTCGGCCGAGCTTTCTTCGGTGCGCTGGTAGCCAAGCAGGCCGCGACGGGCGAGTTCGGCCCCGGCAAGCGCGATGCCGCCGCCGGAGCGGGCGAGCCCGCCATTGTCGGTGAGCGCGCCGCCGACCGAGGCGCCGATGCCGAGCAGGGTCGACACGACGGCCATCGTGCGTGCGCGGGCGATCTGGGCGCGCAGGCGTTCCTGATGGCCGCCGGCCAGGTGGCCGGCCTCGTGCGCCAGGACCCCAATGATCTCGTTCGGCGTTTCGGCCGTCATCAGCGCGCCGGTATTGATGAAGATGCGCCGGCCGGCGACGAAGGCGTTGAAGCCGGCATCGTTGACCAGCACGATGTCGACGCCGGTCTTGCCGAGCCCGGCCGCGCGCAGCACGGGTCGGGCGTAGTCGCGCACCAGCGCCTCGATTTCGGCATCGCGCACGATCGGGATGCGCTGTTGGGCGCTGGCGAATGGCACGGCGACGAATTGCAGCACGAGCCAAAAGGCCGCCACGAGGAACGTGGCGCGTGTTCGGCCTGTCATGGGCATCTTGAACTTGGACATTTCGCAAATCACAGGTAGACGACCCGAACTCTGTTGGGAAGGCCAAGTGGCGGCGTTCATGCATTCGTGATCCCGACGCGGCCGCCTCGGAGATGTCATCGAGCAACAAAAGGCGAGGGTGAAGGCATGACAGTGGCGATATCAAGGCGCAGCGCCGTCGAGCCGTTCCATGCCATGGATGTGCTGGCGCAAGCCAACCGTTTGAAACAAAACGGCTCTCCGATCATCTCCATGGCAGTCGGCCAGCCGTCCGATCCCGCCCCTGAAATCGTGCGCCAGGCCGCCGTTGAAGCCGCGCGCGAAGGCCGGATCGCCTATACCGACGCCCTCGGCCTGGCCGGGCTGCGCGAGGCGATCGCCGTCCATTACCACGACCATTACGGCGTTGCCGTCGCGCCGGGGCGGGTGGTGGTCACGACAGGGTCGTCGGCCGCCTTCAACCTGTCCTTCCTGGCGATGTTCGACGCCGGCGAGCGCGTGGCGATCACCGCGCCCGGCTACCCGGCCTATCGCAACATCCTCGCCGCCCTGGGGCTCGAGGTGGTGGAAATTCCGTTGCACGGCGACGGTTATCTGACGGGCGATCTGATCGCCGAAACCCACGCCAGGACGCCGTTCAAGGGCCTGCTTTTCGCCAGTCCCGCCAACCCCACCGGCTCAGTGATCCCGGCCGACGAGATCGCGCGCATCGCCGCCGTGGCGCGCGATCGTGGCATCGCGCTGATTTCCGACGAGATCTACCACAGGCTCGCCTTCGGTACGGCCGACACGACCGCGCTTTCGATCGACCCGGATATCGTCGTCATCAACTCGTTCTCGAAATATTACTGCATGACCGGCTGGCGCATCGGCTGGATGGTGGTGCCGGACGCGCTGGTGCGGCCGATCGAGCGCATCCAGCAAAGTCTTTATATTTCCGCCCCGGACCTGTCGCAGCGCGCCGCGATCCGCGCCTTTGAGGCGACCGAGGACCTGGAAAAGGTCAAGGCGCGCTACGCGGCCAGCCGGGCCATGCTGATGAAGCGGCTGCCGGCACTCGGCCTGCGCATCGCCGCACCGATGGACGGAGCCTTCTACGCCTATTGCGATGTGTCGGCATGGACCAACGATTCGATGGCGTTTGCCCGGCGCATGATCGCCGAAGCCCATGTCGCGGCCACGCCCGGGCTCGATTTCGACACGGTGGAGGGCCATCGCACGATGCGGTTTTCCTATGCCGGCGAGACCGAGGCGATGGCCGAGGCGATGGACAGGATCGGCCGCTGGCTGGGTGTATAGGGCAGGGGGACGAAATCCGTCTCACGCCCCGGTTGTCGGCATCTCGATGGCGAGCGTGGTCTTGAGATGCGCGCGGGTCGCGGCCTCGAACCGCGCCGGCCAGTCGATGCCGCGCGCCGCGGCCAGCTTGCGGGCGCGCGGCAGATAGGCGGCGGCATAGGCGAGGTGTGCGGCGATCGTGGACGCCTCGTTCGACACCGCCGTCGGCAGGCCGTCCAGAAGCGCCTTCTGCTCGTCCGTGATCAGCCTGTTGAGATGAAGCGCGCCACCCCTGTGGGGGGCGCCGGTTTCCTCGATCAACAGGTCGATCAGCAAGTTGCGCAGATGGAACAGGCCCGTCACCGCGTTGAGATATTCCTTCCGACCGACCGCAAGCGGAAGCAGGCCCAGGATGCGAAGAAACTCTTCGAACTGCCAAAGCAGGCGCCGCGCGTCGGTGCGGGTGGTCGCGCTGCCCTCGACCAAGGTCGCGGCGATGCCGTCATCATCGAACAGCATCTTGAGCCCGTCCTTGGCGCGCCCGGCAATGCGCGCCGGGGCAAGGCCATGCACGTCGATCCGCATCCAGCTTTCGGTGATGGCGTTGATCAGCAGGCTTCCTTGGCCACGCAGCTCGCGCCACAACACGATCTCGCCCGCCGGGCCCAGCGCGGTGCGCCAAGACTCCACGAAATCGCCTTGCAGATTGGCCGGCACGGCGGCGAGAAAGTCGATATCGCTGTAAGCGTCTTCGAGACCCGCACCATGGCTGCCGCTCAGAAAGAGGGCCCTCACACAAGACTGGCCACGCAGCGTTTGCGTCACGGTTTTGGCGAGCGTGTGCGCGTCCATGGCATCGACCGATCAAAAAAACCGGGGCCGAGGCCCCGGTTCGGTGTTGAGATCAGAAAAACCCTTTGCGTTGCCACCATCCGGCCTTGCGCGGCTTGGTCTCGGCGTCCGTCTCTTGTTCGCTGTCGGCGACAGAGGAGGTAACGACCGGCTCCGTCTCCTGCGTGCTCTCGGCGACCGGGGCGGTCACGACCGGTTCCGGCGCGACTGTCTCGGCCGCTTCGGCCGCCTTTCGTCTGCGCCTGGGTGCCTTTTTGGGGGTCGGTTCGGCCGCGGCGTCCTGTGTTTCCATTGTCTCGGCGGGCGCGGCACTCGCGGTTTCTGCGGTCTCGGTTTCGGCGTTTACGGTTGCCTCGTCCGCCGCGACGCTCTCGGCTACCTCGGCGACCGGTTCCGGTTTCAGATCGGTTTCGCCCGTCTCGTCCGTTTCGACGGCCGCCGGGTCGCCACCGGCCTCGTCGGCGGTCGCGTTCTCGTCGATCGGGGCGTCCTCCTCGCCCGCTTGGTCGCGGCGGTTCTTGCGCCCGCCGCGCTTGCCGCGCCGCCGTTTTTTGCGATCGCCGCCCGCATCGTCCTCATCGGATGCCGCCGCGTCTTCCGTTTGCTCGCCACCGTCCTGGTCGTCGTCCTGATCGGTTTCGGTGTCGCCGTTGTCGGCGTCCGCGGACAGATCCCTGTCGCGGCCGCCGCGCCGCTTGCGCCGCCGCCGTTTCTTGCGGCCGCGATTGTCGCCGTCCTCGGCCTCGTCCTGGCTGCTGACCGGGCTCGCGTCGGCATCCTCGGCGCTGTCGTCGACCTCGCCAGACACGCTGATCGGACCGAGCGCCTGAACATCGATCGGGCTTTCGACCGGCCCGCCCTTGGCGATCACGTAATGCTGCATGCCGATGCTTTCATCGGCTTCGATGGTGATCGTCAGCCCAAATCGTTCTTCCAGATCGGCAAGGTTGCCGCGTTTATGGTTGAGCACGTAGAGCGCGGTCGCCACCGGCGTGCGCACGGTGATGTGGTTGCGCGCATCCTTGAGCAAGAATTCCTCGATCGCCCGCACCACGTGCAGCGCCACCGAAGAATCGGAACGCACATGCCCGGTGCCACCGCATTGCGGGCAGGGTTTGGTGGTCGATTCCAGCACGCTGGCGCGGATGCGCTGGCGCGACATCTCCAACAGGCCGAAATGCGAGATGCGACCGACCTGGATCCGCGCCCGGTCGAGCTTGAGATGGTCTTTGAGCCGCTTTTCGACCGACCGGTTGTTGCGCTTTTCCTCCATGTCGATGAAGTCGATGACGATCAGGCCGGCCAGGTCGCGCAGCCGCAACTGGCGGGCGATCTCCTCGGCGGCCTCGAGATTCGTCTGCAGCGCGGTGTCCTCGATCGAGTGTTCCTTGGTCGAACGTCCCGAATTGACGTCGATCGACACCAGCGCCTCGGTCTGGTTGAGGATGATGTAGCCGCCCGATTTGAGCGTCACTTGCGGCTGCAGCATCTTGTCGAGCTGCGCCTCGACGCCGTGGCGCACGAAAAGCGGCACCACCTCGCGATAGGGCTGCACCGCTTTGGCATGGCTCGGCATCAGCATGCGCATGAAATCCTTGGCCTCGCGATAGCCTTCCTCGCCCGAAACCAGGATTTCGCCGATTTCCTTGTTGTAGAGATCGCGCACCGAGCGCTTGATCAGGCTGCCTTCCTCGTAGACCAGGCTCGGCGCGGTCGACGCAAGCGTCAGCGTGCGCACGTTTTCCCACATGCGCATCAGATATTCGTAGTCGCGCTTGATCTCGGCCTTGGTCCGGTTGGCGCCGGCCGTACGCAGGATCACGCCCATGCCCTGCGGCACTTCGAGGTTTTTCACCACGTCCTTGAGCCGCTTGCGGTCCGGTGCGCTGGTGATCTTACGCGAAATCCCGCCGCCGCGCGCCGTGTTGGGCATCAGCACGGAATAACGTCCAGCCAGCGACAGATAGGTGGTCAGCGCCGCACCCTTGTTGCCGCGTTCCTCCTTGACGACCTGGACGAGAAGGATCTGGCGGCGCTTGATGACTTCCTGGATCTTGTACTGCTTACGCACCGGCTTGCGGCGGCTCGGCAGCTCTTCCAATGCGTCCTCGGCGCCAACCGATTCGACCTCGCCGTCGGCCTCGTCCTGTGCGTCCGCCGTCTCATCGCCGCCTTGCCTTGCCCGGCCCCTGCGCCGCGAGCGGCCGCTGCGGGCCACGGGCGCGTCATCGTCCTGGGCGTCTGCCTGCTGGCTGTCCTGATCGTCGCCTTCGGCCTGGTCTTCGTCGTCGGATGCGTCCGCTGCTTCGGCCTCGGCCGGATCGGAGCTGACGACATCGGCATCGGTGCGCGCCGGGATCGCGGGGCCTTTCCTGTCGCCTTCTGCCGGATCGCCGTCGTCGCCCCGGTCCTCTTCGGCAAGCTCCGAAGCGGAGATGCCGGAATCGGCACTGTCGGCTGCCGGCTCGTCGGCGCGGCTCTCCTCTGAGCCGTTCTCATCCGCGCCGTTCTCATCGGCGTCGCTGTCGGCGCTTGCTTCGCGATCGGCCGCCGATCCGCCGCGTGCCCGCCCGCCGCGCTTGCGCCGCTTCGGGCGGCTGCGCTCGGCGCGTTCGTCCGCATCGTCCTCGTCGTCCTCCGACGCGGCTTCGGCCTCCGCTTCCAGCAGCGCCTGCCGGTCGGCGACCGGGATCTGGTAATAGTCAGGGTGGATTTCACTGAAGGCGAGAAACCCGTGACGGTTCCCGCCATATTCGACGAAAGCGGCCTGCAGGGAAGGTTCGACGCGGGTTACGCGTGCGAGATAGATATTTCCTTTGAGCTGCTTTTTGTCCTGTGATTCGAAATCAAACTCTTCAATCCGGTTGCCGCGAACCACGACAACGCGTGTTTCCTCCGGGTGGGAGGCATCGATAAGCATTTTGTTGGGCATTATTGCTGTTCTCCCCGGCAGCGATCCGCACCGGCGGGCTCAGTCTGCTGAGCCGTCGATGACCGGGGGGGATGGGGCTGCCGGACCAAATTGTGTTCGCCGTCGAGCGATGGGCGCCCCGCGCAATTCGGCCCGCTGCCGTGGCGGCGCGGGAGGCTCCGAATTGGTTGCTCAGGGTGCAGGCCATCAAGGGACCGTCGAACCGTTTCAATGGAGGCCCGGACAGGCCGGACCAGTTTGGTGCTCTTGTCGAGCCGGCGCGGAGTCGTCATGACCCGGCCGTTTTCCTGACGCAAAGGCTTTCTTTGTCATGAATGCCTTGACGAAATTCTGTTGGATCACCGGCGCGCCGAAGCTCGGGCCGTCGCGCAACGTCGCTCTTTACCTTCGAAAACCTTCAAAGGAAGGACGGCAAGACACGTTCCGGGGCATTGAAGTGACCCGCCGACGCTTTTATGATTTGGACGCGACAATAGCAACCCCGTTTGCGATGCCGGCAAAAGGCGATGGCGAGTGCTCCGCGCCGGCAAGGCTCGGTCAAGCGCGGTCGTGTAAGAGTGTCGTGGACACGGGGGTCCCGTCATAATTCGCCTGCCGCCCAACTGGATGCTGCACAACGTGCCTTGCCGCCCCAATCTTCCCGATCGCGCCGCGCTGGCGCTTGTGCTGCGCCGCCTGTTCATCGGGATCGTCGCCGCTATTTTTATCGCCTGGATGCCGGCCACGCTGCATGCACAAAACCCGGTTGCGGACCCGTTGGCGGCCAGCGCCTACCGCATGGCCGGCGACGCGACGCGCATGCGCGTGGTGATCGAGTTCGACCGCGAGCCGTCGCTGAAATGGTTTTTGCTGCGCGCGCCGCACCGGCTGGTCATCGACCTGCCCGCAACCGCGTTCGGCTTCGATGCCAAGGCGCTCGATCCGCGCGGGCTCGTCACCGAGGTCCGGTACGGCAATCTCGGCGATGGACGCTCGCGCATCATCCTGGCCTCCGACGGGCCGTTCGCGGTGGAAAAGCTGGCCGTGCGGAAAAACGAGGATGGGGCCGGCCACCGCATGATGCTCGATCTGGTCGCCGCCTCCGAGCGCCAGTTCGAACAGGCCATGGCCGACCTGGCGCGGGCCAACGGCTCGACCATCGCCCCGGACAAGCGGGACCGGCTGATCACCGCCCAGCGCGACGCCGATCGCAAGTTCACGATCGTGCTCGATCCCGGCCATGGCGGCATTGACGGCGGCGCCGAGGGCGTGCGCGGCACGGCCGAAAAGGACCTGACCTTGTCCTTTTGCCAGGAACTGCACGCCGCGCTCGAAAAGACGGGGCGCTACCGGGTCTTCATGACCCGGACCGAGGATGTGTTCTTGCGCCTCGATGAGCGGGTGCGCATCGCGCGCCAGCACGAGGCCGATCTGTTCATTTCCGTGCATGCCGATTCGATTCGCTATCGCAACATTCGCGGCGCCACCGTCTATACGTTTTCCGAACAGGCCTCCGACGAGATCGCCCGTGCCGCCGTGATCCGCGAGAATCTGGCCGATTCGCTGGCCGGCATCGAAAATCCGGAAAAGAGCCAGCAGGTGACCGACATTCTCGTCGATCTCGTCCGGCGCGAGACGCTCGGCTTTTCCGTGAGTTTTGCCCGCGCCCTGGTCGACAGGCTCGACGAGACGATCGAGATGATCAAGAACCCGCACCGCTCCGGGGCCTATCGCGTGTTGCGGGCCCCCGACGTCCCGTCCGTCCTGGTCGAACTCGGCTATCTGTCCAATCCCAAGGACGAGGCCCAGCTTCTCGACGTCGACTGGCGCAAGAGGGCGGTCGGCAGCCTGATCGAGGCGATCGCCTCTTATGCGGCCATGGTCGGGGGGGCGAGGGGATGAGGCGTCGGTGTGGATGGAATGGCTGCATGCCTTGCCGTCGCCGCAATTTGCCCACATCGGCGGGGCAGAAGGATTTGGATGCGTTTTGCCGGGGTGACGATGTCGGCAAGTGCGCTATAGCGGTCCCGCACGGGGATTCTTGCGGACTGGAGCACGGATGATACGCCTTATCGGTTATTTCTTCGGCATCGGCGTCATGCTGGCGCTTTTGGTGGCCGGCGGAGTCGCCCTTTATGTCGGCGACCTGACAAGCGACCTTCCCGATTACGAGGTGCTCGCCAAATACGAGCCGCCGGTAACGACCCGCGTGCATGCGGCGGACGGCTCGCTGATGGGCGAGTTCGCGCGTCAGCGCCGGCTTTATCTGCCGATCCAGGCTGTGCCGGACCGCGTCAAGGCGGCGTTCCTGTCGGCTGAGGACAAAAATTTCTACCACCACCCCGGCATCGACGTGATGGGCCTCACGCGGGCCGTCGTTACGAATTTGCGCAATATGGGCTCGGGTCGCCGGCCCGTGGGCGCGTCCACCATCACCCAGCAGGTGGCAAAAAACTTCCTTCTGACCTCCAAGCAGACCTATGAGCGCAAGATCCGCGAAATGCTGCTCGCCTTCCGTATCGAGCAGGCCTATTCCAAGGACCGCATCTTCGAGCTCTATCTCAACGAAATCTTCTTTGGTCTCGGCTCTTACGGCATCGCCGGCGCGGCGCTGACCTATTTCGACAAATCCGTCAACGAGTTGACCGTCGCAGACGCCGCCTATCTCGCCGCCTTGCCGAAGGGGCCGTCCAACTATCATCCTTTCCGCTACACCGAGCGCGCGATCGAGCGGCGCAACTGGGTGATCGATCAGATGGTCGACAACGGCTATGTTGATCCGCGCGAGGGCGAAAAGGCCAAGGCGACCGGCCTGAACGTCAAGCCGCGCCGTGGCGGCACCTATCTGTTCGCCGGTGAGTATTTCACCGAGGAGGTCCGCCGCGAGATCATCTCGCGCTATGGCGAGAACGCTCTTTACGAGGGCGGGCTTTCCGTGCGCACCACGCTCGATCCCAAGCTTCAGGTGATCGCGCGCGCCGCCCTGCAGAACGGCCTGCAGCGCTATGACACGCTGCGCGGCTATCGCGGCCCGATCACCACCATCGACATTTCCGGCGACTGGGGCGTGCCGTTGGCCGAGGTCGACGCGCTCGGCGATGTGCCGGAATGGAGGGTCGCCGCGGTGTTGGCCTCCGACGAGGACGGGCTGACGGTCGGGCTTCAACCGGGCCGCCAGGTGTCCGGCGAGATCGCCGAGGAGCGCGAGACGGTGCAAGTGCCGCTCGCCAACATGAAATGGGCCATGCGCCACGTGGTCGACGGCAAGCGGCTCAAGGCGAAATCGCCGGCCGACGTGCTGGCGCCCGGTGCCGTGGTTTATGTCGAGGAGGTCGAGGCGAGCGAGGGCGAGCCCGGCGGCTGGATGCTGCGCCAGGTGCCGCAGGTCAGCGGCGGCATGGTGGCCATGGACCCGCATACCGGGCGCGTGCTCGCCATGGTCGGCGGCTTTTCCTATTCGCAGTCGGAGTTCAACCGCGCCACGCAGGCCTATCGCCAACCCGGCTCGGCCTTCAAGCCGTTCGTTTACGCCGCCGCGCTCGACAACGGCTATACGCCGGCCTCCGTGGTGCTCGATGCGCCGATCACCATCCGCATCGGCAACGATGTCTGGCAGCCCAAGAACTATGGCGGCAAATCGGCGGGCCCCTCGACGCTGCGTGCCGGCATCGAGCGCTCGCGAAACCTGATGACCGTGCGGCTCGCCAACGACATGGGCATGCCGTTGGTGACCGAATATGCCGAGCGTTTCGGCGTCTACGACAAGATGGCGCCGCATATCGCCAATTCGCTCGGTTCCGGCGAAACCACGGTCATGCGCATGGTGTCGGCCTATTCGGTGTTCGCCAATGGCGGGCGCCAGATCAAGCCGTCGCTGATCGACCGTATCCAGGACCGTTATGGCGAGACCGTCTACAAGCACGACGAGCGGCGCTGCGAGGGCTGCAACGCCGAGGCCTGGAACGGCCAGTCGGAGCCGGAACTGATCGACGATGCCGAGCAGGTGCTCGATCCGATGACCGCCTATCAGATCACGTCGATGATGCAGGGCGTCGTCCAGCGCGGCACCGCGGTGACGCTTTCCGAGCTCGGACGCCCGATCGCCGGCAAGACCGGCACCACCAATGACGAGAAGGACGCCTGGTTCGTCGGTTTCACCCCCGACATCGTGGTGGGTGTTTACATGGGCTACGACCAGCCCCGGCCGATGGGCAAGGGGTCGACCGGCGGCGGGCTCGCCGCGCCGATCTTCAAGGAGTTCATGGCCGAGGCGCTGAAGGACATGCGTCCGGTCGACTTCCAGGTCCCCGAAGGCATGAAGCTGATCGCCATCAACCGCAAGACCGGCATGCACGCCAATCAGGGCGAGGGCGGCGTTATCATGGAAGCCTTCAAGCCCGGCACCGGACCCGCCGACACCTATTCCATCATCGGCGGCGATTTCGGCATTTCCGAACCGGCGGCGATATCGCCCTCGGCGAGCCGCGCCATCTCTTCGGGCGGCGGCGGTCTTTACTGACATCACGGCGCGGAGCCATGCGCCGTCCCGCCTTTACAGGCTGGGGGCGGCTCAATATGGTCCGCCGCGAATCTTAGGCTCAACACCAAAGAGCAGGTGAACTGCCATGCGCGCGGAAACCGAGACGCTTGTCGACGAAATCAAGCAGGCCATAAGCCTGCTGAGGAGGCATCTTTGACTGGGATCAGGCCCGCAAACGTCTCGACTATCTGAACGCGCGCGCCGAGGACGGCGAGCTCTGGAACGATCCCCAGCAGGCCCAGGAGTTGATGCGCGAGCGCCAGACGCTCGAGGATTCGATCGCCGCCATCACCCGCATGGACGCCGCGCTTGACGACAATGTCGAACTGATCGCACTCGGCGAGGAGGAAGGCGACGCCGCCGTCGTGGCCGAGGCCGAAGCCGCGATCAAGGCGCTGAAGACGGAACTGGCCGATCGGCAGATCGACACGTTGTTGTCGGGCGAGGCCGACGCGAACGACGCCTATCTGGAGGTCCATGCCGGCGCCGGCGGAACCGAAAGCCAGGATTGGGCGAACATGCTGTTGCGCATGTATTCGCGCTGGGCCGAGCGGCGCGGCTTCAAGGTCGAGGTGCTCGAGGTCCATGACGGCGAGGAAGCCGGTATCAAATCGGCCACCATTCTCGTCAAAGGCCGCAACGCCTATGGCTGGTTGAAAACCGAATCGGGCGTCCATCGGCTGGTGCGCATTTCGCCCTATGACAGCAATGCTCGGCGTCACACCTCGTTCGCCAGCGTGTGGGTCTATCCGGTGATCGACGATTCGATCGAGATCGAGGTCGCCGAATCGGATGTGCGCGTCGACACCTACCGCGCTTCCGGTGCAGGCGGCCAGCACGTCAACACCACCGATTCGGCGGTGCGCATCACCCATGTGCCGACCGGTATCGTCGTTCAGTGCCAGGCCGAACGCTCGCAGCACAAGAACCGCGCCAAGGCCTGGGACATGCTACGCGCGCGCCTCTACGAGGACGAGCTGAAAAAGCGCGAGGAGGCCGCCAGCGAGACCGAGGCCTCCAAGACCGATATCGGCTGGGGCCACCAGATCCGCTCCTACGTGCTTCAGCCCTATCAGTTGGTGAAGGATCTGCGCACGGGCACCGAAAGCACCAGTCCGCAGGATGTGCTGTCGGGCGATCTCGACGCCTTCATGAAGGCCTCCTTGTCGCAGCGCGTCCATGGCGGCGACACAGCCGAGGTGGCCGATCTCGACTGACCGGCGCGGAGCGACCGCCCCGCGCGGCCGCCCGCTCCCGACGACGCCTATTTTGCCGGCACCGGCAACAGAAAGCGTCCTATCCCCTCGTCGATCACCGTCTGGTAGGCCGGGATCCCGCTCACCTCGACTTGCTTGTCGGGATTGGCCTCGTTGTAGGCGATCAACATCTCCTCGATCGTGGCAAGCTGGCGCGCGGTCCGTTCGCGCAGCGGATGCCCGTTTTCGTCGAATGGCACGAACAGCCGGTCGAGCGCGGCGGCGCGGACATAGTTGACGTCCTTGCCCTCGACCACCAGCGCCTCGTCGGTCCGGCCGCGAAAGCGTCCCATGGCGGGATTGGCGGTCTCGCTCAGGATGGCGAAGGCTTCGGTATGGTCGCCGAATTCGCGATGGCTGAGGCCGCGCAGGGCCGGCGGCGATGCCATCAGGTCCATGGCGATTCCGCGCGTCTGCAATCCGATCATGGTCAGCGTGGCGATCTCGAAGGCGCGTTCATGCGCCACCAGCATGTTGATGATCGGATATTCGGGATAGGCCTCGTGCATGTCGAGCACGATGTCGACGCCCTCGGCGCGTGCCAGGGCAACGATGGCGGCGTTCAGCCGCGTTGTGTAGCGGCCGTCGGGATCGCCGGGAAAATTGCGGTTGAGATTGCGCGATTCCCAGCCGACCATGCGTTCGCCCGACTGGGGATGCAGGTGAAGGTCCGGGTCGGGCCACTGGTGGATCGGATTGGTGAGCCGCATGCCGACGCGAAACCACCGCGTACCGCCGGCCGTCTCGATCTCGTAGGTGTGGGGGAAACCTTCGAGCGGATCCGTGTGGGTGAAGCCGCTGCGATTGGCCTGTGGCAGAACGATGATGCGGCCACGCTGTGGCGTGGCGTTCTCCACCATCAGCACCGCGCCCATCAGGCCGGAGATCTCCTGGGGGTGGGTGCCGCCCAGAACCAGGGCGGTGCCGCCTGGCTCCGCGCCCTCAAGAATGAACACCGGCGTGTCGGCAGGTGTTCCCGCCATGGCCGGCACGTAGTCGCTCAGCATCTTCTGGCTGGTCACCCCCGGTCCCGCGACGATCGGCTCGGCCTCGTGCATGGACAGGAAGACTGCGCCCGAGGCGATGGCGGCCGCGGCCGCGGCCGCCGCCAGCAAGTAGGCGCGCGGACGATGAAAGGCGTCCTCGAAAAAGCGCTTCATGATCATTTCACCCCCACCGCGCGCAGGGCGAACGGAATGAAGACCAGCATGGCGAAGAATTGCTGCTGCCAGTCGCGTTGCCGAAACAGCATCCACAGCATCATCAGGGCTATGACGAGCGCCAGCGCCCGGTAGGCGTAGAACAGGAAGAGTTCGAAGAGCATCGTCCGGGTCTCCGTCAATGTTCGCGGATAGTGACGTGTTCGCTGATCAGCAATCCGGTGAGGCTGTCGGCGAAGATGAGCATGAGGATTGCCAGCACCGCGATCACCAGCGCGGCTCCGGCCGAGGCGCGCAGCACCGCGCCGAGGCGCGTATCGCCGACCACGTAGGTGGCGAGCGCGGCGGCGATCGCCGTCGGCGGCATGAATTCCGAAAGGGCGGCGATCGCCGACAGGCCGCTGACATTAAGGATCATGTCCTGGTGGATCAGCGCGAAGGCGAACGGCACGCCCAGAATATTGGCCGCGCCGATACTGGTCAGCACGCCGCCGAAGATCGGGATGACCACCATCTCGACGAAGGTCCAGGGCGGCGGGAAGGCCATCGAGTTGATGACCAGGAACCCGCGCACGCCGGTCAGCGTCATGATCTGGACCGCCACGCCGACCGTCACCAATACGGCTGCAAGCACCAGCGGCGTGCCGGAAAAGGTCGCAGACATCGTCGCGCCGAGACCGCGTCGGCCGAGCGCGGGCAGTATCATCAGCGCGCCTGCGACCAGCACGATCGGGACTGCCGGGTCGGGGATCGTGCTGGGAAAGAGCCGCAGCAGCGTCCAGAACACGAGGATTGCGGCAATGGCCGCGAGACCGGTCAGCGCGAGTCCCGGCGCACCCGTTTGCCCCGCCGCCGGCGTTGCCGCGCCCCGCAACCGCCACGCGCAGCTGGCCACCATGAACAGCGCCGGCGGGACAGCCAGGCACAGCAGCGGCAGCGAAAAGCCGATATAGGGCATGTTGACGCCGTCGGCGATCGTCATGGCGGGCACGTTCAGCGGCGGCGCGATCATGCCGCAGGTCGCCAGCACGGCGATGAAGGCGCCGATGCGATGGCTTTCCATGCCGGTCTGGCGCAACATCGGCACCACGAGCACGCCTGCCGCCAGCACCGCAACACCGGCAATGCCCACGAACATGCCGACGGTGAAAAGCAGCAGACCGGCAAAGCCGAGCACCAGCCACGGATTGCCGCCCAGAACGGCATGGGCGTGGCGGCCGAACGCGTCGGCGACGCCCGACATGTGCATGGCCTGACCGAAGAACGCACCGGCAAACAGTGCTAGAACGAGATTGATGTAGCCGAAGCCGCCCTCGATCAGGTGCCGGAAAGGAATGCCGAAGCCGGCAAGCAGGGCCGCAAGTATCGACACGACGATAAGGGCGGCGGGCAGGGGCCAGCGCAGCGGCCACGTCAGCACGCACAGCGCGAGAGCGGCGATCGCGAAGATCAAACCGGGGGAAAGCATATCGTTTGTGTCCTCCTGGAAAACGCACCGCACGGGGCGGCGCGAAGGGTTAGCGCTGTCGCGGCTTCGGCGGCATGCCGTAGACGGCGCGGTTGTTGCCGACCATCGGCAGGGGCACGGGATCGAAGGGCAGGCCCCAATCGGCGGCGAGCGCGCGCATGTTGAGAAGATGCAGCACCGGCATGTCGGCGTTGGAAGCCCGCACGATCAGCCCCGGCGTGCCGTCGGTGCATGTCAAAACCTGCCCGCGCGTCATCGGCGGCAGCGTGGCGCCGTTTGCGCAGGTGCCGAGCGCGGCGACCGAGCCGCCGGAATTGATCAGCAGGCCCGGCCGGTCGCCGGCAGCGGCCGCACCGAGCGTGTAGAGCCTGTCGATCAGCGCTTCGACGGGCCTGTTTTCGACCAGCGGCACGCCATGGCGCCGTGCGGCTGCGCGCAGGGCCGCGATCCCGTCCGTCCCCATCGTGCCGCCGACGCCGCCGCCGCCGCCGATGACGGCGGCGATCGACTTTGCCGCGATCACACCCTTGGCGCGCAGTTCCGTTTCGATATCGAGCCAGGTCAGGGCGGCATCGGTGGCACCGTGCATCGATGCGCCGAGCGAGCTTATCAGTACCGGCTTCAGGCCAAGTGTCTCGACGGCCGCGATCGCGGCGATATTGGCGCCGATGAAGGAGCCGGAGACGACCACCAGAACCGGCGTTCCCCGCGCCAGTTCGAGTTCGGCGATGCGGCCGACGAGGGCGGCCGCAAGATCGGGATTGGTCGCGGTGCGTTTGGCGGCCGGATCGCCGAGCGATGTGGTCGTTTCGGTGAATTCGGAGCCGAGCAGACCGGTGCGGTTGGGGTCGAAGGCGGGCGGCTGCGACAGCCCGAGCTCTGCGCGCTGCGCGCGCGCCACTTGCGTCGCCGCCTGCATTTTTTGCGCGGCGCGCACCATCTCTCCGTGAGCGGGATGCGTAAGACGTCCGAGCCGCGCCTCGACAAGCTGCCACATGGCGACGGACAAGGCCGCCGCGACTGCGAGCGCGACAAAGGGCGTTGGCGACAGCGGCTCGTGGCCGGCGTAGCGGATCGGGGTCGAGGCATGCATCGTCAGGACCACCACGGCACGATCAGCATTGCCAGCGCCCGCGTCAGCGGCGTTGCGATCGCGATCATCAGCAACGTGCGCACCGGGCCCTGGCGATCCATCTGGTGGGCGATCAGGCCGGGCACGATGAAACCCAGGCCGCCCCATTCCAGCGCGATCGGCCCGAGCCCGCCGCGCAGGGCCTGGATGCCGGTCGTCAGCACAAGCGCCAGCAGGATCGCCACGCCGAAGCGGCGCGTTCCGTAGAGAAAGAGCACCCGCGACAGCGCCAGCAACAGGCCCCACGTGGCAAAGGCCGCGAGGGCGATGGTTGCCAGCATGCCCGGACGGTCGAGGACGAGCGCCAGGTAGCCCGGCGCGATCACGCCGCCGGCGCTGAGGCCGGTGAGCTGGAAAAGGGCCAGACTGACGGCGATGCCGAGGCCGAGCGTCAGTGTCAGCACGGCGTGGCCTCGCTCTTCAGCAGTCGAACGATGTCGCGGCCGAGCCGGGAATAATTGCCGATTCCCCATATGGTGGCCTCGGCCGGCGCCGCCTCGACGAGCGTGGCCAGTGCGCGTCTGGCGTTGTTGGTCACAAGCCGGTGCACGCGCGCGTCGGCGAGGCCGGCGGCGCGCGTCCAGCGGCGTGGTACGAAACCGGAAAGATAAATCTCCGCGCGTGGCGCCAGGCCTGCCAGACAGGCAAGGAAGGCGCGCGTGCGCTCGGGCCGGTCGTGGCGCGCGTTGAGCAGGATAACCGGTACGCCGGGACATGGCGTCTCGTGCCAGAGCTGTTCGAGCGAGCGTGTGTCGTTGCACGAAAAGGCGCTGGCGAAACGGAACCGACGCCCATCGAGCGCGCCGCAGGACACGAAAAAGGCGCCGCAATCCACGCCCGCCTCGTCGAAACCGGCGTGAGCGGTGTCGGCGGCGATGCCAAGCGTCGCACACAGAGCCATCGCCAGGGCCCGGTTGGCCTCGTCATGGTCGACGGCGGCGGTGGGGACGGTCGTTACCGCGCAGTTCCGGCGCGCCGCCCGAGCACGGATCGGTCCGTCCGCCGCCTCGTCGGACACGATCAGCCGGCCCCCCTGCGGCACCACCAGGCTCATCGCATGGGCGGCGGCCAGCGGGTGACGGCCCACCACTTCGGCGTGGTCGGGACGTGCATTGGTGATCAGCGTATGGGTTGCCCGCACCAGGTAGTTTTCCGACGCCCATAGATACTCCGGTTCGATCGCCATTGATTCCAACACCACCGCGTCGACGTTCCGTCGCCGTGCTTCGCGGAAAAAGTGCGTCTGTTCGGAAATGCTCGGCGGCCCCCAGCGCGGCCAGTCACGTTCGCTCCCGTCCGGCAGGATCAGCACCGGGTCCGTGCCGGTTGTCTTGACCAGAACGCGCCGGCCGTCGGCCCGCAACGCGGCCCCGATCAGTCGCGCCACGCTGGTCTTGCCGCGCGAGCCGGCGACATGGATACGTATCGGCACGGCCCGCCTGCAGTGCGCGTGAGCGAAGGCGGCCAGCCAAAGCCATGCGACGATGCCGACAGCGCTGACCAGCAAGGCGAGAAAAAGCTTCAGGTCGCTGATAAAGGGCAGCGTCATAGTCCGCCTCGCCGATCTGAAGAAAAGGCCGGGCGGCCGCTTGGCGCCCAGGACCTATTGGGCGGCGAGCTCACCGGCGAGAACGGGGCCAACCTCAGTCAATTTGTCGATCTGCGTGATCGGGATGTTTTTTTCGGCTGCGACGGTGTCGAAATAGCCGTCCGCATTCCCCGTTTTCCACACCACCAGGCTGTCGGCGCGCGGGGCGACGAGTTGCACGAACTGCTCTGACAGGCCCTGGCGCCGTTCGGCGCCGCCGATGTGAACGCCGATGATCTTCACGCCGGCGGCCTTGGCTGCGTCCAGCAGGGCGGTGGTGCGCTCGTTCTCCGTCTCGGCCGTGATGCCGGCCGCGCCGAATCCCTTCACGCTGGCGCCGACCGCGATCACCACCGCGCTGCGCCCGTCGAGATCGGCCGCGCGCGCATGCGGGTCGTAGTCGTTGGCCACGCCGGCCCGCCCGAGCAGGGTCTTGACCGTGAAGGCGTCGAGCGCCTGACCGGAGGAGGTTACGAGAACGGCGGCCTTGTCTTGCGCCAGTGCGGCAACAGGCACCAGCAACAGGGCGACGGCAAGGGCCAGGCGCGCGGTGAACGTCATGGGAGGTGTCCTTGGTTCGTTGTCATGAGAAAACGGCCGGGCGGTCAGGCCGCCCGGCTGTCGGTCTTTGCCTCAATAGCCGCTGACGAAGTCGCGGCCATTGGGTGCTGCGCCACCCCACAACGCCCCGCTTTCCGGGTCGATGATCATCATCTGCGTGGTGCCGCGCGAGGGGTTGGAGAAGGTGCCGGGCTCGTCCACTTCGTATCCCATTGCGATCAGCGCGGCGCGAGTGTCGGGCGCGAAACCGGGATCGAGGCCGATCGAGGTTCCGCCGGTGTAGTGGTAGATGTCGCCGTAGCGGAAACGCGGCTCGTCGAGTGCTTGTTGCGGATCCATCTTGAAGTCGATCGCGTTCACGATCGGCTGGGCGATGCCCCACATCGTGGCTTCCGCGCCGGCACCACCAACGAGCATGTAGAGCTTGTCGCCCTGGAAGATCATGCCCGGAGACAACGTCCAGCGGTTGCGTTTGCCCGGCTCCATGCCCAGCACGCCCGGCTTCTCGCCGGTCCAGATATTCACATCAATGTCGAACCAGTCCATGCCGTTGCTCAGCACCAGGCCGGTGCCTTCCACGACCATGCCCGCGCCGAAAAACGTGCCGAGCGTATTGGTGGCCGAGATCGAGTTGCCTTCTTCGTCGCGGATCACGATGTGCGAGGTCGAGTGATTCGGCCAGTCAGGCTGGTGAAGCGAGGCGTGATCGACGGGCTTGAACTCGCGCACGCCGCTGTCGCCGATCGCCTTGCGAATATCCTCGGCCGCCTCGTCGGACAACAGACGGTCCACCGGGACGTCGACGAAGGCCGGATCGCCATTATACTGGTAGGCATGCTGATAGGCGTATTTGGTCGCCTCGATGAACAGCCGCAAATATTCCGGCGAGTTGCGCTCCATCGATGCGAGGTCGTAGCCCTTGAGCGTATTGAGAATCTCCATCCAGGTGATGGAAGAGGATGACGGCGGATTGCCGTAGACCGTATAGCCACGATAGTCGATCGTGATCGGCTCCGACCACTTCACGCTGTAGTCGGCCAGATCCTGCTTGGTGATCAGACCGCCTTCCTGCTCCATGAAGGCGACGAGTTGATCGCCAACCGGGCCGTCATAGAGCGCGGCCGATCCCATCTCCGCGAATTTGCGATAGGTGGCCGCCAGATCTGGCCGCTTGAGCATATAGCCCGCGGGTGGTGCTGCGCCGTCGACCAGAAATTCCTCGCCCCAGGTCGGGTAGGGGGCCAGTTCGGGGATATGGCGCTTGACGTGGAACGCCGTCGCCGGGTCGAACGGCCAGCCGTCTTCCGCGTAGCCGATGGCATCGACCCACAAATCCGCCCACGGCAGCTTGCCGCATTTCTGGTGCACTTCCTCCCAGCCCTTGAGGGCGCCGGGTACCGTCGGGGCTAGAATGCCGCGCCGCTTGTGTTCCATCGTTTCGTATTTGGCCGGGTCGGTCGCTGCGGGGGCGAGGCCGTTGTAGTCGACCGCCTGGACCTTCTTGTTGTCGCCGTTCGGCGTGTGCACCAGCGCGTAGCCCGAGCCGAGCGGACCCATCATGTCGGTCAGCATCAGGCTCAGCGTCGCGGATGCGGCCACGAAGGCGTCGCACGCCGTGCCGCCTGCGCGCATGGCCTTGATGCCGGATTCGACCGCGAGCGGATGTCCGGCCACCACCATGGCGCGCGGGGCGACCACGGCTTGGTCCAGAGCGAATGCGGGCACGGCGAACATAGTTCCCGCCAGCAACGCGCCGGCCGCCAACGCGCCCGACATTGGTTTTCTAACGATTGCGTTCATTGGTTCCTCCAACTGGCCGACGCCGGGACACGACGATGGCATCCGCGCATTACGCAGCGTCAACCAATCGATACAAGCGCGACCGAATTGGCCAGTTCCGAAATTCCATTGATCCAGGCTTGAAAAAGGCAAATAAGTTTTTGATTTTTATGCTTTGGATCGAGATTTGGGGTGTTGTTATTTGATTTTTTGTTCGTTTTATATGCATTATTTTCAATGGATATTTTTTAAGTACAAGTTGATTTGCTTCTATGGAGCAAAATTGATCGATTTTATATTTATTTTATTTGGATAAGCGCAGCCATTCGCCGATCTGCTGATCGGTGGGAAGCGGGTCAAAAACCCGGCGCGTGGCCTTGCTGGCCGCGTTGTCGGCCCGGCCGACGCGTCAGGTCATGTCGTCGGCCGCGAGCGTGCCGAGATCGGCGAACGGGCCGGAATTGGTTCGTGTGCTGGCCTTCTCGACGAGGTAGTCGCCGGTCTTGAGAATATCCTCGACCATTGCCGCCCGCGCCTCCTCGGGCGCTCTGGCGTCCATGGCGTCGAGGATCTTCACATGCGAGCTCGCGTCCCACAGACCCGGCGAGTTGAGGGAGTAGTACATGGTCGGGCCGCTGCGCAGCCAAAGCGATTCGATCAGCGGCATCATGATGTCGGAATCGGCATGGCCGTAGATGGCGAAGTGGAATTTTTGGTTGGCGCGCAGCACCTCGGCCATGTCGCCTTGGCCGTGGGCCTCTATAATCGATTGGTTGAGCCGTTCCAGTTTCTCCAGCAACTCGTCGGTCACCTTCTCGCAGGCGACACGCGTCGCCACGCCCTCGATCAGGGTGCGCATCTCAAACAGTTGTGACAGGCTTGTCGCATTCAGCCGCGGCACCCGCACCGAGCGGTTCGGGAGTTCCTCGAGCGCGTTGGCGGCGACCAGCCGGCTGAGGCTTTCGCGAATTGGCATGGGGCTCGTTCCCAGGCTGGCGGCTAGCTTTCGCAGGCTGAACACCTGCCCGGGCACGAACAGACCCGACATCAGGCCGTAGCGCAGGCTGGTCAGAACCCTGTCCTGAACCTTGCCGCGCCCTGACGGTTTGACCGTCTTCGTGTCCGTTTCTGCCGGCGTCGTCCGTGTCATGCCTGTCTCCTGAAAGCGAATTTGGCCATCTGTCATTTCGGCTATTGTGATGACACTTTGAGATCATTATACCAGCTTGGCTTCGCCGGGTAAAACCCCCAGGCGACCGAGGCGGCGAGTTTCGGTGGCAGGTTCACCATCCTGGTGGCGGGCCGCAAGAAAATAGTGAGGAGAGCCTTGGCATGGTGGTCCACAAAGGTCTCATCAACGTCATGGACTACCGGGCGGCCGCAGAGCGCGCTCTTCCGCGTATGCTCTATGATTTTGTCGCCGGCGGTGCGCTCGATGAGCAGACCGTTTCCCGCAATCGGGCAGGTTTCGGAGACTGGTGGCTGCGCGGACGCAGTTTTCGCTCCAGTGCGCAGGTGTCGTTGCGGCGCGATCTTTTCGGCAGCACTCTTTCGTTTCCGCTTATGCTCGCCCCCACCGGCGCGTCCGGCCTGCTGTGGCCATTCGGCGAGGCCGAAGCGGCCCGGGCGGCGGCGGCCAAGGGGATCGTCATGCAGGTTTCGGCCGGTTCCCTGCAATCCATGGAGGACATCGAAGCCGCGTCGGACGGTGATAAATGGCTCCAGCTTTTCCTCTATCGCGATCGCGGGCTGACGCTGGAATTTCTCGAGCGCGCGCGCGCGGCCGGGTACCGCGCCATCTGTGTGACGACCGATGCGCCCGTGCACGGCCGGCGCGATCGCGACAGCCGCAACGGGTTTTCCATTGACCGCAAGCTGACCCCGGCCACCCTGATCGACGTCGTGTGGCATTATCGTTGGTGGCTGCGAATGGCGCGCGCGCCGCGTTTTGCGATGCAGAATTTCGCCGGTCGCTCGACCGGCAACATGGTCGACATGGCCGCCTATATCTCCTCCGTACTCGATCCGGACGTGACCTGGGACGATTTTTCCTGGTTGCGCGAGCAATGGCAGGGGCCTCTCGTCGTCAAGGGCGTTCTCGATCCGCGCGATGCGCGTGAGGCGGTTGAACGCGGTGCCGACGCCGTGCAGGTTTCCAATCATGGCGGCCGCCAGCTCGACGGCACGCTTGCCAGTATCGATGCCCTGCCGGCCGTCGTCGAGGCGGTCGGCGGCCGTGTGCCGGTGCTGCTCGACGGCGGCATCTCCAGAGGCACGGACATCGTCAAGGCGGTGGCGCTCGGCGCCCATGCCTGCGTCATCGGCCGGGCGCATCTGTGGGGCCTGGCCGTCGCAGGGGCGAGGGGGGTCGAGGCGGTTCTCGACATTCTCGAACAGGAAATGCGCAACGCCATGACGATCGGCGGCTGGAAAACGTTATGCGAACTCGATCGCGCGTCGGTCGCGCGCCTCCCGTCCACCTCGCTGCAAGGAGAACGACACGATGGCTGAACTTCACAGGATCCCCGGCACCGCGCGCATGAGTGCGGCGGTCATGCACAACGGCACCGTCTATCTCAAGGGCGTCACGTCGCGGAACGGCCCGCCCGACATCGCCGGTCAGACGCGCGACGTTCTGGGTCAGATCGATCGGCTTCTGGCAGAGGCTGGCACGTCGAAAGAAAACGTCATCCAGGTGATGATCTGGCTGAGCGATATCGCGGATTTCGAGGCGATGAACGCCGTTTACGATGATTGGGTCGTCGAGGGGCGGCAACCGGTGCGTGCTTGCGTGCAGGCCAGTCTCGCCAGCCCCGCGCTGCGTGTCGAGATGCAGGTCCAGGCGGCCGTGTGATCGGTAAATGGAGCGCGCGGGCCCAGCCGTGCGCTCCATTCCTCGTATCTTGCCGGACGGTGCTTCAGATAATGTCGATGCTGCCCGGTGCCCTGCTGCGTTTGGGCAGGCTTTCGTAGCACAATTTGGAATGCGACAGGCTCATGGTCACCAGGGCGATCGCCATATTGATCGCACAGGCCATGGGTTCGACGATCGGCACGCCAACGCGTGTCTTCAGATCGTTGATGTAGCCGGACATGGCCGTGCAGCCGAACAGGATCACCTCGGCCCGGTGGTCCTCGATCGCTCGGCGTATCTCGAACTCGATCGTAGGCAGGCAATGTGCCTTGCTCTCGATCAGTTCGGCCGGTGGAACGTCGACGGCGTGCATAGACACGACCGTGTCGGCATAGCCATAGGCGCGAATATGCTCTTCTAGATGCTGGCGGCCGTTGCGCATCCCGATCACCGAAATGCGCTTGCCGAGCACGCTCGCCACCGCCAGCCCTGATTGCCCCGGCGCCATGACCGGGATCGAAACCGTCTCGCGGGCGGCTCGCAGAACGGGATCGACCATGCAGTCGAGCACGACGGCGTCGAAGCCGTCCTGCTCGGCGCGGCGGACTTCCTTGAGAACGTGCGGACCGGCCAGCACTTCTTCGGTCGCGAACTCCATCGAGTAGGGGCCCTGCTCGACCGCGCGAACCTCGATCTCGACGCCCGTGCGTTCCCAAACTGTCCGCTGCTTGCGCATTCCCGCAATGACCTTTGGCGAACGAACCGGAACGATGTCACATATGCGCATGAATACTCCTCGCCGGCACTCGACCGGCATTCAGATTTTGTGATCACGTATTGAGATCATTAATGGGAAAAATTGCAACGTCAAGCCGGTGGCGCGCAAGGCGGCGCGGCCGATTCGAGCGCACGCGCTCAACTTTCGCTCTTGCAAATCGAAAAGTGTCATCACAAAATGCAATCATGAAATGCTATTCCTAGTAGATAGCCAAAATGGGAGAGGATCTGATGAAACTGAAGAGATTTGCCGCGCTTGCCCTGTCGGTAGCCATGCTCGGGCTGGCCGGGGTCGGCACCGCCGCCGCGTTCCCGGACAAGCCCGTTACGCTTGTCGTGCCGTGGCCGGCCGGTGGCGGCAGCGACACTTTAATGCGCATGATCGCGGAAGGCGCGACCGGGTCGCTCGGTCAGCCCGTAGTGGTTGTGAACAAGCCGGGCGCCGGCGGTTCGCTCGGCCTGCGCGAGGTCGCCGAGAGCCCGCCCGACGGCTACACGATGAGCATGGTCGCTACCGGTTTCATTGCCGAGCAATACGGCAACCCCAATTCGCCGACGCTGGACCAATACAAGGTCGTCGCCTTCATCGGCGTCGATCCTGCGATCATCGCGGCCGGCAAGGACACCGGCATTAAGACGCTCGAGCAACTGGTCGCCGAAGGCAAGGCGGAGCCGGGCAAGCTGCGCAATGCCAACGACCAACCCGGCGGTACGGCCTTCGTGGCGGCTTCGCTGATGGAAATCGCGCTCGGCATCGACCTGACCCTCGTGCCCTATCAGGGGTCGGCGCCGGTGGTGCAGGCCATCATGTCCGGCGAGACCCAGACCGCCACGCCCTCGGTCACCGATTTGATCGCCCAGCACAAGGCCGGCGAGGTGACGATCCTGGCCGTGGCCGGTGCCGAGCGGCATTTTCTGGCCCCCGACATTCCCACGTTCACCGAAGCGGGTTTCCCGCTGGTGACCGGTACGGTCCGCGCCATCGTCGTCCCGGCCGAGACGCCGGACGAGGTCGTCGCGAAGCTGGAAGCCGCGATCATGGCGGCCCTCGGCGAAGAGGACTTCAAGAAGCGGGCGACCGCGGCCGGCTTTTCGATCGCGCCGCTGGGATCGGCCGACGCGACCGCCTTCCTGCAAAAGATGGACGAGGACATGTATCCGGTTCTGCTCGAGGCCGGCCTCGTAAAAGTCCGCCAGAAATGAGCCGGGCGGGCGCAACCGGAAAACCGGCGCGCCGGCACAAAGCGGGCCAGGCTGCTGGCGGCGACGAAGAGCGTCGCCCGGCGCTTGCCGAGCTTCTTGCGGGGGGCGCCTTCGCCGGGATAGCGCTGGTGGGCATGACCAGCCTTGCTAACAACGAATATCTGGAACTCGGACGCACCGGCTCCGATCCGGGACCTGGTTTCGTGCCGTGGATTGCGCTCACCGTCCTGCTGATCGGGGGCGTCGGCCATATACTGATCGTGCTGCGCCGCGCTCTCGTGCATGGCGGCTTCCGTGCAGCCGACGGCGGGTTTTCGCCGGCTCGGCTTTGGATGCCGTGGCTGATGCTGCTCTCGCTCGTGGCCTACCAGGCCGCGTTGCGACCGTTCGGGTTTCTGTCGGCGAGCATCGCCTTCGGGATCGTCTGGGTCGTGATCCTGCATTGGCGTTCGGGCGAGGGGCTTTGCGCCCGCCATGTCGTGCAATTGCCGGCCGAGGGCGTGGCGCTCGCTGTCGGCGTCTATCTGATTTTCCGCCACGGCATCCAGGTGCCGCTCCCATGAAAGCATCATGCTGACAGAATTCTCGACATTGGCGCTGGAGGTTCTCACCAGCCCCTGGTTGCTCGGGCTCGGCGTCTGCGCGACGCTGCTCGGTATCATCCTCGGCGCGCTGCCCGGCATCAGTTCGACCATGACGCTGGCGGTGTTGCTGCCATTTTCCTTTTCCATGTCGCCGCATGTGGCGATGATCTTCCTGATCGGTGCGTTCTACGGCAGTGTTTATGGCGGTTCGATCTCGGCCATTTTGCTCAACATTCCCGGAACGCCGGGCTCGATGGTCACCCAGCTCGACGGCTATCCGATGGCGCGCCGCGGCGACGCGGGCCAGGCGCTCACCTATGCGCTGATGGCTTCCACGATCGGAGGTCTGTTCGGCATTGTCGGCCTGATGTTGTTCGCGCCGATCCTCGCCGAGGCGGCCTTTGCCTTTCAGAGCCCGGAATATGCGGTCATCATGGTGTTCGGCCTGTCGATGCTGGCCTATGCGTCGCCGGGCTCGACCTATCTCGGCATTATGTCAGGCATTCTCGGCCTGGCGCTTGGCATGGTCGGCCTTGACGTGGTGACCAATCTGTCGCGGTTCGATTTCGGCATTCATCGTCTGCAAGGCGGCATCAACATCATTCCGTTCGCGGTCGGCATTTTCGGTCTGGCCGAGGTGTTGCGGCTCCTGGAAAAGCCACTCGACAGCGATCGCAGCGCCAGCCGCATCGTCAGTCTCTGGCCATCCATCGGGCAGATTGCGGCCAGGTTCGGGACCGCGATCCGGTCCTCCGCCATCGGTCTTCTGGTGGGGATCATTCCCGCCGCCGGGTCGGCGGTGGCGGTCTCGATCTCCTACGCCCAGGAAAAGAAGCTGTTTGGTAAGCACGAGACGTTCGGGGACGGCAATCCGCGCGGCATCGTGGCGGCCGAGGCGGGCAACAACGCCTGTGTCGGCGGCGCGCTCATTCCCCTGATCACGCTCGGCATTCCGGGCGATACCATGACCGCCGTTCTGATCGGAGCGCTGCTCGTCCATGGCCTGCGGCCGGGACCGGATCTGTTCGTCGAACATCCCGATTTCATCGCCTCAATCTATGTCGCCCTGGCGCTCACAGTGCTGGTGACTTTCCTGCTCGCCCTGCCGCTGATGCGGGTCTTCGCGCGGCTGTTGAGCGTTCCCCCGCGTATCCTGCATGTCGGGGTCCTGATCCTGTGCGTGACAGGATCCTACGCGGTCCAGAATGCGCTGTTCGACGTTTTGCTGATGATCTTCTTCGGCGGTGCCGGCTACCTGCTCGCCAAGGTCGGTGTCCCGACCGCGCCGATCATGTTCGGCCTCGTTTTGGGACCGGTTCTGGAGGAGAACCTGCGCCGGACCATGATCGTCTATGGGGACTGGAGTGTGTTTCTGACCCGTCCGATCTGCGCGGCGATGCTGGCTGTGACGGTTCTGATCATCGCCTTTCCCCTGATCACGGCTCTGCGGCAGCGCTTAACCCCAACATGAAATACCTGACAAACAAGAGCTTTTTCGTTCGGATACGTTGACATTATAAATGTGATCACATTATGAGATTGCAAAATTTGGAATGGAGCTGAACGATGGTGGAGATCGCGGCAATCGAGACGGTGCTTGTGCGTCTGCCGACCCGGCGTGTGCACAAATGGACCGGACTCACCGAGCCGATTGGCCAGTATCTCTTGGTGCGCATGACCGGCACCGACGGCACCGTCGGCTGGGGTGAGGCGCCTGCGCTCAGGGATTGGGGCGGCGAGTTCGGCCGCTATTTCAGCGAGAGCACGGCGATTGTGGAGACGGTGATTTCGCGCTATCTGGCGCCGGCCGTCACCGGCTTGGCGATCGCCAATCCCGCCGAATTGCACCGGCGCATGGATGCCCAGGTCAAGGGGTATCCCTATGCCAAAGCGGCGCTCGACTTTGCCTATTACGACCTGACCGGGCGGGTGCTCGGCGTTCCGGTGCATGCGCTGTTGGGCGGCCTGCTGCGGCCCGTCGTACCCGTAACCCATTCGATCGGTCTTTTGGGCCTCGATGAGGCGGTGGCAGAGGTCAAGAAGGTGGTCGCCGACGGCATCCGCACCATCAAGATCAAGGTCGGTGTCGATCCCGACCGCGACGTTGCGATCGTGGAGGCGATCCGTGCGGCCGTCGGCCCGGACATCGCGCTGTGCGTGGACGCCAACGAGGGCTATGTCACGCCAGGTCAGGCGATCCAGACCGTGCGCCGCATGGAGGCGAGCCGGTTGATCTATGTCGAGCAGCCGGTCATGGGGATCGAGCGCCTTGCAACCGTGGCCGCTGCCATCGACGCGCCGGTCATGGCCGACGAATCCGCCTGGAACGCGCATGACGCGCTGCAGATCGTCGAGCAGCGCGCCGCCCAGATCGTTTCGATTTACACCACCAAGCCCGGTGGGCTCTACCAGGCGATGAAGGTTTCAGCGGTCTGCGAGGCGGCGGGCATTGCCTGCAACGTCAACGGGTCGGTGGAAACCGGCGTCGGCAATCTCGCCAACATCCATCTCGCCGCCGCCGCGCCCGCCGCCACTTTGTCCAATGTTATCCCGGTTTCGATGCCGGCAGAACATCAGAACGGTCGTGTCGGCGGCATCTACTATGCTGACGACCTCATCGCCACGCCGCTCGAATTCACCGATGGCGGCATTCGCGTGCCGACCGGCCCCGGCATGGGCGTCGAGATCGACGAGAACAAGATCGAAACCTATCGCGTCGCTTCCTGAGGTCAGTTCCCATGCGCCAGGCAATTCTTGACAAGCTCCAGGGTCTGATGAAAGACCGCTCGCTTGATGCCGTCATCACCAGTTCCCCGGAGAATTTCGGTTACGTGGCCGGTTTCGTCGCCCCGTCCCAGCCGTTGATGCGTCATCGCCATGCCATGGCTATCGTGCCGGCCGGCGGCGCGCCGGGACTGTTCTGCGTGGATATGGAAGAGACGACCGTCAGGCGCGAGGCGCCCGACACCTCGCTCAGCGTCTGGCGCGAGTTCAGTGACGACCCCATGCAGGTGCTGGCCTCCACCCTTAAGGGTATGGGGCTCGCCAGGGCATGTCTCGGGCTCGAACTCGACTATCTGCCCGCCGGCGATTTCGCCCGTCTCGCCGGGTTTTTGCCGCACGCCCGCCTGGTCGGGGTGGAAAAGGATTTGTCGCGTCTGCGCCAGATCAAGACCCCGGAGGAGGTGACGCTGATCCGGCGTCTGTCGCGCATCGCCGACCAGGCGATCGCCGATAGTCTAGCCGCCGTGCGCGCCGGTGACACGGAACTCGACATCGCCGCCGTTCTGACCCGGCGCATCTACGAGCTCGGCGCTGAGAATTTCAAGCTGTTGATCGTGGCGACCGGCGAGCGCAGCCAGCTTCCGAATGTCGGCCCCACGGCCCGCAAGCTTCAGCGCGGCGACGTCTGCCGGGTCGAGATATTCTCTGTCATCGGCGGTTATCAGGCCGGCGTATGCCGGACCGCCTATGTGCAGGAAGCCCCGCCGATGGCCGAAGATATCTGGCGGCTGATGGTCGAGTGCAAATACGCGATCCTGGACCAAATCCGGCCAGGCGCGAGCTGCCTCGATGTGTATCGCGATTTTATCGCGCGCCTGGAAACCATGAACCTGCCTCCGATCTCCTTCGTCGGCCATGGCATCGGTCTGCATCTTCATGAAGACCCTTACATCGGCGAGACGCCGATCCTGGGCGCTCCGGGCGGCGATGCCCGGATCGAACAGGACATGGTGCTGGGCTTCGAGCCGCTGTGCTACCGCACGGGATACGGTTTCGGCGTTCAGAACAAGGACGTGCTGCATGTGACGGGTGATGGCGCGACGCTTTTGTCCGATTACACAAACACCGACACGCTGATCCGTATCGGCTAATCTGGAGGAAGCGACCATGGAGCGGCACCAGCGCTGCGACATCCTGTTTTGTGGGACCGGCTATTTCACCGAAATCATGTTGGCCGACATTGCCGCGACGGCGGCGAGCGACCTGCGGGTGGCGATCGGCGGGCGCAATCCAGCCCGCATGAAATGGCTGCTCGACGCCTGTCGTGCACGGGCGGCCATTTACGGCACGTCCGTCACCTTCGATAGCGTGCAACTTGACGCGACCGCGCGCGACACGTTGGTCGAGCCGCTGCGTAGGCTTGATCCCAAAGTGGTCGTCCAGTCGGCCTCCGCGCAATCGCCTTGGAGTGTCGACAACGGCGAAAGCGAATGGTCCGACCTCGTCGCCCGCGCCGGTTTCGGCATGACGATTGCCTTTCACGCGCTGTTGGCGTGGCGCACCGCGGGCGCGCTCAGGCAGGCCGGCCTTAATGCGCATTTCGTCAATACCTGCTATCCCGACGGCGTCAACCAAGTGCTCGCCGCGGCCGGGATGCCGATGGCCACGGGCGTGGGCAATATCGGCATCTTTTCGGCCATGATCGGCGGGCGTCTGCCGCTTGCCGAGCGTCCCGCGCTTCGGGTCCTTGGCCATCATCGCCACGTTGTCGAGTGGCGTAAGCCGCCCGGCCAGCGCGACGGCGCGCCGGTTCGCGCCTGGATCGGCGACGCCGAGATCGAGGATGTCGACGCCATGACACGTGACATCCAGCTGCCCTATCGCGATCTCAACCTGGTCTCGGCGGCGAGCTCGGTACCGGTGCTGCTGGCATTGGCGGGCGAGGGCGCGCGCCGCGCGCATGTCCCGGGTCCGATGGGGTTGCCGGGTGGCTACCCGGTCGCCGTCGACGCCGGCGGCGTCCGGCTTGACCTGCCCTCAGGCATCAGCCGCGACGCGGCGGTCGCCTGGAACCTGCAATTCGAGGACAAGGACGGCGTCAGCGTTCGCGACGGTCGCGTGATCTATTCGCAAAAGGCCGCGGAGATGATCCGGCCTTATAGCGCCGAGATCGCCGAGGGGTTCGCGGTCGATGATGTCGAGGCAGCGGCTGAAGCGCTTTCGCGTCTGCGTCGGCGGCTGGGCGGCTGAGGCGCCGGCAAGCAGGAGAGAACTATGCGCATTCTGGTGATCGGCGCGGGAAATGGCGGTGCCGCCGCCGCTGTCGAACTGAGTCTGGCGGGACATGAGGTCTGCCTTTATGCCCGCTCGGCTTCCACGCTCGATCCGTTCGCAAGCGAGGGAATAGGCTTTGAGGGGCTGCTTGGCGAGGGGCGGCTGCGTCCGTCCGGCCTGACCAGCGACCTTGCCATGGCGATCGCCGATGTCGAGGCGGCGGTCGTGGCATTGCCCGTATACGCGCACGGTGCGGTCGCCCGCGCGCTCGCCGAGGCGGGCTGGGGCGCCACGCGTCCGATAATCCTCAATCCCGGCCATACAGGCGGCGTGTTCGAGTTCGAGACGGCTTACCGCGCCGTTCGCGGCGAGCTTCCGCCGCTCGCCGAGTTCTCCACGCTTGCTTATGTCGCGCGCAAACCACGGCCGGATGTCGTGAATATCACCGGCCGCGCAAAGGCGTTGCGCGCAGCCTCGCTTCCGTCTGGCCGCGCTGCCCTTGACCTGGCCTGCGTGCTTTTTCCCGGCGCCTACGACAGTGGCGACGTCATTGCGACCGGTTTGAGCAACGTCAACATGATCGTCCATCCGCCAGGTGCGATGCTCGGTGCGTCCTGGAGCGAGGCGACTGGCGGCGACTTCACCTTCTACGTCGAGGGCATGACGCCCGGCGTCATGCATGTGATGCGCGCGCTGGATGCGGAGCGGATCGCGGTCGCGGCCGCCTTCGGGCATGTACTTCCCACCGTCATCGGCGAAATGCGGGCGCTGGGCACGGTTCCTGCCGACGCCGATCCCGACGATTATCGTGCGATCGCTGCAGGCGCCGCCAACCGGTTGATCAAGGCCCCCGACACGCTCGATCACCGCTATTATGTCGAGGATTTCGGGCACGGACTCGTTCCCTTCACGGTCATCGCGCAGATCGCCGGTGTGGCGACGCCGGTAGCCGATGCCTTGATCGCGCTATGTACGATTGCGCGGGGCAGGGGCGAGGTCGCGACACGGGGCGCGGCCGAGATGGGGCTCGTCGGCTGTTCGCGCGATGCGCTTCTCGCCCGCGTCGGAGTTGCCTCAACCTGATACGCCGTGGCATTTGCGGCCGGAAACTGGGCAAGGAAAAGCCGGTCGTTCAGGCCTTGCCGGCATCGAGGTAGGACGTTTCCCACAAGGACTGCCGGCTGGTCGTCCATCGTGATTTGTCTCTTGAGCCAGCGCACGAAAGAAGGCCGGGGCGTTTCCGCTCCGGCCTTCCCGTCTTTTGCACGCACATGTGCGCCGGGCGCGGCAAGCCCTATTCGGCGGCCGGCATCTCGCATTCACCGGCGTAGCTGTCGCCATGTCCGCTCAGCACCTTGCTGTCCGTCTTCAGCGTCATCTTGCCGTCTTCGGTCTTGACCGCCTTCAGCGCGTACCAGTCCTGCACCGGGTGCTGGTTGGGACCGAATTCGAAGGACCCGCGCACCGAGGGAATGTCGGCGCCAAGCAGCGCGGTGCGGAACGCGGCCACGTCGTCGACGCCCGAAGCGCTGCCTTCGAGCCCGGCCGCGATCAAAAGGGCTGCGTCATAGCCCTGGGCGGCGTAATAGGTCGCGGGTCGGTCGCCGTATTTTTCCCGCCAGGCGGCCATGAAGGCCTTGTTGATCGGATTGTCGAAATCGTCGTTCCAGTGGCTGGTCACCTGCAGGCCCTCGGCGGCCTCGCCGACGGCGCCGACGATGACGTGGTCGAGCGACGCGGGATGGACGACCATCGGGATTTCCTTGAGCAGGCCCGCCTGCTGGTATTGGCGCATGAAGGCGATGCCGAGCCCGCCGGGTTCGAACTCGTAGACCACGTCCGGCTTGGCGGCCCGGATCTGCGCCATCTCGGCGGCGAAGTCCGTCTGGTCGAGCCCGGTATAGATCTCGCCGACGATCTCGCCCTTATAGAACCGCTTGAAGGCGACCATCGTCTCCTTGCCGGCCTGGTAGTTCGGCGCGATCAGAAACGCTTTCTTGTAACCGAGCGACTGCGCCAGGGCGCCGGCGCTTTCGCCCTGACTGTCGTCCTGCCAGGAACTGACGAAGTAGTTCGGATGGCATTCATCGCCGGCGAAGGTGGAAGAGGCCGTATTCGGGCTGACATAAACGGCGCCGTTGTCCAGGATTTCCGGAACCGCGGCGAAGGCCACATTGGCGAACACGATGCCGGTAAACAGCTTGACGTCGTCGGCAAGCAGCTTTTCGGCAATCTGGCGCGCATTGCCGGGCTTGAGCCCGTCATCTTCGACGACGAGTTCCACCGCTGCGCCGCCGAGCGTGCCGCCATTCGTCTCGATCGCCAGTTCGAAACCGTCGCGGATGTCCTGGCCGAGATAACCCGCCGGGCCGGACAAGGTGGTGATCATACCGATCCGGATCGGATCGGCGGCTTGGGCGCCACCCAGCGCTGCTAGAGTAAATGCCGTCGCAACGGCAAGGGCTTTGAAGGTCATTGATTGCTCCCCACGTGAACACAAGGTCCGCTGCCGTTTCGGGCAGGGCCGTTCGATGCGGCCTCCCGGCGGCTTCGTTCGGAAGGCTTGGCGCAAACGGGGTGGCCGTAAAGGGAAAATTGCTCAGTTGGGTATAACTTGAAAGAATAATTGATCTTGCCGAATTGCCGATCCGTCAACCCGACTGCAATCCGGCCGTCGTCAGGTCGGCGGCCACGAGACGCAGCGTTTCGATCAGTTCCTTGGCGGCCGGTGACAGACGCGCATTGGCCCGTGTGGTGATGCCGATCGAGCGACTGGTAGCGCCGAGCGACACCGGCAGGATGCTCATGACGCCGGACGCCGTCTCGCGCCGCGCCGCCTGGACGGGCAGGACGCCGAGATAGTCGGCGTTGACCAGCAGGCCGCGATTGGTCAGCAGCGACACCGATTCCACAGCGTGGGCCGGCGGCTCCAGCCCTTCCTGGCGAAAGGCGATGTCGATCTGCCGGCGCAGGCTGGTCTCCTGGGGCGGCAAAATCCAGTCCCATCCGATCAGGTCTGTCAGGGCGAGCTTGTCGCGCTCGGCGAGCGGATGGCCGCGGCGCGCGACCACGCAGGCCATGTCGTCCATCAAGGTTTCCTGGATCACGTCCTGGCGTTCGCGATGCTCCGACAGGCGCCCGACCACCAGATCGAGCTCGCCGCTGCGCAGCGCCGGCACCAGGACGTCGCCGGTTCCTTCCACGATGCGTATCACGATGCGGGGCCGTTCTCGGCGCAGACGCGCGATCGCGCCCGGCAGCAGTTCGGCTGAAGCCGACAGCAGCGTGCCGATGGCGATGCGCCCGCCGGTGCCGTCGCGCAGGTCGGCCAGATGCTCCTCGGCATGCGTGAGCTGGGTGATGATGAAGCGCGCGTGCTCGGCTAGGGTTTCGCCGAAGATCGTAGCCACGACGCCGCGATTGGTGCGGTCGAACAGTTTTGATCCCGTCAGCGCCTCAAGCTCCTGAAGCGCCTTGGTCACGGCCGACTGCGTCATGTTGAGCCGCTTGGCGGCACCGACCAGATTGCCCTCGTCGACGATCGCCACCACCATGCGAAGATGGCGGATCTTGAGACGGCTGGCGAGAAGTTTCATGGCGCGCGGATCCCTGTCGTCGGCATTTGATATTCATAATAATCATATCAAATTCTCTACAATTCAATTGTGCGAATAGCACGAAACTGGAAGTTTTCCCACCGAACGGAACAAACCAGGTGCCCGATGCTGCCTGAACGCGGACCGCATCCGCTTTGGGGGCGCCGACACGCAGAATGGACGATCGACAATGGCCAAGGGCAACGACCGTCGCCGTCGGGCGGAGATCGCCGGCGCGGGAATTGGAGGACTGACCGTCGCCGCTGCGCTTTCGGCGCGCGGATGGGACGTGACGGTTCACGAGCGGGCTCCCGACCTGCGCACCTTCGGGGCGGGCATTTACATCTGGAGCAATGGTCTCAGGGTGCTCAAGGCACTCGGCGCTTACGACGAAGCGACCGCCGATGCCCATGTCGGGCCGCTGTTCGAGACCCGCGACCACGACAACAAGATCATGGAGGAGATCCCGATCAACCGCCCCGGCAATGCGCGGCTGATCACCATCCTGCGCGAAACGCTGACCCGTTCGCTGATCAATGTGTGCCGCGCCGGCGGCGTCGAAATCCGCACCGCGTCGGAGGCGGTCGGGGCCGCGCCGGACGGGACGCTGTTGCTGGCCGACGGCACCCAGCGCCCAGCCGATCTCGTGGTCGGCGCCGACGGCATCAACTCGGCCGTGCGCGATTCGCTCGACCTGTTGATGTATCGCAAGCATCTCGGTTACGGGGCGATCCGCATGCTGATCCCGCGCGCCGACGGCGACGTGGCCTCGGCCGACCGAGACAAATATATCGAGCATTTCTCCGGCAGCCGTCGCATCCTCTACACCCCTGCAAGCGCCACCGAACTCTACGTCGCGCTATGTTGTGCCTCGGATGACGAGGCGGCGATGGCCGTGCCCGCCGACCGGGAGCTTTGGACGGACTCCTTTCCGCATCTGGCCTCCCTCGTCGCGCGGTTCGACGACTCTGGACGCTGGGACGCGTTCGAGGTGGTGAAACTCAAGCGCTGGAGCAAGGGCCGCGCCGCCGTTCTGGGCGACGGTGCCCATGCCATGCCGCCTTATCTCGGCCAGGGCGGCGGCTGCGCGCTGATGAACGGCATCGGTCTGGCCGCCGCCGTCGCCGATGCGCCAGACATTCCCGCCGCGCTCGAGGCCTGGGAGGCGCGCGAACGTCCCCTGACCGAGCACACCCAGGAACAGTCCGAGCGCCAGGGCGACATGAATTACTGGCCGGATGCGCTGCGCTCGCAAGTGCTGACCATTACCGGCCGTTCGCGCGAACTCGCCATGCAGCGCTTGAAGACGGCCTTGCACGTGCCGACTGGCACGGCTGAAGCGATCTGAGCGCGCCGCGCCGCAGAAGCGCGATCGATTGCCACACTGGATCTGCCGGGGAAAACGACATGAAGACCATTGAAATTGGCGCTAATCCGTTCAGCTACGACGACACGGGCGAGGGCGAGGCGCTTCTTCTTCTTTCGGGTTGGTGCCAAGACCACCGCCTGTTCAAGCACCTTGCCCCGGAACTCGCGCGCACCCATCGCGTCATTCGTTTCGACTGGCGCGGCCATGGCGAGGACCGGACCTATGACGGCGACTTCACCATCGACGAGCAGGCCGCCGACGTCGTCGCGTTCGCCGAAAAGCTCGGCCTGGAGCGGGTCGTACCCGTTTCGACGTCGCATGGCGGATGGGCGAATATCGAGTTCGCCGATCGTATGGGCGCCGAACGCGTGCCGCGCAGCGTGGTGATCGACTGGATCATGATCAGCCCGGACGAGTCCTTTTTTGCCATGATCGACGACATCCAGGATCGGCGGAACTGGGAGAGCGGTCGCAAGGATTTTTTCAACCGCTGGATCGGCGACACTGACAATCAGGACATTGTCGACCACGTCAATAACGAGATGGCGGGGTTCGACTACGAGATGTGGGCGCGCTCGGGTCGTGAGATCGCGAAAGCCTATCGCAAATGGGGCAATCCGATGTTGCGGATGAACGCCCTGGCGCAGACCCGTCCGATCACGCACATTTTCTCGCAGCCCTTCGAAGCGGACTATCTGCAGGCACAACGCGATTTCGCGGCGAGCCACCCCTGGTTCGTGCCCAACAAGCTTGAGGGCAAGACCCATTTCCCGACTCTCGAGCAGCCGCGCGCCGTCGCGGACGCGGTCCGCGCCTTTCTCGCATGACCGGGCAGGCGGCCTCGCTCCTGGAGGCGCTGCGGGCGGAAGCCGGTTTTCCGCGCGCGCGCCTCGATGGTGACTACAACGCCCGCGCGAGCGTCTCGCCGGAGCGTTTCGAGCACGAAATGCAGCGCTATCGCGCTCTGTCGGAGCCCGCGCGCGCCATGCCCGGTATGGCGCTCGACCTCGTCTATGACGAAGAGAGCGGCCAAGCGCTTGATATTTTCGGCGCAGCCGCGCCCGGCGAGCGATTGCGGCCGGTCTTCCTGTTCATCCATGGCGGGTACTGGCGGGCGCTGTCCAAGGCGGATTCGGCCTTCATGGCGCCGATGCTGGGACGCCACGGCATCGCCACCGCCGTTCTCGACTACCGGCTGGCACCGACCGTGTCGCTGGCCGAGATCGTGCGCGAGGTACGGGCGGCGGTTGCCTTCCTGTGGCGGCGCGGCGCGAATTTCGGCGTCGACCCGCAACGGATATTTGTCGGCGGCAGTTCGGCCGGCGGACATCTGACCGGCGCCGTTCTTGCCGATGGCTGGCAGGAGGGCCTCGCCTTGCCGCCGCAGGTCGTCAAAGGCGCCTTGCCGATCAGCGGCCTGTTTCACCTGGCGCCGATCGCCCGGTCCTTTGTGCAGGAATGGATCCGGCTTTCGCCGCAAGACGTCGTCGCGCTCAGCCCGGCCGAGCATCTGCCCTCCACGGGTTGTCCGATCGCCGTTGCGTTTGCCTCGGACGAACCGGACGGCTTCGGCCGTCAATCGCGCGCCTATCATGCGTTGTGGCAGGCGGCGGGGTTTGCGTCGAGCTTGACGCAGGTGCGGGATCGCAACCATTTCGACGTCGTGCTCGATCTCGCCGACGATGACAGCGTGTTGTCGCATATCCTGCGCAACCTGATCGCCGGGGGGTAGACGCGCTCAGTTCGTCTCGCGCGGGGTGAGTTTTTGCGCGTAGCGGCGCAGGACCGTGCTGAAGGCCGACACGGCTGGCGAAACCGAGCGGCCGCTGGCATGGATTAGCACCACCTCGCGCGCGATGCCGGGATCGACCAGAAGCTTGCCGGCGACCTTGTGGTGGCGGGCGGCTACCAGCGCGTAGGTCGGCAGCACCGAAATCCCGAGCCCGGCCTCCGCCAGCGCCAGCGCCGTCGTGATGTGGGTGACCTCGTAGGCGGGTTTCATCGGCAGTTGCACGGTCTCGAAACCGACCTCGACCAGCAGCCGGATGCCGCTGTCGCGGGTCAGCGTGATCAGGGGATGGCCGCCGAGTTCGTGCCAGCGCACGGTCGTGGCCGCGTAGAACGGGCTCTGATAGCCACAAAACAGCATCAACGTATCGCGCATCAGCGTCACCCGCTCGATGCCGTCCTCGCCGGGCGGAAAGGTCCCGAGGCCGCAATCGGCGCGGCCCGACACCACTGCCTCGACGATCTGTTCGGTGCCGACATCCACCAGTTCCACGGTGATGCCGGGATGGCGTTCGCGGAAGGCGGCGATCGCGTAGGGCAGGACCACGGCCGCCAGCAGCGGCGGTGCGGCGACCCGAATGCGCCCGCGTCGCCGTTCGGCGAGGTCGCGGGTGCGGCTAACGGCAAGCTGCAGGTCCTCCAGCGCCTTGCCGGCTGAACTGCGGAACTCCCGTCCGGCCTCAGTCAGTTCGACACGCCGCGTCGTGCGGTCGAAAAGCCTGACGCCGAGCTCGGCTTCGAGATCCTTGACCGCCTGCGAAAGCGCCGGTTGCGCGACGCTCAGACGACGCGAGGCACGGGAGAAATTACCGGCCTCGGCCACGCCCAGAAAACTCTCGATTTGTCTGACGGTCACTTTCATCCGGTTTATATATACGAAGTTCCGATCAATTAATACGATAAATCAAGATTGCCATATAGATAGCCCGGGTGTTTGCTGATCCCGACAACCGTTCTGGGATGTCGAGGAGAGACGATCTTGAACGCACGCGGCGATATCGGTCAGGCACGGCCGCGCTGGCTCGGCCGGAGCTTGGCGCGGGTCGAGGATCGCCGTCTCGTCACCGGCGCGGGCGCTTATGTCGACGATCACCTGCCCGACGGGTGCCTGCATCTGGAATTCGTCCGCAGTCCCTATCCGCATGGCCGGCTCGGCCCGCTCGCGTTGGAAGAAGCGCGTGCCGCCGAGGGCGTGGTTGCCGTGTTTTCGGCTGCCGATCTCGGCAAACTTGGTCAGAGCGCCGTCAATATCGTCGTCCCGGGCATGAGCCCGCGCCCGCTTCGCCTGCTTGCCGGCGAGGCGGTCGAGGCGGCCGGCCAGGCCGTCGCCGCAGTGGTCGCGACCTCCCGGGCCGCCGCGCGCGACGCCGCAGCGCTGGTTGCCTTCGACGTCGAGCCGCTCGCGATAACGCCGCCGCGTCAGGGCGCCGAGCGGGTCGCCGCCGACTGGACGCTGGGCGATGTCAAGGATGCGTTTTCGCGTGCGGCGCTGGTGGTGGAAGCGACCGTCGAGCATGCGCTCGTCGCGCCGAGCGCGCTCGAACCGCGCGCCGCGCTCGCCGACTGGAACGATGGCGCGCTCACGGCTTGGCTCTCGACCCAGTCGCCCTACCGGGCGCGCGAGGACCTGGCGCGCGTTCTCGGCTTGTCGATGGCGCAGGTGCGGGTGATCGCGCCTGATGTCGGCGGGGCGTTCGGCGGCAAATCCTCGATCTATCCCGAGGATCTGATGGTCGCCTGGGCCGCGCGTAAACTGGCGCGGCCTGTCAAATGGTGCGCCACGCGCGGTGAGGATCTGATCGCGGCCACCCACGGCCGCGGCGCGCGCACAGAAGGCGCGCTGGCGCTCGACGCCGATGGCAGGCTGCTCGGTCTGAAGGCCAGGCTTGCCTTTCCGCTCGGCCACTGGATGCCCTACAGCGCGGCCATTCCCGTTCGCAATGCGGGGCGCATCCTGCCCGGACCCTACAGGCTCGATGCCGTAGCCGTCAGTCTGAAGGCCTCAGACGGCAATCATGCCGGGGTCGGCATCTATCGCGGCGCCGGCCGGCCGGAGGCGGCGATGCTGATGGAGCGGTTGATGGACGAGGCGGCGCGACGCCTGTCGATCGATCCGCTCGAGATCCGTCGCCGCAATCTGATCGGCCCGGCCGATTTCCCCTGGTCGATGCCGGCCGGCGACAAGCTCGATTCCGGCGACTATCCCGCCTTGCTCGAGCGCATGACGCGCCTGTCGGATTATCAGGCCCTTCGCGCGGCATGCGAGAGACGCCGCGCGTCGGGTCAGGTCGTCGGCCTCGGGCTTGCGCTTTATGTTGAGCCGTGCGGACAGGGCTGGGAAAGCGCCAGCGTGTCGCTGTGCCGCGACGGCAAGGTTCAGGTTGCCACCGGTGCCAGTGCCCAGGGGCAGGGGCGCCAGACCGCCTTTTCGCAGATCGTCGCCGATGCGCTCGACCTGGACCCGGCCCGGATCGAGGTGCGCCATGGCGACACCGCCGACCTACCGGGCGGCATCGGTGCGCTCGCCAGCCGCAGCACCGCCATCGGCGGCAGCGCCGTGCTGCGGGCCTGCGAGGGGTTGCGTGCGCAAATCGTCGACGCTGGCGGCGAACGCCTCAACTGTGCCGCCGCCGATGTCGCTCTGTCGTCCGAAGGCTTGTCGGTCGCCGGGTCCAAGGGGGTTGGCTGGCGGGATTTCGCGCACCACGTCGGCGGCGAAGCCGGTGATCCGGCCGAGCCGGTGCTGACCAGCCAGGTGATCTATCATGCCGACAACGAGGCCTGGAGCAGCGGCTGCTGCCTGGCCATGGTCGTCATCGATCCCGAAAGTGGCAGGCTCGAGTTCGAAAAACTGGCCTGGGTCGACGACGCCGGCACCGTCGTCAATCCGCTTTTGGTGCGCGGCCAGCTCGTCGGCGGCATGGCCCAGGGGGTCGGCGAGGCGATGATGGAACGCATCGTCTACGACGAGGACGGTCAGTTGGTCACCGGTTCCTTGATGGACTACGCCGTGCCACGGGCGACCGACATGCCGCTTGTCGATATCGACAAGCTGGAGACGCCCTCGCCGGTCAACGCGCTCGGCGCCAAGGGCGTCGGGGAGGCCGGCTGCATCGGCATTCCGGCCGCGATTGCCAACGCTGTCGGCGACGCGCTCGCCGCTCGCGGCGCCGCGCTGCCGCAAATGCCGTTCACCAGCGAAAAACTGTGGTGCGCCCTGCACGAGGCCGAGACGCGCCGTGATCGATCGGAACAAAAATGAAATATTCCAGAAAAGACGCCAAAACCCACGCCAAGACGCATATGACCGGCATCTGGGCCGCCGCGCTGATGCCGTTCACGCCCTCGCTCGCCCTGGACGAGGACGGGTTTCGCGCCAATATCGATCACTGGATCGAGGATCTCGGCATTGACGGCTTTTTCATCGCCGGCAAGCAGGGCGAGTTCTTTTCCATGTCGCTCGACGAACGCAAGCGCTGCTTCGATCTCGCGGTCGAGGCTTGCGCCGGACGGGCCCAGACGATCATGTCGTGTTCGGACCAGAACATGGACGTTGTCATCGACCTCGCCCGCCACGCCCAGAAGGCGGGCGCGGACTACATCGTCGTCCATGCGCCGATCCTGCATTTCTTCAAGCAGCAGGACGAAACGCTGCTCAACTATTACAGCGCCATCGCCGACAAGGTCGATATCGGCATCGCGCTGTGGAGCCACCCCGACAGCGGCTATCTGATGAGCCCGCAGCTTTGCAACCGGCTTGCCGATATCGAGACGGTGGTGGCGATCAAATATTCGGTGCCGCGGCCGATGTATGCCGAGCTGACGCGGCTCGCCGGCGACCGTATCCAGGTTTCCACCGCCTCGGAGGAGGAGTGGCTGGACAATGTGCTGGAACTTGGCTGGCGGCTTTATCTGTGTTCTTCGCCGCCCTACCTGATCCAGACCAAGGCCGACCGGCGCATGCGCGACTATACCGATCTCGCCTTCGCCGGCGAGGCCGAGCAGGCGCGTGCCGTGCGCGACAGTCTCGATCCGGTTCGCAACGCATTGCGCGAAACCCGGCCGGCCGAAAAACCGCATGCCCATCAGAAATATTGGCAGGACCTGCTCGGCCAGGCCGGCGGCGCCGTGCGCCCACCGCTGCTGGAACTGACGCAAGAGGAAAAAGCGGCCACGCGCGCAGCGTTCGAGGCGTGCGGCCTAAGGCTCTAGCAGCTTGCGGGGCCGATGGACAGACGATCAGGCGAAGGAGGATGACATGACGCAAAGACGGCTTTCGGCGTTCAGCTTTTCCAAATGGATAGATGAACACCAGCATTTGCTGAAACCGCCGGTCGGCAATCAGCAGATCTGGGAGGACGCGGACATGATGGTCACCGTCGTTGGCGGTCCCAACAAGCGCACCGACTATCACGACGACCCGGTCGAGGAATTTTTCTATCAGCTCAAGGGCGATATGGTTCTGAAACTGGTCGACAACGGCGATTTCTACGACGTGCCGATCCGCGAGGGCGACATCTTCCTCCTGCCGCCGCATGTGCGCCATTCGCCGCAGCGGCCGCAGGAAGGCTCGATCGGCCTCGTCGTCGAGCCGAAGCGCCAGCCCGACCAGCTCGACGCATTCGAATGGTACTGTTTCGAGTGCCAGGCGCTGGTCAAGCGGGTCGAAGTGTCGCTGAAAAGCATCGTGCGCGACCTGCCGCCGATCTATCAGGCCTTTTACGCCGACGAGAAGGTCCGCACCTGCCCGAATTGCGGCACCGTGCATCCCGGAAAAGTACCACCGGAGGGCTGGGTCACGCTCTGATCTGCGCGATGGCTATTGCCCGGAGGCCGGCGGTGCGACAGAGGCGCGTCGCCGGACGAATTTTCAATAGCGCTGCAATAACAAATATATCAATGGGAGAGTTCAGCATGAAAATGAAAACCGTGTTGCTCGCCGCTGCGACATCTGCGGCCATGGCCGCGACGGCCTGGGCGCAGGAGCCCGTCAAGGTTGGCATGATCACCACGCTGTCCGGTCCCGCCGGCTATCTCGGTCAGGATATCCGTGATGGGTTCCAACTCGCCATCGACGCCGAAGGCGGCAAGCTCGGCGGCGTGCCGGTGGCGCTGATGGTCGAAGATGACGGGCTGAAGCCCGGTAATGGCCGCCAGATCGCTGACCGTTTTCTCAACAATGAAGGCGTAAAATTGTTCACTGGCATCGTGTTCTCCAACGTCGCCGGCGCCACAGTGCCCGATATCGTCGACGGCGGCGCGATTTACGTCAGCCCTAACGCCGCCCCGTCCAACATGGCCGGCAGGGAATGCCACGAGAATTATTTCGTCGTCTCCTGGCAGAATGACAGCCTGCACGAAAGTGCCGGTCAGAACGCCACCAATCTCGGTTACAAGAGCGCCTTCGTGCTGGCGCCCAATTACCAGGCCGGCAAGGACGCAATCGCCGGCTTCAAGCGTTTCTTCAAGGGTGAGATCGTCGGCGAGGTCTATACCCGCCTCGACCAGACCGATTTCGCCGCCGAGATGGCGCAGATCCGCGACGCGAAGCCGGAAGTCGTGTTTCAGTTCCATCCCGGTGGGCTGGGCATCACCTTCATGCGCCAGTACCAGCAGGCCGGCCTGCTCGATGTCGTGCCGATGGTGGTGGCCGAACCGTCCATGGACGGCGTCATCCTGAACGCGGTCGGCGAGGCCGCGATTGGCATCAACGTGTCGAGCCACTGGAACTCCGACTTCGACAACGAGGCCAACAAGGCTTTTGTTGCCGCCTGGCAAGAGGCTTACGATCGTCCGCTGACCTATTATGCCAGCCAGGGTTATGACGCCGCGCGCGCCATTGCCTCCGCGCTTGAGGCCACGGGCGGTGATTTGGCGGATATCGGCGCGTTCCGCGACGCGCTGCGCAAAGCCGATTTCCAGTCCGTGCGCGGCAAGTTCGCCTTTGGTCCCAACCAGCACCCTGTGCAGGACTGGTACGCGCTCAAGGTCATTGCCGGCGAGGACGGCAAGCCGGTCTTGAAGACCGGCGAGCGTATCCTGGAAGACCACAGCGACGCCTATGGTGCCGAATGCGCGCTGTGATGCGCCGCCGCCGCCTCGCGCGCACGAAGCGTCGCGCGGGGCCTCCTTTCCCCAATCCTTTCGGGTTTCGGCAGCAACTATGACCTTGTTCCTCGAACAGATGCTCAACGGGCTTCAGCTCGGCGTCATGCTCTTCCTGATGGCGGCGGGCTTGACCCTGATCTTCGGCATCATGGGTATCATCAATCTCGCCCATGGATCGATCTACATGGTCGGCGCCTATGCCGGCACGCTCGTCATCGGTGAGACGGGGTCCTTCCTGCTTGGCATCGCCGGCGCTCTGGGCACGGCCGCCGTCACTGGCGTCGTCATGGAAATGGTGGTCATCCGGCGTCTCTACCGGCGCGATCACCTCGACCAGGTGCTTGCGACCTTCGCCATCATCCTGATCTTGAACCAGCTCGTCACCATTCTGTTCGGCCGCCAGCCTTTGTTCGTGCCGATGCCGCCGCTGCTTGCCGGCTCGGTCGAGCTTGTGCCGGGCCTGGTCTACCCCGTCTACCGGCTTTCCATCATCGTTGTCGGGCTTATGGTCGCCGCCGGGCTCTATCTTTTGATCAACCGTACCCGCATCGGCATGCTGGTACGCGCCGGTTCGACCAATCGCGACATGGTGCGCGCGCTCGGCGTCGACATCCGCATGCTGTATACAGTGGTTTTCGGCCTGGGCGCGCTGCTGGCCGGCCTCGCCGGGCTGATGGCCGGACCGATCCTCGCCGTCCAGGTGGGCATGGGCGAGCAGATCCTGATCACCACATTCGTCGTGGTCGTCATCGGCGGTGTCGGCTCGATCCGCGGCGCCTTTTTCGCCAGCCTGATCATCGGCGTGGTCGACACCATGCTGCGCGCCTATCTGCCGGGCCTGCTGCGCCACGTCATGGTCGGATCCGAGGCCGATGCGCTTGGCGCCGGCATTTCCTCCATGGGGATCTATCTGTTGATGGCACTCGTTCTCCTTGTCAGGCCGAAAGGCCTGTTTGCGGCCGATTCGTGAGCATTCTCATGAACGGTACATCCACTTTTAGGCCCGTGCTCTGTCTGGTTGTGCTGGTCGCGCTCGTTGCGTTGCCGGTGTTCGCCGACGCCACCGGTCAGCCGGCGTTGACCTCGCTGGCGACCCGCATCCTGATCTACGGTATCGCGGCGGCGAGCCTCAACCTGGTGCTCGGTTACGGCGGCATGGTGTCTTTCGGTCACGCCGCCTTTTTCGGCATTGGCGGCTACGTCGTCGGCATTCTTTACCAGCACTACGCTGCCGGCGAGCCGCTGTTGGGCCTCATCCCCGGCAGCAACCAGCTTCTGGTCACGCTGCCGGCCGCGATCCTCGTCAGCGGCGCGTTCGCCGCGCTGATCGGCGCGCTGTCGCTGCGCACCAGCGGCGTGCAGTTCATCATGATCACGCTCGCCTTCGCCCAGATGCTGTTTTTCTTCTTCGTCTCGCTGAAGGCCTATGGCGGCGACGACGGGCTGATCATCCGCCGCGCCAACGAAGTGCCCGGTCTCAACATGCGCGACAAGCAGACCGTCTATTATGTCTGCTTGACGGCGACCGTAATCTTTTTCGTCCTGTTGTGGCGGGTGGTCAATTCGCGCTTCGGCAATGTGCTGGTCGGGTTGCGCCAGAGCGAGCGGCGCATGGCCGCGATTGGTCTGCCGGTCTATCGCTACCAACTCGCCGCCTTCGTCATTTCCGGCATGGGGGCGGGGCTGGCCGGCGCGCTGATGGCCAATTTCATGCGCTTCGCCAGTCCCGACATGCTGCATTGGACCAAATCCGGCGAACTGATGGTGATGGTCATTCTCGGCGGCGTCGGCACCTTGTTCGGCCCGCTCGCGGGTGCCGCCGTCTTCATCGTTCTGGAAACCGTGCTCGCCGCCTGGACCGAATATTGGCAGCTCGGCGTCGGTGCCATCCTGCTGTTCGTCGTCCTTTACACGCATGGCGGTGTTCAGGCACTGGCGCTGCGCTTGGTCGGGAGGCGTCCATGACAAATCCCGCGTCCGCTCCCGTCCTCGCCGTTCGCGGCCTCATGAAGCGTTTCGGCGGCCTGGTGGCGACCGACACCGTCGATCTCGACGTGCGCGCCGGCGAAATCCACGCGCTCATCGGTCCCAACGGCGCCGGCAAGACGACGCTGATCTCGCAGCTTTTCGGCGAGTTGCGGCCCGACGGCGGCACGATCGCGCTCGACGGCACGGCGATCGACGGGCTTTCGACGGCGCAGCGGGTTGCGCGCGGACTCGCGCGCTCGTTCCAGATCACCTGCCTGTTGTCGGACTATTCCGTGCGCGACAATGTCGCGATCGCCGTCCAGGTGCGTCAGGGCCACAGTTTTCGCTTCCTGGCCAATGTGCGCGCCGACCGGTCGTTGCGCGCCGAAGCCGACGCGCTGCTGGCCGATGCCGGGCTTGCGGACCGCGCCGACGAGATCGTGGCCAACCTGTCGCATGGCGAGCGCAAGCAGCTTGAACTCGTCGTCGCGCTTGCCAACCGGCCGCGCCTGTTGCTGCTCGACGAGCCGATGGCTGGCCTCGGTCACGCCGAAAGCCAGCAGATGATCACGATGCTGCGCGGCCTCAAGCAGACCGTCGCCATGCTTCTGGTCGAGCACGACATGGACGCCGTCTTCAAGCTTGCCGACCGCATCTCGGTTCTCGTCTACGGCCGGGTGATCGCCACGGGAAGCGCGGACGAAATCCGTGATCATGCGGAGGTCCGCAAGGCCTATCTCGGCGAGGGAGACGAGGCATGCTGAAAGTCAGCGCTCTACAGGCCGCCTACGGCGCCAGCCAGGTCCTGTTCGACGTCGCGCTCGAAATCGCCGACGGCGAGGTGGTCACCCTGCTTGGCCGCAACGGCATGGGCAAGACCACCACCGTGCGTGCGATCATGGGGCTCCTGCCGCCGCTCGCCGGCGAGGTGCTGATCGACGACGTGTCGGTCCTCGGCGCGGCGCCGGAAACCGTTGCCCGGCTCGGCGTCGGGCTGGTGCCTGAGGGCCGGCAGGTCTTTCCCACGCTCAGCGTGCGCGAAAACCTGGTCGCGACCGCGTCCAATCGCTTGCGGCGCGCCGATCCCTGGACGCTGGAGCGGGTCTATACGCTGTTTCCGCGCCTGCGCGAGCGCGCCGGGCAATCCGCCGTCACCCTGTCGGGCGGCGAGCAGCAGATGTTGGTTATCGGCCGCGCGCTGATGACCAATCCGCGTCTTCTCATCCTCGACGAGGCGACCGAAGGGCTGGCGCCGGTCATTCGCGCCGAGATCTGGGCCTGTGTCGAGCGTCTCAAGGCGGAAGGCCAGTCGATTCTGTTGATCGACAAGAACGTCCATGTGCTCAAACGCCTGGCCGACCGGCATTTCGTGCTCGAAAAGGGGCGTACCGTGTGGGCGGGCGATGGCGCCGATATCGAGCGCGACACAGAACGGGTGCAGTCCTATGTCGGCATCTAGGCGCGCATCGCGGCGCGGCCTGCGCGTCGCCATCGTCGGCTGGGGCGCGATCGCCAGGCGCCTCGCGGCGCTGCTGGCCGAGCGAGGCAGGCGCGAGATCGTCTTCGTGGCGGTCGCGGTCCGCGACACGGCGGCATCGCGCCCGGATCTGCCGGCCTCGGCGCGGCTGATCGCCGAGCCGGGGGCGCTCGAAGGGCTGGACATCGATCTGGTCGTCGAGGCGGCCGGTCGGGCGAGCGTCGAGCCCTGGGGCGAGGCCGCGCTGTCGGCGGGGCACGATTTCGTCGTCTCCTCCACCTCCGCCTTTTGCGACGACGCCCTGCTCGCCCGCCTGGTCGCGAGTGCCGAGCGGACCGGCGCGCAGATTGTCGTGCCGCCGGGCGCTATGGCCGGCATCGACGCGCTCGCTGCCGCGGCGACGCTCTCCCTCGACGCGGTCGAGCATACCATCGTCAAGCCGCCTGCGGCTTGGCGCGGGACGGAGGCCGAAACGCTTGCTGATCTGGACGGGCTCGACAGCGCGACGATTTTCTTTTCCGGAACGGCGCGCGAGGCGGCTGACCGTTTTCCGCAAAACGCCAATGTCGCGGTGATTTCGGCGCTGGCCGGCATCGGCCTGGAGCGCACGCGTGTCTCCTTGTGCGCCGATCCGGCCGCCTCGCGCAACGCACATCGCATCGCGGCCGAGGGCGCGTTCGGACGGCTGGATATGTCGATTGAGAACGCACCGTTGGCGACCAACCCGAAATCCTCTGAAATGACGGCGCTCAGCCTGGTGCGGCTTCTGGAAAATCACGTCCGCGCGTTGGTACGCTAGCGCCTGGGAGGAGGCCGGCCGCCGGGCGCGCTTGGATCGTTGCGCCGGGCGGGGGGATGCCAGGCTGGGCAAAATGACGATGGAGCACAGATGATGCGGCTGGAAACGGAAATTAACGGCACGCCCGTCGCGGCCGAGGTCGAGTCGCGAACATTGCTGGTTGAATTTCTGCGCGACCAATGCCGGCTGACCGGCACGCATGTCGGCTGCGACACCAGCCAGTGCGGCGCCTGTGTCGTTCATCTCGACGGCGTCGCGGTCAAATCCTGCGCGCTGCTCGCGATTCAGTGTCAGGGTCGCAAGGTCACCACGATCGAGGGGCTGGCCGAGGGCGAGACGCTGCATCCCATGCAGCAGGCCTTCCACGACCATCACGCGCTCCAATGCGGGTTCTGTACGCCCGGCATGATCATGTCGGCGCTCGATATGGTGGCTCGCCACGAGGGCGATCTCGACGAACGCACGGTGCGTGAGGAGCTTGAGGGCAATATCTGCCGCTGCACCGGCTACGAGAACATCGTCAAGGCGATCCTGGATGCGGCGGAGATGATGCGGCCATGAACAAGTTCGACTATGCGTGCCCCACATCGTTGGCTGAGACGCTCGGCCTGCTGCGCGACGGCGACGAGCCGATGCTGCTTGCCGGCGGGCAGACGCTGGTGCCGACCATGAAGCAGGGGCTGGCCGCGCCGGACCTGCTGATCGATCTCAATGCCGTGTCGGAGCTGATGGACCTGGCCGTGGTCGACGGTGAAGTCCGTGTCGGCGCGATGTGCCGGCACGCCGCCGTCGCGGCGTCGCCCGTCGTGCGCGAAAAGATTCCGGGGCTCGCTGATCTCGCCGCCATGATCGGCGATGCCCAGGTGCGCAATCGGGGCACGATCGGCGGTTCCGTCGCCAACAATGATCCCGCCGCCGACTATCCGGCGGCTCTGCTCGCACTCGGCGCGACGATCAGGACCGACCGCCGCGATATCAGCGCGGACGCGTTTTTCGTCGACCTGTTCGAAACCGCGCTCGAGCCGGGCGAGTTCATCCGTGAGGTGGGTTTTCCGGCCTGTTCGAGCTGTGCTTACCTGAAGTTCCGCCAGCCGGCGTCGCGCTTCGCCATCGTCGGCGTGTTCGTCGCGCGCCACCGGCACGGCGTGCGAGTCGCGGTCACCGGCGCGGGCGCAGCCGGTGTCTTCCGCTGGACCGAGGCCGAGGCCGCATTGGACGGGAATTTCGCCCGCCGGCCCCTTTCCGGTCTGGCGCTCGAGCCGGATCAGATGCTGAGCGACATCCACGCGGGCGGCGCCTATCGCGCCCATCTCGTGCGGGTCTTGACCGAGCGCCTGGTCGAAACGCTCGGTGCGGACGGCGCCAGGAGCGGAAAAAAGTGAAAGGAGAATGGGATGATTGAAATCGGCGGCACTGTTGGCGCTCCCCATGGCGGGTTTGCCTTCGCGCGCGGCAACTTCTCCCATGGCGACCAGCTCGGTCAGTACATCTCCATTGTCAGCCGGCGCGTGGCCCGCGTCGAGGTGCGGCCGGCGAAGGCAGACCGCTTTGCCTATCAAACCTCCGAAATCCGCCTCGGCCCGCTGCGCATTTCACGCATCCAGTCCGATCCGGTCGAGCTGAACCGCTCGGTCAACTGCATCGAGGCCGACAACCAGGCACAATACATCATCGGCTTCAACCTGTCGGGCAAGACCGACGTCGACCACGATCATCGTCGCGCGGCGATCGACGCCGGAAGCCTGTTCCTGCTCGACAAGGCTATGCCCTACCAGGCGGTGTTTCCCGAACCCGCCGATCGCGTCTTGATAACGGTTCCGCGGCGGTTGCTGGAAAGCAGGCTGATCGACCCGACCCGCTACCTGCCGGTCACGCCGGACACCGAACGCGGGATCGGTCGCCTGGCGCGCGACCACCTGCAATTCCTCATCCGTGAGGGCCACCTGCTGGGCAGCGCCAACCAGATGCATGCCATCGAGATCTGGCTCGACCTGATCGCGCTCGCCTTCAAGTCCGGAGACGGCAGGTATGATGAGGATCTGGAACGAAATGATGGCGGTGGCGGACACATGCTATTGTCGCGGGTCAAGGCGCATCTGCATTGCGCGTTGGACGACCCCGACTTGACGCCGGCCAAGATCGCCGACTCCTTCGGCCTGTCGAAGCGCTACCTCCATAAGCTTTTTTCCAACAGCGGCACGACGTTCGGCGCCTGGGTTCGCGAGGAGCGTCTGTTGCGGGCCCGCTCGCTGCTGGTCGATCCGCGTTATGCCCATCTCACCGTGACCGAGATCGCCATGCGGCAGGGCTTTAACGACATCCCGCATTTCAGCCGCCAGTTCCGCGCCCGGTTCGGCATGGCGCCGCGTGAGGCGCGCGCGACCACTGCGCCGCAACTTGTGTGACGAGACCGTTGGGCGCAAGGCCGGTTGCGCGGCGTCCGGGTCTGGTATGACGTCGCGACGATGATCGACGGGCTCGCCGTCGCAATCTTTTTTCGTTTGGTTGCGGTATTCGGATGCGGGGCCCGTTTCCGGGCCCCGTCTTCAAGCCTTCAGCGTCTATCCGGCACGAATTCGTGCACGACACCGAGCGCATGTTCGGCCGGCACGTGGAAGCGATCGTCGCCGTCGACGACCGGAAAGCCGGCATCGCCGATCAGTGCGCGCGCCGAGGCCAGATCGGTTACGGTAAAGGTCGCGGCCACGATCGACGGGGCCGGCGACAAAAGCGTGCCGGGCAGGCGCATTCCGGCGTCCTGCGGGCTGGTGAAACGCAAAGTCGTGACCAGTGGCAGGCGGATGCCGGGCAGGCCGTCGATTTCGTCGAGTGGCTGTCCGGTCAGCACGGCGTAGCGCTCGGCGGTCGCCTTTGGGTCTTCGGCCACGAGCAGCAGGCTCGACAGGCTTGTGGCGCCGTTTTCGTGCGTGAGATAGCGCGGCTGGTGCACATATTCCGGATTGCGGTGCCGCGCGGCCTGGATCAGGCCCTCCGGGGTTGCGGCGCGATCGAAATGCACGCAGTCGAATTTCGCCGTGCGCGTTCCCTCCGGCGTCCCGATGTCGCGTTGCAGGGCGATCACGCCCGAATTGGCGACCTTTGCGGCCGCCAGGCGCGTGGCGACCGTGTCGGCGTCCTTGCAGCCGAAGCAGATGATATGGGCGCCTTCGAACCGGTCGATGAAACGATCCCAGCCCCAGTCGAGCGCGCCCGGGTTCACGATGCCCAGCACTTCGATATAGTTGTTCGGAAATACCGCGCAGCGATTTCCCGTCGCCATCGGCTGAACCGGCTCGTCCGGATTGCTCGATCCCGAATGCACCGAAAGCGGCGTCAGTTGAAAGCCGAGGCGTTCATAGAGCGCGCACGCGGCCTCCATGTCGCGCACGGCGATCCCCAAATGGTTCACTGAATCGATATCGCCCTTCATCGCGGTCTCCTGCGCTTGGATCATCATTGCTCCAGCATCGCCCGGGCTGAAGATGTCGGCTTGCGCGACAGCGCAGCCCCACTTGTCGCCGCGCGCAAACGGCTTGTCCCGCGTCCGCGCGCAAGCACCAATGCGCTCTCGCGCAAGCCGCCTGATCGATTTTGGCCCTAGCTTCCCGCTCCGCGAAGAGGGAAACGCCCATGCACCAGCCGACCGAAACCGTGTTTGCCGACACTCCCCTCGGGCGCATCGCCGGCCTGCGCCGCCATGCGGTTTGCCGTTTCCGTGGCGTGCCTTATGCCGAGGCGCCGGTCGGCGCTCTGCGGTTTTGTCCGCCACGCCGCAAAACGCCGTGGACCGGGACGTTCGAAGCCTACGAGCCGGGCGTGATCGCCCCGCAGCTCGCCTCCCGGCTGCTCGGCGTGATGGGCGATTTCACACGTCGACAGAGCGAGGACTGCCTGCATCTCGACATCGCCACACCGGGGCTTGATGATGCGCGTCGGCCGGTCGTGGTCTGGCTTCATGGCGGCGGTTTTTCCAGCGGCTCGGGCGGGCTTGACTGGTACGATGGCAGTCTGCTTGCCGGCGAGGGCGACGTGGTCGTGGTCGGTGTCAACTACCGCCTGGGCGCGCTTGGTTATCTCTATGCCCCGGGCATCAGCGAGGGCAATCTGGGCCTGCTCGACCAGGCGCTCGCGCTCTGCGTCGTGCGCGATATCGCCGCTAGCGTCGGCGGCGATCCCGACAACATGATCCTGATGGGCCAGTCGGCTGGTGGAAATTCGATCGCTGCGCTGTTTGCCGGCGGCCACCCGACAAAAAACGTGCGGCGGGTGATCATACAAAGTGCGGCGTTTGGCATGCGTCCGCAGGATCGCGACTATGCGCGCGCGCTCGGCGCCGAGTTCGTCCGGGAATTGGGCGGTGATCCCCACAGGCCGGATGAGGCCCGCGCCTGGCTTGCGGGACGACCCCTTGATGCCGTCCTCGACGCGCAGGCCGCGATTGCACGCCGGCATGCCCGTTTCGGCGACACGGCCCCCCCGTTCCAGCTCGTTCAGGCGAGCGCTGGCCTTCCCGACACGGTCGCCTTCGACCGCGCGGCGGCCGACGCCATGACCGGCGTCGACGTGCTGATCGGCTTTACGTCGGATGAGGCGGACGCTTTCTTCGCGCTCGACCCGCGCGGCGAGAGCCTCGATATGGCCGCAGCCGGTGAGCTCGTCACCGCGTTTTACGGCCAGCACCGTTTGGAGGCGTTTCACCGCATGGCGCGCGATGGCGAACGCTCGCCCGTCGCCTTGCTCAGCGCCGTCGCCTCGCGGGATGTGTTCGTCGAGCCGACCGTCGCCTTTGCCGCGCGGCGCGCTGCGGATGGAGGCGAAGCCTATGTCTATGAATTCGCCTGGCATCCGGCCGGCAGCCCGCTTGGCGCCTGCCATTGTCTGGAACTGCCGTTCGTGTTCGGCCCGACGCAAGCCTGGCGCGACGCGCCGATGCTTGCCGGCGCTGATCCGGTCGAGCTTGCCGAGCTGTCGGCAACCATACGCGCGGCCTGGCTGAACTTCGTGCGGATTGGAAACCCGGCTGCCGCCGGCTTGCCCGCCTGGCAGACCTTTGGCGTCGGGCGCAGGCCGGCGATGCGGCTCGATCGGCGCTCCACCGTGAGCGACCTGGCGGGTGGTTCGTGCTGACCGCGGAGCCGACGCGCGTGGATCGGCCGGCGCGGCCGATCTGGATCCGCAATGCCATGCTGGTCGATCCTGCGGTCGGGAACGGCGAACCGGCAAGGGCCGACATCCTGGTTCGCGACGGCAAGATCGCCGCGATCGGCCCGGCCGCGACCGCGTTCCGGGTGCCGGACGACGCTGAGATTTTCGATGCGTCGGCGCTGATCGCCATACCGGGCCTCGTCAACGCCCATTATCATTCCCACGACGCGCTGCTGAAGGGTGCCTTCAACGTCATGTCCTTGGAGCGCTGGGCGGTGCGCGCTTTGCCGCGTTATTTTCCGCCGCGCTCAGATCGCGAATTGCGGCTGCGCACGTTGATTGGGGCTGCCGAGTGCTTGCGTGGCGGCATCACGACGGTGCAGGACATGCTGAGCCTGTGGCCGCTGACCAGCCGCCAGGCCACGATCGTGCGCGACACCTATCGCGAGACGGGCTTGCGGGTCGTGCTCGGGCTGCAATTGGCCGATACCGGCCCGCTCGACACGATCCCCTTTTTGCGCGACATCCTGCCGGCCGAGCTTGCTGCCATCGTTGCCGGGCCGCCGCCACCGCCCGACATGCCGGCTCCGCTCGCCGAACTCGAGCGCATCCTGGCCGATCTGCCTGCGCAATCTGGCGATCGCGTCACCTGGGCGGTTTGTCCGTCGAGTCCGGAGCGCTGCTCTCGCGGGCTGCTCCTCCGCCTGCTGGACATCGCCCGCGCTTATGCGGTGCGGCTTTTTTCGCATGTCGCGATCTCGCGCGTCGAGGCGGTCGGCGCGCACACGATTTTCAAGGACCATGGCGGCTCGCCGATCCGTTATCTCGACAGTCTCGGCGCGCTCGGGCCCGACCTGACGCTCGCCCATGGCGTCTGGCTTGACGACGACGACGCCCGCCTGTTGGCCGGCAGCGGCACCCGGCTGGTGATGAATCCGATCAGCAATCTGAAGACCCGCAACGGCATAGCGCCGTATCGCCTTTATGCAAACAAAGGCGTCCGGCCGGGCCTGGGCTGCGACAATTGCTCGTGCTCCGATGCCCAGAACATGTTCCAGGCTATGAAGTTGTCGGTGCTTCTGGCCGGCATTGCCGGGCGCTCCGACGATGTGCCGGGCGCCCGCGATTGCTTGCGCGCGGCTACCGCCGACGGCGCGCGGGCGCTCGGGCTGGAAAACACCGGTCGCCTCGGCGTCGGCTTCAGCGCCGACATCACATTTCTTGACCGCGATGACCCGGTCTATCGCCCGCTCAACGACGCCACGCGTCAGATCGTCTACGGCGAAGCCGGGCGCGGCGTCAGCGCCGTCATGGTCGACGGGCGTTTCGTCGTCCGCGACCGAAAACTGCTCACCATTGACGAGGATGCGCTCGCCGACGAGCTTGCCGAACTGATGCCGGCCGTGCTGCGCGACGCCGAGGCCGTGCGTGCGCGGGCGGAACGGCTCGACCCCTATCTGGCGGAAGCCGAAGCGCGAAGCTGGGCGGTCGATATCGGCATGACGCGCATGGCGTGCGAGTGACCGCACCGTGGACAGGAAGACGCGGGAAGGGGGCGGGTGCGCCCACATCCAAGCGACTATGCGCTGGCAAGCAAGCTGGATCGCCGCACCCGACGCACTATGAGCCCGGAGCATCGAACACGTCCGCTTCAAACGCGCAATAATCAGGGGAACCGTTTCATGAAACTCCGATTGAAGACTTTCGCCGCCGCCTTTGTGGCGGCCGGCCTGTCCGCTTCTGGCGGTGCATTAGCACAGGAAACTGTCAAGGTCGGCATGATGTCGCCCAATACCGGCCCGTTCGCCGTGATCGGCGAGGATGTCCGCAACGGTTTCCAGCTTTATCTCGACGAGATCGGCGGCATGGCCGGCGGCGCCAAGCTCGAGGTGATCTTCGAGGACACCCAGGCCAAACCGGATGTCGGGCTGACGAAAATCAAGAAACTGGTCGAAAGCGACAAGGTCAATTTCGTCGGCGGCATCGTGTCGTCCAGCGTCGCCTATGCGCTGCGCGATTATATGGTGGAAAAAAACGTACCGTTGGTGGTGTCGGTCGCCAGCGCCGACGGGCTCACGCAGCAGCTTGCCGCGCCGAACATTTTTCGCACCAACAGTTCGGGCAGCCAGGCCAGTCATCCGTTCGGCAAATGGCTTTTCGAGCAGGGCTATAAGCGCGTGGTCATGATCGCGCCCGGCTACGCCATGGGCTTCGAGCAGACCGGCGGCATCGCGCGCACCTTCACCGAGGCCGGCGGCGAGGTGATCCAGTCGCTCTATCCGCCGCTCGGCACGGCCGACTACGCGCCGTTCCTCACCAGCCTCAAGATCGACGAGGCGGACGCGGTGGTGGCGGTCTTCGCCGGCTCCGAGGCGATCAAATTCGTCAAGCAGTTCGAGGAATACGGGCTCAAGGGCACGATTCCGCTGGTCGGCACCAGCCTATTGACCGACGATCTGATTCTCGGCCAGCAGGGCGATTCGGCCCTCGGCATCGTCACCGCCTCGCATTATTCGAGCGCGCTCGACACGCCCGGCAACGCGGCCTTCGTGAAGGCCTACCGCGAAAAATACGACCGCTCGCCGACGCTCTATTCCGAAGGCTCCTACGTAACCGCTAAGGCGATCCACATGGCGATCGAGGCGCTTGGCGGAGACCTTTCCGATCCGGCCAAGGTCAACGAGGCGCTGGCGGCGGTGTCGTTCGATTCACCGCGCGGACCGTTCAAGTTCGACGGCTACAACAGCCCCGTGCACGACATTTACGCTTTCGAGGTCAAGCGCAAGGATGGCGAACTGGTCAACGAGCCGATCGCGCGTTTCGAGGCGGTATCGCAATTCTACACCTGGAGCCCGGAAGACTATATGGCGATGAAGCCCTATCGCGATATCGCCAACGACTGGGCGAAATAACACCACCCCGTCGCTTTCGGTCCAACCGCATCTCGGAAAACAGCAAGCATGGCGTTCTACACGATCCAGATTCTCAACGGGCTGTCGCTCGCCATGCTGCTTTTCCTGATCGCCTCCGGCCTCTCGGTGATCTTCGGCCTGATGCGCATCATCAATCTGGCACATGGATCGTTTTATCTGCTCGGCGGATATATCGGCCTCTCGGTGCTCAACCAGACCGGTAGTTTCTGGCTCGCCATCCTGGTTGCCGCGGCGCTCGTCGCCGTCATTGGCATGGTCTTGCAGCGTGTCCTTCTGGAGCGGGTGCACGGCAACGAACTCGGCCAGGTGCTGATGAGTTTCGGCGTCCTACTGGTCATTTCCGACCTGGCGTTGTGGTTCTGGGGCGGTCTGCCCCAGACGCTCGACAGGCCCGACTTTCTCGACGGCGCACTGCGCTTCGCGGGCCTGTTCTTTCCAAAATACCGCGTCGCCCTGATTGTGTGCGGTTTCGCGGTCGCCCTGGCGATCTGGCTCATCATCGAGCGCACCCGGATCGGCGCGGTCATCCGCGCTGGCGTCGACGACGCCGACATGGTCCGGGCGATCGGCTTCGACATCAAGATGATCTTTCTCTTGGTGTTCGGGGCGGGCGCGGCGCTGGCGGGTGCGGCCGGTGTCCTCGGCGGCGCGATGCTGGGCATCTATCCGGGCGCGGATTTCGAGGTCGTGCTGCAGGCCTTCGCCGTTGTCGTCATCGGTGGGCTGGGCAGCCTGCGCGGCGCCTTCGTCGGCAGCTTGTTGATCGGTTTCAGCGATACGATCGGCAAGGCGCTGCTGCCGGAATTCGCCATGTTCACCATATTCGTGCCGATGGTCGCGATGCTGGTCATCCGTCCCGAAGGCCTTTTCGGCCGTGCGTGAGATTTTTCTGATGAGACCTTCCCTCGTAGCGGGCGCCGTGGCTGTCGCCGTCTTCGCTGTCGCTGCCGCGCTTGGCGGGCTGTTGTCGAGCTACTCGACAGGCCTGTTGATCGACTGCCTGATCTTTGCCGTTCTGGCGCTGGGGCTGAACCTGCTGCTCGGTCAGACCGGTCTGCCGTCGCTCGGCCACGCCGCCTATTTCGGCGTCGGCGCCTATACCGCCGGCCTGGTCATGCTGCATGTTTCAGACAGCTTCTGGTGGGGCGCGGCGGCCGCGATCGCGGCCAGCATGGCCGTCGGTGCCGTCTACGGCCTGCTCGCGCTGCGCACCAGCGGCGTCTACTTCCTGATCATCACCCTGGCGCTCGGTCAGATCACCTTCGCGATTGCGTTTTCGTGGCGCAGCCTGACCGGCGGCGACGACGGCCTGCGCGGCATCGGCCGGCCGGATCTCGGCCTGCCGGGCCTCAACGTCGACACGACTGCCGGATACTATCTTTTGGCACTGGCCGCGGCGGCCGCCGCGCTCTTGCTCATGAGGCTGATCGTGCGCTCGCCGTTCGGCGAGGCGCTGCGCGGCATTCACCAAAATCCCGACCGCATGGCCGCGCTCGGCTACAATGTCTGGCTCTACAAGTTTCTGGCCTTCGTCATCTCTGCCGGTTTCGCCGGCTGGGCGGGCGTCATCTTCGTCTACTACAAGGGTTTCATCAGCCCGGAGGCGGTCGGGATCGTCGTATCGGCGGAAGTGACGCTGATGGTGATCGTCGGCGGTGCCGGTACGCTGATCGGCCCGTTCCTGGGCGCCTTTTTGGTGGTGTTCATGAGCCATGTCGTGTCGGGTTACACCGACCGCTGGCTGACCGTGCTCGGTCTGCTTTACATCTGTGTGATGCTGTTTGCGCCCAAAGGTATCGTCACCCTTGTCGGCGACGCCTGGCGCGCCCGGAGGTCGGCATGAGCGCCCAGGCCGTCGATGTCGACAACGTGGTCATGCAATTCGGCGGCTTGCGCGCCGTCGACGGCGTATCGCTGCGCGTCGGCGTCGGCGAACGCCGGGTGCTTCTGGGGCCGAACGGCGCCGGCAAGACGACGCTGTTCAACATGATCGGCGGGCAGTTGCAGCCGACCTCCGGCGCGGTCAGGCTGTTCGGCCGGGACGTGTCGAAGCAGAACCCGTACCGGCGTGCGCATGACGGGCTCGCGCGCACCTTCCAGATCACCTCTCTGTTCCCCGACATGACGGTCGGCGAAAACGTGCATCTGGCCGTGCGTGCCCTGTCGACAAGCCGTTTCGGGATGATACGACCGGCAGGCGCCTATCCGCGCATCGCCGAAAGGGTGGCCGACATCCTGGCCGAGTGGCGCTTCCCCGCCGGCGCCGACACGCGCGTCAGCAACCTGTCCTATGGCGACCAGCGCAAGCTCGAACTGGCCATGGCGGTCGCCAACCGGCCGCGCATTCTCCTGCTTGACGAACCGACCTCCGGCCTTTCGGCCACCGAGACCGAAAGCGTCGTCGGCTTGATCAAGGGCCTGCCCGAAGACGTGACCGTGATCGTGGTAGAGCACGACATGGATGTCGCCTTCGCCGTCGCCGACCTGTTTACCATCCTGCACAATGGCCGACTGGTGACCACCGGGACCGCGGCCGAGGTCCAGGCCAACGAAGACATCCAACGCATCTATTTCGGCGAAGGCGAGTGAGCGTCATGGCGCAACCGATCGTCAGTGTGGACGACGTGCACACCTATTACGGCGATAGCTACATCCTGCAGGGCGTTTCGCTCGACGCGCAGCCGGGCGAACTGGTGGCCGTTCTCGGGCGCAACGGCGTCGGCAAGTCGACGCTCGCCAATACGATCATGGGTTTCAACCCGCCGCGTCGGGGCGCGATCCGCTTCCTGGACAAGGCGCTGACCCACGCCACGCCGGAAGCGCGCAGCCGGGCCGGCATCGCGCTGGTGCCGCAGGGTCGGCGCACCTTCCGCTCGCTGAGCGTGGCCGAGACCCTCGAGATCGCGCGCCATTTGCGGCGCTTCGATGCGCAAAGCCTGTCCTGGACGGTCGAGGCCGTCTACGACGCCTTTCCGCGGCTTGCCGAACGCCGCGACAATCGCGCCGGAAACCTGTCGGGTGGCGAACAGCAGATGCTGGCCGTCGGCCGCGCGCTGGTCGGCAATCCGCGCTTGGTCATTCTCGACGAGCCGACGGAAGGCCTGTCGCCGCTTCTCGTCAAGGAACTGTTCGGCGTACTGGAAATGGTCAAGGCCAGGGGCTCGACGATCCTGCTCGTCGAGCAGCGGCTGAAATTCGCGCTGGCGCTCGCCGACCGCGTCGTGATCCTCAACAAAGGCAAGGTGGTCTATGCCGCCACGCCGGGCGAACTGCAGGCGGACGAGGAAATCAGACACCGTTATCTCGGTGTCTGATTGCGAACGTGCCGGATCGGTGGTGCAGGGGCGAGGACGGGATGAGATGATTGAAACCGTGCAAGTCGAGGTCGGGCGCGGCCGGCCGGCCTTTCCGGTCGACATCCTGACGCTTGGCCAGGCACGGATCGTCCGCATACCCGATATCGACCGGATCGAATGGCCCGCCACCGCCCTGTTCGACGCGCTGACAGCCGACGATCTGCGCGCCGCCGCCGGCTTGGTTCCGGCCGGAACCGTCGATGCGGAAGCCGCGACCCTGCTCCTGAGCTTCAACGTCTATCTGATCCAGACGCCGGCTTTCACCGCCTTGATCGATGCCGGCATCGGCAACGGCAAGCAACGGTTGGATCGCCCTGCCTGGCATCGCCGTGACGGGCCGTTTCTCGATCTGCTCGGCAGACTCGGCGTGCGACCCGAAAGCGTCGACATCGTCGTCAACACGCATCTGCATGCCGACCATGTCGGTTGGAACACGGTTTTGGGCGATGCCGGCTGGGAGCCGACTTTCCCGCGCGCCCGCTACGTCGCGCCGCGGGCCGAATTCGACCATTGGAACCGGCTTCATCGGGTCGAACCGTCGGCGCCGGTCCTGCACGGCGCCTTCGCCGACAGCGTCCTGCCGCTCGAGGACGCCGGCTGTCTGGACCTGGTCGGCTCGAGCGCCGAGATCGCGCCCGGCCTGCGTTTCGAGCCGGCCGCCGGCCATTCGCCCGGCATGTGCGTCGTGCGCCTGACGCTCGATGCGGCCTCGGTACTGTTTACGGCGGATGTGTTGCATCATCCGCTGCAATTCGCCCGCCGAGAGCTCGTATCCAATTTCTGTGCCGACCCGCAAGCAGCGCGCGCCACGCGCGAGCGGATTTTGACGGAAAACGCCGGCACCGGCACGATCCTGGCGCCGTATCATTTTGCATCACCCGCTTTCGGCCGTCTTCAACGGGAGGCCGCCGGGGCCCGCTTCGTTCCCCTGCCGTTGTCTTCGGCCCAGGCCTGATCGGTCTTTGTCACGCCTCCATCGAGACGCCTTGTGGACTGGCAGGGCTCACGCGCCGAGCGGATGCGGCATATAACCGACGAAGCCGGCGATCTTCCACACGCTGTCGACCTTGCGGCAGAAGTAAAGCGTCTGCCATTTCAGCCGCGCGGGCTCGCCGTCGGGACGGGCGATCGTGCCGTTGAATTTTTTGTGCAGCACGGCGCGGTCGCCGTCGATGTCGATGTCGCGCATATTGGTGACGCGGAACATCGCCTCGCGCAGCGGCTCGCTGAAATGGCTGGCCGCCGAGTCCTTCGCCTGGCGCAGCCACTCGTCGCGATAGACCTCCAGCCGCGGGAACTGCAGCCGCCAGGCATCCGCGTCGGCCAGGAAATGGGCGTGCATGCCGAAAAAGCTCTCGGCGATGAAATCGTGCTCGACCATCGACCAGTCCTGGGAAAGGAAAGCGTCGATGTCGCGCCGCACCAGCATCTCCCAAAGATAGTGCCGGTCGGCGTCGCCTTCCGGAAACGGGTTTTTGTCGAACTGCATGTTGGGCTCCGTGCTCGGGTTTGCCGCTGGTTTGGCGGTCCTATGTCACGCGGCCGCGCGCGGCGACCGGCACGCGGGCGATCACCTCTTGTCCGTCGATCAGGTGGACCGCGTCGAAGAGGTTGGACACTACGCACACATGGTTGGGAATGACGCGCACCTTGTCGCCGACCGCCGGCTTGGTCGCGCAGCCGGAAAGATCGACCACCGCGTGTTCTTCGCTGAGCCCTTTCACCACCGCCTGCGGATATTCGACGATATGGCCGTGACCGGGCGCGTCGCAACGGTCGGCGGCCAGCGCCTTGGAGCCGGCGTCGAGCACGGCGCGGTCCGGGGTCGGGCGGCTGACGACGGTTGTCAGCACGCTCAGCGCGCAGTCCTCGAGCGTGCCCAGTCCGAGCGAGACCTGCATGCGGTCGGAATAGATATAGGTTCCCGGCCGGTGCTCGGTCGCGGACGTCACCTCGGCGGCGGCATAAAGGTCCGGCGAGCCGCCGTTGGAAATGCGCGCCACCTCCAGACCGGCCTCGTTCAGGGTTTTTTTCGCCGACTTGAACCATTGGTCGACCTTGGCGGCCGCACCGCGCGGCGGATAGGTCATCAGCCCCTCGAAGCGCAGCCCTGGCGCGGCGTCGATCAGCCTTGCGAGTTCCAGCGCTTCCTGCGGCGACTGCACGCCGCAGCGCCCGGCACCGGTGTCGCATTCGATCAAGACGGGCAGGGGGTGCGACGCATCGGTGAAACGCGCCGCATAACCCTGCACGGTCGGCCGGTTGTCGGCGCTCACCGAAAGGGTAATGCGCTTGTGCAGGGCGTGCAGCCGGTCCAGCTTGTCGGCGCCGACGATGTTGTAGGGGATGAAGATGTCGGCGATGCCGGCATCGGCCATCGCCTCGGCCTCGCCGAGCTTTTGGCAGGTGATGCCGACGGCGCCGAGGTCGATCTGGCGTTTGGAAAACAGCGGCAGCTTGTGGGTCTTGATATGCGGACGCAGAACGAGCCCGTGCGTGTCGGCATAGTCCTGGGCGCGGCGCAGATTGGCGTCGGCGATCCGCCGGTCGATGATCACGGCCGGGGTGTCGAGGTCGGAAAAATTCATGACGAAGCTCCGCTGGATGGTCGCGATCCGGCCGCTAGCCGGCGATCTGCTCGAGAAACGGCAGGTTGCTGGCGCTGACCCCCGCATCCACCTGCAATGTGGCACCTGTGATCCCGCTTGCCCAGGACGAGGCCAGAAAGACGATCGCGCGCGCCACTTCGCTGGGCTCCACCAGCCGTGCGAGCGGATAGAGCCGGGTGACGGCGTCGAGAATTTCCGGCTTCTCCTCCAGCCGATGCGTCCAGGCCTCGGTCTTGATGGACCCGGGAATGACGGCGTTCGCGCGGATGCCGTTGCGGCCCTCTTCGGTGGCGATCGCCCGCATCCAGGCGTGCAGGGCGGCCTTGGCCGCCGAATAGGCCGGATTGCCGTAATGGGCGAGCGCGTTGACCGAGGACACGAACACGAAGGCCGAACCCGAGGGCCGGTTGCGCATCGCCGGCACGAATGCGCGCGACAGCAGCGCCGCGCTGCGAAAATTCAGGTCGAGTTCCGTGGCGAGGTTTTCCGGCGTGATGTCGGCGAGCGTTTCGGCGCGGGTCCAGCCGGCGTTCGAGATCACGGCGGCCGGCGCGCCCGCCTCGCAGATCGCCGCGCAGGCCCGGTGAAGCGCGTCCTCGTCCAGAAGGTCGAAATGGTGGGTTTCAACGATGCCCGGAGCCGAGAGCACAGCACCCGGCCGGTCGCAGGCCACGATGCGCGCGTTGCACTCGTGAAGCGTCGCCGCCAGCGCGGTGCCCACGCCGCCGCCCGCGCCGGTCACGACCACACGAGCGCCCGCGAAATCGATCATCTCTCCCCCCGTCGGTTCCGTTGCCGGCTGCGCGCGGCCGGCGAACCGGCAACCCTGTCGCTTCCGGAGCGGCAGGATGCGAACATTCTTGTAATAAAGCAACACAAAACTATCAAAGATGTTGCTTTCCAACAAAGCCTGTAACAGGATTGGTTTGTCGATGGCGCAAAACTTGGCCGTGCGACGCCGCAGCGACAGGCCGGGCGCCGTGTCCGTTGCGCTGTATCGGCCTGGCGCCCGTGCATCGACGACACCGTACTGACTGGAGGTTTTTGATGACCAAGCAATGCTTCGGATCTTCCCATGTCCCGCTTTCGCCCGCCGTGCGTGCGGGCGATTTCGTTTATATCTCCGGCCAGGTCCCGGTCAGCGACGGCAAGGTCGTGCAGGGCGGTATCGTCGAGCAGACCGAGCAGGTCCTGGCCAATGTCGGCGCGGCGCTGAAGCTGGCCGGCTGCAGCATGGACGACGTGGTCAAGACGACCGTGTGGCTGGAAGACGCGCGCGATTTCGGTGCCTTCAACACCGTCTACGCTCGTCACTTCCCCACCAATCCGCCGGCACGGACTACGGTGGAGAGCCGGTTGATGATCGACATCAAGATCGAGGTCGAGGCGGTCGCCTACAAGCCCGTGTGAACGGGCGCGGCGAGAACGGAGAGGCTGCCATGGAAGCGCGAACGGGAGCGGTTGGCTGATGTCTTTTGACGTGCTTGTGCGGGGTGGTCGGCTGATCGATCCCAGTCGCGGCGTCGATGCCGTCTTGGATGTCGGCGTCGCTCAGGGGCGGGTGGCCGCGATCGGCGCAGGACTGCCCGTGGACGGCGCGGCCCGCGTCGTTGACGCGGGGGGATGCCTTGTCACCCCGGGGCTGATCGACCTGCACAGTCACGTCTATTGGGGCGGCACGTCCTTGGGCGTCAACGCCGACCGGCTGGCGGCCCCGAGCGGCACCACCACCTATGTCGATGCCGGCAGCGCCGGGGCGGGCAATTTTCTCGGTTTTCGCAGTCACGTGATGGAACGCGCCAAGGTGCGCATCGTGGCCTATCTCAACATTTCCTTCGCCGGCATTTTTGGGTTTTCCAACCGCCTGATGGTCGGCGAGTGCGCCGACCTGCGCCTGTGCGACCCGCGCGAGGCGGTCGCCTGTGCGCGTGAGCACGAGGATGTGATCGTCGGCATGAAGGTGCGCACCGGCCGTATTGCCGGCGGCACCAGCGGCATCGCGCCGTTGGAACTGGCGATGGAGACCGCCGACCGGGTCGGCCTGCCGGTGATGGCGCATATCGACGAACCGCCGCCCGGTCGCCTCGAAGTGCTCGAGCGTCTGCGGCGCGGCGACGTGCTCACCCATTGCTTTCGCCCGTTCCCGAACGCGCCGGTCAACGGCGCCGGCGAGATCAAGGCCGATATGCGCCTGGCGCGCGAGCGCGGCGTCATCTTCGATATCGGCCACGGCATGGGCTCGTTCGATTTCGAGGTCGCGCGCACCATGCTGGCCGGTGGAATGCTGCCCGACGTGATCAGCAGCGATGTCCATCTTCTGTGCGTCGACGGGCCGGCCTTCGATCTTCTGGTGTGCATGTCGAAACTGATGGCGCTCGGCATGCCGCTGACCGAGATCGTCCGCGCCACCACCCAGACCCCCGCCGACGCGATCGGACGCCCGGATCTCGGCCGGGTGGCCGTCGGCGGGCCGGGCGATCTCAGCGTGCTGGCGCTCGAACCGGGCGACGTCACTTTCACCGATTCCGTCGGCAACACGCTGACGGCCACCGAGCGGCTGGTCTCGCGCGGCATCGTTGCCGGCGGCGCTTGGCTGCCCAATGACGAAATCCGTTCCCCGGCCGAGCTGGCCGCAAACGGGGCCAAACCGCGTCACACCCATACCGATCTGGTGGTCGCGCATTTCGGCCGCCCCTATTGCCGGCATTGAGGGGCGGCGCGTCGTTGCAGGCGGTCTTTATGCCGGGTCCCGGTAGACCGGCGTGTCGATGCCTTCCATCCGCGCCTTGATCTGCAGGGCGACGATCTTGGAATAAAACCGCGACAGCGCCAGATTGCCGCCATGGAACCACAGCGCCTCTTGCGGCGTGGGTTTCCACATATTGCGCAATTCGCCCTGCCACGGGCCGGGATCGTTTTTTACGCCCGATCCCAGGCCCCAGCACGGTCCGATGCTGTCGGCGACCTCGCGCGAGACGATCTGCGCCACGGTTTCGTGCATGGAGTGATAGCCGGTGCACAGGATGATCGCGTCGGCCGCCAGCTCTTCGCCGTCCTCGAACAGGATGCCGTTTTCGCTCAGCGCCTTGATCTGCTTGCCGCTGCGTATGCCGATTTCGCCGTCGATGATCAGGTCGCTCGCGCCGACATCGATGTAATAACCCGAACCGGTGCGATAGGCCTTCATCATCAGCCCGGTCTCGTCCTCGCCGAAATCGATCGCAAAGCCGGTCGCCGCCAGCCTGTCGTAAAACGCCGCGTCGCGCTGCCTGATCTCGTCCCACAGCGCCTTCTGGCTTTCGGGCAGCAGGGCGAACGGGGTGGAGGCCACCAGCATGTCGGCCGCCTCCGTCGTCATGCCGCGATCGAGCGCGTCCTCCGAATAGATATCGAACGCCATCTCCATCATCGTGTCGGACTTGACCACGGTGGTCGGCGAACGCTGGACCATGGTCACCTCGGCGCCGCTTTCCCAAAGGTCGACGCAGACGTCGTGACCGGAACTCGCCGCCCCGATCACCGCGCATTTGCGGCCCTTGAACGGTGTGCCGCCAGCATAGTCGCTGGAATGCAGGACCTGACCCTTGAAACGCTCGGCGCCGGCAAGCGCGATGCGGCGCGGCGGGCCGTAGGCGCCGGTGGCGAACACGAGTTGGCGCGGTTTGACGACGATCCGTTCGCCGGCGCGTTCGAGTTCGACCGTCCAGACCTTTTCAGTATCGTCATAGGCCGCGCTGACACAGCTTGTGGAGTCCCAGTAATTGAGCTCCATCACCTTGGCATACATTTCCAGCCAGTCGCCCATCTTGTCCTTGGGCGTGAAGACGGGCCAGTGCGCGGGGAAGGGGATGTAGGGCAGGTGATCGTACCAGACCGGGTCGTGCAGCACGAGCGTCCGGTAGCGGTTGCGCCAAGAATCGCCGGCGCGCGCATTCTTCTCCACGATAATGGTCGGCACGCCGAGTTGCTTCAGCCGCGCGCCGAGCGCGATGCCGCCCTGTCCGCCGCCGATGATCAGGCAGTAGGGCTCTTCGGTGTAGCCGAGCGCCGCCTGTTCGCGCGCCCGTGCTTCGGACCAGGTCTCGCGGCTCGGATCGGCCTTGTGGCGCACACCGAGTTCGCGCGTGCGGCCCGCCTTTTCCTCGTGGCCCTTGAGGTCGGTCGTCATCGTGAACAGCGTGTGGCAGCGCCCGTCGCGCAGCCGCAAGATGCCCTTGCCGTGGGCGACCTGCGTCTCGAAGCTGAAATGCACTTCCACCACGCCGTCCGCGCTCTCCGCATCGCCCTCCAGCCGCCAGCTATGCGGCCGCGTTTGCACAAGCGTGGCCGCGAGCATCGCGCGCACGGCCGCGCGCCCTTCCATCGTTTTGATGTTCCAGGTGAAGCTCAGCAGGTCGCGCCAGTAGCATGTGTCCAGGAACAGCGCCGCCGCCGCATCCGGGTCGCGCGCCTCGAGCGCGGCGGACAAGGATCGCAGCCAGTTGGCCGCCTGCTGGGTTGGTGCGGCGTCGAGCATCATTCCTCCTCCTCGGATTCGCGTGGCGCGCTGGATTTTGCGGTCGCTGGTAGAAACGGCGGACTGTGGCGGGTGAGGGGCGTAACGGGCCCCTTGGCCCTAGTCGCCCAGGGGTTCCATCACATCCTTGCCGCCGCGGTGGGTCAGCACGTTATATTTGATGCGCCGCAGGTTCTCCTGCGCGCTCTCGCCGAGCTTGTAGCCGGCCGCGACCGCCATCAGGTCGATCGCCGCCAGAAAGGCGAAGCGCGAGGCCGTCGGCTTCAGCGTGTCGGGATATTCCGGCACGGCGACGGCGAGCGCGACGTCGCAGGCGCGCGCCAGTCCGCTGCCGGGTGCGGTGATGCACACGGTCTTGGCCCGGTAGTGCTTGGCAAGCTCGATCGCCTCGATCACCTCGCGCGTGCGCCCTGTAGCCGAAATCGCGATCGCAAGATCGTCGGGTTTCAGCGTCGAGGCCGTCATGCGCATCAGATAGGGATCGCTGTGCGCGCTCACCGCCACGCCGTAGCGGAACAGCCGGTATTGGGTTTCCTGCGCGAGCGCCGACGAACTGCCGCCTAGGCCGAACACGGTCACCTGGCGCGCCTTGGCTATGAACTCGGCCGCCTGCTGCAGGCTGGCCGGGTCGAGTTGCCGTTCCGCCTCCTGAAGGGCCTGTCTGGCCTGGCCGAACACTGCGCTCCAGAACGGCATGCCGTTGCCCGTCGATGTTGCGGGCGGCTTCGACAGGTAGAGCGCGCCGACGACCAGGCTTTGGGCGAGCTTCAGCTTGAAGTCGCGCACGCCCTCGCAGCCGATCGCGCGGCAGAACCGTGTCACCGTCGGTTCGCTCACCTCGGCGCGGCGCGCGAGGTCGGCGTTGGAGGCGTCGACCGCGAATTTCACGTCCTCGAGAACGGCGTCGGCCACGCGCCGCTCCGCCGGACGCAGGTCGCCGTAGGAATCCTTGATCTGCGAAATAATGTCGGGAATCGGCTTGGCTTGATGGTCCTCGTCGGCCACAGCCTGGCTGGCCCTCCGGCTTCCGCGCGCTGTCTCGACCATAGGCGCTACCTCTTCTGCCTGGTGCCGGCGGTCCAAGAGCGCCCGGTCCAAAACCATGCCGCATCCACGGCGGACAATCCCCTCGAACCCGTCACGCTGTTCTCGCTCGCTCCACGGCGTCACCCGGTCCAAACGGGGTGTTTTCGGTAGTTATGTAGGAAACTAACACACTTTCTGATTTGTAAAAACCCCTGAAAATATGGCGTTGAGGAGGTTTGATTGGTCCAACTCATCCATTGGCCCGACCAGTACCTTGACAGAAAAGTAGGATAGTTACAGACTGATTTTAATGGATGAGCGGTCGATCTTCGGGGTCGCCGAAAACGATCCGAGGGGCGAATGACGGCAGGCGATGCACAAACCCCGAAGCTGCGTGTCGATGCGGCATCGAAGGTCTATGCCACCGCATCGGGCGACCTTCTCGCGCTCGACCGGTGCAGCCTGGACGTGCGCGCCAACGAGATCGTGTCGATCGTCGGCCCTTCCGGTTGCGGCAAGACCACCTTGTTGTGGTCGATGTCGGGCCTGCACCGGCTGTCGGGCGGCGAGATCCTGCTCGATGGCACGCCGATCACGGGCCCGCATCCCGACATCGGCCTCGTCTTCCAGGAAGCCAATCTTTTGCCGTGGCGCGATCTCGACGCCAATATCCGCTTTCCCTTCGAGATCAAGCGCATCAAGCCCGACCAGCCCTGGGTCGACCATCTGCTCCGGCGTGTCGGTCTCGAAGGTTTCGGCGGCAAGTTTCCGCGCGAATTGTCGGGCGGGATGCAGCAGCGTGCGGCGATGGTGCGCGCGCTGTCGTTACGGCCATCGGTGCTGTTGATGGACGAGCCTTTCGGCGCGCTCGACAGCTTCACCCGCGAGGAGATGAACCGGCTGGTCGAGGAAATTTGGCTCGAGACCCATACGACCATCGTCTTCATCACCCACAGCATCGAGGAAGCGATCTTCCTGTCGGACCGCGTGGTGGTCTTGAGCGGCCGCCCTGGCCGCGTGGCGCGCGAGTTCGCGGTGCCGTTCGAGCGCCCGCGCTCGATGGAGGTGATGGCGACGAAGGAGGTCTTCGATCTGACCAACGCCATCAAGATGGAGATCGTCGGCGGGCGCAAGGCTGCCGCGCCGCAGGTCAAGCCGCAGCAGGAACGCATCGATTAGGGAGCGGTATCGGTGGATCGATCAGACGCTATACCTGAATTCCGCAAGACCGCTTCGGGCGAGGGCGGCGAGGTCAGCCTGACCAACCTGTCGGCTCTGTCGGGCGGCGTCGGCATCAAGTCGACGGCCGAAGTCGTCGCCATCATCGCGGTCGCGGTCTTCGTCGTCGGCGGGGTGGAGCTGGCGTTGCGCGTTTTCGAGGTGCCGCCTTATATCATGCCCACGCCGAGCGCGATCGCGGTGGCGCTGGTCGGCGACTTCCCGCTGATTTTCCCGCATTTGCTGCACACGCTGGTCGAGCTTTTCGGCGGCTTCGCCATCGGCGCCACCATCGGCCTCGTCCTGGCGGCGGTGATCACCCAGTTCCCCTTCGCCGAAAAGATCGTGGCACCTTACATCCTGCTTCTGGTCACGACCCCGATGCTGGCGCTGGTGCCGCTTCTTATCCTGCGCTTCGGCTTCGGCTACGAGCCGCGCATCATCGCCGTCGCGCTCGCCTCCGGGCCGATGGTGATGATCAACGCCGCCACAGGCTTTCGGCGCGTCGACAACGCCAAGATTGCCCTGGCGCGCTCCTACGGTGCCAGCACGCTGCAGATCTTCTGGAAAATCCGCGCGCCGATGGCGCTGCCGATGATCCTTGTCGGGCTGATGATCGGCGCCATCTTCGGTCTGCTGACGGCGGTCGGCGCGGAGATGGTCGGCGGCGGGTTCGGTCTGGGCAATCGCCTGACGACCTATTCCTCGATGATCCAGATGCCGCAGTTCTTCGCCGTGGTTCTCATCCTCTCGACGCTCGGCATCCTGATCTACGTGCTCTTTTTCCTGATCGGGAAGAAGTGGGCGAGCTGGGAAGCCTAGGGGCCGGACCAGGACGATACGGCGCCCGAAGGCCTGACGGGCGTCGATGACAGACCACACAGGCTTAACCGCAGAGGGAAGAGCGCAATGACCGGAAAAAAACCGTCCATTCTAAACATGCAGGCGGGCATCAGCCGCCGTCATTTTCTGCAGGTCACGGGCAAAGGCGTGGTCACCGCCACGGCTCTTGGCGCCGCCGGCTATCTAACGCCGGCACGCGCCGAGCCCTATGACACGTTCACCTGGATCTCGCCGCGCGGCACGCTCGAGGTGCTCGACGACTATCCCTACTGGATCGCCAAGAAGATGGGCTATTTCGACGGTCTCGACACCGAGATGCAGCCCGGCCCGTCCGACGGTACGGCGACGGTGAAATTCGTCGATGTCGGCCAGGCCGACATGGGCTTTCCCTCGCCCGGCGTGTTTTCCTTCGCGCTGCAAAACGGCATGAAGCTCAAGTCGGTGTTCCACATGGGCGCGCGCGACACGTTCTCCATCGCCTTCCGCAAGGGCGAGGGCGTGTCAGACCTCAAGCAGCTCGAGGGCAAGACCATGCTGCTCGGCTCGGCCGCCTGGCAGGCGATCGTCGATCCGATGCTGGCAGCCCAGGGCGTTGACATTTCCAAGGTCGAATATGTCGAGGCCGGCTGGCCCACCTGGGGCACGGCGCTCGCCGGCGGCCAGGGCGACGCGGCGCTCGCCTGGGAGGGACTGCGCGCGGAATGGATCGCCACCGGCCTCGAGTTCGACTACTGGCTCGGCGTCCAGAACTCCAACCTGCCGGCCAACACCTTCGTGGTGCGCAGCGCCGATCTGGAGGATCCCGATCGCGTGGCCTTTCTGGAAAAATACCTGCGCGCCTGGGCGATGGGGCTCGAATTCGGCTACCAGAACCCGCGCGCGGCGGTCGAGGCCGTCTTCGAACAGTTTCCGACCTTCGCCAAGAACACCGGGCCCGAACTCGGCACGTCGTCGATCCTGCAGCAGATCAACGTCTTCCGCGGCGACATGGACAAGCGCGAGGGTTGGGGCTGGCACGACATGTTGAGCTGGCAGGCCTTCTTCGACCAGATCCACGAGATCGGTCAGATTTCCGATCCGGTGAAGGCCGAGGAGGTGTGCTCCAACGCGCTGATCGGCCCGGCCAACGAGTTCGACCACGCCAAGGTCAAGGCCGACGCCGACGCCTACGAATTGTCGGCCGATTTCGCCGGGCTCGACGTCGATAAGATCAAGTCGCAGATGTTCGACGACGCGATCTAGCCCTGACGAGGCGCTTTTGAAGGACATGGCGGGCGGCCTGGAGGGGCCGCCCGTGCGACAGGTCACGAACAACATCTAGGGAGGGCGCAGTGCCTGAAAAACTGAAGGTTCTGGTGGTCGGCCTCGGCAATATGGGGGCGTCGCATGCCAGCGCCTACCATCGGCTCGACGGCTATGAGATCGTCGGTCTGATGAGCCGGTCGATCAAGGGCAAGACGATCCCCGATGAGCTTGCCGGCTATCCGCTGTTCGAGGATTTCGACGCAGCACTCCGCGACGCCAAGCCGGATGTCGTCTCGATCAATTCCTGGCCGAACACGCACGCCGAATATGCGCTCAAGGCGATGGATGCCGGTTGCCACGTCTTCATGGAAAAGCCGATCGCCACCAATATCGCCGACGCCGAAAAGGTCGTCGCCAAGGCGCGCGAGAAAAACCGCAAGCTGGTGCTGGGCTATATCCTGCGCGTGCACCCGTCCTGGATCACCTTCATCGAGAAGGGCCGGACCCTCGGCAAGCCGCTGGTCATGCGCCTCAACCTCAACCAGCAAAGCAGCGGCCCGGCCTGGTCGTGGCACAAGAACCTGATCGATTCCCTGATTCCGATCGTCGATTGCGGCGTGCATTATGTCGACGTCATGTGCCAGTTGACCGGCGCCAAGCCGGTGCGTGTCCACGGGATCGGCGCCAAATTGTGGGCGGACGCCGCCAAGCAGAATTACGGTCATCTCCACGTCACTTTCGACGACGGTTCGGTCGGCTGGTACGAGGCCGGTTGGGGCCCGATGATGAGCGAGATCGCTTATTTCGTGAAGGACGTGGTCGGCCCCAAAGGCGCGGTCTCCATCGTCGCCGGTCAGTCGGAAAACGACAAGCAGGCCGACGAATTGTCGGATTCGGCCGATATCGATCAGCATACCAAGACCGATGCCATCAAGATCCACTATGCCGATGTCGATGACGACAAGAATTTCGTCAAGAAAGACGAAATCCTAAGCATGGAGGACGAACCCGGCCACCAGGAGCTTTGCGATCGCGAACAGGCATTCCTCCTGCGCGCCATCCGCGAGGATCTGGATCTGTCGGAATCCATGGACGCCGCCGTCAACTCCCTGCGCATCGTGCTCGCCGCCGAGCAGAGCATCGAGGAAGGCCGCGCCATCGAGCTTTCCTGACGCCGTCGCCGCCGGGTCAAGGGCCCGGCGGCCGGCTTTCGACCCGCAACCGTTCCGCCCGTCCGCACGCTCGATGCGGCGGCGACTGCGCGTGCCCGGGCGTCACTTTCTTTCGACAGGAGGATACGACATGCCGACAGTCACCGAATCCCTGCTTGAGACCTACACCGAGTCCGACGCGCTCGGTCTGGCGGAGCTTGTGCACAAGAAGGAGGTTTCGCCGGCCGAACTGGTCGAGGCGGCGGTCACGCAGATCGAGCGCCTCAATCCGCGCCTCAACGCGGTCGTCCATCGGCTATACGACATGGGCCGCGCGCGCGCCGAGAGCGTCGACACGGCCGCGCCTTTCGCCGGCGTGCCTTACCTTCTGAAGGAGCTGGCCTCGTCCTGGGAGGGCGCGCCGGTCACCAATTCCTCCGCCTATTTCAAGGACGTCGTCGCGCCTGCCGACAGCGAGGTCGTCGGGCGCATCAAGCGCGCCGGGCTGGTTTTGGTCGGCAAGTCGAACGCGCCCGAAAACGGCTGGTCGATCGCCACCGAGCCGAAGCTGTACGGCCCGACCGTCAATCCCTGGAACGAGGAGGTCACGCCCGGCGGATCGAGCGGCGGCACCGCCGCTGCGGTCGCCTCGCGCATGGTGCCGATCGCCGAGGCGAGCGACGGCGCCGGCTCGATCCGCATTCCCGCCTCGTGCTGCGGCATTGTCGGACTGAAGCCCTCGCGCGGCCGTGTGACGCTGGCCCCGCTCGGCGACTACTGGTACGGCGGCGCCTATTTCCTGTGCTGTACGCGCTCCGTGCGCGACACCGCCGCCTATCTCGATGCCGTTGCCGGCGCCCTGCCGGGCGATCCCTATACGCCGCCGGTGCCGGCCGAGAGCTGGCTGGACTTGTCGCGGCGCGCGCCGAAAAAACTGCGGATCGCCTATTCGGTGACCCCGCCCAACGGTACGGCCGTCGACCCGCAGGTCAGGGCAGCCGTGCTGAACACCGTTGCGACGCTGGAAGGGCTCGGCCATCAGGTCGAGGAATGCGATCTCGACCTCGACGGCGACGCGGCCTGGAGGACCTATACCGACATGACCTGCGTGCAGACCGCGGCCATGTTCGACTGGCTGGAGCCCGCGGTCGGCCGTCCCGTCACGCCGGCCGATGTCGAGCCTGTCACCTGGGCGATCATCGAGCGCGGCCGCGCCACCAGCGGCACCAAGCACATCACCGATGTCGAGGGGATGCGCCAGATCGGGCGTGCGATCGTCGGCCAGTTGCAGCCGTTCGACCTGTTCGTCACGCCGACCCTGACGCAATTGCCGCGCCCGGTCGGCTATTACGACATGTCCGAACCCGACATCGACCGCTACAACGCCAAATGGGCCGATTCCGCCTTTGCCTTCCCCTTCAACATTTCCGGCCAGCCTGTGATCTCGCTGCCGCTGGCCTGGTCTGAAGAGATGATTCCGATCGGCGTCCAGCTTGTCGGCCGCTACGGCGACGAGGCCACCGTTTTGGCCGTCTCCGCACAGCTCGAGGAGGCCATGGCCTGGCGCGACCGGCGCCCGCCGCTCGGCGCCTGATTGCCTTGGCCGGCGGCCGCTTTGCGGTCGCCGGCATGACGAGAGCCTCGACGCGCCCGAGAGGGCCTCATTTCAGATACCAGCCCCAGGGTTCGGCACTGGTGAATTCGGTGATCTGCTTGGTTTCGAGATAGTTCTCGAACCCCCAGCGGCCGAGCTCGCGGCCGATGCCCGACTGTTTGTAGCCGCCCCAGGGCGCCTCGGTGAAGGTCGGCTGCGAACAATTCACCCACACGATGCCCGCGCGCAGCGCGCGCGCCACGCGCGCGGCGCGATCCCGGTCCTGGCTCATCACCGCCGCGGCCAGGCCGAAGCGGCTGTCGTTGGCGAGTGCCACCGCCTCGTCCTCGGTGGCGAAGCGGCGCACGGCCAGAACCGGACCGAAAATCTCCTCGCGCCAGGCGTCGCTGTCGAGCGGCACGTCGCACAGAATGGTCGGCGCCACGAAATAGCCCTTGTCGAAGCCTTCCGCCCGGCCGCCGCACAGTAGTTTTGCGCCTTGTTCGCGGCCGCGCTCGATCGCGCCCAGAACCTTGCGGAACTGCCCCTCGCTGACCAGCGGGCCGAGCAGCACGCCCTCGCGGTCGCCCGCTCCGATCGGGATCCGGCGCGCCTCGTCCACCAGGCGCTCCATCAAACGCTCGTAGAGCCCTTCCTGCACTAGGAGCCGCGAGGTCGCCGAACAGACTTCGCCCTGGTTCCAGAATATGCCGAACAGGATCCATTCCACCGCGGCCTCGATCGAGGCGTCGTCGAAGACGATGAAGGCGGATTTGCCGCCGAGCTCCAGCGAGACGTTTTTGATGTCGCGGGCGGCGGCGCGCATGATTGCGCCGCCGGTCGGCACCGACCCGGTAAACGCGATCTTGTCGACCATCGGATGTGCCGTCAAAGGCGCGCCCGCTTCGGCGCCGGTGCCGGTGACGATGTTGAGCACGCCGGCCGGCACGCCGGCCTCGGCGACGATCCGGCCCAGCTCCAGTGCGCTGAGCGGCGTCAGCTCGGAGGGTTTCAGCACCATGGTACAGCCCGCCGCCAGCGCCGGCGCGGCCTTCCAGGCGGTCATCAGCAGCGGGAAGTTCCACGGAATGATCGCGGCCGCGACCCCCACCGGCTCGCGCCTGGCAAGTGCGGTGAAACGCGTATCGCCGAGCTGCACCGGCTCTTCCTGTTCGCCGTCGAAGCGCGCTGCCAGTTCTGCGTAAAACTCGAAACACCCCGCCGCATCGTCGATGTCCCAGGCCGCCTCCGGCAGGGGTTTGCCGTTGTCGCGGGTTTCCAGCGCGGCCAGATCGTCGGCGCGGGCCCGGATCCCGGCGGCGATGGCGCGCAGATATTGTGCCCGCTGGGCGCCCGTCAGACGGGGCCATGGACCGTCGTCGAAGGCTTTGCGCGCGGCCCGCACGGCGTCGTCTATATCCTCGCCATTGCCGGCGGGAACCTGCGCGAAGCGCTCTTCGCGCGCCGGATCGACGACGTCGAGATAGGTTCCGCTGCGCGGCGCGCGGAAGGCGCCGTCGATGAAGAGATGGTGCGGCATGAAGTCTCCTTTGGATGGGCATGAACCGCGGTTCGGCGGCCAGGCTTGGTCCGGCGTCGGGTGCTCAGTCCGGGCCGTGATCGATGAAGCGCGGTGAGGGCAGGTTAAAGGCGGTGTTGAGGTTCGACAGCACGTCGATCTCGCGCTGCAGCCACTCTACAAAGGCCCAGGCAAGAGGCGATTCGCGCCGCGCGGGGGTGATGATGAAATAGGGATGCGGAGCCGGCACCTCCACGTCGAACAGCCGTACGAGCTGTCCGCGTTGCAGGGCCCCGCCGGCAAGGATCGTGTCGCTGATGGCGATCCCGACACCGTTGATGGCGGCATGCAGCGTGAGATAGGCGTCCGGCAGATACAGGTTCTTGGCGCTGGTCAGTCCGCTGAGCCCGGCGGCCAGAAAATAGCGCGACCAGTCGGTTCGGCTCAGTTCATGGATCAGGACATGTTTGGCCAGATCCCGCGGCCGGCGCAGCGGTTCGCCCTGATTGAGCAGCCGCGGGCTGCAGACCGGAAAATACTGAATGTTGCCCAGCATGGCGAGCCGAGACCCCTCGAAGCGGGAATCGCCGAAGGTGATGATCAGGTCGACCTCGTCTTCGCGCGCCTCGCTCAGCGGCAGAAGCCGCAGCGAGATCGCGCTGCTGTGGACCAGGAAGCGGTCGAGCATGGTGGCGATCCGCGACAACAGCCCCGGCGCGCAGGCAATCCGCAGGACGCGCGGCTCATTGTCCTCCGGTGCGCTGAACTGCAGATTGTCCAGGATCTCGAAGGCCGGGCCGATCTGGCGCATCAACTCGCGTCCTGCCTGGGTAAGTTCGGCACCGCTGCCGCTGCGTTCGAGCAGCTTGCAGTCCAACTCCTCCTCGAGCCTGCGCACCTGATGGCTTACCGCGCTGTGCGTCACGTTCAGCGTCTGTGCGGCACGGCCGACCGAGCCCTGCCGGCCGACAGCGTGGAACGCGCGCAATGCGGTCAGGGAGGGGGGATGGGTCATTCCGGGCGCAAATCATCATTTGTGACAAAAACTCACATAAAAACACGAAAAATTTTCGCTTGATGTGAGCATGACTCACGAACATGGATAGGACAAACCTATGGACGGATCAAGGGAAGCCCCCATTCGATGACTGCGCCTTTCGTGAAACTGGACGGGCTCGGCAAAATCTACGGCCGTATCGCGGCTCTGGACGACGTGTCGCTGACAATCCGGGAAGGGGAGTTCCTGACCTTTCTCGGCCCGTCTGGCTCTGGCAAGAGCACCACGTTGATGGCGCTGGCCGGCTTTATCGACCTCAATCGCGGCCGTGTTCTCTTGGAGGGGCGCGACATTACCGGCCTGCCGCCGGAAAAGCGCGATTTCGGCGTGGTCTTTCAGGGGTATGCGCTGTTTCCCCACATGACCGTGGCGCAGAATGTCGCCTATCCGCTGAAGATCCGGCGCGTCGCCGGCGCGGAGGCCGACACGCGCGTGCGCGAGGTGCTCGAGCGGGTCGGCCTGGCGGCGATGGCCGACAGGCCGGTGGCACGCCTGTCCGGCGGCCAGCAGCAGCGCGTCGCGCTGGCGCGGGCCTTGATCTTCCGGCCGAAAATGTTGCTGCTCGACGAGCCGCTTTCGGCGTTGGACCGGCGTTTGCGGCAGGAGATGCAGCAGGAACTGGCCAGGTTGCACCGCGATTTCGGCACCACCTTTTTGTTCGTCACCCACGACCAGGAAGAGGCGTTGGCGCTGTCGGATCGGATCGTGGTCTTCAACCAGGGCCGGGTCGAGCAGATCGGCACGCCGCAGGAAGTCTACGACCGGCCGGCCAACCGGTTCGTGGCCAATTTCCTCGGCGACATGAATCTGATTCCGGTCCGCGCCGAGGCGCGCGAGGGCGATGTCACGATCTGTCTTTCCGGAACCCGCCGGCTGCGGGTGCGCGAGGAGGTCGCGCCGGGGGCGCAGGGCTGGCTGGCGTTGCGCCCCGAACGCATGGGCCTCAGCGAAACGCAACCCGGCGGCAACGCGCTTCCGGCCACCGTCACCACCATCACCTATCAGGGTACGCATCTCATCCTTCAGCTCGAGGCCGAGGACGGGCTGGCGCTCGATGCACGGCTGGCGGTCACCGATCCGCTCGCCGCGCGGCTCGCCGCCGGCATGGCGGTCTGGTGCCACTGGCCCGAGGAGAGCGGTCACGTCATGACCGAATGAAGCGGGAGCCGACATGGCGACCGCGAACGATCAAAGAGAGGAGACAGGACATGAAGGAAAAGCAGGAATTTTTGGAGGACGCGCTGATGGTCGCGGCGGAGCGCATGAAGCGCGGTCGCCTCAGCCGCCGCGGCTTCAATGCCGGCCTGGCGGCGCTGATGGGCAGTGCCGTGATGGGCGCGGCGCGGCGCGCGCACGCCGACACAGGGCGGGTGGTGGTCGTGAACTGGGGCGGCGACGCCGTGCCGGGGTTCCAGAAAGCCTATGCCGGCTTCGGCGAGGCGTCGGGCCTGGAGCTTCTGGTCGATGGCAGCGGGCCCTCCGAGGGCGCGGTCAAGACCCAGGTCAACAGCGGCGCGGTGCGTTGGGACGTGTGCGACGGCGAGATGTATTCCGCCTACCGCCTCGGCCGTGACGAACTGCTCGAGGCGCTGGACTACGACGTGATCGACAAGTCGCTGATCGATTTCGGTGACGTGCACGACCACGGCGTGGCCAACTACACCTATTCCTACGTCATTGCCTTCGACACCGAGGCCTTCGGCGACCGCCGCCCGACCTCCTGGAAGGATTTTTGGGATGTCGAGACCTTCCCCGGCAAGCGTACTTTGTACCGCTGGATGAGCGCCAATCTCGAATGCGCGCTGCTGGCCGACGGCGTGGCACCGGAGGAGCTCTATCCGCTCGACGTCGACCGCGCACTGGCCAAGATCGAGGAATTGCTGCCGCACATCCTGACCCATTGGGCCACCGGTGCGGAATCGCAGCAGCTTCTGCGCGACGGCGAGGTCGCCATGGGGCAGGTCTGGAACACGCGCGCGGCCCTGATCAAGGAAGACACCGGCGGGCGGGTCGACTGGACCTTCGACGGCGGCATCATCTCGCCCTCGGTGTGGATGGTCCCCAAGGGCAATCCGGGCGGCGCCAAGGCGGCGATGGATTTCATCGCCTACGCACTGCGCCCCGAGGTGCAGGTCAAGCTGATGGAGGCCTATGCCATGGGGCCTGTCAGCGCTGCGGCGAACGATCTTTTGTCGCCCGAACTCGCTTTGGCCAACCCCACCTCGCCGGAAAATTTCGGCAAGCAGGTCCTGCTCAACAACAAGTGGCATGCGGACCATTACGGGGAGACGCTGGAGCGTTATCTCGCGCTGATCGGAGCCTGACTTGATGGCCAGCCCGACCTCCGAAACCCTGAAAATCTGGGTTTTCCTGATTCTGCCGCTGCCGGTGCTCGTGGTGCTGGGATATGTCGTCCCGACCGCGGGCGTGCTGGGCTGGAGTTTCACCCTGCCCGAGCCGGGGGTGCAGAATTATGCGGCGGTTTTGGAATCGCAACGTCTGCAGACCGTGATCTGGCGCACGTTGCGCATCTGTCTGCTGACCACCGTGATCAGCGTCGGGCTGGCCTATCTCATTGCATATCGCTGGCGTTTCGCCACACCGCGCGGCCGGCAACTGATCGAACTGGTCGTGCTGGTCTCGTTCTGGCTGTCGATGCTCATCCGCGCCTTTGCCTGGCTGGTGCTGCTGCGTGGCGACGGGGTCATCAACCAGACATTGCTTTGGCTCGGCTTGATCGAGGCGCCGCTGCCGCTGGTGCGCAACGAGTTCGGCGCGGTGCTGGGCATGGTGCATTTCATGGTGCCGTTCGCCGTGCTGCCGATGCTCAATTCCTTCCGCGAGGTCGACGACCGGGTATTGAACGCGGCCCGTTCGCTGGGCGCCACGCCGGGCCAGGTGCTGCGCGACATCTTCTTTCCGCTGACGCTGCCCGGCATGGCGGCGGCCTCCGGCATCGTCTTCATCTTTTCCCTGGGTTCTTTCGTCACGCCGGCGCTGCTCGGCGGCGGCCGGGCCGTGATGCTGGCCGAATATATCTATCTGCAGATGTTCCAGCTTTCCAATTGGGGCATGGGCGCGACGCTGGCCATCGTGCTGATGGCCATGGTGGTGGTCACGGCGCTGATCTTCGGACGCCTGTTCGGCTTCAAGAACATCGCGGGAGGGCTGAAATGAGCCAGGGTCGTCACTCCTGCTTGCGCCCGGGCCTGCTGCTCAGCCGGCTCGCCCTGGTTCTTGCCTGCGTCTTCCTGCTCTTGCCGATCCTGATCGTCATCCCGCTCTCCTTCGGCGATCAGCGTTATCTGGCCTTTCCGCAAAACGGGCCGTCGCTGCGCCACTACCAGGCGCTGACGGTCGATCCCTGGCTGGGCTCGATCCTGCAGAGCCTGTCGATCGCGGCGACGGTGGCGCTGGTCTCGACCCTGCTGGCGGCGATGTTCGTCACCGGGATCTGGCTCAGGCGTCGTTTCGGCACGCTGTTGACCGGGGTCGTTTTGCTGCCGATCATCGTGCCGCAGGTCGTTTCGGCGATGTCGTTTTATTATCTCGGCGCCCAATTGGGCTTGCTCGACAGCTTCGCCGGCGTCGCCTTCGGCCATCTGTTGATGGTGTTGCCCTATTCGGTCATCACCCTGCTCGTTGCCTATAATCGCATCGATCCGGCCATGTTCCGTGCCGCCCGTTCGCTCGGCGCCTCGGTCGGCAGGGCCGTCTACGACATCCTGCTACCCAATCTGCGTCTCGGCCTCGCCTCCAGCTTCTTCATGGCCTTCCTCATGTCCTGGGACGAGGTTGTGGTGACGCTGTTCATCAGCGGGCTCGACGTCATCACCCTGCCCAAGCGGATCTGGGACGGCTTGCGCTACAGCCTCGACCCGGCGATCGCCTCGGTCTCAACGACAATGGTGGCGCTGACCCTGATCGTCATGGTGGCGCGCCTGATACTGGCCGAGCGGACCGAGCGGGCGCGGCGCCTCGACCCCGACGATTGACGTCGGCCATCTCTTCCATCCTTACGCAACTGCTTTTTTCTGAAGGAGCACCAACGATGCTGACCGCGTTTCCCGCGCATACCTACCGCGCGCGTCTCGAAGCCGTGATGAAACGCATGGAGTCCCGCGGGCTCGATGCGCTGGTGGTCAACTTTCCCGACAACATCAACTATCTCAACGGTTTCGACAGTCTTGGCTTCCTCTGGTACCAGGCGCTCATCCTGTCGCCTAAACTGGCTGCGCCGGTCTTCATCACCCGCACCAGCGAGATTCCCACCACCTGGGAACTGTCCTGCGCTCAGGAGGCCGTCTTCTACGACATCGCCACCCAGGACCCGTTGGAGATCGTCGCCAACATCTTGAAGGATTGCGGGCTCGGCGCGGGGCGTATCGGCCTCGAAATGACCGCCTTCACCTTCACGCCGGCGCAGTACAACGCCCTGCGCGGTCATCTGCCGGAGGCCGACATGCAGGACGCCTCGATCGTGGTGGCCGAGGAGCGCCTGATCAAGTCCGACGAGGAACTGATGTTCCAGCGCAGCGCCGCGCGCATGGCCGACGTCGGCATGCGCGCGGCCTTCGAGGCGCTGCGGCCGGGCGTGTCGGAGATCGAGATATCGGGCGTGGTCGCCCAGGCTCTGGCCGAGGCCGGCAGCGAATACGCCGCCATCAGCCCGATGTGCGCCACCGGCCGCCGTTCGACCATGACCCACGCCATGCCGCATCGCCAGGTGATCAGCGAAGGCGACATCGTCATTCTCGAACATGCCGGCGTCTGCAACCGCTATCACGCCATCCTGATGCGCACCGCCGTGATCGGCAAACCCGCCCCGCGCGTCAGGGAGGTTGCCGACCTGTTGTCGGAATCCTTCCGCGCGGCCATCGACGCGGCCAAGCCCGGCACGCCGGTCGGCAAGGTCAACACGGTCTGCAACGAGATCCTCGACCGTCTCGACCTGTCGCGCACCCGCGTCCACCGGATCGGCTACAGCCTCGGTCTCGCCTATCCGCCGACCTGGCTTGAGGCGATGATGCTCGACGAAGCCGACGACCATGTTTTTGAAAAGAACATGTCCTTCTCGGTCGAGCCCAACCTGTCGCTTTACAGCGAGGGGTTCGGGCTCAAGCTGGGTGATACGGTGGTCTGCGGCGAGACCGGTTCGCAATCCATGTCCGAGCTGTCGCCCGACCTGGTGGTGATCGACTGATGGCCGGGGAGGCGAAGCTGGCCGTGTTCTGGCACCCCGCGGTGCTGGAACACGACACCGGGGAGGGGGTCTTCGAGGCCCCGCCTTCCGCGCTTCTGGCCGAGCAGGTGCGCCATCCCGAAAGCGCGCCGCGGCTCGCCAACATGAAATCGCTTTTGGAACGCGGCCCGGTGCGCGAGCGGATCGCCTGGCACGACGGCCGGCTGGCGACCGACGCCGAGTTGACGCTGTTCCACGCGCCGGCCTATCTGGACGAAATCCGCGCGGCCGATCGCGAGGGACGGCGTTTTTCCGCAACGACGCTGATGTCCAAAGGCAGTTTGCGCGGGCTGCTTGCGGCGGCCGGCACGACGGTGGCGGCGCTGGAACATCTGTGCGACACCGGTCAGGTCAGCATGGCGCTGATCCGCCCGCCGGGCCACCACGCCGCCCCGGCCATGGCGGACGGCTATTGCTTCTTCAACAATAGCGGCATCGCCGCGCGCGTGGCGCAGCGCCGCGGCCTGGCGCGCGTGGCGGTGATCGACTGGGACGTGCATCACGGCAACGGCACGCAGGAGGGTTTTTACAACGATCCGGACGTGCTCACCGTTTCGCTGCATATGGATCACGGCGCCTGGGGGCCGACCCATCCCCAGACCGGCGGCACCGAGGAGACCGGTCGCGGCGCCGGCATGGGCGCCAATCTCAACCTGCCGCTGCCGATGGGGTCCGGCGACAAGGCCTATCTGGCCGCCTTCGACCGTTTCGTCCTGCCCGCGCTCCAGCGTTTCGGCCCCGATCTGATCATTGTCGGCAACGGCCAGGATCCCGGCCAGTTCGATCCCAACGGGCGTCAGATCGTCACCATGGCCGGCTTCAACACGCTCGCGCGCCGGGCCCGGGCCGCGGCCGACAGGCTGTGCGGCGGCCGCTTGCTGGTCGTCCAGGAGGGCGGCTACAACCCCGCCTACGCGGCCTATTGCCTGCACGCCACCGCCGAAGGTTTCCTGGACCTGCCGTGCGGCCTCGCCGACCCGCTGGCCTTCATGCCGGAGCCGGATGCGCGCGTGGAGGCCGATATCGCAGCGCTCGCCGAACGCCTCGCCGCCAGCGGCTGGCGTTTCGATCCGTGAGCGGGCCGGGGCGAGCCGACGCGATCGCGCGGCCGGCCCCGTGCGGTCGCCTGACCGGCTCAGCGCAGGATGAAAAACACTTTGCGCACGAAACTCAGATTTTCCCATGTGCCGCGAAAGCCGCGCTCGACCACGAAACTGTCGCCGGGGCCGAAGCGTCGCGCCCGGCCTTCGGCGTCGGTCAGCCGCACCTCGCCTTCCAGGATATGGCAAAGCTCGTCATAGTCGCACACGCAGCGTTCCAGATGCGGCTCGGCTTCCCAGATGCCGGCCAGCGCACCGCGCTCGGGCGCGGAAAAATGCCGCCAGCTCGTGCTGCGATAGGGCGTGTCGACCGCCTTCGGGTCGTCGGTGAGCGTTTCCACCGGTGCGGTACGGCCGGGCTCGAAAGTCAACACATGGGTTGGCTGGTCGGTCATGGTGATGTGCTCCGTTCAGGAATCGAAACCGATGCCGAGCCGGTCGAGGCCGCGCAGCAACAGCGCGCGCCGGCCGGTCTCGTCCTCGCGCGCCAGCAGCGTTTGCACCAGTGCGACCGACAGCGCCCGCAACGGCTCGGGAGGAAAGGGGACCGGGCGGGTGGACAGCATCGCCAGGCGCGTGCGCTCGGTGCTCTGGCCGTCGAGATGGTCGAGCATGGTCAGCGCGGCGAACCGGCTCGCCGAGACGCCCTGGCCGGTAAAGCCCATCGCGTAGGCGATCCTGCCGCGCGCCGCCAGGCCGGCGAAGAAGGTCGTGCGCGCCGAGGTGTCGATCACCCCGCCCCAGGCATGTGTGAAGGGAACATCGGCGAGCGGCGGGAACGTTTCGGCGAATTGCCGCGCCAGGAGGTCGAAGCTCACCGGCCGCTGCGTGCGCGCCTCGTCGCGCGCCCCGCCGAAATGATAGATCGCGTCGTAGCCGCCCCACAGGATGCGGTTGTCGCGGGTCTTGCGCGCATAGTGGAACCGGTTGCCGGCATCGGCCACGCCGTAGCGTCCGAGCCAACCGATCGAGGCCAACTCGTCCGCGCTCAGCGGACGCGTCACGATGGCGTAATCGTAGACCGGGATTACCGCCCCGGCGAGACGGCGCAGCAGCGGTTTGGCCACGTTGGTCGCCAGCGCCACCCGCGCGCAGCGCAGCGCGCCCGCCTCGGTCTCCAGCACCACCGCTTCGCCGGTGCGTATCGCGCTCACCGCCAGCCCCTCGCAAATCTCCACGCCCTGACTGAGGGCGGTGTCGCGCAAGCCGGCGACCAGCTTCGCCGGGTTCAGAACGGCGTAGTTCGGTTCGAACAACCCGGCTTCGAACAGCGGCGAAACGAGCTTTTCGCGCAGGGCATCGCCTTCCAGCGCCATCGTCTCGATGCCGAACGCGGCACAGGTGCGCGCGGCCGCCCGCAGCCCCTCGCGCTGCCAGGGAAACTGCGCAACCGTCAGTTTGCCGCAACGTTCGAACTCCGCGTCGATGCCCAGCCGTTCCAGGTCGGCCTGGAGTTGGTCGAGATTGTCGCGTCCCAGCCTGACCAGTGTCTCGGCCTCGCGCGGCCAGCGTTGTTTGGCAACCGACGGTCCGTGCGAGATCGACGGCGCGCAAAATCCGCCATTGCGTCCGCTCGCCCCCCAGCCGCAGAAATCGCGTTCGATCACCACGATGCGCCAGTCGGGGTGGCGCCGCCGCGCTTCGATCGCCGTCCACAGCCCGGTGAAGCCGCCGCCGACGATCGCCAGGTCGCAGCGTTCCGGCAGCGGCGCCGCGCTGGCAGGCAGCGGGGCGAGCCCGCTATCATGCGTCCAGAACGGTGTCGCCAGGGCGCCGGCAAGGCCTGGGTGCTCGGTGCCGCGAACCAAGGCCGGTTCGGCGGCGAGGGCGGGTTTTTGGGTCATGGCGTCGGAGCTCGTGGCTGGACCTTGATGGCGCGTCTCTTGTCCGAGCTAGCCGCATCTCCGCCCGCCGCCAAGCGGCCAGGCGTGTCAGCGGTCCCGCAGCCCCGGCAATGCCGGCGACGGGGAGGCGCGCATGGAAGCTGACGCCGGACTGCGCGCCGACGGAGAGGAGACCGCACGATCCGCGCTGACGCGGCGCGTGGTCGCCGCCTATCGCGCGGCCTGGCGGCAACGCGACGCCGCCGCGATGGCGGCGCTGTTTGCGCCGGACGCCGTTTATGTCGACCATTTCCAGCGCCGCCGCGTGCCGGGGCCGCAGATCGAGGCCTATTTGCGCGCCGCCATGCCGCCGCCGCGCCGCGCCCCGCTTCAGCTTTACCGCGATCGATTGCGCGTCGACGGCGACACCGCCTTCTTGCGGTATCGCATGGCCATCCCGGACATGGCGGCACACGGCCAGGCCGGGATCGAGATTTGCGAGATTTTCGAGCTGAGCGGCGAGCGGATCGTGGCGGTCGAGGAAATGTGCAGTCTTGCCCTGCCGGATCTCGACGGCGGGCAGGCAGACCGACGCGCCGCTCCCCGGCCGGCCGCCTTGCGGCTCGGCCTGTCGCTGCCGCAGATCGGCGCGCTTGCCGCCGATCTCGACGACTATTTTACGGGAGACGGTCCGGTGCGCCGGCCCGATTTGCAACTGGCCGATGTGGCGCGCGAGACCGGCTACACGCGCAACCAGATTTCCTATTATTTCAACACGATCTTGGGCACGCGCTTTCTCGATTTCGTCAATGCGCGCCGCCTGGCGGTCTATGAGAGCTTGCGGCGCGCCAGGCCGCGAGCGCCGGCGGGCGGGTTGGCGAAAGCCGCCGGCTTTGGGTCGCTCTCGACCTTCTACCGGGTCCGCCAGCGGCTGCACGGCTCAGGCGCGCCTTGCCGTGCGACGGGAGAGGGGGATGCGCCGTGAGAGCCTGCCCGTCGCCCAGGCCGGACGCATTGATCCGGTCGGTGCGTCTCGGTGCCAAGCGGTCGCCACCGACGGGGAACGGTCGGCGCAGGCGGATCATGTTCCCCGGTCGTCGATCAGCGGGTTGGGTTTGGCCAGCGTCACCAAACCGTCGAGATCGTTCAGCCGCACGGCCGCTCCGTCGACGTCGACACCGTAGGGCTTGAGCGTGTTGAACGCGCGCGAAAGGTTCTCCGGCGTCATGCCGAGCAGCGAGGCGATGGTGCGCTTGTCGTAGGGCAGTTCGAGCGAGCCGGTCGCGCCCTGTTCGCTGTGATAGCGCAACAGCCGGTTGGCCAGGCGCTCGACGGCGGTGCGCAGCTTGAGGTCCTTGTGCTCCTTGACCACGCCGCGGTAGCAGCCGGCCAGGTCCTGGACGATGGCGCGCGCGAAGGCTTCGTCGCGCTCGAAGGCGGCGCGGACGTTCTGGGAGGGAATGAGCAGAATGCGCGACTTTTGCACCGTGCGCGCCGACATCAGATAGACCGCATCCTTCAGCACAGCCGCCAGGATGAAGGTGCCGACCGGCCGCACCAGCGCCATCGTCGTCTCCCGGCCGTTGGAACGGGCATAGAGCTCCACGCACCCGTCGGTCACGACATAGAGGAAGTCGGCCGGATCGCCTTCGGTAATCAGGTCGAGTTGGGCGGGAAAGGTCTGCAGATAGGCGGCCTGCATCAGCGTCTCGAAATTCGATTCGCCCATGCTTTCGAACAAGGGCAAAGACCGCATCTGGGGCAGGTCGCTGGTTCGCAAGCTTTCAATCCTTGATAATTGTCAAGCCGCCGATTGAACTAGTAGCAGCGGTCAATTCGCTGTTCAACCGGCCGGCTTGATGCAGGGTCGTGCACTTGTTGCCATTTGCCTGCGCGCGCTTTGTTTCTCATTGAACGGAGCCGCGGATTGATCCGGATCAACTGCGCCGGCCCCGATCACCCAAAACTTGATCCGTCGTTTCGAAATTGCGGCGCTTTCGTTCGCAGGAGAAGGGGACGGGATCATGCATTCGCTCTCAGGCGTATCGGCCGGACAACAGACCCGGATGCTCGGAATGAGCACGATCGCTTTCACCACGTGTTTCGCGGTCTGGACCATCTTTTCCATCATCGGCGTCAGGATCAAGCAGGAGCTTGGTCTCACCGACACCGAGTTCGGCCTGCTGGTGGCGACACCGATCCTGACCGGCTCCCTCAGCCGCATCTTCCTGGGCATTTGGACGGATCAGTATGGCGGCCGGATCGTCTTCACATTGGTCATGCTGCTGACTGCCGTTGCGGCCTGGCTTTTGTCCACCGTTTCCACCTACGGGATGTTTTTGGTCGCGGCCCTCGGCGTCGGTCTTGCCGGCGGGTCGTTCGCCGTCGGCATAGCCTATGTGTCGCGCTGGTTCCCCAAGGAGCGCCAGGGAACCGCGCTCGGCATTTTCGGGGTCGGCAATGTCGGCGCCGCCATCACCAATTTCGGGGCGCCGTTTCTTCTCGTCGCCATCGGTTGGCAGTCGACGGCAAAGGTCTATGCCGTGGTGCTGGCCATCATGGCGATTGTCTTTTTCCTGTTCACCAAGGAGGATCCCGCGACCGCCGCGCGCAAGGCGAGTGGCGAAAAGGCCCGTTCGACGCTGCTGGAGCTCGAGCCCCTTCGCAATCTCCAGGTCTGGCGTTTCGCACTCTATTATTTCTTCGTCTTCGGCGCCTTTGTCGCGCTGGCGCTGTGGCTGCCGCGTTATCTCGTCGGCGTCTACGGCCTCGACATCAAGTCGGCCGGCATGATCGCTGCCGCCTATTCGGTGCCGGCTTCGATCTTCCGCGCCTATGGCGGTCACCTGTCCGACAAGCACGGTGCGCGCTCGGTGATGTACTGGACCTTCGGCGTGTCGGCGGTGCTGACCTTCATGCTGTCCTATCCCGATACCGACTATATCATCCACGGCACCCAGGGCCCGATCCAGTTTTCCACCAGCATGAGCCTGGCGCCCTTCGTCGTGGCGATCTTCGTGCTGGGCTTTTTCATGTCGCTCGGCAAGGCGGCGGTCTACAAGCACATTCCCGTCTACTATCCCGACCATGTCGGTGCGGTGGGCGGCTTGGTCGGCATGATCGGCGGCCTTGGCGGTTTCGTCCTGCCGATCGCCTTCGGCGCCATGCTCGATCTCACGGGTGTGTGGACGACTTGCTTCATGCTTTTGTTCCTCATCGTGGCCGTGGCGATGGTGTGGATGCACTTCTCCATCCGCGCGATGGAGCAGAAGGCCCTTGCCGAGGGCGTGGTCGATCTTCCCCAGCTTCCCGAGATGCAGCCGATCCACGAGGGCGAAAAACACGCCGGTCTGGCCGGCGTGCTCGACGACTGGCGGCCCGACGACGACGCCTTCTGGAACGACCGGGGACGCCGGATCGCGCGCCGCAATTTGTGGATTTCGATCCCGGCCCTGCTTCTGGCCTTCTCGGTGTGGATGGTTTGGTCGGTCGTCGTCGCCAAGCTGCCGGGAATAGGTTTCGACTACTCGACTGACCAGCTCTTCTGGCTCGCCGCCCTGCCTGGCCTGTCGGGGGCGACGCTGCGCATCTTCTATTCCTTCATGGTGCCGATTTTCGGCGGCCGCCTGTGGACGACGTTGTCGACGGCCTCGCTGCTGATCCCGGCTTTCGGCATTGGCTATGCGGTCCAGAACCCGGACACGCCGTATCTGATCTTCCTGGTTCTGGCGCTGCTGTGCGGTTTGGGCGGCGGCAATTTCGCCTCTTCCATGGCCAACATCTCCTATTTCTTCCCCAAGAAGGAGAAGGGCAACGCCCTGGCGCTCAACGCCGGCCTCGGCAATCTGGGCGTCAGCGTCATGCAGTTCCTGGTGCCGGTCGTCATCTCCACCGGAACTTTCGCCTTCGCCTTCGGCGACGGACAGACGGCCACCGACGGCTCGATGATCTGGCTGCAGAATGCCGGTTTCGTGTGGGTGCCGTTCCTGATCGTGGCCACGATCGCCGCCTGGCTCGGCATGAACGACATCGCCGCCGCGCGGGCCTCCTTCGCCGAACAGTCGATCATCTTCTCGCGCCTCCACAACTGGGTGATGTGCGTTCTCTACACCGGCACGTTCGGCTCCTTCATCGGCTATTCGGCGGGTTTCCCCTTGTTGATGAAGACGCAGTTCCCGGATGTGAACGCCTTGTCCTATGCCTTTCTCGGGCCCCTTGTCGGTGCTCTCAGCCGTGCCGGAACCGGCTGGGTGTCCGACCGGTTCGGCGGCGGCCGCGTGACTTTGTGGACCTTCGCCGGCATGATCGTGGCGGTCTGGGGCGTGCTGCAGTTCCTGCCCGAGCAGGGTGTCGGGGGCAATTTCTGGGGGTTCTTCGCCTGCTTCATGGCGCTGTTCTTCCTGACCGGCGTCGGCAACGCCTCCACCTTCCAGATGATCCCCTCCATTATGCGCCTGGAAGTCCCGCGCCTGATGCCGGAGCTGGGCGAGGCCGCCCGCCTCAAGCAGGCCGAGCGTGAATCGGCGGCGATCATCGCCTTCACCTCGGCCATCGCCGCCTACGGTGCGTTTTTCATTCCCAAGGCCTACGGCACGTCGATCACCATGACCGGTGGGCCCGAGATGGCGCTGTGGGGCTTCCTGGTCTTCTACGTGGTCTGCACCGTCCTGACCTTCATCTTCTACACGCGCCGCGGCGGCCTCTTATACGCCGCGGAACGAACCCCGGCGACGCCGGCAACCCAACCCACGCCGGCCGAGTAAGGAGCGCGAAAGCCATGTCACATCTTCTCGATCGCCTGAATTTCCTGGCGCGCAAGAACACCGGCACCTTCTCGCAGGGGCACGGCGTGACCACCAGCGAGAACCGGGACTGGGAGGAGGTCTACAGAAAGCGCTGGCAGCACGACAAAGTCGTGCGCTCCACCCATGGCGTGAACTGCACCGGTTCCTGTTCGTGGAAAATCTACGTCAAGGGCGGCATCGTCACCTGGGAAACCCAGCAGACCGACTATCCGCGCACCCGGCCCGATTTGCCGAACCACGAGCCGCGCGGCTGCTCGCGCGGCGCCAGCTACTCCTGGTACATGTATTCGGCCAACCGCGTGAAATACCCGCTGATCCGGTCCCGGCTGCTGAAACTGTGGCGCCGGGAAAGAGCGGTCAAGACACCGGTCGGCGCCTGGGCCGCGATCCAGGAGGATCCGGCCAAGCGCGCCGACTATATCAAGGTCCGCGGCCTCGGCGGCTTCGTGCGCGCCGAATGGGACGAGGTCAACGAGATCATCGCCGCTGCCAACGCCTATACGGCGAGAAAATGGGGCCCCGACCGGGTGATCGGGTTTTCGCCGATCCCGGCCATGTCGATGGTGTCCTACGCGGCCGGCTCGCGCTACCTGTCGCTTCTGGGCGGCGTGTGCATGTCCTTCTACGACTGGTATTGCGACCTGCCGCCGGCATCGCCCATGACTTGGGGTGAGCAGACCGACGTGCCGGAATCGGCCGACTGGTACAATGCCGGCTTCCTGATGCTGTGGGGGTCGAACGTGCCACAGACGCGCACGCCCGACGCCCATTTCTACACCGAGGTCCGCTACAAGGGCACCAAGTCGGTCGTCGTGTCGCCGGATTATTCGGAGGCTGCGAAATTCTCCGACCTGTGGCTGCATCCCAAGCAGGGCACCGATGCCGCACTCGCCATGGCGATGGGCCACGTCATCCTGCGCGAGTTCCATCTCGACCGCCAGGCCGAGTATTTCGAGGATTATTGCCGCCGCTACACCGACCTGCCGATGCTGGTGCGCCTGGTCGAGAAGGATGGCCGCTACGTTCCAGACCGCATGCTGCGCGCCGCCGATTTCAAGGGCGGGCTCGGCGAGAAGAACAATCCCGAATGGAAGACCGTCGCCATTGACGGCAAGACCAAGAAATGCGTCGCGCCGGCCGGCTCGATCGGTTTTCGCTGGGGCGAGAAGGGCAAGTGGAATCTCGAGGCCAGGGACGGCAAGGGCAAGGATGTCGAGCTCGACATGAGCCTGATCATGGACGAGGATCACGACGAGGTCGCTGCCGTCGCGTTTCCCTATTTCGGCAATCGTGAGCACGATCACTTCCAGGGCACTGACCATGACAGCGTGCTTGTCCGCTCGGTACCCGCCAAAAAGATCAGGCTGGCCGAGGGCGAGGCGCTGGTCGCCACCGTGTTCGACCTGTTCGTCGCCAATTACGGGCTCGATCGCGGCCTGAACGACAAAAGCTGCGCCACGTCCTACGACGACGACCAGCCCTATACCCCGGCCTGGGCCGAAAAGATCACCGGCGTGCCGCGCGCGCAGATCATCGCGGTGGCGCGCGAGTTCGCCGCCAACGCCGAAAAGACCAATGGCCGGTCGATGGTCATTCTCGGCGCCGGCCTCAACCATTGGTACCACATGGACATGAACTACCGGGGGATCATCAATCTCCTGGTCATGTGCGGCTGCGTCGGCCAGTCCGGCGGCGGCTGGAGCCACTATGTCGGCCAGGAGAAGCTGCGCCCGCAGACCGGTTGGCTGCCGCTCGCCTTCGGTCTCGACTGGGGCCGGCCGCCACGGCAGATGAACTCGACCTCGTTCTTCTACGCCCATACCGATCAGTGGCGCTACGAGACGCTGAAGGTCGACGAGATTCTGTCGCCGACGGCGCCCGAGGGTCCGTGGGACGGCACGCTGATCGACTACAATATCCGCGCCGAGCGCATGGGCTGGCTGCCCTCGGCACCACAGCTCAAGGCCAACCCGCTCGACATCGCCGCCGCCGCTGCCAAGGCGAAGGAGGAGCCGAAGGACTATGTCGCCGCCCAACTCAAGGCCGGCACGCTGGAAATGGCCTGCGCGGATCCCGACGACGAGGCCAACTGGCCGCGCAACCTGTTCGTCTGGCGGTCAAACCTGCTCGGCTCGTCGGGCAAGGGGCACGAATATTTCCTGAAACACCTGCTCGGCACGTCGCACGGCCTGTTGGGCAAGGACCTCGGCGAGGAGGGCCGCCAGCGGGGCACCGACGTCGTGTGGCGCGACGAGGCGCCGGAAGGGAAGCTCGACCTTTTGGTCACGCTCGATTTCCGCATGTCCACCACCTGCGTCTATTCCGACATCGTGCTTCCGACCGCCACCTGGTACGAGAAGAACGACTTGAACACCTCCGACATGCATCCGTTCATCCACCCGCTCACGAGTGCGGCCGACCCGGCCTGGGAGGCCCGCAGCGACTGGGACATTTTTAAGGGCATCGCCAAGGCGTTTTCCGAGGTCGCGCCGGAAGTGCTCGGCGTGGAAAAGGATGTCGTTCTGGTGCCGATCCTGCACGACACACCGGGCGAGCTCGCCCAGCCGTTCGACGTCAGGGACTGGAAGAAGGGCGAGGTCGACCCCGTCCCCGGCAAGACCATGCCCGCGGTCGCTGTCGTGGAGCGCGATTATCCCAATCTCTACAAGCGCTTCACCGCGCTTGGGCCGCTGATGGACACGCTCGGAAACGGCGGCAAGGGCATCTCGTGGAATACCGAGCACGAGGTCGAGCTGCTCGGCCGCCTCAACGGTGTCGTCACGGAGGAGGGCGCCACGAAGGGCCGCCCGCGCATCGACAGCGACATCGACGCGACCGAGGTGATCCTGTCGCTGGCGCCCGAAACCAATGGCGAGGTGGCGGTCAAGGCCTGGGAGGCGCTGTCGGCCAATACCGGCCGCGACCATTCCCATTTGGCGGTGCCGAAGGAAGACGAGAAGATCCGCTTCCGCGACATCGTCGCCCAGCCGCGCAAGATCATCTCCTCGCCGACCTGGTCGGGGCTTGAATCGGAAAAAGTCTGCTACAATGCCGGCTACACCAATGTCCACGAGTTGATCCCGTGGCGCACGCTGTCCGGTCGCCAGCAGCTCTACCAGGACCATCTGTGGATGCGCGCGTTCGGCGAGGCGTTGTGCGTCTACCGGCCGCCCATCGACACCAAGACGATCAATCCGGTCATCGAGGCCAAGTCGAACGGCAAGCCGCAGGTGGTGCTGAATTTCATCACGCCGCACCAGAAATGGGGCATCCACTCCACCTATTCCGACAATCTGATGATGCTGACGCTGAACCGCGGCGGCCCGGTGGTGTGGATCTCGGAGGTGGACGCGGCCAAGGCCGGTCTGGTCGACAATGACTGGGTCGAGGTCTTCAACGCCAACGGCGCCATCGTCGCCCGGGTGGTCGTGTCGCAGCGCATGAAGGAAGGCACCATCTTCATGTATCACGCCCAGGAGAAGATCGTGAACACGCCGGGGTCGCAGATCACCGGCCAGCGCGGCGGCATTCACAACTCGGTGACCCGCGCCATCACCAAGCCGACCCACATGATCGGCGGCTACGCCCACCAGGCCTACGGCTTCAACTATTACGGCACGGTCGGTTCCAACCGCGACGAGTTCGTCGTCGTGCACAAGCTGGACAAGGTCGACTGGCTCGAAGGCCCGTACGTTGAACCCGCTGCACACAAGGAGGCGGCAGAATGAAAGTTCGTGCGCAAATCGGCATGGTGCTCAATCTCGACAAATGCATCGGCTGTCACACCTGTTCGGTCACCTGCAAGAATGTGTGGACCAATCGAGAGGGCGTCGAATACGCCTGGTTCAACAATGTCGAGACCAAGCCGGGCATCGGTTATCCCAAGGAATGGGAAAACCAGAAGAAGTGGAACGGCGGCTGGACGCGCAAGGCGAACGGCAAGATCGAGCCGAAAATGGGCGCCAAATGGCGCATCCTGGCGAAAATCTTCGCCAATCCGGACCTGCCGGAGATCGACGATTATTACGAGCCGTTCGACTTCGACTATGGCCACCTGCAAACGGCCGGCGAAAGCCGGGCCTCGCCGACCGCGCGTCCGCGTTCGCAGATCACCGGCGAGCGGATGGAAAAGATCGAATGGGGCCCCAACTGGGAGGAAATCCTCGGCGGCGAGTTTTCCAAGCGGTCTGTCGACACCAATTTCGAAGGCGTCGAGAAGGAGATCTACGGCGAGTTCGAAAACACCTTCATGATGTATCTGCCGAGGCTGTGCGAGCACTGCCTCAACCCGACCTGCGTGGCGGCCTGTCCCTCTGGCGCGATCTACAAGCGCGAGGATGACGGCATCGTCCTGATCGACCAGGAAAAATGTCGGGGCTGGCGCATGTGCGTCTCCGGCTGCCCCTACAAGAAGATCTACTACAACTGGTCGTCGGGCAAATCCGAGAAATGCGTGTTCTGCTATCCGCGCATCGAGGCCGGGCAGCCGACCGTGTGTTCGGAGACCTGCGTCGGGCGCATCCGCTATCTCGGCGTCGTGCTCTACGACGCCGACCGCATCGCCGAGGCCGCCTCGACGGCCGACGAGCGTGATCTCTACGAAGAACAGCTGAAAGTCTTTCTCGACCCCAACGATCCGGCCGTGATCGCCCAGGCGCGCGCGGACGGCGTTCCCGATGCTTGGCTGGAGGCCGCCAGGAAATCGCCGGTCTACAAGATGGCGATGGACTGGAAGGTCGCCTTTCCGCTGCATCCCGAATACCGGACCCTGCCGATGGTCTGGTACATCCCGCCGCTTTCTCCGCTCCAGTCGGCGGCGGAGGCCGGCAAGATCGGCCTCGACGGCGCCATGCCGGACGTCCGCTCGCTGCGCATTCCGGTCCGTTATCTCGCCAATTTGCTCACCGCGGGCAAGGAGGCGCCCGTCGTCTCGGCGCTCGAGCGCATGCTTGCCATGCGCGCCTATATGCGCGCCAAAACGGTCGACGGCGTCATCGACGAGGCCGTCGCCGACAAGGTCGGCCTGACGGGAGAGATGATTGAGGAGATGTACCACGTGATGGCGATCGCCAATTACGAGGACCGCTTCGTCATCCCGACCTCGCATCGCGAGGTTTCCGAGGATGCCTACGACGTGCGCGGTTCCTGCGGCTTCTCCTTCGGCAATGGCTGTTCGGGCGGGTCCAGCGAGACCGATTTGTTCGGCGCCAAGCGCACGCGCACCGTGCAGACGCCGACCGACCTTTTCAAGGAGCGGGTGTGATGAACAAGACCCTCAAGATCGTCTCGCTGCTGCTCGCCTATCCGAGCGCCGAACTGCACGCGGCTTTGCCCGAACTGAAGGCGGCGTTGGGCGAGGCCGGCCTCGACGCCAGGCGCGGCCGGTTGCTCGAACGTCTCATCGACGACCTCGCCGCGTGCGACCTCTACGACGCCCAGGAGCGTTACGTCTTCCTGTTCGACCGGACCCGCTCGCTGTCGCTTCATCTGTTCGAGCACGTGCACGGCGAAAGCCGCGACCGCGGCCAGGCCATGGTCGACCTGCTGGCCATGTACGAGGCCGACGGTTTCGAGATCGATGCGAAGGAATTGCCCGACTACCTGCCTTTGTTCCTGGAATATCTGTCGGTCAAGCCGGCCGACGAGGCGGGGGAGCTGCTCGGCCAGACGGCGCATATCCTTGCCGTGCTGCGCGAGCGGCTGAAGAAGCGCAAATCGATCTACGCCAATGCCTTCGCCGTTCTAGAGGCGCTGACGCGGGCAAAGCCGGATGCCGGGCTCACCCGTGACCTTCTGGCGATGCCGGAGGACGACCCGGCCGATCTGGAGGCGCTCGACCGCGTCTGGGAGGAGGAGGTCGTCACCTTCGGCGGCAATGCCGGCGAGGGCGCCTGCGGCCCCGACCGGCTGCAACGCCAGGTCCGTGCCGCGCGCCGCAATCCCGCCGGCGCGCCGCAAGCGCCGAACGCCTGAGAGGAAACCGCCATGCCTGATTTCTTCAACACGCTGCTTTTCGGGATCTATCCCTATATCGCGCTTGCGGTGCTGATCCTGGGCACCGTCGTGCGCTACGACCGCGAACCCTACACGTGGCGGTCCGGCTCTTCGCAATTGCTGCGCCGCAAGCAGCTCGTCTGGGGCTCGGTGCTGTTTCATGTCGGCGTTCTGGTGATCTTTTTCGGTCACCTGTTCGGGCTGTTGACCCCGATCGCCATCTTCGACGCGCTTGGCATCAGCCACGGCGCCAAGCAGCTGCTGGCCATCGTCGCCGGCGGCGTCGCCGGCATCATGGCGATTGTCGGCGCGACGCTGCTCGTCCACCGCCGCCTGTTCGATGCGCGCGTGCGCGCCGCGTCGAGCCCGACTGACACCATGATCATCGTGCTTTTGTGGATCCAGCTCGCGCTCGGCCTGCTGACGATCCCGATCTCGCTGCAGCATCTCGACGGCGAGGAGATGGTGAAATTCATGAACTGGGCGCAGGGCATCTTCACTTTCAACGGCGCCGCGTCGGCCTACGTCGCCGATGCCTCCATCATCTTCAAGCTTCACCTGGTGCTCGGCCTGACGATCCTGCTTTTGTTCCCGTTCACGCGCCTGGTGCACATGCTGAGCGTCCCGCTGCGCTATCTGTGGCGGCCGGGTTACCAGGTGGTGCGCGAGCGCAACCGCCGCGCGGCCCAGACGCGCCTACCCGCGGAGTGAACCATGACGACGCTTTATCGCAATCCCTCGCTCGACAAGCCGGAGACGGCCCAGGACGGCGGCGACACCAGCTACCGCGAGCCCGACGCGCGGGTTCCGGCCAAGGCCGCGCCGGTCATCGCTGAGATCGCCGTCAACGGTGTCGCGATCCCCGAAAACGATGTTTTGGCCGAGGCGCAGAACCATCCGGCCGAAAATCCGGGCGCGGCCCTGCGCGCCGCCGCCGAGGCGCTGGTGGTGCGCGAACTGCTCTGGCAGGAGGCGCAGCGCCTCGGGCTCGACAGCGCGCCCCGGCGCGACGAGGCCGGTCGGGCCGAGACGGCGCGCGATGCCGCCATCCGCGTCCTGATCCAGCGCGAGATCCAGGCGCCAAGCGCCTCGGCCGCGGAATGCCGGCGCTATTATGAACGGCATCCAGAGAAGTTCGTCACGCCAACGCTGCTGGAGGCTCGTCACATCCTTGTCGCCGCGCCGCCAAACGACCGCGAGGCCCGTGCCGCCGCGCGCGGCCGCGCGGAGGCGTTGTGCGCGGCGCTTGGCGAGGAGCCGGCGCGGTTCGCGGTCCTGGCCGCCGAGCATTCCGATTGTCCGTCGCGCCAGCAAGGTGGCAATCTCGGCCAGCTGACGCGCGGCAGCACGGTGGCCGAGTTCGAAGAGGCCGCGGCGGACATGCGCGAGGGCGAGATCTCGGCCGCGCCGGTGGAAAGCCGTTTCGGCTTCCACGTCATCGCCCTCGACCGGCGCATCGAGGGCGAGGCGCTGCCCTTTGAGGCGGTCGCCGGGCGCATCGCCGCCTGGCTCGAGGCCTCTTCCTGGTCGAAGGCGGTATCGCACTATATCGCCGTGCTGGCCGGACAGGCCGAACTGCGCGGCATCGCCTTGAACGCGGCCGAGGGACCGTTGCTTCAATAGGGAGGACGCAATGGACACGCATGACGAATCCTTGCGCATGGCGTTGGAAACGCTGGCATCGCCGCCCCCGGCGGACCAGCTTGCCGCACCGCTGGACTATCTGTTCGCCGAACATTTCCGCCAGCGCATATTGTGTTGGATGGTCGACCGCGTCGCCGACGCGCCCGAAACGGACCGCGCGTGCGCTGGCGCCATCCTGCGCTTCCTGCGCGAGGATTTCGGCATCCATGTGCTCGACGAGGAGGAGGATTTGTTTCCGCTGATACGCCGGCGGGCCGAGCCGGAGGATCGCGTCGAGGATGTGCTGGACGAACTGAGCCAGGAGCACGCCTCCGACCATCTTGACGCGACGGCCATCGTCGCGGGACTTTCGGCGCGGCGGACCACGCGCCTCGCGGCGGCCTTCCGTGGCCTGCTGCACCGCTTCGCGGCCAATGAGCGCCGGCATCTGATCGTGGAGAACGCGATCGTCCTGCCGCTCGCCCGCGCGCGGCTGACCCTTGACGATTTGGGCAGTCTCGGCCGGCGCATGGCGGCGCGCCGCGGCGTCGACTATCCGCAAAATGCCGGTGCCGCGCGGCCTGCCTGACCGCGATGTCCGCCGGGCGGCGGACACCTGTCTTGCCGCTCGACCGTCGACCGGCGCAATCGGCTGAGGAGACCTGCCATGACCGATCAGACCATTGCTGTCGCCGCGGTCCGGTTCGCGGCCGGCGAACACATCGACGACCTGCTCGAAAGCGTCGCCCGTGCCGTCGGGGCGCGCGGCTTCCGGGTGGCGGGGTACCTGCAGCGCGAGACGCCGGACGGGCCGGGCTGCTGTGGGGTGACGTATCTGGAAGACCTCGCCGGCGGCGCGCGCACACGCCTGTCCCAGCCGCTCGGCGCCGGCGCGCGCGGCTGTCGCCTCGATCCGCAGGCGCTGGCCGAGGCCGCCTGCCGGCTGGAGGCGACGATCGGCCCGCGGACCGACCTCGTCGTGCTGAACCGCTTCGGCAAGGCGGAAGCCGATGGGCACGGATTTCGCGACGTGATCGCGGCCGCCTGCGAGCTCGGCGTACCGGTGCTGACGGCCGTACGCGAGCCCTATCGGCCGGTCTGGAACGCGTTCACGGACGGCCTCGGCGCGCTGCTTTCGCCCGAGCCTGCCGGGGTCGCGCGCTGGGCGCTGGACACCGTCCGCGCCCGCCGGTCGCCGCGCGCCGCCTGACGCCTTGCCGGCCGCCGATCCCGTCCCGACCCGTCTCCGGGCGCGATCCCGCCGCCGCGCTGGCGAACCCGGCTTGCGGCTGCTATAGCGGCTGCGATCGCACGCAAGCCCGTTGTCGACGGGACAAAACTTGGAAACATGCCAGCGACTATGAAAGCTGCCGGCCAAAAACTCGCCGTCGCCCCGATGATGGATTGGACGGATCGTCATTGCCGCTATTTGCACCGGCAACTGACCCGCCGCACCGCGCTCTACACCGAAATGGTGGTGGCCGATGCGGTTCTGCACGGCGAGCGGACGCGGCTGCTCGGGTTCGATCCCGCCGAGCACCCCGTCGCCCTGCAGCTCGGCGGCGCGCAGCCGCAAAAACTCGCCGAAGCGGCCGCGATCGCGGCCGGGTTCGGCTATGACGAGGTCAACCTCAATGTCGGCTGCCCGTCCGACCGCGTCCAGTCGGGCACGTTCGGCGCCTGTCTGATGAAGGAGCCGGCGCTGGTCGGCGCCTGCGTGGCGGCCATGAAGGCGGCCTGCGCCGTGCCGGTGACGGTCAAATGCCGGCTCGGCGTCGACGACCAGGACACCGGCCCCGCGCTCGACGCGCTCGCCGATGCCGTCTTTGCCGCGGGTGCGGACGCGCTGTGGGTGCACGCCCGCAAGGCCTGGCTGAAGGGGCTGAGCCCGAAGGAAAACCGCGACGTGCCGCCGCTCGACTATGCGCGCGTCTACCGCCTCAAGCAGCGCCTGCCCGACCGTTTCATCGGCATCAATGGCGGCATCGCCACGCTGGACGAGGCCTTGGCGCATCTTTGCCATGTCGACGGCGTCATGCTCGGCCGCGCCGCCTATCACCAGCCCGCCCTGCTGGCCGAGGCCGACCGGCTGATCTTCGGCGAGACGCGCGCGCCGGTCGCGCTCGGCGACGTCGTGGCCGCCATGGCCCGCTACGCGGCCGCCCATATCGACGGCGGCGGCCGGCTCGCCCATGTCACCCGCCACATGGTCGGCCTGTGCCACGGCCTGCCGGGGGCGCGCCGTTTCAGGCAGATCCTGTCGAGCGAGGCCACCCGGCCGGGCGCCGGCCCCGAGGTGCTGTTGCGCGCCTTCGCCGCCGTCGACCGGGAGGCGGCCGACAAGGCCGCCTGAGCCGCGCGCTTGCCGACCGAAACCCGCCGATGCCGCCCGTGCCGCTTCGTGGCCCGGGCCCCGCAGGCCGAGAGGCCGGCGAAGGCGACAACGCTATTTTGGATCGCGGCCCGCGCGGCTGGACGATCGCACGGAGACTGCGCGTGAACGAACTGCCGATCGGCGATATTGTCAGCCTGGCCCTGGGGGCGGCCGCGGCCGGGGCCGCGTCGGGCCTGCTGGCCGGGCTGTTCGGCATTGGCGGCGGTGCGGTGCTGGTGCCGATCTTCTACCAGGCGCTCGGCGCGCTCGGCGTCGACGAAGCCGTGCGCATGCATGTCGCGGTCGGCACGTCGCTCGCCATCATCGTGCCGACCGCGCTGCGCTCCTTCCAGGCCCATTTCGCGCGCGGAGCCGTCGACGTCGCGCTGTTGCGCAGTTTCGTCTTCGCCGTTCCGGCCGGCGTGGTGGTGGCGAGCCTCGTCGCCGCGTCGATCTCCAGCGCCGGCTTGCGGCTGGTGTTTGCCGCCATCGCGCTCGCCGTCGGTCTCAGGCTGCTGTTCAACCGCCCCCACTGGCGCTTGGGCGACCGGGTTCCCGAAAACCCCTGGCGGGCGCTGATCGGTTTTCTGATCGGGCTCTCCTCGACGCTGATGGGCATTGGCGGCGGCGTCATGAACAACACCTTCATGACGCTTTACGGCCGTCCGATCCACGAGGCGGTGGCCACGTCGGCCGGCGTCGGCGTGCTGATCGCGATTCCCGGCTCGATCGGTTATGTGTGGGCCGGCTGGGGCAATCCGCTGCTTCCGGTCGGCTCGACCGGCTTCGTCAACTGGATCGCGCTGGCGCTGATCTTTCCCGTCACCATTGCCACCGCGCCGCTCGGCGTCAGGCTGTCGCACGCGCTTGAGCGGCGCCATCTGGAAATCGGCTTCGGCCTGTTCATGCTGGTGGTGGCGGCGCGCTTCGCCTGGAGCCTGCTGGGCTGACGGTTCAGTCGCGCAGGATCATCACGTCGCCGCGCACCTCGAAGCCAGCCAGCGTTTCCAGAAAATTCATCCCGAGCAGGCTTTGCCCCAGCGCGCCGGGCGCCGCGACCAGCACCGCAAGCCCGTTGCGTTCGATCGGGCCGAGCGTGATCGTGCCGACCGAGGTCGCCGCCGCGCGCGCGACGCCGTTGGCGGTCGAGACCGGGACGCGGAAGGAAAGCGCGGCGACATCGATGCCGGCCCGGCCGGCATCCGCGGCCGTCAGCACGATCGAACTGGCCCCGGTATCGACGACGAAATGCACCGTGGCGCCGTCGACTTGGGCACGGGCGCCGAAATGGCCGTCGCCGCGCTTGTCGAGCCTCACCGCGCTGCCGCCCTCGATCGACATTGGGCTGCCGGGCACGATGCCGGCGGTGATGCGGCTGGCGACATCCTGCAGCTCGTAGCGATACTGGTAGCCGGCCACCAGCACCAGGATGATGAGGAGCCACACCGCGACATTGCGGGCGATATCGCCGAGCTTCATGCGCGTGGCGATGATGGAGGCGGCCAGAACGAGGCCCCACACGCCCAGATAGAGCGTGCGCGCGAACGCGTCGTCGTCGAGGCCGAACACCGTGCCGCGGTCGCCGCTGGTCACCAGCAGGATGAGCCCGCCGCCGATAAGGGCGATGATGAGCCAGAACAGTCGCGACACGGCTCAGTCCGCCGCGCCGCGCGCGCGCGCCAGGCGTGCGCGCTTGGTCTCGCGCCGCGGCTTGCGTTCGACCGTCTCCAGCCGGGCCGGCAGTTCGGCCATCACCTGGCGGCGCGCCTCGGCCGTCATCGCGATCCATTGGGCGATCTCGTCGCGCGTGCGTCCGCAGCCGAAGCAATAGCCGGTCTTGAAGTCGATAGAGCAGACCAGGATGCAGGGCGATTCGATCGCGGCCATCAAAAGTCCTTTCCAGTCTCACCGCAGATGGGACAGTTTTCCGGCCCGCGCAAGGGCGTTTGCGCCCGCCTTTGTCGCGGGCGCGGCCGCGATGCGGCGTTGGCGGCCATTGTTCCGCGCGCGCCATGGGGTTATGCCGGCTCCCGGATTACGATTTGAGGCTTTCATGACCACCGGCTTGCCCTTCGACGATTTCCGCAACCTGCTGCGCGGCCTCGCGCGCGCTGACGAGGGACCGGCCGATGCCGTGCGCGCGCGCCTCGACGAACTGGCGCCGGCCGGCTCTCTCCGCGCGCTGGGCGAAATCGCTGCCTGGCTCGCGCGCGCCAGCCAGAGCATGCCGCCGGTGGTGAGCCGCCCGCAGCTTGCGCTGTTTGCCGGCACGCACGGCCTCGCCCGCCACGACGTGTCGGCGCGCGCCCCGTCCTGGACCGCGGCCATGGTCGAGCATTGCGCGGCCGGCGGTGCGGCGATCAACCAGGCTTGCCTGGCCGACGATGTCGCTCTCAAAGTCTTCGACCTGGCGCTCGACCTGCCGACCGGCGACATAAGCCGCGACGCCGCCTTCGACGAGCGCGGCTGCGCGGCCACCATGGCGTTCGGCATGGAGGCGGCAAGCGCGGAGACCAGCCTGCTCGTGCTTGGCGATTTCAGCGTCGGCGGGGCGGTTGCCGCCGCCTGCGTGCTGGCCGCGCTGCAGGGCGGGAGCGGTCGCGACTGGGTGCCGCTCCTGGTTCAGGCCGGCGAGGCGAGGACGGAGCCGGCCCGGGCCGTCATCGACGCCGCCCTCGCGCATCACGCCGGCCATCTGCGCGATCCGCTCGAAGCGCTGCGCCGGCTCGGCGGTCGCGAGATCGCGGCGATCGCCGGGGCGATCGTGTCGGCGCGGGTGCAAAACATTCCCGTGATCCTCGACGGGCTCGCGGCCGTTGCCGCCGCCGCCGTGCTGCACGCGCTCAACGCCGAGGCGGTAACGCATTGCCGCCTGGCCGCGTCGGCTCCCGATGGCCTTTTGGCCGGCGTCGTCGGGCGGCTTGCGATCGAACCGGTGCTTGCCGCCGGCAACCTTCCCGGCGGCGGCATCGCCGGCACGCTTGCCGTCGGCACGGTCAGGACGGCGGCGCTCTGCCTGTCGGGCCTGCGCCCGATGCCCGTGCCCGCCTGAACGCTCAGGCCGCGCTCGCCTTGCCGGCCCGAGGACGGGCGGCGGCGAGCGGCGCCATGACGCGAGCGGCCGGAAAGATGGCGGTCGCCTCGGTGCCCAGGCGCAGCTTGGACCGCAGCTCGAACCGCCCACCATGGATTTCCAGCAGGCCCTGGACGATCGGAAGCCCGAGCCCGGTGCCCTGTTCGGCGCTCTTGATGGCGATCGAGCCCTGACCGAAGGCCGACAGGACCACCGGGATCTCCTCGGCCGGGATGCCCGGGCCGTTGTCGCGCACCGAAATATATTGTCCGCCGCCGGTGGTCCAGCCGGCACGGACCCGGATTTCGCCGCCGGTCGGCGCGAATTTGATCGCGTTCGACAACAGGTTCAAGGTGATCTGGCGTACGGCCCGTTCGTCGGCAAAGAGCGGCGGCAGCGCGGGCTCGAACTCGCGCGCGATGTGCAGGTCCTTGTTGCGCGCCTTGAGTTCGACCATGTTGCAGCAATCCTCGACCGTGTTGGCGATGTCGACCGGCTCTTCCTTCAGCTTGTAGCGTCCGGCCTCGATGCGCGAAATGTCGAGGATCTCATTGATCAGCGCCAGCAGATGGTGGCCCGAATCGTGGATGCTGCGCGCGTAGTCGCGATAGGTCTCGTTCTCGAGCGGCCCCAAAACCTGTTCAGCCATCACTTCGGAAAACCCCAGTATCGCATTGAGAGGAGTCCGCAATTCATGGCTCATGGAGGCCAGAAACCGCGACTTGGCGAGATTGGCTTCCTCGGCGCGCCGGCGTGCCTCGTCGGAGATCGACTTGGCCGTCTCCAATTCCGCGATCAGCCCGTCCTTTTCGGTCCGAAACGACAGCAGCATCACCGCCGAGCGGTGCAGATGGCCGGCGATGTAGGAAAAGAACGGCAGCGAGGCGGCCAGAAGCCCGGCCATGGCGGCGTCGACCGGATTCCACAAATTGACCGCGAGCCCGATATAGGCCACCACCGGCAGGCCGAACGTGGCCAGCAGCGCGCCGCGCAGCGCATAGGCCAGGATCGCCGTGGCGGCGACGGCAAACAGCAGCACCACGCCCTTGACGGTCGCAAACTGGTCGATCTGACAGCTCTCGCAGCTCAACAGCGCGAACCAGGTCCAGCACAGTCCGGTCACGGCATGGGCGCCCAGCAGCAGAATACGCACCGACGCCACGTCGATGTCGCCCGCCTCCCTTTTGGCGATATGGGCCGCGAACAGGCCGAGCCCGGCATAGGCGACCGCCGTCAGCACCGCCCAGAACGCCACTTGCGGTCCCATCCCGGCGACAAGGCCGGCGGCGGCGACGACGCCCGCCAGCACCGGCAGCACGGCGGCACGGCCGGTCAGCGCACCGGCATGCAGGCGCAGCATTTCCCGGTCGAAGGCGGGATTGCCGGGTTGCTGGGACAGCCGGTCGCGGGTTTCCCGCACCGTGCGCGCAAGGTCGGCGTTGCGGTGGGCCTTGGTGCGGTCCACAATGTTCTTGTCCGCCATGGTGGAGCGTCTTGGCGCCATCGCAACCGGGTTTTCCAAATTTGGATCGACAGCGGAGAATTACTTCCGAATGGTTAAGAGTCCCTTCCGGTGACCAGATTGCTGCGCCGCCTGCCGGTGGCGAAAACCGGGCGTCGCCGCGGGACGCGGCCGCTGCGCCGGCTGTTCGACATCGCGCTGACGGTGGCGCTTTTCGCGGTTGTCGCCGTGCTTGTTGCCCGGCTGGAGGAAACCGCCACCGTCGAACGGCGCGGCCAGGCCTCGGTCGGTGACGGCGACAGCCTGACGCTTGCGGGCCGGCGCATCCGGCTTGTCGGCATCGATGCGCCCGAACTCGCCCAGTCGTGCCGGCGCGACGGCGCCGACTATGCCTGCGGGCGCGCCGCGCGCGACGCGCTGCGCGCGCTGGTTGGCCAGCACGCGGTCGTCTGCCGTGGCCACGAAACCGATCGCTTCGGCCGTCTTTTGGCGGTTTGCCACGCCGGCGACACCGAATTGAACCGCACGATGGTCGAAAAGGGCTGGGCGGTGTCCTACGGGGATTATGGCGGGGCCGAAAGGCGGGCGCGGGCCGAATCGCGCGGCCTGTGGGCCGGGCAGTTCGAGCGTCCGCGTGCCTGGCGTGCCGTTCACGGTCGCGCGAGCGACATCGAAATCGGCCTTGCGGAGCGTCTGCGGGCTTGGGTCGCGGCGCTGTTTGGTGCAGGCTGACGCCACGATCGCATGGCGGCCGTGCGCAATTTTTGCCGGGAGGTGGAAGGTGAAGCTTTATGATGGCGGACGCGCGCCCAATCCGCGCCGCGTCAGGGTTTTTCTGGCCGAAAAGGGCATCGAGGTTCCATGCGTGCCCATCGACATGGGCGCGATGGGCCATCGCGACGCGGAAGTCACCCGCCGCAACCCGCTGCAGCGTCTGCCGGTATTGGAGCTCGACGACGGCACCATCCTGACCGAGTCGATCGCGATCTGCCGCTATTTCGAGGAGCTCCATCCCGAGCCGGCGCTGTTCGGCCGTGGCGCCCTCGGCAAGGCGCAGGTGGAGATGTGGCAACGCCGCCTGGAACTGAATTTCCTCTTCACCGTCGGCCAGGCCTTTCGCCACATCCACCCGGCGATGAAGGAATGGGAAGTGCCGCAGATCGCCGAGTGGGGCGAAGTCAACAAGCCGCGCACCGTGCAATTTCTGGAAATCTTCGACCGCGAGCTTCAAGACCGCGAATTCGCCGCCGGTGACGACTACTCGGTGGCCGACATCACCGGCATGATCGGCATCGATTTCATGAAACCGGCGCGCATCGCGCTACCCGAGGAGTTGCGCAACGTGCGGCGTTGGTACGAGACGGTGTCCGCCCGGCCGAGCGCGCGGGCGTGATGCCGGCCGATCCGATCACCGAGCTCGACCGGCTGGCGGGCGAAATCCGCGCCTGCCGGGTCTGCCGCGACCAGCCCCAGGGGCGGCCGCTGCCGCACGAGCCGCGCCCGGTCGTCGTCGCCTCGTCGACGGCGCCGGTGTTGATCGCCGGGCAGGCGCCGGGGCTTCGCGTGCACGAGACCGGCATTCCGTTTAACGACCGCTCCGGCGACCGGTTGCGCGACTGGCTCGGCGTCTCGCGCGAGGCGTTTTACGATCCCTGCCTGTTTGCGATCGCGCCGATGGGGTTTTGCTTTCCCGGCTACGACGCCAAGGGCAGCGACCTGCCGCCGCGCCGGGAATGCGCGCCGGCCTGGCATGGCCGGCTGATGGAGTTGATGCCGCAGCTCGAACTGGTCGTGGCGGTCGGCCAGCACGCGCAGCGTTGGCATCTGCGCGCCGCGCGCCGGACTACGCTGACGGAAACGGTTGCCGCCTGGGCGGAGATCTTTGCCCGGCCCGGGCGCCCAAAAGTCCTGCCGCTGCCGCATCCGTCCTGGCGCAATACCGGCTGGCTCAAGCGCAATCCCTGGTTCGAGAGCGAGTTGCTGCCCGTGTTGCGGCGAGAAATCGCAACCCGCATCGGACCGACGAAATAGAACGCGCCCTGTCGATTTTCGTGTTGGGGGAGAAAAAATTACTTGAACGGCGGCGAAATAGGCGTAAATTCGGAAAAAATTTCCGACAGGAGCCGTCATGGACCGTCTCGACAAGAAAATCCTGCGGCTGTTGCAGGAAGATTCCACCCTCGCCGTCGCCGACGTGGCCAGGAAGGTCGGCCTGTCGACCACGCCGTGCTGGCGGCGCATTCAGAAATTGGAGGAGGAGGGGGTCATCCGGCGCCGGGTGGCGATCCTCAATCCCGACAAGGTCAACACCCGGGTCAATGTCTTCATCTCGATCCGCACCAATTCGCACAGCCTGGAATGGTTGCGGCGCTTTTCCGAGGTGATCCAGGAGTTTCCCGAAGTCGTCGAGTTCTATCGCATGAGCGGAGACGTCGACTATCTGCTCCGGGTTGTGGTGCCCGACATCGCCGCCTACGACGCCTTTTACAAGAAGCTGATCGCCAAGATCGAGATCCGCGACGTGTCGTCCTCCTTCGCCATGGAGCAGATCAAGTACACGACCCAGCTTCCGCTCGACTACATGGTGCTGGACAAGGAGAGTGCCAGCGCCGCGTGAGGTTTTTTGCCATTATCGCGCCGGTTGCCGCGTTTTCTGCCGCAACCGGTCCAGCGTCTTTTGTGCGCTCAGTTCGCGCAAGGCGTCCTTGCCGACCCAGCGCCTGGCGCGATCGTCCGCCGCGGCAAGGCGCTGCGCGACGGCAAACGCCGCCTCGTGCAGCAAAAGCGAACGCTTGCCGGTCTGGCGCAGCGCCCAGCTCACCGCCTTTTTCACGAAATTGCGCTCGTCGTGCGCATGGCGCTCGACCAGCTCCAGCCAGGCCAGAAAACCCGTGTCGGGCTCCTTTTTCAGGTGGACCGCCGCCCAGGCGATCATGGCAAAACCGGCGCGCCGTACGAATTCGCGCCCGTCCTCGGCGAACTCCGGTACCAGTTCGCCGGCAAGTCCGGCCTCGACGAACAGGGCGGCGGCGTGGTCGACCACCTCCCAGGAGGTGAAATCCTTCGCCCAGTCGCGCGCCTGCCCGGCCGTGACTTTTTTCGGTTCGGCGGTGAAGCAGGCCACAAGGCGCGCCTCGCGCCAGCCACTTTGCCACAGTGCCAGCGCGCGCGCCTGGTCGCGCCCGATCGTGCGCGCGAGCGGCCGCAGGACCGCGTTCGGAATACCGAAGGCGGTCTCGGTCGCGATCCCGAACCGTGCCATGCCGGCGCGGTTGTCGGCCGAGGCGAGCGTTTGCAGATGCGCGACGACGGCCGCGGCGTCGGAGGTTGGCGAGGGCGGCGCGGCGCCCGCCACGCCTACCGCTCCAGCCGCGCCAGCAGGGACGAGGTATCCCAGCGCCGCCCGCCCATGTCCTGGACGTCCTTGTAGAACTGGTCGACCAGCGCCGTGACCGGCAGCTTGGCGCCGTTGCGCTCGGCTTCGGTAAGGCAGATGCCCAGGTCCTTGCGCATCCAGTCGACCGCGAAGCCGAAATCGTAGCTGCCCTGGTTCATGGTCTTGTGGCGGTTTTCCATCTGCCACGAGCCGGCCGCGCCCTTGGAGATCACGTCGACGACCTTTTCGACGTCGAGGCCGGCCTTCTTGCCGAAATGGATGCCTTCGGCGAGGCCCTGCACCAGGCCCGCGATACAGATCTGGTTGATCATCTTGGTCAGCTGTCCGGCTCCGGCCGGACCCATCAGGCCGACCATTTTCGCATAGGCCTTGATCACCGGCCGCGCCGTGTCGAAAGTCGCCTGCTCGCCGCCGACCATCACGGTCAGAACGCCGTTTTCGGCCCCGGCCTGTCCGCCCGACACGGGCGCGTCCAAAAAGCCGAAACCGGCTTTTTCGGCCGCCTCGGCCAGGTCGCGCGCCACTTCGGCCGAGGCCGTCGTGTTGTCGATGAACACCGCGCCGGCCTTCATCGCGGCAAAGGCACCGTCCTGGCCGAGCGTGACGGCGCGCAGGTCGTCGTCATTGCCGACGCAACAGAAGACGAAATCCTTGCCCGCCGCCGCTTCGGCCGGCGTTGCGGCATGTGCGCCGCCATGCTCGTCGACCCATTTCGCGGCTTTCTCGGCCGTGCGGTTGTAGACGGTGACGTCGTGGCCGCCTTTGTTCTTCAAATGACCGGCCATGGGATATCCCATCACGCCGAGACCCAAAAATGCGACTTTGGCCATCTGGCCCCTCCATTATCCGTGTTTGTGTCAAAAAAATCCGCCGAACGCGCCGGTTCACCGCTGCAAATGCCGGGTCAGCCTGGCCTCGACCACGCTCCACACATTGCGCAATGTCTCCACGATAACGAGATAGAAGATCGCCGCCCAGATATAGGTCTGGAAGTCGTAGGTGCGCGAATAGGCTCGGCGCGTTTCGCCCATCAGGTCGTAGACAGTCGCGAGCGCGACGATCGCCGAACCCTTGATCATCAGGATGATCTCGTTGCCGTAGGGCCTGAGCGCCACGATCAGCGCCTGCGGCAGGATGATCTTGTAGAGCGTCTGGACCCGGTTGAGGCCGAGCGCGGCCGCGCCTTCCCATTGCCCCTTCGGCACGCTCTCGACCGCGCCGCGCAAAATCTCGGCCTGATAGGCGGCCGTGTTCAGCGCAAACGAGAACACCGCGCAGTTCCAGGCCTCGCGGAAAAAGCCCCACAGGCCGACCGCCTCCAGTTGCGGGCGGAACGAGCCCAGTCCGTAATAGATCAAAAAGAGCTGCGCGATCAGCGGCGTGCCGCGAAACACGTACACATAGGCGAAGGCGATGCGGCTGATCAGCTTGTTCTTCGACATCCGTCCGATGGCGACGGGGATCGACAGCGCCGCACCGATCACCAGCGAAAGACCGACCAGCGACAGCGTGGTCAGTAGGCCGGAAATATATTTGGGGCCGTAGCGCTCGACCTTTTCCGGCGCCCAGGCCTCCACCAGGTACCACACCATCAGGACGCCGGCGACGAGCCAGAAGGCAAGCACCAAATTGCCCGCGATCCGCTCGCCCGTCCAGGTTCGGGGCAGGGCGGGCGGCCGCTCCGAAGCTTCGAGGCGCTCCTGCAGCGCCGTCATCGCACCGTCTCCCCGCGCTTGCCCGCCGCCTCGACCCGGCCGATCACGACCGACGACAACAACGCCAGCACCAGGTAGAGCAGCGCCGCCAGGCCGAAGAACAAAAAGGCTTCCTTGGTGTTGCGCGCCGCGATGCCGGTCTGGCGCAGAATGTCGGTCAGCCCGATCGCCGAGACCAGCGCCGTGTCCTTGAGCAGGATCATCCACAGATTGGACAGGCCCGGCAGCGCGATGCGGATCAGTTGCGGCAGGATCACCAGCCGCATGACCTGGTTGCGATGCAGGCCGAGCGCATAGCCGCCCTCGTACTGGCCGTTCGAAATCGCCCTGAATGCCGACAGGAACACCTCGCTGGCATAGGCCGAAAACACGAAGGCGAGCGCGATTACGCCGGCCAGGAAGGCGTTGATTTCCACGCCGGCTTCCACGCCGAGCGTCTGGAACAGTTGCTGGATGCCGATCTGCAGCCCGAAATAGACCAGAAACAGCGTCAGCAGTTCCGGCAGGCCGCGAAAAATGGTGGTGTAGATGTCGGCTGCGGTGCGAAAGCTCCATTCTCGGCTCTGCTTGGCCAAGGCGACCAGGAAGCCGATCAACAGTCCGACCGGCAGGGTGGCGAGCGCGAGGCTTATCGTGGTGACGACGCCGATGGCGATCTCGTCGCCCCAGCCCTGGTCGCCGAAGCTCAGCAAGGTCAGGTAGTTGTCCATGTGCCCCGCCCGCCTGCCGCGGGTCCGGCGCGATCGCCGGCCGTGCGGAACCGGATCGCCGGGCGCCCATCTGGCCGCCCGGCATGGTGGCGTTTAGGCGGCATCAGTCGCCGTAAACGTCGACATCGAAATATTTGTCGTTGATTTCCTTGTATTTTCCGTTTTCGCGGATCGCCAGGATGGCTGCCGAGAACTTGTCGGCCAGGTCGGTCTCGCCCTTGCGCACGGCCACGCCGGCGCCCTGGCCGTTGATCACCGGGTCGGGCGTCAGCGTGTCGAGGATCTTGCAGCACGCGCCGTCGTCGGTCTTCAGCCATTCCGACAACACGATGACGTCGTCGATCACCGCGTCGATGCGGCCATTGGCGATGTCGAGCTTGTATTCGTCGGGCGTCGGGTAGAGCTTCAGGTCGGCCGAGGGCAGTTTTTCCTCGGCGTAGTTGGAATGGGTGGTGGAGGATTGCGCGCCGAGCGCCTTGCCGGCCAGCGCCGCGTCGGTGGCTTCCGTCAGCGCGCTGTCCTTGGGCACGGCGATCGCCGGCGGGGTGTTGTAGTACTTGGCGCTGAAATCGACCTTTTCCTTGCGCTCGTCGGTGATCGACATCGAGGCGATGATGGCGTCGAACTTGCCGGCCTGCAGGGCGGGGATGATGCCGTCCCAGTCCTGGGTGACGAACTCGCAATCGGCCTTCATTTCCTCGCACAGCGCCTTGGCGATATCGATGTCGAAGCCGACCAGTGAGCCGTCGGCCTCGAGATTGTTGAACGGCGGGTAGGCGCCTTCCGTGCCGATCTTGAGTTTCATCATCTCCTGGGCATGGGCGCCGGTGCCCAGGGAAAGCGCGAGCAGGGCGGCCGAGGCGGCAATCGCCAGACGCTGTTGGATACGCATAATGTTCCTCTCTGTCTGTTTGTCGTTGCTTGCGGCTTGCGGCCGCTTGTCGTTTCCGGCGGGTGCCGGAACACCCGTGAAAACCGGATATTCCCACTGTTTTTGCCGGGAATGCAACCGCAAAGCGCGATGCGGCGGTTCTGCGTCGAAGCCCTCGGGCTCAAGCGCCGCGCGCGGTCAGGCCGGTGCACCTTTCGACGAAATCGGCGATCGCGGCGATGTCGTCGAGACGGAACACCGGCACGGTTTCTCCCGAGACCGGGTGGTCGGCGGCGATGGCGACGATATTGGGGCTCGAGGCGGTCAGCGGCTCGCGGTTGCGCGCCTCCAGGCGCCGGGTCTCGAGCTTGGGGTGGGCGTCGTGCTTGTAGCCTTCGACCAGGATGAGGTCGCAGGGCGCGAGCTTGGCGAGCACGTCGGCCAGATCGGGCTCTTTCTCGTCGCGCAATTCGTGCATCAGCGCCCAGCGCCGGCCCGACACGATCGCCACCTCCATCGCCCCGGCCTCGCGATGGCGGAAGGAATCCGTGCCGTGCCGGTCGATGTCGAAGACGTGATGGGCGTGCTTGACGGTCGACACGACATGGCCGCGCCGGCCGAGTTCGCTGACCAGCGCCGCCGTCAGCGCGGTCTTGCCCGAATTTTTCCAGCCGGTGATCCCGAAAACCCGTCTGGTCATTGCGCCTCGTCCGCGATCAGCCGCTCGGCGATGGCCAGGTCGCCGGGCGTGTTGATGTTGAAAAACGGGTCGATCTCCGCGCCGTTGCGCTTTTGCACGGCGAATTCGACGATATCGATGCTGCGCGACCGGCAAAAGCCTGAAACGGAGGGTTTTTCGGGCCCGTTCAGGAACGCCGCCATCTCGTCGGCCAGCACCGTCGGCCACAGGCCGAACACCGGATGCGTCCGGCCGCGCGAGGCGGCGAGCGCGATCCGCTGCGGGTGCCCGGCCGCAGCCAGCCGGGCGACGAGATCGGGCGGGAAGAAGGGCGTGTCGGTCGCTGTCGTGACAAGCCGGTCGAAGCCGGCGCTGGCTGCCCAGACCAGGCCGGCATGGATGCCGGCGAGCGGTCCGCGCTGGCCGGCAACAATGTCGCCGATCACCGGGCGGCCGAAGGCGGAAAAACGCTGCGGGTCGAGATTGGCGCTCACCGCGACCGCCTCAACCGCCGGTGCGAGACGCTCCAGCACATGCGCGATCAGCGGTTTCCCGGCCAGTGTCAGGAAGGCCTTGTCGGAGCCGGCCATGCGCGAGGAGCGGCCACCGGCGAGCACCAGCCCGGCGAGGCGGCGCTCCATCGCTCACGCGCCCCCGAGCGGCCCGGCGACGCGGTCGACCCACATGCCGTAGAACGTGGCCACGATCGCCGCGGCGGCCGACAGCGCCATCACCCACAATAGCGGCATGGCGCCGCTTGCGGGCGACAGCAGCGCGCCGGCGACCACCGCCAGCGCGGCGCCGCCGCCGATCTGCATCGAGCCGCCGAGACCGGAGGCCGAGCCCGCCAGGCGCGGGCGCACGCTGACGATGCCGGCATTGGCACTCGGCAGGGTGATGCCGTTGCCGAGCCCGACCATGGTCGCCGGTCCGAACAGCGATAGCGGGTGTACGTAACCGAGGCCGAACAGGACCAGCGACACCACCATGCCGATCAGGGTCACGACATTGCCGGCAAGCATCATCGGCCCGATCCCGACCCGGGCGCCGAAACGGCCCGACAGGAAGTTGCCGCTCATGTAGCCGACCGAGATCAGCATGAAATAGAGCCCGTATTCCGACGGGCTGAGTTTCAGGATTTCCGTGGCGACATAGGGACCGCCGCCGAGAAAGGCGAAGAACGAACCGGTGGTGAAGGCGGCCGTCAGCGCATAGGCCCAGAAGCGGCGCGAGCGCAACAGTTCGGGATAGGCGCGGAACTGCGCCGAGAAACTGGGCGACAGCGCCTTGTTGGTCTCGTTGAGGTCGAGATAGACCACGCAGATCGACACCAGGCCGAAACCCAGCGTCAGCACGAAGGTGGATTGCCAGCCATACCATTCGTCGAGCAGGCCGCCGATCGCCGGCGCGATCATCGGCACCAGAGACATGCCCATGACGATATAGGCGATCTTGCTGACCGTTTCCTCCGTGCGCACCGTGTCGCGCACGATGGCGCGCGACAGCACCATGCCGGCCGCCGAAAACGCCTGCAGCACCCGGCAGGCGAGCAGGATTTCGATCGTCGGGGCAAACAGCGCCGCGACGGTGCCGATCAGGAAGATCGCGAAGCAGGTCAGCATCACCGGCCGTCGCCCGAACCGGTCCGAGGCCGGGCCGATGAAAAGCTGCAGCACGGCGGTCGCGCCGAGATAGAGCGACACCAGGAGCTGCACCACCGCATAGTCGGCCGAAAAGTGCCGCGCGATACCGGGCAGGGACGGTAGGAAAATATTCATCGCCAGCGGCCCGGTCGCCGTCGCGATGACGAGGGTGAGGATATGCGGCGAGCGAACCCCCGTCAGCTGGCGCCGGTCGCTCATGCCGGCCTCCGCCTAATCGCGGCCGGGGCGGGGACGCCTGGATCGCGCATCGCCATGCTCAAAGACCGTCCGGGCTCATGGTCGGCCCCGTGCTTTCGGCGGCCGGCTTGCGCGGGCCGCGCACCTGCTCGCGATAGAGCGTGAACAGGCCCGAGCCCACGACGATCACCGCGCCGGTGATCATGGCCGCGTCGGGCACGTCGCCGAACACCGCGTAGCCGAGCACCAGGGCCCATAAAAGCCCGGTGTAGCGATAGGGCGCCACGAACGAGATCTCGCCGGTGCGCATCGAGATGATGACGCACTGATAACCGACCAGCACCATGATGGCGGCCACGGCGAGCGTGCCGAACTGGCCGCCGTCGAGCGGCGTCCAGCCGCCCAGCGGAACGACCAGCAGGCCGCCGACGATGGTCACGCCGAGCGCGCTCAACGTCGAGACCAGAAGTGTCGGCACGCCGGCGTCGATGCGCCGGGTTGCGAGGTCGCGCACGGTGCAAAACATCACCGACAGGAGCGCGAGCAGCGAAAACGCGCTAAACCCCTCGAAGCCGGGTCGGATGATGATCACGACGCCGGCGAAACCGGCCAGGATCGCCGTCCAGCGGCGCCAGCCGACCGGTTCGGCAAACACCAGGGCCGCGCCCATCGTCACCGCGAGCGGCAGCACCTGCAAAACCGCCGTGACATTGGCCAGCGGCAGGCGCTGAAGTGCGAGCAGGAAGGAGACCGTCGCGCCGATTTCGGCCGCCCCGCGCAGCAGGACCATCGGGTTGCGGACGCCGGAGAGCTTGCTTGCCACGCCCGCGCGCCAGGCAAGCAGGGCGATCAGCGTCGTGGCCACCATGCCGCGCACCAGCATGATCTGGCCCATGTTGAGCTCGGTGCTGACCAGTTTCACCACGGCGTCGTTGACCGTGAAGGCGGCCATGGCAATGGCCATGGTGAGCGCGCCGCTCAGATTGGGGGAAAGATGCAAGGCCATGTCCGGAACAGTTCTTCACCGGATTACGCACAGCCCCGCGCAAACGCAACCGCAAACCACTGGTCCAGAAGCGTCGATCGCGCCCGCTTCCGGGCAGGCGGCGCCAAAAGCCGTTGCCGGGTGTGCCGTTACGGTCCTTTCAGGCTTTTGCCCATGGCCGCGATATGGGGTTCGTAGACCGGCTTGAGCGCGCGCGGAAACCTCAACAGCATGGCGTGGATGACGTTGTCGGCGCCGAACTCGAACCGGTCGTAGAAAATATCGTTCTCCACGTAACCCGACAGCACCACCCAATTGTCTTTCACGCGCCGGTAGGTCACCTCGAAGCCCTCGCGCCCGGCGGGCTCGCTCGCCTGGTCGGCAAAGGCCTCCGGCGAGGCCTCGAGCGCGTTGTTGAAGGCGTAGACGGCCAGGCTCGCCCCGTCCTCGGAAAGCCAGGTCATGCCGTCGCCGTTCTGCGGCGGTTCCATCGCTTGGCGAAACAGTTCGGCGGGAAAGGTGATCGAGGTGCCGAAGCGGGAATTCTTGTAGGTCAGCGTGTCGGCGAGGGCGGGCAGGCACGCGAGGCCGGCGATGAGACACAGAACAAGGCGCATCGTCATGGCCGGACCTCCCTTCGCGCGCACGCTATCCCCCCGTCACGCTCATATGGCGCGAGACCGAGGGGCGGTTGGTGCGGCGGTCGATGACGAAGTCGTGACCCTTGGGCTTGCGCCCGATGGCCGCGTCGATCGCGGCATGCAGGAGTTCGTTGCCCTCCGAGGCGCGCAGCGGCTGGCGCAGGTCGGCGGCGTCCTCCTGGCCCAGGCACATATACAGCGTGCCGGTGCAGGTCAGCCGCACCCGGTTGCAGCTTTCGCAGAAATTATGCGTCATCGGCGTGATGAAGCCGAGCCGTCCGCCGGTCTCGGCAACCTCGACATAACGCGCCGGCCCGCCGGTCTTGAACGGAATGTCGGTCAGGGTGAATTCGTTTTCCAGCCTGGCGCGCAACAGCGACAGCGGCAGATACTGGTCGGTGCGGTCGGCGTCGATCTCGCCCATCGGCATGGTCTCGATCACCGTCATGTCCATGCCGCGCCCATGCGCCCAGCGCATCATGTCGGGGATCTCGCCGTCGTTGAAGTCTTTCAGCGCCACGGCGTTGATCTTGACCTTGAGCCCGGCCCGCTCGGCCGCCTCCAGCCCGTCCATCACCTTGCCGAAATGGCCCCAGCGGGTGATGGCGCGGAACTTGTCGGGATCGAGCGTGTCGAGCGAGACGTTGAGCCGCCTGACCCCGCAATCGGCCAGTTCGTCGGCGAAACGGGCGAGCTGCGAGCCGTTGGTGGTCAGCGTCAGCTCCTCGAGCGCGCCGCTCTTGAGATGACGCGACAGTTCGCGCACCAGATGCATGATGTTCTTGCGCACCAGCGGTTCGCCGCCGGTCAGGCGGAGCTTGCGCACGCCCTTTTCGACGAACGCCGTGCACAGCCGGTCGAGTTCCTCCAGCGTCAACAGATCCTTCTTCGGCAGGAAGGTCATGTCCTCGGCCATGCAATAGGTGCAGCGGAAATCGCAGCGGTCGGTGACCGAGACGCGCAGATAGTCGATCCTGCGTCCGAACGGGTCGATCATGGGGGCGGTGCTGGCGGTCATGCTGTCGGTCCTGCCTCGCAAATGGTCCGGCCCGCTCTTGCCTGGCGCGGCCCTGCGGCCTTGGTAACATTTTCGCTGTATCTGGTGCAATATATCGACTTGATGCCGCGCCGCGATGGTGGGATAGCGACATCGATGACCGCGGAACGGACACACCGGCGGCAGCGGAGAATTGATCATGGCGGCCCCGAAAGAACTGCGCGTATCCAGGGACCGGCGCGTCCTGACCGTGACCTTCGCCGACGAGAGCCACGCGCTCGGCGCCGAGATGCTCAGGGTCCTGTCGCCTTCGGCCGAGGTGCAGGGCCATTCGCCCGAGCAGCGTGTCACCGTCGGCGGCAAGAAGGACGTCGCCATCAGCCGGCTCGAGCCGGTCGGCAATTACGCTGTGCGCATCGTCTTCGACGACGGCCACGACACCGGCATCTTCACCTGGGCCTATCTCGACACGCTCGGCCGCGAGAAGGAGACCCGCTGGCAGGCCTATCTCGACGAGCTCCGGCAAAAAGGCCTGGCGCGCTGATCGAGCAACCGGGCCGGGTTAGCCGAACACGGCGAAGCCTTCGACCAGAACCCTGTGCGCGGCGGCATACAGAAACGACGCCCCGGCAAAAAGCATCACCGCCGAGGAGGTCGTCTCGGTCAACAACAGCGCGCGCATAGCGTCCGCCGGGCCGAGCGCCGCGCCCACCCGCTCGACCGCGCGCATGCGCAGCCAAAGCAGGACGGCGATCCCCAGAAATAGCGCCGCCACGACCAGATTGATCGCTTGTGCCATGCGCATCGCAAGGCCGCTTGCGGCCGTCAGCAGCGCCAGAAACAGCCACGCTGCCGCGGCCAGGCGTGTCAGCCATTGTGTCGTCCTCACGAAGCGCTCCGTCTGCCTTCTGCGCTTTGCCTCGCTCAGGGGCAGTCGCTGGGGGCGAGATAACGCCGCTTGGCCCAGCCGGTCACGGTGCGGTCGCCGTCGTAATGGGTGACGCGGCACCAGCGGCTTGGCAGCGGCCGACTTGTCGGCGTGCACGCGCCTTCGCCGGCGATGATACCGTGATTGCCGGGCCGCAGCATATCCACGATCGCGGACTTGGCCGAGGCCCGGCTGCGCAGGTTGAGCACGTCCCAGCTCTCGACATTGACCACCTGGTAGCAGCCCGGTCCCGAGGTGGCCAAGGCGCCGGGAGCGCCGGCCGCCAGAACGAAAAGCCCGGCAAGTGCGCCGGCAAGTCCGATTGTGTGACGCAACGATGTCATCGTGCTGGAACCTCCGTGGCGGATCGCGGGCGCAGCCCGGATCATAGCCGCCATCGCCGCGGTCCGCCAGCCTGAGCGCAACGCGCGGGCACAAGTGCCCGTCGACGGAGGCGTCCTGGCGGCGCGTCGTCGTCCAGCGTCGTGCCGCGCGCGTTTTCGCCGATAGGTGCCGTTTGGACCGGCTTCGCCTTAGGCGCGCGCTCCTTTCAGGTTGGGCAGGAAGATCGCCAACAGCCCGAGCAGGGGCAGGAACGAGCACACCGTGTAGACATAGCCGATCCCCTTGGCGTCGGCGACGACGCCCAGCACCGCCGCGCCCAGCCCACCGAGACCGAAGGCGAAGCCGAAAAACAGCCCCGCGACCATGCCGACCCGGCCCGGCAGCAATTCCTGCGCGAACACCACGATCTGCGGGAAGGCCGACGACAGGATCAGGCCGATCAGGATCGTCAGCACCGGCGTCCAGGCATAGCTGGCATAGGGCAGGGCGAGCGTGAAGGGCAGAACGCCCAGGATCGAGAACCAGATCACCGTCTTGGAGCCGAACCGGTCGCCGATCGGCCCGCCGAGGATCGTCCCGGCCGCCGCCGCGCCCAGGAAGATGAACAGCAGGACCTGCGATTCCTGCACCGACACGCCGAAGCGCTCGATGACGAAGAACGTGTAATAGCTGCTGATCGAGGCGAGATAGACATGTTTGGAAAACACCAGCACGATCAGCACGGCCAGCGTCAGCACCACCCGCCGGCGCGACAGGTCGAGCGTCGTCGGTGCGGCCGGTCGCGACGCGGCCCGTTTTTGATAGGCCGAATACCAGCCGCCGACGCGCCATAGGATCACCATGCCGATCATCGCGGCCACCGAGAACCAGGCGACCGAGCCCTGGCCGCGCGGCACCACGATGAAGGCGGCCAGAAGCGGGCCGATCGCGGTGCCGAAATTGCCGCCGACCTGGAACAGGGCCTGGGCGAGCCCATAGCGCCCGCCCGAGGCAAGCCGCGCCACGCGCGAGGATTCGGGGTGAAAGATCGCCGATCCGAGCCCGACGAAGGCCGCGCCCAGCAAAAGCAGGCCATAGCTGCCGGCGGTTGCCAGAAGCAGCAGCCCGATCATCGTCGAGCCCATGCCGGCCGACAGCGAATAGGGCATCGGCCGCTTGTCGGCGGCGATCCCCACAAGCGGCTGCAGCAGCGACGCCGTGACCTGGAAGGCGAGCGTCAGCAGGCCGATCTGCCAGAAATCGAGGCCGTAATCGTCTTTCAGCATCGGATAGAGCGCGGCCAGGAGCGACTGCATGACATCGTTGAGCAGATGGCAGAAGCTGACGGCCAGAATCACCGCGTAGACGGTGCGCTCGGGCGCGAGCCGGGCGGGGGTGGCGATGGTATCGGCCAAGACGAACTCCTTCCGGCTATCGGCACGGCACCGTGGCCGAACGGTTATAGTGCGGCTGGGTGTGACCTTCTTTGCTGGTTTGGTCTATTTGTTTTGCGAGTGGGCCAGCAATGGGCCGCGACGGGAAGGACGAACCATGCGCGACGCCGCGCCCTCTGCGACTTCTGGAGCGCATAGTCTGCAACGCTACGACGATGACCGGCGGGCTCTGATCGAGCGCGCCGACAGCGCGGTCGTGGCGTTGGCGAGCGCCTATCCCGATGGGCACCATGTGGCGGCGCATCGGCACGGCCGCTCGCAACTGCTTCACGTGCGCGCCGGCGTCGTGCTCGCCGTCACCGATGCCGGCCGCTGGATGGTGCCGGCCGGCCAGGCTTTATGGATTCCCGCCGGCATCACCCATGCCGTCGACATGCTTGGCGGCGTGCGCATGCAGTCGGCCTATGTCCGGCCGGCCGCGATCGCCGGCCTGCCGGCGTCGCTGCGCGTCGTCGCCATGACGGCCCTGATGCGCAGCCTGATGGGCGAAGCGGTCGCGATCGGCGATGCGCAAGGCGCGCGCGGCCGCGACGCGCTCTTGCTCGACCTGATCCTGCACGAGATCCCGCGGCTTGCGGAATTGCCGCTCGGTCTGCCGTTTCCCAGCGACCGGCGTTTTGCGGCGCTGTGCCGGCGTTATCTCGACGCGCCGACCCCGGCCGTGACCATCGACGACTGGGCGCGCGAGACCGGCATGAGCCGGCGCAGCTTCACCCGGCGCTTTCAGCGCGAGACAGGGCTCAGCCTGTCCGTCTGGCGCCAGCAGGCGAGCCTGTTCGCCGCCCTGCCGCGTCTGTTCGACGGCGAGCCGGTCACCACCGTCGCGCTCGATCTGGGTTATGACAGTGTCGCCGCCTTCACCACCATGTTCAAGCGCATGCTGGGCACCTCGCCGCGCGCCTATTTGTCGGTCAACGCGCCGGCGGTCTCGTGACGGCCGGTCCGCGGCCACGGGCACCCGGCGCGTCCCGCCTCACGCCTCGGCCAGCGTTTCCACGATGCGGCGCATCTGCTCGCCCAGGGCGTCGCACTCGGCCGGCGAGGATTGCGCCATAACGGTGTCGATCAGCTCGGTATAGATCGCGAGCGCCTTTAAAAGTCGCTCCTCGCCCGCCGGTGTCAAATAGAGCCGCATGACCCGCTTGTCGGAGGAATCGCTTTCGCGTCGCACCAGGCCCTGCGATTCGAGCTGCGGCAGCAACATGGTGATGTTGGAGCGTCCCACCAGCAGCCGGCGCGCCAGATCGTGCTGCGACTGGCCCGGATGGCGGTAGAGATTCATCAGCATGTCGAGCTGCGCGAGTTTCAGATCGAGCGGCGCCAGCGCCTTCGACAGCGCGCGCACCACCGCCTTTTCGGCGCGCACCACGGCGATCCAGTTGCGAAAGCGCGGGTTGTCCCACGGCAGGTCTTGTTTTTTGTTCATTCTTGAACTAATAATGTTCATGGTTGAACTAATTCACGGTGGCCCACCATGGCATCATTTCCGTTGACTGTCATCCGTACCGCCTTTCGCATCGCCGACCATATCGCGCCCTGGATCGCCGGCCGCGCCGCCTTCGCGCTTTTCTGCCGTACCCCGCATCCGAACCGGGTTTCGCCCGGGGAGCGGCGGGCGCTCGACCGGGCGGCGCCGTTCATGGCCGAGGCGCGCCTGCACCGGCTGACGACCCCATCGGGCTGGGTCGCCGCGCATGATTTTCGTCCGCCGCCCGGCGTCGAGCGCCGCCGCACCGTGCTTGTCATCCATGGCTGGCGATCGCGCAGCGATCACATGGCGGCGATCGTCGACGCCCTGCGCCGCGACGGCGCGCGGGTGATTGCCCTCGATCTGCCGGGTCACGGCAAGTCGAGCGGCCGCCGGCTCGACATGGCCAACGCTGTCGCGGCGGCGGCGCTCGCCGGGGCGTGGTTCGGTCCCTTCGACGCCGTCATCGGCCATTCCTTCGGCGGCGCCGTCGCCGTCAACGCGCTTGTCGGCTCGGTCAGGAATGTCGAAAGACTGGCGGCCGAGCGGTTGGTCCTGATCGCGGCGCCCAATTCCATGCCGTCCTTCTTCGCCGAGTTCGGTCGTATGCTCGATCTCGGCCCTCGCACCCAGACCGCGTTGTTCGCGCATGTCGAGAGGCTGACCGGCCGTCCGCTGGAAGACTATGTCGGCGCCGACCAGCTCGCCCGCCACCCATGCCCGACCCTTGTCCTGCACGCGCCCTGCGACAAGGAGGTGCCGGCCGAAAACGCCAAGGCCTATGGCCGGGCGGGCAAGCATGTGCGCCTGGTTTGGGCGCCCGGCCTCGGCCACCGCCGCATCCTGGCCGGCCCCGGCGTGCTGGCCGAACTGACCGGCTTCGTCGCCGGCATCCGCGAACCGGCGCTGGTCAACTGATATTGCGACCGGCTCGGGCGCGTTAGCCCTTCGGCGTGCCGGGCTCGTGCGGCAGGCCGGCTTCTTTCCACGCGCTGAAACCGCCCGTGACATGGCTGACCCTGTCCAGCCCCATGTCCTGGGCGGTCTTGGCCGCCAGCGCCGAGCGCCAGCCGCCGGCGCAGAAGAACACGAAATGCTTGCCGGAGGAAAACAGCGCCTTGTGATACGGGCTTTCGGGGTCGATCCAGAATTCCAACATGCCGCGCGGGCAGTGATGCGCACCCGAAATGCGGCCCGCGCGTTCCAGTTCGCGCGGGTCGCGTATGTCGATGAAGGCGACGTCGTCGCGGGCCAGTAGCGGCGCCGCCTCGGCCGGCGCCAGCGCCTCGACCACCGCATTGGCCTCGTCCAGAAGCGCCTTGTAGCCCTTTTTCATCACTGCCTCCCGTAAACGGCGCCGCTCAGCGCACCACCACCACCTTGGTGCCGACCCCGACCTGCTCGTAAAGATGCTTGACGTCGTCATTGGCCATGCGGATGCAGCCCGACGACATCGCCTGGCCGACCGTCCAGGGCTGGTTGGTGCCGTGGATGCGGTAGAGCGTCGAGCCGATATAGAGCGCGCGCGCGCCGAGCGGGTTGTTGGGGCCGCCGGGCATATGGGCCGGCAGCTTGCGGCCCTTACGCGCCTCGCGCCGGATCATTTGCGGCGGCGGCGTCCAGCCCGGCCATTCGGCCTTGCGCGAGACGCGGTTGGTGCCCGCCCAGGTAAAACCCTGGCGGCCGACGCCGACGGCGTATTTCAGCGCCCGGCCATTGCCGAGCGTATAATAGAGCCGCCGCTCGGACGTATTGACGATGATCGTGCCTTTGCCGTGCGGTCCGTCATAGCGCACCGTCTCGCGCGGGATCGGCGATTTGTCGGAATTCCTGGTGCCGTGCTCGACGCGCGGCTGTCCGCCGCGGATGATGCGCGCGAACAGGCTTTCGGCCGCAGCCGTGCCGACCAGCGGCGAGCCCGGCGCCGCCATCATGAAAGCCGCGGCCAGCGCCGCCTTGATCCCAAGCCCGATTTTACCCATGTCACCCATCCCAATGAAAGTCGGTACGCCACGCACCCGCTTCGCCCGTGTGCCGCATCATGGGATGGCGGCCCGAAAGGTCAAGCAGCAGCGCAAGCGCACAGTCCGAACGCCCCGGCGCCACTATCGCCGCGGCCGGTAAGCAAATCGTTGCGATGCCGGCCTTCAGCCGAGATTGAGTTCCTTGAAGAAGTCGTTGCCCTTGTCGTCGATGACGATGAAGGCGGGGAAGTCCTCGACCTCGATGCGCCACACCGCCTCCATGCCGAGTTCGGGATATTCGAGCACCTCGACCTTCTTGATGCAGTCCTGGGCCAGGCGCGCGGCTGGCCCGCCGATCGAGCCGAGATAAAACCCGCCATGGGCCGCGCATGCCTCGCGCACCTGGCGCGAGCGGTTGCCCTTGGCCAGCATCACCATCGACCCGCCGAAGGACTGGAACTGGTCGACGAAACTGTCCATGCGCCCGGCCGTCGTGGGCCCGAACGAGCCCGACGCGTAGCCCTTCGGCGTCTTGGCCGGGCCGGCATAATAGACCGGATGGTTTTTCAGATAGTCGGGCATCGGCTCGCCCTTTTCCAGCCGCTCGCGGATTTTCGCGTGGGCGAGGTCGCGCGCCACGATTATCGGCCCGGTCAGCGAAAGTCGTGTCTTGACAGGGTGTTGCGACAGGTCTTTCAGGATCTCGTCCATCGGCCGGTTGAGGTCGATGCGCACCACATGCGCCGTCAGCCTGTCCTCGTCGATGTCGGGCATGTAGCGCGCCGGGTTGGTTTCCAGCTCCTCCAGGAAAATGCCGTCGCGCGTCACCTTGCCCAGCGCCTGGCGATCGGCCGAGCACGACACGCCGAGGCCGATCGGCAGCGAGGCGCCGTGGCGCGGCAGGCGGATGACGCGCACGTCGTGACAGAAATACTTGCCGCCGAACTGGGCGCCGACCCCCATCTGCTGGGTGAGCTTGTGGATTTCGGCCTCCATCTCCAGGTCGCGGAAGGCGTGGCCGGTGTCGTTGCCTGCCGTCGGCAGGCCGTCGAGATAGCGCGTCGAGGCGAGCTTGACGGTTTTCAGGTTCATCTCCGCCGACGTGCCGCCGATCACCACCGCCAGATGATAGGGCGGGCAGGCGGCCGTGCCGAGAGTGAGGATTTTTTCCTTCAGAAAGTCGATCAGCCGGTCATGCGTGAGCAAAGACGGCGTCCCCTGGTAGAGAAACGTCTTGTTGGCCGAGCCGCCGCCCTTGGCCACAAACAGGAATTTGTAGGCGTCTTCGCCTTCCTGGTAGAGCTCGATCTGGGCCGGCAGGTTGTTTTTGGTGTTTTTTTCCTGAAACATCGACACCGGCGCGAGCTGCGAATAGCGCAGGTTCTTCTTCTCGTAGGCGTCGAGCACGCCGCGTCCCAGCGCCTCGGCGTCGCCGCCTTCGGTCCATACCCGGCGCCCCTTCTTGCCCATGATGATCGCGGTGCCGGTATCCTGGCACATCGGCAGCACGCCGCCGGCCGCGATATTGGCGTTTTTCAACAGATCGTAGGCCACGAAGCGGTCGTTGTCGGTCGCCTCGGCGTCTTCCAGGATCGCGGCGAGCTGTTTGAGGTGGCCGGGCCGCAGCAGATGGTTGATGTCGGCGAAGGCCGTTTCCGCCAGAAGCCGCAGCCCCTCCGTCTCGACGGTCAGAATCTCCTGGCCGCGAAACCTGTCGAGGCCGACATGCGCCTCGGTCAGCTTGCGATAGGGCGTCTGGTCGGCGGAAAGGGGGAAAAGGTCGGCAAGCACCGGATCGCTCATACGCATGTTCCTCGCTTCGGCTGGGAAAGGGTGTCGGCCGGTTTATTGTCGCTGCGGGATAAAATGTCCATGCGAAGCGTTGCCGCTCCGGCAGGCCGCGCTTCGGCGACCGCGCCTGTGCGAAAAATATAACAGAAATTTTATCGCCGGCGGGCCAAGGCAAGGCCATTTGCTGTTGCCATACTGCGCCGCTAGGGTTCGACTCGCCGACAATCGGCCGGTCGGGGACCGGCGCGCCGGAACGTGTGGGCAGCCGGACTGGACAACGAAACAACGGGCAGGGCTAATGCACAACAACCGCCGTCAATTGCTGGCCTACCCGGCCTCTTTTCTGGCCGCCGCCATGATGCTGGCGCCCGTGCCGGCCGAGGCGCAGAACTTCTTCGAAAGGCTGTTCGGCGGCGGCATCAAGGAGCGGCGCGCGCGCGACGTGCGTCCCGAGCCGCAACAGCGCACGAAACCGAAAAAGCGCGTCAAACGGGTCAAGATTTCCGCGCCTTCCTATTATACCTACCGTCCCGACAAGCTGGTGAAAGTCTCGTTTTCGAGCCTGCTCGAGGCCCCGCGCGAAACGCGCTTCGAGCCGTCTCTGGACAATGGTCTTTTCGACGAGGCGATCGGCGGGCTCGACGATTTCGACCTGCGCGGCTCCCCGGACGTGGCTGCGGCGCTGGCTGCCTATTACGGTGAAAACCGAGCCTTCATCTGGGTTTCCGGCTTCAGTCCCAACGGCCGTGCGGCCGAGGCCGTGCGGGTGCTGGGCGAGGCCGCAGACTTCGCGCTCGAGCCGGCCGACTACGCCGTGGCGGTGCCGGCGCCCGGTTTTTCCATGGATGCGATGGCCGCCCGCAAGGCCGAGCTGATCCGCTTCGAGATGGCGCTGTCGGCCAGGGTGCTGCGTTACGCGCGCGACGCCTGGTCCGGACGTGTCGATCCCAACCGTCTGTCAGGCTATCACGATTTTCCCGAAAAACCGCTCGACCTGAAAAAGGTGCTCGACCGCCTCGCGCATAGCCGAGACGTGCGTGCCTATCTGGAGGCGCGCCATCCGCGGAACGAACGCTTCGCGGCGCTGCGCGTCGAACTGGAGGCGCTGCGCGCGAGCGCGGAAAACGACATCGTCGTCGATGCGAAACTGCTGCTGCGGCCTGGCAAGTCGAGCCCCGAACTGCCCAAAATGCTTGCCTTGTTCGCGCGCGAGACGGACGAGGCTTTCCGCGCCGAACACGCCGCGCTGTTGGAACGCCACAAGGAGAGCGAACTTTACGCCGACGAACTCGTGCCCGTGGTCAAGGCCGCGCAGGACTTCAAGGGGTTGCGGGACGACGGCATCATCGGTCCGCGCACGGTCCGCGCCTTTGCCGGCGAATCCAAGGCCGCGCGCATCGCCAAGGTCGAATATGCGCTCGAAAGGCTGCGCTGGCACCCGTCCGCCCTTGGCAGTCCGCGCGTCTTCATCAACCAGCCGGCCTTTACAGCCTCCTATGTCGAGGCCGGCCGCGAGAAACTGTCGATGCGTGTGGTCGTGGGCAAGAAATCCAACCAGACCAATTTCTTCTACGACCAGATCGAGCAGATCGACTACAACCCCTATTGGGGCGTGCCGCAATCGATCATCGTCAACGAGATGCTGCCCAAACTCTACCGCGACCCGGCCTATCTCGACCGGGCCGGCTACGAGGTCACCGATGCGCGCGGCCGGCGTATTGCCTCATCGGCGATCAATTGGGGGCAATATGGCGGCAAGGTGCCGTTCAACGTGCGCCAGCGTCCGGGCTCCCGCAACGCGCTCGGCGAGCTGAAGATCCTGTTTCCCAACAAGCACGCCATCTACATGCACGACACGCCGTCCAAGAACCTGTTCCAGCGCGACACCCGTGCCTTCAGCCATGGCTGCGTGCGCCTGGCCGACCCGCGCGGCATGGCCGCCGCGGTGCTCGACAAGCCGCTCGACTATGTCGCGGCCAAGATCGGCGCCGGCCATTCTTCCGAAAAGATCACCCGCACCATTCCGGTCTATGTCGCCTATTTCACCGCCTGGCCCGATCAGGACGGCCAGGTCGCCTATCATGGCGACGTCTACGACCGCGACCGGTACCTGCAAAAGGCGCTCGACGCGATCGCGGCGGTGCGCCAGCCGGCCGGTTGAGCCGCGCCGTCGTCAAGCCGCACAACCGTCCCCGAGATCGCGCGGAGCGTGGCAGATCGGGCGCGGCGGGCGCAAAAGGCCCTGCGATCAGTCCGTTTTTGCCGAGGCGACCAGCAGGCCGCCGCCCGCGCCGGGCTTGAGATGCACCACCTTGTAGCCGCCGGCCTTGAGGTCGGCGAGCAGGCCCGGCAGCATCGCCGCCGTGCGCGGGTGGATGTCGTGCATCAGGATGACGCCGGAGCCGCGCTGGCGCAGCCGGGTCAGCGTGCGGGCGCGGATCGTCTGCGGCCCGCTCTTGAAATAATCCTTGGAATCGATGCTGGCGTCGATCACCACGATGCCCTGGGCGGCGAGGCTGTTGCGCAGCGCGGCGGTCGAGGCGAGATAGGGAAAGCGGAAGAACGGCGCCGCGCGGTAGGAGCCGAGCGCGGCCGCCACGCTCTTGCGGCCACGCTCGATCTGCGCCTGCGCGCTGGCGTGGCTGAGGCTGGCGAGATTGGCGTGGCCCTGCGTGTGGGTGCCGACCGTGTGGCCGCGCGCGGCGACCTTGCGCGCCGTGGCGGGGTAGGCATTGGCCATCTGCCCGACCATCAGGAAGGTCGCCTTGACCCCGAACCGGTCCAGTATGTCGAGCACCCTGTCGGTGCGGCCGGGGATAGGTCCGTCGTCGAAGGTCAGCACCACTTCGCCCGGCCGCAGGGCGATGTCGGCGACGCGCGCGACCCGGATCGTGCGCCCGGCCAGCCCGCCAAGCGCGCGCGGCAGCTGGTCGGGCCTCAGCATGGCGATCTGCGGGCTCTGTTCGGTGTCGGCCGGCGCGCGTTCCTCCGCGAAGGCGAGGCCGGGACGTTCGCCGGCGGCGAGTTTTTTCGGCGCGTTGGCGCAGCCGGACAACAAAAGCGCGGCCACGACGCCGCCCACAACCGCCAAACCCGAACGCATGATACGCAACCCGTACTGTTGAACGCCGTCAAAAATGCACGCACAGGGTTAAGAGAACGCTAAACCGAGCGGCCGGTTAACCATGGCGGGTGACGGATTGTCGTTTCCGCCGCGCTCCGACGTCACGCGAGCTCGCCCGCCGGGGCGGGGCAGGAGTTTTGGCTGAATTCGTCCGAGGAAAATGGTGGGCGCGACAGGGATTGAACCTGTGACCCTTCGCGTGTGAAGCGAATGCTCTCCCGCTGAGCTACGCGCCCGCAGGGGCCTGGGCCCCGCGACAGGCGGCGATATAGAGGCGGAGGCTTTGCAAAGTCAAGCGCGCTGTCGCTCAGCCGTCGAGCGTGCCGTGGATCAGCCGTTGCGCGAGCGCCGGCGTCAGCTCGTCGAAATGCGAAATCACCCGCGACGGCTCCAGCGCGCGCACCGGAATGTCGGAATAGCCGTGCTCGACGGCGACCACCGGAATGCCGGCCGCCTTGGCCGTGGCGATATCGTTGCGCGAATCGCCGACCATCACGGCGCGCTGCGGGTCGGCGCCGGCGAGCGCGATGGTTTCGGTCAAATGGCGTGGGTCCGGCTTGCGGAACGAAAACCGGTCGGCCCCGCACACGGCCGAAAAATGCCCGCCCAAGGCCAGCGCCTCCAGCAGGCGCTCGGTCATCGCCTGCGGCTTGTTGGTGCACACCGCAAGCGAAAATCCGGCCTCCGCCAGCCGCTCCAGCGCGGGCGTCGCGCCGTGATAGGGCAGGGACGTGCCCGGGATCGTGTCGGCGTAATGGGCCAGAAACGTCGCAACCATCGACGCCGCGGTCTCCGGCTCGAGTCGCACGCGGCGCTCGGCGTGGACGCGCTCGATCATCGCCTTGCCGCCGAGGCCCGCGAAGGCGCGCATTGCGGCCGGATTGACCGGGGCGAGCCCGTGACGGGCGAGCGCGTGGTTGAGGCTGGCGATCAGGTCCGGCGCGGTGTCGATCAGCGTGCCGTCGAGATCGAACACGATGACGGGGGACGGGCGCTTCATGGCGGCGGGCTCCTCGCTGTCGGCCGGCGGGCTTGGCGAAACCCGGCGATAGCCCGTGCCGATATCGCCGACAAGGCAATTCGTCGCGCTTGGCGCGCGGCCGTGCTCTTTGACCAGCGGGTCGGAAGTGCTAGATCAGCGCCACAACGGGCTGACAGGCTGGATTCATGGACGCACGATTGCTCAAGATCGAGGCGGCGCGCGCCGCGCTCGCCTATGTCGAGGACGGTGCGACCATCGGTATCGGCACCGGCTCGACGGCGGAGGAGTTCGTGCGCCTGCTTGCCGCGCGCGTCGCCGACGGTTTCACGGTCGTCGGCGTGCCGACCTCCGAGCGCACGGCGCGCCTGTGCGGCGAGCTCGGCGTGCCGCTGACCACGCTCGACGCCGCCCCCCGCCTGTCGGTCACCGTCGACGGAGCCGACGAGGTCGGTCCCGACCTTGCCCTGATCAAGGGCGGCGGCGGCGCGCTGCTGCGCGAAAAGATCGTGGCGGCCGCCTCCGACAGCATGGTGGTGATCGCCGACGACACCAAGCTGGTCGAGATGCTGGGCCGATTCGCGCTGCCGATCGAGGTTAATGTTTTCGGCCTCGCCGCGACCCGGATCGCGGTCGAGAAGGCGGCAAGCCGGCTCGGCCTGTCCGGCCCGGTCGCGCTGCGCGGCGGCCAGACGCCTTTCGTCACCGATGGGGGGCACATGATCCTGGATGCATCTTTTGGCCGCATTCCCGATCCAAGAGCGCTTTCTGAAGCGCTCCACGCCATCCCCGGCGTGGTCGAACACGGATTGTTTCTCGATCTCGCAAGCGTTGCTATCATTGCCGGCGAAAACGGCGTGAGCACCATCAAAGCCACCCGATAGAAAGGGAGTTCTGTCAGTGATGACATCTATGTTCCATGCCCGCCGCCTGGCTGCCGCCTTCGGGGCGAGCCTTATCCTGGCCGCGGCACAGCCGGCCTTCTCGCAGGAAGTGTCCGAGAGCCATCTCAAGGCGGCGCGCGCCGCCATCGATTCGCTCGGCGCGACGGAAGAGTTCGACCTGATCCTGCCCGGTGCCGCGCAGTCGCTGAAGGGCGAGCTGATCCAGAAGGATCCCAACCTTCAGGACGTGATCGTGGAGACCGTCGACGAGGAGGCGCTCAAGCTTGCCCCGCGCCGCGGCGATCTCGAACGGGAGGCCGCGCTTGCCTATGCGCGCAACTTCACCGAGGACGAGCTTAACGCCATCGCCACCTTCTACACCTCGCCGGGCGGGATCGCGTTCAAGACCAAGTCGCCGCTGGTGACCCGCGACGTGCTTCAGGCCGCCGACATCTGGCAGAAGGGTCTGGCCCGCGATCTGGCCGTGGCGGTCAACGAGGCGCTGAACGAGAAGGCCGAGGCGGCCGACAACGCCGCTCCCGCCGAACCGGCCGCGGCGTCCGACTGATTTTGCCCGCCGACCATCCGGCGCATTGCGTGCGGCTTTCGCCGCGCCGGCGCCGGATTTTCCCGCTTTGCCCCGCTTTCGCAGCATAGGCGGCGTTCCCGTCGTGCGCCCGCCGGTGTAAGGCGTTCCCAACCGATCTGTTTCGAGGCAGTTTTTATGGCCAGCTATGACTACGATCTGTTCGTGATCGGCGGCGGTTCGGGCGGGGTTCGCGCGGGCCGCGTCGCGGCCTCGCTCGGCAAGAAGGTGGCGATCGCCGAGGAATACCGCTACGGCGGCACCTGCGTCATTCGCGGCTGCGTACCCAAAAAGCTGTTCGTCTACGCCTCGCAGTTTCCCGAGCATTTCGAGGACGCGGCCGGCTATGGCTGGAGCGTGCCGGAGGCGCGCTTCGACTGGCCGACTTTGATTGCCAACAAGGACAGGGAGATCGCGCGGCTGGAAGGGCTTTACCGCAAGGGGCTCGACAATGCCGGCGCCGAGATTTTCGACTGTCGGGCCGAACTGGTCGATCGCAACACCGTGCGCCTTGTCGGGCTCGACCGCACCGTCACCGCTGCCACCATCCTGATCGCGACCGGCGGCCAGCCCAATCCGCATGCCGCTTTGCCGGGCCACGAACTGTGCATCTCCTCCAACGAGGCCTTCCATCTCGATGCCCTGCCGCGCTCTATCGCGATCGCCGGCGGCGGTTATATCGCGGTCGAGTTCGCCAATATTTTCCACGGGCTCGGCGTGGAGACCACGCTGGTCTATCGCGGCAAGGAGATTCTGGGCCGTTTCGACATGGATCTCAGGCGCATGCTGCACGAGACCATGGAGAAAAAAGGTATTCGCATCCTGTGCCATACGATCTTCGACCGGATCGAGCGGCGCGCGGACGGCCGGCTCGACGCCCATCTCCATGAAGACGGCCATCTGGTGGTCGACACCGTCATGCTGGCGCTCGGCCGCACGCCCAACACCGCCGGCCTGGGGCTCGAGGCGGCCGGTGTCGCTGTCGGGCCACGCGGTGAGATCCCGGTCGACCAGTTCTCGCGCACCAATATCGACAATATCTACGCCATCGGCGACGTCACCGACCGGGTGCAGCTCACCCCGGTGGCGATCCACGAGGCGATGTGTTTCGTGGAAACCGTCTTCAAGGACAATCCCACCCGTCCCGACCACGACGACGTCGCCACGGCGGTGTTTTCCCAGCCCGAGATCGGCACGGTCGGCCTCGCCGAGGACGAGGCGGTCAAGCGCTTCCGCCATGTCGAGGTCTACAGGGCAAGCTTCAGGCCGATGCGCCACACGCTGTCGGGTCGCGACGAAAAGATGATGATGAAGCTGGTCGTCGACGGCGAAAGCCGCCGCGTCGTCGGCGCGCACGTGCTGGGACCCGATGCCGGCGAGATGGCGCAGATCCTCGGCATCGCCGTCAAGGCGCGGCTGACCAAGGAGGATTTCGACCGCACCATGGCCGTTCACCCCTCCGCCGCCGAGGAACTGGTGACCATGTACCAGCCGAGCTATCGCGTGCGCGACGGCGAGCGGATCGACTAAGGGCCCCTCCAGGCGGATCGAACGCCGGTTCGCCGTTCAAAAGCGTGTCGGAACAATAAGTTGGAGCCGTTTTCTGATTCGGCGAAAGGCCGAATGGCTCTCAGTCTGGGCGCGGATTTCTAGAGCGTTTCCAGGCGAACTGGAAGCCGGTTCGCCGTTCAAAAACGCATCAAAACAATAAGTTGGAGCCGGTCTGCGATTCTACGAAAAGCAGAACGGCTCTAGTCGACGATTTGGGCTTTCGAGGCCGCGTCGCGGGTGGGGACCAGATCCTCGGCCGCGATCACCTCGACGTCCTGGTTGCGGCCGGCTACCACCGTGAAGTCGCGCTGGTAGATGCGCTCGCGGTTCTTGGCGATGACGGTATAGTCGCCTTCCGCCAGCACCATCGAGGCGAAGGCGCCGACATTTTCGCGCACCGGATCGCCGGACCCCGTCAGCACCGACCACGACGTGTCGGCGATCGCCTCGCCGCCGGCATCGCGCACCAGCTTCATCGTCAGTTGCGCCGCCCGGTGCTCGACGGTCGCCTCGGTCAGCTTGCCGGCCTCGACCCTTATATCGGAGCGGATGACGGCGTTGACCGCGCCATAGGTCGACACGACGTGATAGGTGCCGGCATTGAGCCGCACCACCGTGTTGGGGCTGACATTGGGAATGATCAGCGCGCGGTCGCCATCGGGATCCTCGGCCGCCTCGTAGATCGAGAACCGCAGCTTCGCCGGCGGGATGCGTACGCCGCCCGAAAGGATCGCGTCGAGCTTCAGCCCGCCCGCGTCCAGCACGAAGGTCTCGCGGCTGGGCGTGGCGCCGACCGTGATGCGTTTGGTGGCGCCGGCGCGCCCGAAGGCGGCATGCACCAGATAGCTGCCCGGCTCGAGCGAAAACGCGCTGGTGCCGCCTTGGCCCTGCGCGACCAGCGGCAATTTGCCGTCGGCGGCCGGTTCCGGCTTGAACACCCGCCACACCAGTCCGCGCGAGAGTTCCGGCGCGTCCTCGGTCAGTTTCGCCTCCAGGGTGACTTCGCCGCTTGCCCCCGTGGCCAGCGGGGTCTCGCCCTGTGTCGGCGCGTAGCCGCTCAGCCCCGGCAAAGAGAGCTTCAGTTCGGGAGCGGGCGCGTCCTGCGCGACGGCCGGCGCCGTGGCGCTCGTCAGCGCGGCCAAAAGGCACAGCCGGGTGAACAGTGCGGAAATCCCCTGTCTCATGGCTTGCCATCAAACCCAGGCGGATGGCAATTTCAAGGCCCGTTTTCCCAAGCCGGCCGCGATCGCGCGCCGCATCCGTTTCCGACAACAGGAACAATATCTTGGCATCTTCGATCATCGACTTTCTTCTGACCCGCAAATCGCCGCCGATTTCCGAACTCGCCGAGCCGGGGCCGAGCGAATCGGAAATCGAGCAGATGATCCGCGCAGCCAGCCGCGTTCCCGACCATGGCCGGCTGGAGCCGTGGCGCTTCATTCTTTACCGCGGCGAGGCGCGCCAACGGGTCGGCGAGGGGCTGGCCGCGCTCGCCGAGGCGCGCGAGGGACCGCTCAACGAGGCGCGCCGCGCGCAGGAATTGACGCGGTTTTCGCGCGCGCCGCTTGTCGTGGGGGTGGTGTCCGTGCCCAGGTCCAATCCGAAAATCCCGCAATGGGAGATGTTTGTGTCCGGCGGCATGGCGGCGATGAACCTGATCCACGCGGCCAGCGCGCTCGGCTACGGCGCCAATGTGATCACCAACTGGTATTCCGACACGCCGCAGGGGCGGGCGCTGCTCGGGCTCGCCCCCGACGAGCGGGTGGTCGGTTTCGTTCATATCGGCAGCCATCCCGGCGGCGCGCCCGACAGGCGGCGCCCGGAGCCTTCGGCGATCATGTCCGACTATGCCGGCCCGTGGGAGAACGGATGATGTTTTACGAACCCGCCAACGGCCATGGCCTGCCGCACGACCCCTTCAAGGCGATCGTCGCGCCGCGCCCGATCGGCTGGATATCGAGCCTCGGCGCCGACGGCGCGCTCAATCTGGCCCCCTATTCCTTCTTCAACGCCTTCTCCACCCATCCGCATCTGGTCTGGTTTTCCTCCGAAGGCCGCAAGGACAGCGCCACTTTCGCCGGCGAAACCGGCGAATTCGTCGCCAATCTCGTCACGCTGGACCTGGCCGAAAAGATGAACGCCAGCGCCGTCGACGCCCCGCGCGGCACCAGCGAGTTCGGCTATGCCGGGCTGACCGCGGCGCCGAGCCGACTCGTTTCGGTACCTCGCGTCGCCGAGGCGCATGCCGCGCTCGAATGCAAGGTGACCGACATTCTCGAACCGAAAGGTCTTTCGGGCGAGCCGGCCGGCGTGCATGTGGTGGTCGGCGAGGTGGTCGGGGTCCATATCGACGAGGCGTTCCTGACCGACGGCCTGTTCGACATCGCGCGCGCCAAAACCGTCTCCCGGCTGGGGTACATGGACTATGCCGCCGTCACCCAGACCTTCGCCATGCGCCGCCCGCGCTGGCAGCGGGATTGAACGCCTCTAACCGGCCGCGGTTTTTTTCCTGCCGCCGGCCTTGGCCTTTGCGGTCCCGGTTCGGGCGTTTTTTTTCGCCGGCGCGCGTTGTTTTTTTGTGTCGCCGCTGGCGGCCGAGCGGGCCTGGACGGTTCTGGTCTTGCCGGCGCGGGCGGCCGGTTTTTTGGTCGCCGGCGGCGCTTGTTGCGGACGCGGACGGTTGTAGATCGCCTGCCGGCTGACGCCGACCCAGAACGCCTCGCTCTCACCCGCCGCTTGCGGTGTGGTTGCGCCGAGTTTTTGCGCCAGTTCCGGCAGGAAACAGTCGAAGGCGGCCTTGACCAGGCTGCCCCAGGCGACGCTGCGCTCGATCGCCAGTTCGTAGGCCAGCCAGGCCGCAGCGGCGGCCGCGATCGCGTAAAGGAGAAACCCGGCCTGCGACCCGGCCAGCATGAACGCCAGATCCGCGGCCATGAAGTCCGCCCATGGCATGCTGACGACGTAACGCGCCAGGGCGAGGGCGCAAAAAACCGTCGCCAGTACGACGATGTTGAGCAGGCTGTTCACATGGGTGCGCGCATCGTTGACGTTTTCCAGGAAGTCCTTGGGAATGACGGTGGTCAGGTGGATCCACAGCGGAATGCTGTCGGCGCCGTAAAGCGCGCGCGAATAATCCTCGAAGGCGCGGATCGTATTGCCGAACCGTGTCGGCAGCACCAGGTCGCGGTCGGACGGGTAGTGCGCGACGAAATCCCGAAGGCTTTCGTCGTGCCGGTCCTGCAGCACCTTCGGATAGGCTTTGCCGGCCTTCTTCCAGGCTGCGGCGAGCGTATCGATTTCGCGTTTGGCCGCGTCGTGCCGCGCCAGGGCGCGCCGCTTGAGAAAGCCGAGCCAGGAGATTGGCGGCCGATACCCTTCCACGACCTGGTAAAGCACGGTGTTGAGCAGCGACAAGACGATCGCGAACAGCCACACGCTGATCGCCGCCTTGGCCAGCACCTCCAGCCCGTCGGCTTCACCGCCGAGCCCGAGCGGCCCCACGAGGTCCGGCCAGTCGGAAAACAGGCTCGCGAACGCTGCCAGAAAAAGCGCGGCCGGCACCAGATAGCCGATCAGAAAGGCGCGGTCGGCAAGCTTCGGCAGGCTTGAAAGCATTGATTGCTCCTTGACGCGCGGCGCCGGCTATTCCCCGCCGGGACCGCCCGAGCCCGTGCCCGGCTTGCCGGGCAGTCCGACCACGGCCAAGAGGTCGGTTTCGCGCATGATCAAGAATTCCTCGCCGCCCAGCGTGACCTCCGTGCCCGACCATTTGCCGAACAGCACCCGGTCGCCGGTCCGCACGTCGAGCGGCAGCACCTCGCCGCTTTCGCTCACGCTGCCGCTGCCGACGGCGACCACTTCGCCCTGTTGCGGTTGCTCCTTGGCGGTGTCGGGAATGATGATCCCGCCGATGCTGGTGTCGTCGGCCTCGATGCGGCGCACGACGACGCGGTCGTGCAGCGGACGGAAGATGGGTTTTTTCATCGAAATCCCCCAAAATTGTTTGCGGCGATAATAACGGCCGAAGAGCCAATGTAAATCGGCCCCGCGGGACAGTATTCGCGTCGAACGTCGGCGGGCTTGGTCCAGTTGCGGTCGGGCTGGGGCTCGTCGCGGCGGTTTGGGTGCGGCCGTCAGGCGGCGGCGTGCCGGGCCGCGCGTGCGCGGGCAAGCAGCCTTTCGGCGCGCCGCAGATGCGGCCGATCGAACATTTTTCCGTCGATGCCGACCACGCCGACATCGCCGGCCCCGGCGAAGGCGGCGACGATCGCCTCTGCTTCCGCGACCGCCTCGGCCGACGGGGTAAAGGCGGCGTTGATGACCGGCACCTGGGCCGGATGGATCGCCAGCTTGCCGGTAAAGCCGTCGCGTTCGGCCTCCTCGCATTCGGTCTTGAGCGCGTCGAGGGCGCGAAAATCGACGAAGACGGTGTCGATCGCCGGCATTTCGGCGGCCGCGGCGGCAAGCAGGGTCATCGAGCGGGCGAGGCGGAACACGTCGGTGAAGCGGCCGTTTTCGTCGCGCGCGCTGCGCGCGCCGATATCGGCGGACAGGTCTTCCGCGCCCCAGGTCAGGCCGCAAAGCCGCGGCAGGTCGGGCGTGTAGCTGCCGGCGGCGAGCAGGCCGGCGCCGGTCTCGGTGATCAGCGGCAAGATCCGGATCGTGCCGTCCTGCAGGCCGGCCTCGGCCTCGTGCACGCGCAATTTGGTGGAAAGCCGCGCGACGTCGCCGCCGCCGGTCGATTTGGGCAGCATGATGCCGTCGGGCCGGCCGGCGACCACGGCCGCAAGATCGTCGTCGGTCAGGCCGGTCGAAAAGTCGTTGACGCGCACATAGATCAGCGGCGCGTCGTTCGCGCGCTCCTCGGCCAGGAACGCGGCCGCCGTGTCGCGCGCGGCTTTCTTGTTGGCCGGCGCAACCGAATCCTCCAGGTCGACGATCAACACGTCGGCGCCCGAGCCCAGGCCTTTTTTGAGTTTTTTGTCCGAATCGCCGGGAACGAAAAGCAGGGAGCGCATGTCAGGTCGCCTTTTTCTTGAGCATCATCGCCTGGCGCACGCAGCGCGCCACCAGCACGTCGTCCTGGTTGAAGGCGCGGTGTTCGAATTCCACGATGCCGCGGTCCGGCTTCGATTTCGAGTCGCGTACCGACAGGATTTCGGTTTCCACGCGCACCGTGTCGCCATGAAACAGCGGGTGCGGAAAGCTGGTCTCGCTCATGCCCAGATTGCCGATCGTGGTGCCGAGCGTGGTGTCGTGCACCGAGATGCCGATCATCAGGCCGAGCGTGAACAGCGAGTTGACCAGCGGCTTGCCCCATTCGCTGCGGGCGGCGAAGTCGAAATCGATGTGCAGCGGTTGCGGATTGAGCGTCATCACCGAAAACAGCATGTTGTCGCTTTCGGTGACCGTCTTGCGCAGCGTGTGTCTTATCACCGCGCCGACCTCGAATTCCTCCAGATGAAGCCCGGCCATGTCGTCCCTCCCGCGTTCTGTGCGCCGTTGATAGGGCGGCGGCGCTGCGCCTGCAAGCGGCTGCCTCCGGTTAAGAAAGATGGTGAACCGTTCGTAAACCAATTCCTTCTACGGTCGGCCCAACGGTGGGGCCAGACGGGCGACATGATTGTTCAGCATTTCTTGAAATGGATCGAGACGGCGCGGGTGGCCGAACGGGCCGCCGCCGCCAACGCGCTGGCGCGCGCCTATATCGTGTCGGACCTCGATTTCGAGGACCGCTGCGCGGCTGAAGCGGCGTTGACCCTGTTGCTCGACGATCCGTCGCCGAAAGTGCGCCAGGCCATGGCCGAGGCGCTCAAGCTCAGCCCGCGCGCGCCTCAGCAGATCGTGGCCGCGCTCGCCGCCGACCAGCCCGAGGTCGCCGCGCCGCTGCTGGCGCTTTCCCCTGTATTGGGCGACAACGATCTGATCGACCTCGTGGCCGCCTCCGGCGCGGCCGCGCAGGGCCTGATCGCGGCCCGCGCGCGCGTGTCGATGGCGCTGGCGGCGGCGGTTGCCGAGGTCGGCGAGCCGGACGCCTGCGTGGCGCTGTTGCGCAATCCGGGCGCCGAAATCGCCTCGGTGAGCTTTCGCCGCATCGCCGAGCGGCTGGGCGGGCTGGCGCCGGTGCGCGAGGCGCTGATCGCCCATCCCGCGCTCCCCTCCGAGACCCGCCATGCGCTCGTGATCTCGCTCGGCGAGGTGCTGACCAGATCGCCGCTCGTCACGGCCTTGATGGGCAAGGCGCGCGCCGAGCGGCTGATGCGCGAGGCCTGCACGCGCGCCTCGCTGACGCTGATCGACGGCACGCGCCCGGCCGAATTCGCCGCGCTGGTGGAGCATCTGCGCATGCGCGGCGACCTGACGACCGGTTTTCTCGTCCGCGTGATCGCACACGGCAAGATCGACTTTTTCGGCGCCGCGCTGGTGGCGTTGTCGGGCCAGCCCGAAAGCCGGGTGCGGGCGCTTTTGTCGGGCGGGCGCGATACGGCCCTTGCGGCCTTGTTTCGCGCCGCCAGGCTGCCGGCCGGAACCCATGCGGCGATGCTGCGCGCGCTCGCCGTCTGGCGCGAGGTCGCCAGGGGCAAGCGCGTCGCCGGCGCGCAGGAGGTCTCCTACATGATGCTGCGCTGTCTGCAGGACGGGCGCGGCGAGGCGGTCGACCCGGTCGATTGCGGCGGGCTTGCCAACCTGGTTAAGTCGATCCACCTTGAGGCGCTGCGCGAAAACGCGCGTGGCCACGCCTTGGCGATCGCCGCGGCGTGAGCCGAAGCCCTACCGGCCGCCAGAAAACACCACGAACGGCGCCCACACCGCCGGATCGGCATGGTCCGGTCTTGCCGGATCGTCGATCATCGCCAGCAAGGCGTGCTGCAGCGCCCGGGCCGGGCTGGCCTGTGGGTTTTTCCGTCGCCAGTTGATCGCCTCCACCGTAATCAGCGGCGCGGCGTCGTCGCGCACCGGCCAGTGCGAGACCAGGATCGCCCGAGCGCCGGCGAACAGGAAGGCGCGCGCCAGGCCGGAATAACCTTGCGAATCGGGATTGCCGTCGGACGCGGCCGTGTTGCAGGCCGACAACAGCAGCCAGTCGGCGTCGAGGGTCAGCGTCGCCGCTTCCGAGGCCGACAGAAACCCGTCGTCGCCGGCTGCGGTCGGGGCCGGCGCGGAAAACGCCAGGCCCGGCTCGCTGTCGCGGCCGAGTTCGCCGGCGACGAGCCCGTGCGTGGCGAAGGCGATCACCTGCTGGCCGGTCAGCGCGGCGCGCCGCACCGCCGTTTCGCTCGCCGCCCGGCCGAGATAGATCGCCCGTTCGGCGGGCTCGAAGATCGCGCCGATCGCCTCGACCTCGCGCCGGGTGCCCGGCAGCGGGGCGAGGTTGGCCAACAGGCCGGGCGTGCGCGCGCTCCCGCCCGGCGAAAAGACCGGGTCGCCGAAACCGACGAAACCGGCGGCGCGGCGCTCGGTTTGCGCGAGTGCGCGCAGCCGCAGCATGGCCAGCGAAGGCAGCACGGAGATCGCGTTGCGCCGGATCAGCCATGGCGTGCGGCCGTCGCCTTGTTCGGGCGGCGCGGTCACCAGCACCGAAAGCGGCAGGGCCGCCAGCGGCCCGTTGACGACCACCAGCAATTCCTTGTCGGCAAGCACGGGTTCGAGGTCCGAAAACAGCGTCAGGTAGAGCGCGTGGGCGGCGGCCCGGTCGAACCCGGTCGTGTCCGTCTTGAGCGCCAGCGGCTGCGCGCTTCTGGCCCCGCCGGTCGGGTCGAGCCCGGCGCGCAGCGCACGCACCTTTTTCGACAGCGCGGCGGCGCCGAGATCGACCCGCCGCCAGTGGAGCCGCTCTCTGTCGACGACGAAAATATCGGTCGCGTCTGCCGAGCTGTGAATCAGAACGGCCGCCTCGCGGGTCGACAGCAGATCGCGCATGTCGTGCCAGCTCACTGGATCGGAGCGGTAACGCGCCTTGAAATCGGGAAAATCGCGGCCGATTTGGGCATGCACGGCGTCGAGTTCGGTCAGATCGGCGTCTATGTCGCCGTCGCGGCCGCCTTTCAGCAGGCTGAGGCGGGCGCGCAGGATCCGCTCCGACAACAGGTCGCGCCGGCGTAACAACGCGCCGAGCCGCGTGTCGCCGGCCGAAAGCCGCTGGGCGACCTGGGTGGCGGTCTTCTCGGCCGCGCCCTCGACCAGCTGCTGGGCGAATTCGAACGCCGTTGCCGCGCCCTGCATGGCCGCGGCCAGCGCGGCGGTGTCGGCGTCGCCCGGCACCTGCCTGCGCGCCTCGGCGCCGGCGGCGCGCGCGGCCTGCCAAAGGCGGGCGCTCAGCGGGCCGTAGAGCCGGTCGCGCAACGGACCGTAGCGGAACAGGTCGCCGGACAGGGTCGGCAAATGCTGCGAGGCCAGCAGCGTCGGAATGCGATAGGGCACGTTGTAGGGCAGGGCGAAATTCAGCGCCATCTCGAACCGGCAGGCTTGCGTTCCTTGCGCCAGCACGCAGGCGTCGAGATAGGCGCGCTGGGCGAAATATTCGAGGCCGGGCAGGGACGGCGGACCCGCCTTCTGCGAGGCCTCCAGCAGGCGGGCGACGGTGGCCTTGTCCGAGGCTGCCGTGGCCGCCAGAAGGTCGCCAAGCGCCCGCAACGAGGCCAGGACGCTTTCCGCGCGCGGCGTGCCGACGGCGAGTTTTTGCGCACCGGCGATCTCGGCCGCGTGGCGGTCGTAAGAGGTCTCGAAGGCCTGCCGCATCGTCTGCGCCTCGGCGAGCCGGCCGGCGTCGATCAGCAGATAGATGCGCCGGAAATCGATCCGGGCGCGCAGGAACCAGTCGCGCGGCCGCTGGGTGCGCGCCAGTTCGGCGGCCTCGTCGAGGCGCGCCAGGCTGTTGTCGTCGTGCCCGGACAGGAAATCGTGCAGCGCCCAGGCGATCAGATGCTCGACCTGGTTGTCGAGATCGCGGAACCCGGTCCGGGCCGCCTCGCTGGCATAATAGGGCGCGGCGCGGCCGAGAAAGCCGAGCTGGGTATTGGCGGCGGCGAGTCGCGCCGCGGCGATCGCCGTGTCGAGCCTGTCCGAACCGGCCTCGGCGCCGTCGCGGGCGAAGTCGACCAGCCTGGCCTGCGCGATCACCGGTGCGCCGGCGGCAAGCGCCAGCCGCGCCAGCATGCTGTTGAGATAGCGTCCCTGTTCGGAGGCAACGGTCTCGGCGCAGTCTTCGACGAATAGCGGTCCCGCCAGCGCGTTTTCGGCCGCGTCGAATTCCGCCGCCGCGATCAGCAGGCCGGCAAGATCGCGGCGCAAGAATTCTTCCTGCGCGCAGCTCAGCCCCACGGGCGTCGTGCCGGCCGCGGTCGTCAGCTTTCGCTCGCTCAGCGCCTGCATCAACAGATGGTTGGCGATTTCGGTGAAGGCCAGCATGCCGTCATAGAGCCCGAGGTGGCGATAGGCTCGCGCCAGCGCGATATTGGCCGAGAGTTCGCGCCGCTTGTCGATTTCCGGATTGTTTTGCAGCGAGGCGGAAAGCCGCTGCAGGCCGGCGACGATCCGCTCTTCGGTGCGCAGTGCGAGCGCCAGCAACAGCCGCGAAGAGGCTGCGTCGACGGCCGTGCCGGTGCGCGTGGTCCCGCTTTCCTCGCGGAGCGCGAAGGCGCGTTCGTATTGGGCGTCGGCCTCGTCCAGGCGCTCCAGCCGCACGAGGTCGGAGGCACGCGCCTCGAGCGTGGCGGCATGGCGGTCGTCCTCGCCTGGCACCTGCTCGATCGCCTCGGCCGCGGTCGCAAACAGCACCTGTGAGCGCTCGAAATCCCCGGCAAGCCGCGCCACCGAGGCGGCCGCGGCCGCCAGCACGTAGCGGTCGGCATGGGCGGACGGCGCAAGCGCGTCCAGCCCGTCCTCCAGCATCCGCCGCGCCGCCGCCAAGTCTGCCGCATCGCCCTTGGTCAGGCGGCTCGCCGCCTCGACGGCTTCGGTCGTCGCCGGCGCCAGCACCTGCGCGGCGGCCGGCAGGGCCGAAAGCAGAAAGAGGACGAACAGGGCGGCTGGAATCAGGGATCGAATGCGCATTGCCTGCACTCTAGCAAGGGATCGCCATTCGCAAAGCCTCGCGAAAGACCATAGGTAGGGCCCGGACCGTGCCCGCTGGCCTTCCTGGACGAACATTGCGGCGCCCGAGGGGCGGGTCAACGTCTCACGCGCGCCAAAACAAGGCCGCCGGCCAAGATCAGCGCCGCGCCGGCATAGGAGGCCGGGCCCGGCACCTCGCCGAAAAAGACAAGTCCCAAAATGCCGGCAAACACCAGCCAGCTATAGTCGACCGGCCCGAGCAGCGCGACATCGGCCAGCCGGTAGCCGCGGATGATGCAGAACTGGGCCGTGATCGCGATCGGACCGAGCATCACAAACGGCCACAACCCGGTAAGGCCGAGCGGTCGCCAGGCCAGCCAGGCCGGGGCGGCCAGGATCGCGATGCCGAACGCGTTGACGTATAAAAGCACGGTCAGGGCCGGCTCGCGCACGCTCAAGGTTTTGATCATGATCGTTTCGCCCGCCACCAGCAGGGCGCCGGCGGCCGCGATCGCGGCCGGCAGCACATAGGCGGCATCGAGGTCTCGAAACGCACCCTTGGAGGCGACGATGGTCGCCGCTCCGGCCGTGCACAGCACGATGCCGCTCCATTGCCGCGACCCGATCCGCTCCCCCAGCAGCCACACGCCCAGGCCGATGGCGAAAACCACCTGCAAAAGCCCGATCGCCGTTGCGTCGACGATCGGCATGCCGGCCGCCGCCTGGATCGCGGCCATGCCGCCGCTGGCGCCGAGCGTGGCGCGCAGCAGATGGGATCGCGGCCGCCGGCTGACTAGGCGTTGCGGCGGCTGTCGGGTGGCCGCCACCACCGCGCCGAGCGTCGCCAGCCCGCCGACATAACGCAACCACAGGATTTGCGGTGCGCTGGCGCTGTCGCCGGCAAACTTGCCCGACGCGAATACCAGGGTGAACAGGGCGGTGCCGGCCGCCGTCCACAGGACGGCCTCGAAATTTCTGGTGCACACGCGGCTTCTCCGGCGGGCTGAGGATGGATTTGCCTTATTTTCTTTCACCCTTCATGCTTCGGATAAAACGAGAAGATTTTTCTCTGAAAGAGATTTTTTGATGCAGGAAACGCCGAAACTCTCTCTCAACGCTGTGCGCGTGTTCGAATGCGCCGCGCGTCTGGGCGGCATGCTGGCGGCAGCCGAGGAACTGGGGGTGACGCCCGGGGCCGTCAGCCATCAGATTCGCGCATTGGAGGAGCGGATCGGCGTAAGCCTTTTCCGTCGGCGCAACAATTCGATCGCGCTCACCGATGCCGGCCGCCAGTTCCAGCGCGACGTCACGCCGGCGCTGGCGATGATCGAGCGGGCCGCGGGCGCGCTCTACCGCGACCGTGACGCGGTCGTCATCCGCGCCTCGGTATCGCTTGCCGTGCGCTGGCTGATACCGGCGCTCGAACGGTTCAAGGCGGGCGCGGCCGAGGCCCGTATCCGGCTGGAGACGACCCATTACGCCCGGGTCGAACTCGGCGGCCGGGCGGATATCGCCATCAGCTATCTGCGCCGTGGCGAGGACGGCCCCGGCGCGCTTCTGTTCAAGGATGTCTGCCGGCCGATGCTGGCGCCGGCCTTGCTGGAGCGCAGCCGCTACGTGCGGCGCGGCGATATCGGCCGTGTGCCGGCCCTGTCGGCCACCGCCGGCGACTGGGACTGGCGGCTGTGGGCCGAACAGGCCGGCCTCGGCTTCGACGCCCTCAAATTCAGCCATGTCTTCGACACCGACGATGCCGCCATCCACGCCGCAACTGCCGGGCTCGGCATGGTGCTGGCGACATCGTTCATGACCGCCAAGGAGATCGCGGCCGGCTCGCTCGTCCATCTGCCCGACGCGCCGGCGGTGGCGACCGGTGAATTGCGCCTGCTCAGCGCCGGGCGAGCGTCGCGGCTGGCGCGCCAGCTTGCCGACTGGCTGCGCGAGGAAGCCCGCCGCGCGGCGTGACGAAGCCCCGGGGTCGGCGCGGCTTATGCTCCGGCGCCTGTTTTATCTGTCGAAACAAGGGGATCGCATGCGACCTTGATTCAAGACGGCAGCATCGCGCGGCGCGGCGGCGGCCTGGTCTCAGATGTCGAGGTCGTGCGCGAATTCCGCCCGGTCCTGGATGAAGCGGAAGCGGCTTTCCGGCTTGGTGCCCATCAGCGCCTTGATCGTGTCGGTGGTCGCCGTGGCGTCGTCCAGCACCTCCACGCGCAACAGCGTGCGCTTGCCGGGCTGCATGGTGGTTTCCTTGAGCTGCGCCGCCATCATCTCGCCAAGGCCCTTGAAGCGGCTGATCTCCACCTTGCCGCGCCCGGTGAACTCGTTGGCCAGCAATTCGTCCTTGTGCGCGTCGTCGCGCGCATAGGCGACCTTGCCGCCCTGGCTGATGCGGTAGAGCGGCGGCACGGCCATGTAGAGATGGCCGCCGCGGATCAGCTCCGGCATCTCCTGGTAGAAGAAGGTGATCAAAAGCGAGGCGATATGCGCGCCGTCGACATCGGCGTCGGTCATGATGATGACCCGGTCGTAGCGCAGATCCTCCTCGCGATATTTCGAGCGGGTGCCGCAGCCGAGCGCCTGGATCAGGTCCGATATCTGCTGGTTGGCGCTCAGCTTCTCGTGGCCGGCGCTGGCCACGTTGAGGATCTTGCCGCGCAGCGGCAGCACCGCCTGCAATTTGCGGTCGCGGGCCTGCTTGGCCGAGCCGCCGGCCGAATCGCCCTCCACGATGAAGATTTCCGCGCCCGCCGCCGCGTTCTGGGTGCAGTCGGCAAGCTTGCCCGGCAGGCGCAGCTTGCGCACCGCCGATTTGCGGCTGACTTCTTTTTCCTGGCGCCGGCGCACGCGTTCGTCGGCGCGCGCGATCACCCAGTCGAGCAGCTTCGTGGCTTCCTGGGGGTTGTCGGCGAGCCAGTGGTCGAAGGCGTCGCGCACCGCCGCGTCAACGATCTTCTGCGCCTCCAGCGTCGCCAGCCGGTCCTTGGTCTGGCCGACGAATTCCGGCTCGCGGATGAACACCGACAACATGCCGGCCGCCGACACCATCACGTCCTCGGCGGTGACGATCGAGGCGCGCTTGTTGCCCACCAGTTCGGCATGGGCGCGCAGGCCGCGCATCAGCGCGCCGCGAAAACCGGCCTCGTGCGTGCCGCCCTCGGCCGTGGGGATGGTGTTGCAGTAGGAATTGACGAAACCGTCGCCGCCATACCAGGTCACCGCCCATTCGACCGAGCCGTGGCCGCCCTGGCGTTCGCTCTTGCCGGCGAAGACTTCGCGCGTGACCTGGAATTCGTCGCCCAGCGAGGCGGTCAGATAGTCGCGCAAGCCGCCGGGAAAGTGGAACACCGCCTTTTCTGGCGTCTCGTCCTTGCCGGTGATCAATTCGGGCGCGCACGACCAGCGGATTTCCACGCCGCCGAACAGATAGGCCTTCGAGCGCGCCATCCGGCACAACCGTGCCGGCTCGAAATGCACGCTCTTGCCGAAAATCTCGGCGTCGGGGTGGAACCGTACGCGCGTGCCGCGCCGGTTGTGAACCTCGCCGAGCTTTTCCAGCGGTCCCAGCGCCAGCCCGCGCGAGAAGCGCTGCCGGTAGAGCTGGCGCCCGCGCGCCACCTCCACCTCGAGCGAATCCGACAGCGCGTTGACCACCGAGATGCCGACGCCGTGCAGGCCGCCCGAAGTCTCGTAGACCTTGGAATCGAATTTGCCGCCGGCATGCAGCGTCGTCATGATCACTTCCAATGCCGATTTCGACTTGAATTTCGGGTGCGGATCGACGGGGATGCCGCGTCCGTTGTCGGTGATGGTCAAAAACCCGTCCGCGTCGAGCTCGACCTCGATGAAGGTCGCGTGGCCGGCGACCGCCTCGTCCATGGAGTTGTCGATCACCTCGGCGAACAGGTGATGCAGCGCCTTTTCGTCGGTGCCGCCAATATACATGCCCGGCCGCCGGCGTACCGGCTCCAGCCCTTCCAGCACCTCGATGTCGGCGGCGCTGTAGGCCTCGCTGCCGTCTTTGGCCGCCGGTGCCGGCTTGGCCGCGCGCGCCGGCGCCGAGGGCGCGCGCTCGGCGGGCGGCGATGCGGGCGTGTCGAGCGCGGCGAAAAGGTCGTTATTATCGTCCATGGGCGATCTGGGTCCAGTCTGCGAATCACTGCCGAGTGTGCCACGGAACGCGGTCGCGGTGATAATGCGGGGCAGGCGCGCTCCGCCGCATATCCGATCGTGATGCGGCGCTCAAGCCGATGAAGCGTGAACCGGGTGCGCGCGCGGCGCGGCGATTTGAAGGCGGGACGCGAAAAAACGGAGTCCGCTCGCCGGCCGATCCCGCGCGCCTGGCGCGCGGGATCTGTTTTGGCGGGTGGGCGTCAGCTTGCCAGCGCCTCGACGGGCGGGCAGGCGCACACCAGATTGCGGTCGCCGCCGACATTGTCGACCCGCGACACCGGCGACCAGTATTTTAAACCGCCGTCGCGCTCGCCGGCCGGGAACGCCGCCTCGCGCCGCGAATAGGGGTGCGCCCAGTCGTCGCCCATTGCCTCGGCCGCTGTGTGCGGGGCGTTGACCAGCGGATTGTCGTCCTTCGGCCATTGGCCCGTGGCGACCTTGTCCGCTTCCCGGGCAATGCCGATCATCGCCTCGCAGAACCGGTCGACCTCCGACAGCGGTTCGGACTCGGTCGGCTCCACCATCAGCGTCCCGGCCACCGGCCAGGACATGGTCGGCGCGTGGAAACCGTAGTCGATCAGCCGCTTGGCGACGTCCTCGACCGTCACGCCGGCCGTATCCTTGAGCACCCGCGTATCGAGGATGCACTCGTGCGCGACCCGTCCGTTGCGGCCGGCGTAAAGCACCGGATAATGCGCCTTCAGCCGTTCAGCGATATAGTTGGCGGCCAGGATGGCGGCCTCGGTCGCGTGCCGGAGCCCCGGCGCGCCCATCATGCGGATATACATCCACGTGATCGGCAGGATCGACGCGCTGCCCAGCGGCGCGGCGGCCACCGCGTGGTCGCTGCCGAGCGCGACATGGCCCGGCAGGAACGCCTTGAGATGCGCCTTGACGCCGATCGGCCCCACGCCCGGCCCGCCGCCGCCATGCGGAATGCAAAAGGTCTTGTGCAGGTTCATGTGGCACACGTCGCCGCCAATGTCGCCGAGCCGGGCGAGCCCGACCATGGCGTTGAGATTGGCGCCGTCGAGATAGACCTGGCCGCCATGCGCGTGCACGGTCTCGCAGATGCCGCGAATGCCCTCCTCGAACACGCCGTGCGTGGAGGGATAGGTGATCATCACCGCCGCCAGCCGCTCGGCGTGCTGTTCGGCCTTGGCGGTCAGATCGTCGACGTCGACATCGCCGGCCTCGGTGCACTTGACCATCACCACCCGCATGCCCGCCATCACCGCGCTGGCCGGATTGGTGCCGTGCGCCGACGTCGGGATCAGGCACACGTCGCGCTGGTCGTCGCTATTGTCCAGGTGATAGCGGCGAATGGCCAAAAGGCCGGCATATTCGCCCTGGCTGCCGGCATTGGGCTGCAGCGACACCGCGTCGAAACCGGTGATCTCGGCCAGCCACGCCTCCAGGTCGTCGGCCATCGCCCGATAGCCCGCGGCGTGTTCTGCCGGCGCGAACGGGTGCAGCCCGCCGACGCTCGCCCAGCTGACCGGCGCCATCTCGGCCGCCGCGTTGAGCTTCATCGTGCACGAGCCGAGCGGGATCATCGCCCGGTCGAGCGCCAGGTCCTTGTCGGCGAGGCGGCGCAGAAAGCGCATCATTTCGGTTTCGGACCGGTTTTCGTGAAACACCGGCTGGGTCAGGAACCCGTCCTGGGCGCGCTCGCCGGGCAGGGCGGGCGCAGCCTTGCGCGGCGCTTCGGCCCCGAACAGGGCGCAAAGCACGCCAAGGTCGTCTTCGCTCGTCGTCTCGTCGAAGCTAACGCCGACATGGTCGTCGTCGATCGCCCGCAACAGCCGGCCGTCGGCGCGCGCCGTGTCGACGATCGCCCGCGCCTTGCCCGGCGCGCTGACCGTCACCGTATCGAAGAATACCGGCCCGGCGATCTTGTATCCGGCCTTTTCGACGCCGGCGGCAAACCGCGTCGCCAGGCCGTGCACCTGGCCGGCGATGGCGCGCAGGCCGTCCGGCCCGTGCCAGATCGCATAGGCCGCCGCCATATTGGCCAGCAGCGCCTGCGCGGTGCAGATATTGGAGGTCGCCTTGTCGCGGCGGATATGCTGCTCGCGCGTCTGCAGGGCGAGCCGGTAGCCCGGCCTGCCGTGCCGGTCGCTGGACTGGCCGACCAGCCGGCCCGGCATCAGCCGGGTCAGCGCGTCGGAGACGGCGAGATAGGCCGCGTGCGGCCCGCCATAGCCCATCGGCACGCCGAAGCGCTGCATGGAGCCGGCGGCGATGTCGGCGCCCAGCTCCGCGGGCGCCTGGGTCAGCGCCAGCGCCAGCGGGTCGGCGACCGCGATCACCAGCGCACCGGCCGCCTTCGCGGCGGCGATCGCCTCGCTGTGGTCGCGATAGACGCCGAACGTATCGGGCCACGGCACGATCAGCGCAGCGGTCTGGTCGTCGACCGCGCCATCGGCAATCTCGACGCCGAGCGGCGCCATGCGCGTCTCCAGCACGTCGCGCACCTGGGGATGCGGCGTGCCGGCCAGTACCACGCGATGGCGCTTGTCGCGATGATGCCTGAGCGCGATACCGGCCGCCTCGGCGACCGCCGTTGCCTCGTCGAGCAGCGAGGCCGAGGCCACCGGCAGCCCGGTCAGTTCCGTCACCAGGGTCTGGAAATGGAACAGCATTTCCAGCCGCCCCTGGCTGATCTCGGATTGGTAGGGCGTGTAGGCGGTGTACCAGGCCGGGTTCTCGAACAGGTTGCGCTGGATCACCGCCGGCACCACAGTGCCGTGATAGCCTTGGCCGATGAAGGACTTGGCGACGACGTTCTTGTCCATCTTCGCCTTCAGCTCGGCCAGCGCGGCGGCCTCGTCGGCTGCCGGCGGCAGATCGAGTTCGCGCTCGAGCCGGATCGATTTCGGGATCGCCTGGGCAATCAGTGTCTCGCGCGAGGTCAGCCCGAGCGCCTTCAGCATGGTGCGCTCGTCGGCGGCACCGAGGCCGATATGGCGCCGCGCGAAGGTGGCGGTTGTGGCGGTGGAAGGCATGGAGAATCCTTATCCGATCATCGCGTTATAGGCGGTTTCGTCCATCAGGCCGTCGAGTTGGCCGGCATCGGCGAGTTTCATCTTCCACAGCCAGCCGTCGCCGCTGGCGGCGGTGTTGATCAGGCCGGGTTCGGTCGAAAGCGTGTCGTTGACGCCGGTCACCTCGCCGTCGGCGGGCGCGTAGACGTCCGATGCCGCCTTGACCGATTCGACCACCACGGCGGTGTCGCCCTTGGCCAGCGTCGCGCCGACGTCCGGCAGGTCGACGAACACCAGGTCGCCCAACTGCTCCTGGGCGTAGTCGGTAATGCCGACCGTGGCGATGTCGCCCTCGACCCGGATCCATTCGTGATCGTCGGTGAAATAGGTTTTGGTCATTTGATTATCCTTTGAGATAGCGATGTGGCGTGAAGGGAAGGGCGTGCACGGCAACGGGTATGCGCGTGCCGCGCACTTCCACGGTGAGCTGGGTTCCGGCTCGCGCGAGGTCGGCCGTGACGTAGCCCATGGCGACGGGATGGCCGGCGGAAGGTCCGAATCCGCCCGAGGTGACGCGTCCGGCGACGCTGCCGTCCTCGGCCAGGAGCGTCGCGCCGGCGCGCACCGGCTGGCGGCCTTCCGGCTTCAGCCCGACGCGCTTTTGCGTTGGCCCCGCCGCGATCGCCGCGCGCAGCGCCTGCGCCCCGACGAAATCGCCGGTCTCGCGCACCGGTTTGGGGATCGCCCACAACAGCGCCGCCTCGACCGGGGTCGTTTCGGTGGAAATGTCCTGGCCGTGCAGGCACAGCCCCGCCTCCAGCCGCAGGCTGTCGCGCGCGGCAAGCCCGATCCACTCCACGTCGTCGTCGGCGGCAAGCCGCGCGACCAGCGCGCGCGCGTTCGCTTCCGGCAGCGCGATCTCGAATCCGTCCTCGCCGGTATAACCCGAACGCGACAGGAACCAGTCCGGCTTGGGCTCGCGCCCGTGCATGAAATAAAGCCCGTCCGTGGCCACGCCGGCGCGGTTGAGCGCGGCCTCGGCCTGCGGTCCCTGCAGCGCCAGGAAGATCCGCTCCAGAGGCTCGATTTCGGCATCGAAATCCGCCGCCAGCGCGCGCAGATGCGCCTCGTCGGCGGCCGCGTTGCCGGCGTTCGCCACGATCGTGAAGCGCGTGTCGCCGAGCCGGGTGACGATCAAATCGTCGCGAATGCCGGCCTTGTCGTTCAGGAAAAAGCTCAGCCGTGCCTGGGAGAGCGCCAGCCCGCCCGGCTCGAACGGACAGGCGCGCGCGATCAACTCGGCCGCCTGCGGTCCCGACACGACGAACAGTTTCATGTGCGAAATGTCGAACAGTCCGGCCTTCTCGCGGACGTGAAGATGCTCCTTCATCACCCCGAGCGGATAGGTGATCGGCATCGACCAGCCGGCGAACGGGCCGAACCGGGCGCCGGCCTGTTCATGGATGTCGTGCAGGGGGAGCTTTTGTGCCGTTTCGGTCGTCGTCATTGCTTCTCCAAAGAAACGCGTTGCCGTCCGTCTTGTGACGGACGAATCGCGCCCCTCTGTCGGAAGCCTGAGAGACTCGCACTGCCGGAACCCTGTCGGCGGCGCTTACACCTTCGGCGCGGGGATCACCCCCCGACTTTCCAGAGCGTCTTGACCTGCTGCGGTTCTTTTGCCTGAGAGATTTCGGGCGATTTCCCCTTCGGCGGCCGTAAACGGCTCTCTCCCGCAAGCAGGCCGGGCTTTCGGCCCGAGACGAGGCGGACCATATCCTAGTGCCTACGCCTTGTCACGAGGCCAAAAACGGCTTGAACAGGAAAGCAGGGGAGGCGGGCGCCGTCGTCATCTCGCCATGCCGCCACCGGCAAAGGCCGGCCGTCTCGACCGCGCCGACGCTAAGACGGCGGGGACGACACGGCACCCAAAGCTTGGTATCGGTGTGGCGTCTTCAGCTTGGAAATCCGGCCCGGCGGGCTGAACGTGACGGGGAATGGACAGACGTTGATACACCGCTTTGTCGACATCGTGCGGGGGGTCGTTTTGGGTGCCCGCGAAACCATGTCGGTCGTTGGCGTCCTCCTGGGAACGCTGTTTTTCGCCGCGTCGTTGACGCCGACCCTGTTGCCGCGCACGGCGTTCATGCAAGGCGCGCTGTCGGGCGTGTCGTTCGCCGCCGGCTACGGCATCGGCGTGTTTTGCGCCTGGTTGTGGTCCTATCTGGGGATCCGCACGCTCGAGGGACGTCCGGCCCGATATGTGCTGCGCGCTGCCGCGCTTGTCTGTCTCGCGGTGGTGGCGGTGTTTTTGTGGCGCGCTGCCGGCTGGCAGAATTCGATCCGGCTGCTGATGGAGTTGGAGCCGCTCGATACCGCCCAGCCGTTGCGCATCGGCATGATCGCCTTCGCCACGGCGGCCGTGACCATCCTGCTCGGCAAGCTGTTCCGGCTGGCGCTCCTGGCCGTTGCCGGCCGGTTGAAGCCCGTCGTGCCGCGGCGCGTTGCCAATGTGGCGGGGGCCGTCGCCGCGCTGGTCCTGTTTTGGGCGGCCACCGAGGGGCTGGTGCTGCGTTACGGGTTGCGCGCCGTCGACGCGTCGTTTCGCGAGCTCGACCGCACGTTCGAAAGCGGCGTCGAAAAACCTCCCGAGGCTTGGCGCACCGGCAGCGCGGCGTCGCTGGTGCGCTGGTCCGATCTCGGTCGCGCCGGACGTGGTTTCGTCGACACCGCGCCGTCCCGCGCCGACATCGCCGCATTGGCCGGCGGCGCGGCGATCGACCCGCTCAGGGTCTATGTCGGGTTGAACTCGGCCGCCACGATCGAAGAGCGCGCCGCCCTTGCGCTCGCCGAACTCAGGCGCGTGGGGGCTTTCGAGCGCTCGGCGCTGGTGGTCGTCACCCCGACCGGCACGGGCTGGATCGATCCAGCCGCCATGGACACGCTCGAAATCCTGCATCGCGGCGACGTCGCGTCCGTGGCCTTGCAATATTCCTACCTGACGAGCTGGCTGTCGCTGCTGGTCGAGCCGGGCTACGGCAAGGAGGCGGCGCGGGCGCTGTTTCGCAAGGTCTACGACTATTGGCGGCAAATGCCGCGCGATGCGCGTCCCGCGCTTTATCTCTACGGCCTCAGCCTCGGCGCGCTGAACTCGGACCTGTCCTTCGACATGTTCGACATTGTCGGCGATCCGTTCCAGGGCATCTTGTGGAGCGGCCCGCCCTTTCAAAGCCGCACCTGGCGCGCGGCGACGGCCGAGCGCGAGCCCGGTTCGCCGGCCTGGCTGCCGCGGTTCCGCGACGGGTCGGTCATTCGCTTCACCAGCCAGAAGGACGCGCTCGACATCCCCGGAGCCGCCTGGGGTCCGATCCGCATCGTCTATTTGCAATATGCCAGCGACCCGGTGACGTTCTTCGACTTTTCGGCGCTTTTCCGCAGGCCGCCATGGATGGTGGGGCCGCGCGGGCCCGACGTGTCGCCGATGCTGCAATGGTATCCGGTCGTGACCCTGCTGCAGCTTGCGCTCGATATGGCCGCCGCCACCACCGCGCCGATCGGCTACGGCCATCTTTACGCGCCCGAGCACCACGTGGACCCCTGGGTCGCGGTGACAAGGCCGCCGGGCTGGGACGCGCCGGCCCTCGAGCGGCTTAAGCGGGAACTGGCCGAGCGGCGCGACTGAGCGGCCCGGCGTCGGGGGCGTCGAAAAGGCGGGCCGGATCCTGCCGGCCTCGATGCGTCCCGCGCCTCAGCGCTCGTCTTCGAGCCGGCCGAGCTCGCGCTGGATGCGCTCGATGATGCGGCCGGTATCTTCGTGCATGCGCTTGAGGCGCTCGAGCTGGGCCGTGATCGCGGCATAGGGGTCGGGGCCGATATCGTCCTCCGGCGCGTCGCCGACGCCGTGCAGTAGCCAGATCATGTTGACGTCCAGCACGCCGGCAAGCAGCGACAGCCGTTCCACGCCCGGTTCCGACCGGTCGCTTTCCCATTGCTCGATCGTTTTTTGCTTGACGCCGACGCGGCGGGCAAGCTGGCCCGTGCTCAGGCCGAGCGAGTCGCGGGTGCGCGACAGCCGCCCGCCGAACGTGTCGGTGTCGGGCGCGCGGCGGTGGATCGATGTGACAACGGCCATGAAATCTTCTGCCTCCTGGGCTTCGGTTTCGGTTTTATCCTAGTTGCGCCGGCCGGGGCGGGAAGCACGCCGTGCGTCATTGCAGGTCGCGATTGACCCTAGGCAAGACGCTGCGCGTGCCAGCGCAGATGGTCCTCCATGAAGGTGGAAATGAAGAAATAGGAATGGTCGTAGCCCTCCTGCATGCGCAGGGTGAGCGAGATGCCGGCCTTCTTGCAGGCCTCTTCCAGCAGCCACGGCTTCAGCCCCTCCTCGAGGAAACCGTCGGCGGTGCCCTGGTCGACCAGGACCTCGCCGAAGCGCTGGCCGTCTTCGATCAGCAGGCAGGCGTCGTAGGCGCGCCAGGCCTCCTCCTCCGCGCCCAGATAGCGCTCGAAGGCCTTTTTCGACCAGTCCGAGGTCGACGGGCTGACGATCGGCGCGAAGGCCGAGCAGCTCTTGAAGCGTTTCGGGTTTTTCAGCGCCACGGTCAGCGCGCCGTGCCCGCCCATGGAGTGGCCGAAAATCGCCTGGCGGCTCATATCGGCGGGAAAATTTTGTGCAATCAGCGCCGGCAGTTCCTCGGCGACATAGGAATACATGCGATAATTCGCGTCGTAGGGCGCCTGGGTGGCGTCGACATAAAATCCGGCCCCGGAGCCGAACTGCCAGTCCTGCGCGTCGTCGGGCACGGTTTCGCCGCGCGGGCTGGTGTCGGGACACACCACGATCAGGCCGAGCTCGGCCGCCAGACGGCGATACTCGCCCTTGTCCATCACGTTCTGGTGCGTGCAGGTCAGGCCTGACAGGTACCAAACCACCGGACAGGGCGCCTCGGCCGCCTGTGGCGGCACGAACACGGCGAAAGTCATGTCGCAGGCGCAGCTTTCGGACGCGTGCGTGTAGACGCCCTGAACGCCGCCGTGGGATTTTGCCGTCGAAACTGTTTTCATGCTCATCAAGTCTCTGCCGGCGCAGGCGGCCGGTCGTCTGGTGGGAAAGGGGGCGTGCTTCTCCGAGCGTGCGGCGGCGGGAAGGGCTTGGTCCTAACATGGCCGGGCGCGATTCCAAACCCCTGTCGGATGCGCGGCCGCGCCGGCGCGGCTTTTCCGCCGCCGCGACCCGTTCTCGGCGCGAGCGCCGTCGCCTCAGGCCGGCGCGGTCGGAGAAGGGGGGGCCTGGCGCGCGGCGTTGAGCGCCTGGCGCACGCTTCTGTCGAGCGCACCCAGGAAGGCGGAGCGGTCGCGGGCCGAAAAACCGCGATTATACCCTTTGATCTCGCCGGTCTCGCGCAGATGCTGCTTCAGGTCGCGCATGGCGAGCGCCATGCCGATCGAGGCTTCGCTGAACGGTTTGCCGGTCGGGCCCAGAACGTGAACCCCCTTCGCCACCAGCCTGGCGGCAAGCGGAATGTCGGCGGTCACCGCGATGTCGTTTTGGGCCGCGTGGTCCACGATCCAGTCATCGGCCGCGTCCGCGCCCTTGGCCACCACCACGTGGCGCACCATCGGATCGCGCGACGGCCGCAAGCCGCCATTGGCCACCAAGGTGACGACGAGCCCGTGGCGCTCGGCCACCCGCATCACCTCGTCCTTCACGGGGCAGGCATCGGCGTCGACCAGGATCGCCGGGGTCGTGTTCGTGGGCACTGAATTTCCTATTGTTCGAGAAGAATGCTGTTTTCGTCCGGAAGCACCGCGCGCGACAGCAGGATCAGGTTTTCCAACTCGCTTTCACTTGGTGATTCCGCGCGGATGGCGGTTGCGAGCCGGTCGAGATTGTCCTCCGACGGCGTGTCGCGATAGGCAAGCATCGCCGCGAAGGTGCGACGGTGCTCGATCCGGGCGACCTCGGTGAAACGCGCCGCAAGGCCGGGAATGTCCGGCCGGCCGGAACTCATGAACTGCAGCGAAAGCAAGAGCGCGTTCAATTCCTCCGTCTTGGCGAGCCCGGCTTCGCCGCCTGTACTGTAAAAGATGCGAACGACATTCTCCTTCTTGCCGCATTGGCCGCCAAGCCAACTATAAAGGCTGACTGCCGCGTATTTCAGTTGGCGTTCGGGCTGGCCGACGCCGTCGGCGGCCATGGCGTCGCGGAACATCCCGTGCACCTCGGAGGTCGGCGCGGTCTTGATCGCGCAGAAATGGTCGTGAACCACCGACGCGCGTCGATAATTGCCGACGAAGGGCGAGCCGGAAAAGGACCACAACGATGGCGGGATCGACGCGCCGTCGATCCGGGTTCCGGCCGGTACCTGCCAGACCCGACCCGCCGGGTCCACGAAGCTGACATCGGACAAAAGCACCATTTCCCGATGGCGGTCGTCCGGCTCTCGTGTCCAGCGAAACGCGAACGAACCGTGAAACGCCGCCTCCGCCGCGATCGCCGCGCCCGAAAAAGTCAGCACCGCCAGCATGGCCGCGAAGCGCGCCGCCTTGCGCTTTCCTTTGCGTGCCGCGCGATGCTGCAAGCGTTCCTCCCCGGCTCAGAACACGACGACGCTTCGGATGCTTTCGCCCTTGTGCATGAGATCGAAGCCTGTGTTGATCTCGTCGAGGGTGAGCGTGTGGGTGATCATCGGGTCGATGGAGATTTTGCCGTCCATGTACCAGTCGACGATCTTCGGCACGTCGGTGCGGCCCCTGGCGCCGCCGAAGGCGGTGCCCTTCCAGGTGCGGCCGGTGACGAGCTGGAACGGCCGGGTCGAAATCTCCTGGCCGGCGCCGGCCACCCCGATGACGATGCTCTCGCCCCAGCCGCGATGGGCGCTTTCCAGCGCCTGGCGCATCACCTTGACATTGCCGGTGCAGTCGAACGTGTAGTCGGCCCCGCCGATCTGGTCGGCGCCGCGCTTGGTCAGATTGACGATCTCGGCCACCACGTCGTCCACCTGCGTCGGGTTGACGAAATGGGTCATGCCGAATTTCTCGCCCCACGCCTTCTTGTCGTCGTTGATGTCGACGCCGATGATCCGGTCGGCGCCGGCCAGCCGCAGGCCCTGGATGACGTTCAAGCCGATGCCGCCGAGCCCGAACACGGCCGCCGTGGCGCCGATCTCGACCTTGGCCGTGTTGAGGACGGCGCCGATGCCGGTGGTGACCCCGCAGCCAATATAGCAGATCTTGTCGAACGGGGCCTCGGGATGAACCTTGGCCAGCGCGATCTCCGGCAGCACGGTGAAGTTCGAAAAGGTCGAGCAGCCCATATAGTGATGGATCTTGTCCTTGCCGATCGAGAACCGGCTGGTGCCGTCCGGCATCAGGCCCTGGCCTTGCGTGGCGCGGATCGCCGTGCACAGATTGGTCTTCTGCGACAGGCAGGACGGGCACTGGCGGCATTCGGGCGTATAGAGCGGGATGACGTGGTCGCCCTTTTTCAGGCTTTCCACGCCCGGACCGACATCGACCACCACGCCGGCGCCCTCATGGCCCAGGATCGCCGGAAAAATCCCTTCCGGATCGGCGCCCGACAGCGTGAACTCGTCGGTGTGGCAGATGCCCGTCGCCTTGATCTCGACCAGAACCTCGCCGGCGCGCGGCCCCTCAAGATCGACCTCCATAACCTCGAGCGGCTGGCCCGCCCCAACCGCAACAGCCGCACGTGTCTTCATGGCCTTGCTCCTTCGCGATCCGTCGGGCGCAGGGTTTCAGGAATTCGCGCCCTCTTCAAGCCGTCCGCCGCCGGGCAGCGCGACGCCGGTTTTTACGCGCCCGTTCTCACGCGCCCGTTCTCACGCGTTTGCCGTTGCCGTCGAACAGGCACAGATAGGCCGGATCGAAGCGCATGGGGCAGGCCGCGCCGGCTTCCGGCACCTCGGCGATGCCTTCCTGGCGCACGGTGATCTGGGTGTCGTCGCCGAGCGCGACATGAACGAGGGTCTCCGCCCCGAGCGGCTCGACATAGCGCATCGTGCCCTCAAGCATCGCCTCGTCGGCCGCGCACAGCGCCATGTGCTCGGGCCGCAGCCCGATCAGCATATCCTCGCCGTCCGACCCGACCGCGCGCGTGAGCGCGGCGGGCAGGGCGGTGCCGTTGCCGGCAAAGATGCGCGGCGCGATAAAATTCATCGGCGGTGAGCCGATGAAGCCGCCGACGAATACCGTTTCAGGGTCCTGATAGACGTCGAGCGGCGCGCCGATCTGCTCGGCCACGCCCGCATTCATCACGATCATCCGGTCCGCGAGCGTCATCGCCTCCACCTGGTCGTGGGTGACATAGAGCGACGTCACGCCAAGATCGCGCTGCAGGCCCTTGATTTCGAGGCGCATTTGCACGCGCAGCTTGGCGTCGAGATTGGACAGCGGCTCGTCGAACAGAAACGCCGCCGGCTTGCGCACGATCGCCCTGCCCATCGCCACGCGCTGGCGCTGGCCGCCCGACAATTCGCGCGGCTTGCGCTGCAGGAACTCTTCCAGCTGCAGCATCTGGGCGGCTTTCGCCACGCGCTCGGCGATCTCCGCCTTCGGCCTGCCGGCGATCTTCAGCCCGTAGGCCATGTTGTCGAACACGCTCATATGCGGGTAGAGCGCGTAGCTCTGGAACACCATGGCGATGTTGCGGTCCATCGGCTCGAGCTCGTTGACCCGCTTGCCGTCGATGGCGATCTCGCCGCTGGTGACGGTTTCCAGCCCGGCGACCATGCGCAAAAGCGTTGATTTTCCGCAGCCCGACGGGCCGACGATGACGATCAGCTCGCCGTCGGCGATCTCGGCGTCGATACCGTGGATGACCTCGGTCTTGCCGTAGGATTTGCGGATCGATTTCAGGCTGATCGTCGACATGGGCGCCCTATTTCTCGGTCTCGACCAGACCCTTGATGAACAGGTTCTGCATGAAGATCACCACCGCCACCGGCGGGATCATCGCCAGGATCGCGGTCGCCATGATCACCGGCCAGTTGGCGAGATCGTCGCCGGAGGGAAACATCTGCTTGATGCCCATGACGATGGTGTTCATCGAGGGATCGGTGGTGACCAGAAGCGGCCACAAATACTGGTTCCAGCCATAGATGAACAAGATCACGAACAGCGCCGCGATGTTGGTGCGCGACATCGGCAACAGGATGTCGATGAAAAATCGCATCGGCTTGGCGCCGTCGACCCGCGCGGCTTCGGCGAGCTCGTCCGGCACGGTCATGAAGAACTGGCGAAACAGGAAGGTCGCCGTCGCCGAGGCGATCAGAGGCAGGATCAGGCCGGAATAGCTGTTCAGCATGCCGAAATTCGCCGCCACCTCGTAGGTCGGCACGATGCGCACCTCGACCGGCAGCATCAGCGTCAGGAAGATCAGCCAGAAGAACAGTTTGCGGGCGGGAAAGCGGAAATAGACGATGGCGAAGGCCGACAGCAGCGAAATCACGATCTTGCCGAGCGCGATGCCGAGCGCCATTACCGTGGAGTTGACCAGCATGCGCCAGACCGGGGCGTTGACGCCCGAGACCAGCGCGTCGCGGTAGTTTTCGTAAAACTTGTCGCCGGGCAGCAGCGGCATGGGCGGGCGCACGATATCCTGCTGCTCCACCGTCGAGGCGACGAAGGCCAGATAGATCGGAAAGCAGATGAAGGCCAGCCCGACGATCAGCCCCAGATGGGTGAGCCAAAGGCCGCGGCCGGTCTTTTCCACCATGCCCGACATCAATAATGCACCCGTCTTTCGATGTAGCGGAACTGGATGATGGTCAGCGCCCCGACCACCACCAGCAGGATCACCGACTGCGCGGCCGAGGAGCCGAGATCCTGGCCGACGAACCCGTCGGCATAGACCTTGTAGACCAGAATGGTGGTGTCCTGGCGCGGGCCGCCGGCGGTAATCGTGTGGATGACGCCGAAGGTCTCGAAGAAGGCGTAGACCACGTTGACCACCAGCAGGAAGAAGGTGGTCGGCGACAAGAGCGGGAACACGATCGTCCAGAACCGTTTCCAGAACCGGGCGCCGTCGATCGCGGCGGCCTCGATCACGCTTTTGGGGATCGCCTGCAGCCCGGCCAGGAAGAACAGGAAATTGTAGCTGATGCGGCCCCAGGCCGAGGCCAGCACCACCAGCGCCATCGCCTCGTTGCCGTTGAGCACGTGGTTCCAGTTGTAGCCCAGCACGTCGAGATACCAGCTCACCAGCCCGACATTCGGGTTGAACATGAACAGCCAAAGCACGCCGGCCACCGCCGGCGCGACCGCGTAGGGCCAGATCAAAAGCGTGCGATAGGTGCCAGACCCCTTGATGATCCGGTCGGCCATCACCGCCAGCCACAGCGCGGTCGCCATCGAAACCACCGTCACCAGGATGGAAAACACCGCCGTGGTGCGGAACGAGGCCAGATAATAGGGGTCGGTGAGAAGGAAGATGAAATTGCCGAAACCGACGAATTGCGTGCGCAGGCCGAACGGATCGGGAATGAAGGCCGACTGGTAGATCGCCTGGCCGGCCGGCCAGAAGAAGAACACCGCCGTCACCGCCACCTGCGGCATGACCAGCAGCAGCGGCAGGGTCCATCCCTTGAAGGTGACGCGTTTTTCCATGATGCGATGCGGCCGCGGCGGGCGCGGGGGCGGCGTCATGCCGTCCCCGCGCGCAGGCGGGATTGGATCAGCGGTTGGCCTGTTCGAAGCGGCGCAGAAGCTGGTTGCCGCGTTCCGCCGCGTTGTCGAGCGCGTCCTGGGCCGACTTGTCGCCGGTCCACACCGCCTCCAGCTCCTCGTCGATGATGGTGCGGATTTGGTCGAAGCTGCCGAGCCTGAGGCCCTTCGAATTGCCGGTCGGCGCCTTGCCGGTCATCTGGATGATGGCGATGTCGGTGCCGGGATTGGCGTCGTAGAACCCGTCCGCCTTGGTCTTTTCGTAGGCTGCGGTGGTGATTGGCAGATAGCCGGTGTCCTGATGCCATTTGGCCTGGATATCGGCGCTCGACAGGAAGCTCAGGAACGCCGCCACGCCCTTGTAGTCTTCCGCCTCGTGGCCGGACAGCACCCACAGCGACGAGCCGCCGATAATGGTGTTTTGCGGCGCGCCGTCGACGTCGGACCAGTAGGGCAGGGGACGGATCTCGAAATCGAACTCCGCTTCCGCCTTCACGCCCGCGTAGCCGGCCGAGGATTCGGTGAAGAGCGCGCATTCGCCGCCGCGGAAATTGGCGCCGCCTTCGTTGCGCCGCCCGGCATAGATGAACTTGCCGTCCTTGGCCCATTGCCCCATCGTGTCGATATGCTTGACCTGTACCGGCCCGTTGAAGGCCAGTTCGGTGTCGAGGCCGGTAAAACCGTTTTCCTTCGTGGCGAACGCCACGTTGTGATAGGCGGACAGGTTTTCCAGGTGCACCCAGCTCTGCCAGGCCGTGGTCAGCGGGCAACCGTGCCCGGACGCCTTCAGCGCATCCAGCGCCTCGCCGACCTTGTCCCAGGTCGACAGGTCCATGTCCGGATCGAGCCCGGCGCCCTCCAGCGCGTCGCGGTTGACGTAGAGCACCGGCGTCGACGAATTGTAGGGCAGCGACAGCATCTGACCGTCGGGCGTGGTGTAATAGCCCTTGACCGCGCCCAGATAACCGTCGGCGTCGAACGGCGCGCCGCCCTCGGCCATCACCTCGTAGACCGGCTTGATCGCGCCCTCGGCCGCCATCATCGTGGCCGTTCCCACTTCGAACACCATCAGCACGTGCGGCTGCTCGCCGGCCCGGAAGGCGGCGATGCCGGCATTCAGCGTCTCGGAATAATTGCCCTTGTGGGACGCGACCACGGTGTAATCGGACTGGGAGGCGTTGAATTTCTCCACCTGCTCGGCCAGCAACTCGCCGAGCCGGCCGGTAAAGGCATGCCACCACTGAATTTCCGTCGCCGCCGAGGCCGCGCCGGGCAGCGCCGCCGTTGCAAACGCGGCGCCGGCCAGTACGAGGGTCTTGAACGTCATGAGCTTTCCTCCCGCATTATGGTGCCTCGGTCGGATCGATCAGTCATCCGCTACCGCGGCCTTTGGTCGGGGTATCCCCGCCGGAAGAGCGAAGGTTTCACCTTTCTCCGATACGAGTCAATTGAAGATCGACGCCGCCTGGATACGCCGAATTGGCGCCTTGCGCGCGCGGCGCCATCTCAGCCGCTCTCGTGGGCCGGCGGTGCCGGTGCCGGGGGACGGCGCCACGCCGGTCTGCGGCGCGGTGCGATGCGGTTCTTTTTCGACGAATCGCGCTAACTTGGCGCGATGTTCGTCAATCTCCTGCTCGGCACAGCGGTCATTTCCGCGACCGTCGTCATCCATACGCTCGGCCTGATCGCGCTCACACACGCCATCGGGCGCCTGACCGGGCTCGTGCGCATGGACGGACGCCGCAGCCGCATCCTGGCCATGGTCTCGATCGTCATCGGCCTGTTCGCGGTCATGACGGTGGAAGTGTGGCTGTGGGCCATCGCCCATTACGCGCTGGGCGTGGTCGAGGGGTTCGAAACCGCGCTCTATTTCTCGGTCGTGTCGTTTTCCACGCTCGGTTACGGCGACGTCGTGCCGGCCCATCACTGGCGGCTGTTTGCCGGCCTGGAGGGTGTCAACGGCTTCCTGCTGATCGGCTGGTCGACCGCCTATCTGATCGCCGCCGGCATCAGGATCGGGCCGTTTCGCCGCGGCGTGCATTTTTAGCCGCCGCCCGCCCGTTGCCCCTGCTTGAGGCCGGCTGCTCTATTCCCTAAAACAACAGTCCATGCGGAGGGGTGCCTGTTTGATGTTCGAAAAGATTTTGATCGCCAATCGCGGCGAGATCGCCTGCCGGGTCATCAAGACGGCGCGGAAGATGGGCATCGCCACCGTCGCCGTTTATTCCGACGCCGACCGTGACGCCGTTCACGTCGAGATGGCCGACGAGGCGGTGCATATCGGCCCGCCCGCCGCCGCCGAGAGCTATCTGGTGGCCGACAAAATCGTCGCCGCCTGCAAGAAGACCGGCGCCCAGGCGGTGCATCCCGGCTACGGGTTCTTGTCGGAGCGCGCCTCGTTCTGCGAGGCGCTGGAGGCCGAGGGGATCGTCTTCATCGGCCCCAAGCCGAAGGCGATCCGCGCCATGGGCGACAAGATCGAATCGAAGAAATTCGCCAGCGAGGCCAAGGTCAGCACCGTTCCTGGCTTCCTGGGCGAGATCGAGGACGCCGACCATGCCGAACGCATCTCCGACGAGATCGGCTATCCGGTGATGATCAAGGCCTCGGCCGGCGGCGGCGGCAAGGGCATGCGCATCGCCTGGACCAGAAACGAGGTCCGCGACGGGTTCGACCGCGCCCGCTCGGAGGCCAGGAGCTCGTTCGGCGACGACCGCATCTTTATCGAGAAGTTCATCGTCGAGCCGCGCCATATCGAGATCCAGGTTCTGGCCGACGGCCATGGCAACGCCATCCATCTCGGCGAGCGCGAATGCTCCATCCAGCGCCGCAACCAGAAAGTGGTCGAGGAGGCGCCGTCGCCATTTCTCGACGCCGAAACGCGCGCGGCGATGGGCGCGCAGGCCGTCGCGCTCGCAAGGGCCGTCGACTATCAGAGCGCCGGCACGGTCGAGTTCATCGTCGACAAGGACCGCAATTTCTATTTCCTGGAGATGAACACGCGCCTCCAGGTCGAGCATCCGGTGACCGAGCTCGTCACCGGCATCGATCTGGTCGAACAGATGATCCGCGTCGCCGCCGGCGAAAAGCTCGCGCTTTCCCAGGACGATGTCCGGCTGAACGGCTGGGCGGTCGAAAGCCGGCTCTACGCCGAGGATCCCTACCGCAACTTCCTGCCCTCGATCGGCCGGCTGACGCGCTACCGCCCGCCGTCCGAGGGCCGCCATGGCGACGTCGTCGTGCGCAACGACACCGGCGTGACCGAGGGCGCGGAAATCTCGATGTTTTACGACCCGATGATCGCCAAGCTGTGCACCTGGGCGCCCGATAGGGCGACGGCGATCGAGGCGATGTCGGACGCGCTCGACGAATTCGTCGTCGACGGCATCGAGCACAACATACCCTTCCTGTCGGCGCTGATGCGCCATCCGCGTTGGCGCGAGGGGCGGCTGTCGACCGGCTTCATCGCCGAGGAATATCCAGACGGTTTTGCCCCTGCGATGCCCAATGACGAGGAGAGGGCGGTTCTGGCGGCGGTTTCGCTGGCCGTCGAACTGCTGCGCAAGGACCGTCTCGACAGGCTGTGCGGACGGCTCGCGCCGCATTCGGGCGCGACCAAGCCGGACTGGGTGGTCAGGCTCGACGACGACTATATCGCGCTCTCCATCGGCGAAGGCATGGTCTCGCTGCCGCTGGAGGTCGACATGCGGGTGGAGGGCGGCGAACCGGTGACGGTGTCTTCGTCCTGGCGGCCGGGCGAGATCGTGTGGAAAGGCCGGGTCGGCGGGCGGGCGGTGATCGCCCAGTTGCGCCCGGTCTTGAACGGTATGCGCATCGCCTGGCAGGGCCTGTCGGTCAACGCCCGGGCCATGTTGCCGCGCACTGCCGAACTCGACCGGCTGATGCCGAAGAAGCTGCCGCCCGACACCTCCAACATGCTGTTGTGCCCGATGCCGGGTCTGGTTGTGTCGGTCGCGGTTGCGGAAGGCCAGGAGGTCAAGACCGGCGAGACCTTGGCCGTGGTCGAGGCGATGAAGATGGAAAACGTGCTGCGCGCCGAACGCGACCTGACCGTGCTCAAGATTCATGCCGTCGCCGGCGACAGCCTGTCCGTCGACGCCGTCATCATGGAATTCGAATAGGGCTCGCGACCGCCGCGCCCCGCACCCGCAATAACCCTGGCTGCGACCGGACTGTGTCGGACCCGGTCCGGTCGCGGCCGGCAACGCCCGTGTCACGAAGCTTGGGACAAACCGCGTCCTGCCTCTCGACCGCCGCCGCGCGATCGGAAACAATCCGCTCCGACGGCCTGAGTCCGGCCACAGCGAACGGAAGACCGACCGATGGCATCACCACGTCCCCCGCGCGATCCGCTTTTGCGCGCCGCCATGCAGGCGGCGGCGTCTCCAGCGCCGGCGGCGCGGCCGTTTATCCATTTGCGCGTCCATTCGGCCTATTCGCTGCTGGAGGGCGCACTGCCGCTCGGCAAGATCGTCGGCCACGCGGTCAAGGACGGGGCTCCGGCGATCGCGGTCGCCGACACCAACAATCTGTTCGGCGCGCTCGAATTCGCCCAAAAGGCGGTCAAGGACGGCGTCCAGCCGATCATGGCCTGCCAGCTCGACACGCTTTTCGAGGGCGAGGACGCGTCCAGTCAACGCGCCGCGCGCGACGCCCGTCCCGACCTTGCCGGCCTGGTGCTGATAGCCGCCGACGAGACCGGTTACGCCAACCTCGTGCGATTGGTCAGCCGCGCCTATCTCGAAACGCCGGCCGGCGCGCCCGTGCATATCACCAGCGGCTGGTTGGCCGAGAGCGCGCCCGGGCTCATCTGCCTGACCGGCGGCGCGGCCGGGCCGATCGGCCGCGCGCTTGCCGCCGACCACGCGCCGCTGGCCGAAGCCCGGCTCTTGCATCTGCGCGACCTGTTCGGCGACCGGCTCTATGTCGAGCTGCAGCGCCACGAGGGCTACGACCGCGCCGTCGAGGCGGCCCAGATCGATCTCGCCTACCGCCACGACCTGCCGCTGGTGGCCACCAACGAGGCGTTTTTCCCCGCCCGCGAGGATTACGAGGCGCACGACGCGCTGATCGCCATCGCCGAGGGCACGGTGATCGCCGTCGACGAGCGCCGCAAGCTCACCCCCGACCACTATCTCAAGAGCCAGGCCGAGATGGCGGCCCTGTTTGCCGATCTGCCCGAGGCGATCGACAACACGGTGGAGATCGCGCTGCGCTGTTCCTATTATCCTGAAAACCGCGCCCCCATCCTGCCGCGCTTCACCGCCGGCTCGACCGACGACCCGGAGGCGGCCGAAAAGGCGGAGGCCGACGAGCTCAGGCGCCAGGCGCACGAGGGGCTGGAGCGCCGGATCGCCGACCAGGGCCTGTCCGAGGGCTATACGCGCGAGGATTACGCCAAGCGTCTGGACTACGAGCTCGGCGTCATCGAGCGGATGAAGTTTCCCGGCTACTTCCTGATCGTCGCCGACTTCATCAAATGGGCCAAGGCACACGACATTCCCGTCGGTCCCGGCCGCGGCTCCGGCGCCGGCTCGCTGGTCGCCTACGCGCTCACCATCACCGATGTCGACCCGCTGCGCTTTTCGCTGCTGTTCGAGCGCTTCCTCAATCCCGACCGCGTGTCGATGCCCGACTTCGACATCGATTTCTGCCAGGATCGGCGCGACGAGGTCATCCGCTACGTCCAGGAAAAATACGGCCGCGACCAGGTTGCCCAGATCATCACCTTCGGCACCTTGCAGGCGCGCGCGGTGCTGCGCGACGTCGGCCGTGTGCTGCAAATGCCTTACGGGCTGGTCGACCGGCTGACCAAGATGGTGCCGGCCAACCCCGCCAATCCGGTCAAACTCGCCGACGCCATCGCCGCCGAGCCGCGTTTCCAGGAGGAGCAGGAAAAGGAGCCGATCGTCGAGCAGCTCCTGGAGATGGCGCAGAAGCTGGAGGGGCTCTACCGCCACGCCTCCACCCATGCCGCCGGCATCGTGATCGGCGACCGGCCGCTGTCGGAACTGGTGCCGATGTACCGTGATCCGCGCTCCGACATGCCCGTCACCCAGTTCAACATGAAGAAGGTCGAGGATGCCGGCCTGGTCAAGTTCGACTTTCTCGGCCTGAAGACGCTGACCGTGCTGGAAACGGCGGTCAAGCTGATCCGCCGCAAGGGCGTCGAGATCGATCTGTCGAAGATTCCGCTCGACGACGCCGACACCTACGCCATGCTGGCGCGCGGCGAGACGGTCGGCATCTTCCAGGTGGAATCGGCCGGCATGCGCAAGGCGCTGATCGGCATGAAGCCCGACCGCATCGAGGACATCATCGCCCTGGTCGCGCTCTACCGCCCCGGCCCGATGGAGAACATTCCCACCTACAACGCCCGCAAGCACGGCGAGGAGGAGATCGCCTCGATCCATCCCAAGATCGACCATCTGGTCCAGGAGACCCAGGGCGTCATCGTCTACCAGGAACAGGTGATGCAGATCGCCCAGGAACTGGCCGGCTACACGCTCGGACAGGCCGATCTTCTGCGCCGCGCCATGGGCAAGAAGATCCGCGCCGAGATGGAAAAGCAGCGCGCGATCTTCGTCGACGGCGCCACCGAGCGCGGCGTTTCCAAACAGCAGGCCGACTTCATCTTCGACCTCTTGGCCAAGTTCGCCGATTACGGCTTCAACAAGTCGCACGCCGCCGCCTATGCGATCGTGTCCTACCAGACCGCCTATTTGAAGGCGCATCATCCGGTCGAGTTCCTGGCCGCCTCGATGACGCTCGACATGGGCAACACCGACAAGCTGGCCGATTTCCGTCAGGACGCCATCCGCCTCGGCATCGAGGTCGTGCCGCCCTCGGTGCAGACCTCGCACCGCGATTTCGAGGTCGGCGACAATCGCATCTTCTATTCGCTGGCCGCCATCAAGGGCGTCGGCGACGCCGCGGTCGAGCACATCGTGGAAAAACGCCGCGAAAAGCCGTTTTCAAGCCTGGAGGAGTTTTGCGGCCGGGTCGATCCGCGCATCGTCGGCAAGCGCGTCTTCGAAAGTCTGGTCCAGGCCGGCGCGCTAGACTGTTTCGGGCGCGAGCGCGCGGCGCTGTTTGCCGGCGTCGAGCTGATGATGGGGCTTGCCCAGCGCGCGGCCGAAAACGCGCTCTCGGGCCAGTCCGACATTTTCGGTGCCGCGCTCGCCGGCGAGCCGGAACGGCTGCGCCTGCCCGACACCGCGCCCTGGCTGCCGGCCGAAAGGCTGCATCGCGAGTTCCAGGTGGTCGGCTTTTATCTCTCCGCCCACCCGCTCGACGAATACAAGGACGCGCTCAAGAAGATGCGCGTGCAGAACTGGACCGAGTTTTCCGCCGCCGTCAAGCGCGGCGCGTCGGCCGGACGGCTGGCCGGCACTGTCACCTCGAAACAGGAGCGCAAGACCCGTACCGGCAACAAGATGGGCGTGGTCAATTTCTCCGATGTCAGCGGCCAGTTCGAGGCGGTGCTGTTTTCCGAGGCGCTGGGCCAGTTCCGCGACCTTTTGGAGGCCGGCCGCTCGGTGGTCATCACGGTCGCGGCCGAGGACCGGCCGGAAGGCGTCAATCTGCGCATCCAGACCGTGCAGTCGCTAGAGGACGAGGCGAGCCGGCTGCAAAAGGCGCTCAGGATCTTCCTGCGCGACGCCGGTCCGGCCGCCGCGCTCGCCGGCCATCTCGGCCAGCGCGGCGAGGGCGAGGTGTCGCTGGTGCTGATCAAGCAGGACGGCGCCGGCGAGGTCGAGATCGCGTTGCCCGAGCGCTACCGCATCTCGCCGCAGATCGCCTCGGCGCTGCGCGCCGTGCCCGGCGTGGTCGACGTCGAACTGGTTTAGGGTGCGCCTCAGGACGGCCGCGCGGGTTTTCCCCTCTTGCGACGTCTATAGCGTTTCCAGGCGGAGTGGAAGCCGGTTCGCCGTTCAAAAGCGCGTTAAAACAATAAGTTAGAGCCGGTCTGCGAATCCGTGAGAAGCAGAACGGCTCTAAGGCCTGGCTGCGCAAGCACCAGCACGTCGCTGGTTCCCTTATGCGGGGGAGAAAATCTTTTCCTGCGCTTGCGCGGGCGCAGCCAGGCAAGGCTTGGAAAAGACAACAAGGGGGATCGTCCTAGGGATCGACCCGTCAGGAGGCGACCGGCTTCTTGCGCGGCGCGCGCTTGGCGCGCGTCGGCGCGGCCTTGACCTCGCTGGCCGTTTTTTCGGCCATCGCCAGGCGCATTTCGCGCAGCCGGGCTGTCTTCTTGTCGCGGGCCGACACTTCCTCCTGGATGATCGATTGCGCGACCGCCGTGGTCTGTTCGGCCTTGGTCGTGGCCGAGCGTGAACGGGGAGCGACGGTGAAATCGGAAATCGAGCGCATCGGTGGAACCCTTCATCTGGTTTTGTGTAATCGGCCGCGCCCCGCAAGAAGGGGCGCGAACCCGTGTTCGTGTCGGCCTGTCGCAGCCGTCGCGGGCGCGGCGGTTATTTCTTCTTCGGGCGCGTGCCGGTCGCGTTGCCGTCCGTGGCCAGCCTGACCGCGGATCCGAACGGGGCTGGCGCCACCGGCGGTTTCTTGTCTTTTTTCGGTTTCCGGACTTCCCGGTTGCTGCGTTGCTGGCCCTTGGCCATCGCGGTCGCTCCTCATGGGCGGGGTGATGCTGGGGCGGATCGCAAGTCTCGCGTTTCGCGTCGCGCTTCCGCCTTTGATCGTGGGCATGTCTTGATTCCGACGCCGACTGGCGCTGTCGCGGGACATGGTCCGGCCAACAAAAAAGCGGGGAATTACTCCCCGCTTCCTGGTGCCGGCGTGAGCCGGCGCGCGATCCGAAAGGGAGGCTGCCAGTACATCCGTGGTCAGCTCTCCCGTATCCGGTGCGTGTTTTATACGACCTTCAGGTTCGCCGCGGACTGGCGCCCCTTGCCGTCGTCCTCGAGGTCGAATTCGAGCTTCTGGCCTTCAACCAGACCGCCGAGGCCGGCGCGGTCGAGCGCGCTGATATGGACGAACACGTCCTTTTCGCCATCTTCGCGGGTGATGAAGCCAAAACCCTTCTGGCCATTGTAGAATTTTACGGTACCGGTATGCATGGACTCATTCCTTGGAAACGATGCGCCGCGATCGTGCCGCGCCGCGCGAGAAAATATATCGATTTCTGGAATGAGATTGGCGGGTCGAAAGCCTCTGACGCCGCGAAAAGCCAAGCCTGGCCCAAATAACGATAACCGGTAGATAGACACTAATTGCGACTTATTCAAGGGCGTGGCCGAAATCCGCTCTCACACCGCCGCCCGGCCGCGTCGCAAACCGGCTCCACGGCGCCTGGTCACGCCCGGGCTTCTCCTGAGAGCCGAGCGCGTTCCCCTTTTGCAAGGGGGGATTAAGCCGGCATCTACCCGGCCGCAAGTCTCCAACGCTGGCGATTGGCGCAAGCTCAGGCAGCGCCCCTGCCTCCCCCCTTGCCGGGGGGGGGACGTCTTTTCCTGCGCTTGCGCGGGCAAAGCCTGGCGAGGGCCTGGAAAAGACAGGAGAGGGATCGCGTGGCAGGATCGCTTTCGAAATACCGGCCGCGGCCGAAGGCCGGTGCCGCTAAAGCCGTTCCTCTCCAAATGGGAAGCGTTTGACCGGCGATATCAAACCCATAGCCGTTCCTCGGCTCGGACGGCTTTAGGCCGCGCGGCGCGCGGCGTAGGTGCCGTCGGGCAGCGCGGTGACGTGGCCATAGGCGGCCAGCGTGCGCAGATGCTGCTCCACCCGGCCCTCGATGCGCTTGCCGCCGCGCTTGAACTGGCGGGCGATCTCGGCGGCTGCCATCGGGCGGGCCTCGACGGCAAGAATGCGCTCCACCGCGAGCGGCTGCTCGTAGGCATCGGTGGGGAAGGAGGGTCTGTCCCTGTCGATGGCGACCACCGGCGCATCGAGCGCCAGCTCGCCGCTTTTTGCGGCGGCGCCCTTGGCGAAACGGGGGATCTGATACTCCGGCCGCAGCCAGCGCACATGGCCTGCCGCCTCCTCCTTCGCGCGCTCGGCATTGAGCGCGACCAGGCGTTCGAGGATGTCCTCGTCGGAGAGATCGTGCGGCCAGCCATAGGCCTCGGCGGTGAGCCGGTCGATGGTTTCGTGCAGCTCTTTCAGGATCAGCACGAGGCCGCGCGTCTTCACATCCTCGTCCTTGTCCGAAAGCGCCTCGCCGGATTTGAGCTTTTCCAGCACGTTGTAAAGCCCGGTCATGGTGAGATCGGGATGCTCGGCCAGAACCTTTTTGCGCGTGGCATCGAGCTCTTCTCCGGCAGCGCGGAGCTTTCCGCGCAGGGCCTCGGAGGGATCGGGGAACGGGAAGGGATCGAAGGTTCGCGTCTTTGTGTAGACGGAATCGTTTCCTTGACCGAGCCAACCGCCGGTTCGAAGCGACCATTGAATATGTATTTTAGAAGAAACTACCGCCAAAACATCAGCATTCTGGTCAGCAATTACAACAGATTTATCATCCAAAATATAATGGCAATCAAAGAACTGAAAAACCCGATGCCGTGACGTATCTACGGTTGCAATCATTCTGTCGATGGAGTTTATAGCTGGGCGCATGTCTCGACGAGGCTCACCAAATATCCACCATCTATTTCTATAACTATCTCTTTTGTTCTTCTCCCTTTCCGGCTTAACGTGCTCCAGTATATGTTGATAAATTTTTGGGTATTTCTCTCTTACTTCTGAGGATTCCAGACCAAAAAGGTCGATTGCGAACAAATCTCTCGATCTGTGCGCAATATCTCTACCGTTTCGATAGGGACGTAGGAGGCGTACCAAATCTTCGCTTTGCCCCAAGCCTAGCAGTGTTGCTTCAGCGCGTGAAACGAGAAACCCTTTTCCATGCAATTTCACACCATCATGTGCGATGCCAGCATTTGCCAAGAGCGGCGTGATCTTGGTAACATCCACCCCCACACTCAAATCCGAATTGATCTTCCCCACCCGGTTTTCAAACACGATCCTCGGCTCGTCCGTGTCCAGCGCCGCCTCGCGCACCACATCGCGCAGAAGGCCTTCATGGCTGCCGGCTGCACCCGCGGTCATGGCGATGCGCACCGCCGCGCTATCGCGGGTGGCCTTGGTCCAGGGGTGGTCGGGCACGGCATAGATGAGGCTTATGGGCTTTTTGGCATTGAGGTGGCGCTCCATGACACGGCGCTGGAAGACCTGGCTGATGGAATTGGTGGTGACGAAGCCGAAACGGCGCAGCGGGGTTTTCTTTCGCGTCAGAAGCTCGGCGGCGCGGTCCCACCAATACATGACGAAATCCGCGCTCTCATTCATGTGTTTGTGGGCGGCCCACAGCGCCTCGGCATAGAGCGAGCCCATGCGGGAGCGAATTGTTCCGCCGCCGACAAAGGGCGGATTGCCGACGATGAACTCCGCCTCCGGCCAGTCGGGCCGGCGTGGATTGGGGCAGGTTTCCACGCGCTCGCCATCCTTATCCACGATGGCAGGCACGGGATGGCCATCCCATGTCAAAACCGCGTCATAGCCGTCGCGCCGGCCAAAATTGATGTTCTTGAACGCCTTGAGGATCGGCTCGGCCGGGTGGCCGTCGCGGTTTTTATAGTGCTGTTGCAGATAGCCGATCCACACGACAAGCTCGGCGATGGCCGCGGCGCGCGGGTTGATCTCCAGCCCCAGAAACTGGTACGGATCGACGGTTTCGCCCTCCAGCCCCAGCGCCTCGGTCTCGCCAAGGCGGGCCAGCGTTTCCAGCACCTCGCCTTCGAGCTTTTTCATCAGCTCCAGACTGACATAGAGGAAGTTGCCCGTGCCGCAGGCGGGGTCGAGCACGCGGGTTTCGCAAAGCTGGTGGTGGAACGCCTTGACCAGCCGGACGGCATCCTTTTCCTTGCCGCTCTCCTTGGCGGTTTCGGCGCGGGTGAGCACCTTGCGCCAGTCATCACGCAGGGGCTCCATGACGGTGACTTCCACCAGACGCTGCACGTAGCTGCGCGGGGTGTAATGCGCGCCGAGCTTGCGCCGCTCGGTGGGCTCCAGCGCCTGTTCGAGCAGCGTGCCGAAAATGGCGGGGTCGACCTCGGTCCATTTTGCTTTTGCCGCCTGCCATAGCTCGCCGATCTCCTCCCGCCCCAGCGGAAAGGCGTTGGCATTCTTGAACAGGTTGCCGTTGAAATGGCGCAGATGGGTGCGGAAGGCGGAGAAGAAGCGGTCGTCGCGCCTTGGCGCGTCCATCTTTTTCCAGAGCTCCTCCACCAGCGGGACGAAGGCATCGGGCGATTTGGTGCAGTCTTCCAGCAGGCCGGTGAAGGAGGCCTCCGGCAGGAGCGCCACATCCTCGGCGAACATGGTGAAAATGCAGCGCATGAGGAAATGCGCCACCTCTTCCGCCGGGTGCTTTTTCTCCAGCGCCTTGCTGACGGCGGCGAGCCTTTCGGCGATCTCGCGGGTGACGCGGGCGGATTCGCGCGTCGGGTCGAGCGCTTCGGGATCGGTCCAGATCTTGCGCAGGCGCTCGCGGATCGCCTCGTCGCGCAGGTCTTCCATATAGATGCGGAAGCCACGGCGATCCGGGAACAGGTCGTAGGCGCGACCCGTGCCGGTGAAATCGGCGAAGATCTCGATGGCGTGGCCGACATCGCATACGAGAATGAAGGGCGGCGCGGGATGGCTCGTATCAAGGCGGAAGACATAATCCTCAGCCTGGCGGCGCGCCTCCAGCATCATGCGGTCCCAGCCGCGGGCGACCGTGCGTTTGCCGCGCGGGGCGGGTTCTTCGGCAAAGAGCGCGGGCTGCTCCGCGCCGCGCGCTTCCTTCATGCGCGACTGCTTGGCCTCCAGGATGAAGGCGCCCTTCTTGTAGAGGTCGATGCGCTTGGGGGCGGTAGTGCCTTCGCTCTTGCGCGGCTTGACGGCGCGTTCGAACACATAGTCGTTGAGCGCCGTTTCGGCGCCGGCGACATCAGGGTGGGGAAGGCCGAGCACATCGCACAGTTCGGTGATGAACATGGCGTAATTGGCGCGTTCCGCCCCGCCCTCGCGCGCGGTCCAGCGCTGAATGAATTGTTCGACGTCCACCGCGGGCAGCCCTCCTTTTGCCAAACAACCAGAAACCGACGGGGCCGGCAACGGCCTCGTTGCGTGGTATAGCGGGTAAGCCCCGTGGCTCAATCAAATCCGCCCCGCCCGCGTCGCAAACCGGCTTCCTTTTCCCTTTTTAGGGTGGACGCAGGATCGACATCTTGGCTCAGCCAAGTGTCGGATCATGCAAGCGGGGGGAGGGTAGCATCGGAGATCGTTTTGACGGCGCGCGCCCTGCCGCGCCCGCGCTCAGCTCTCGCGCTGCGGGCGGCCGCGATTGCCCTTGCCGAACGTGTAGCCGGTTTCCACCGCCTTGTTGCCGAACTTGTCCCGCAGCGCGTCGATCGCGCCCTCGGCGAGTGCGCGCTTGCGCGCGGCCGTGTCGACCAGGTCGGCCGGGTCGGCGCGGTCGTCGGGCGCGAGATCGGCCACGCCGATGCCGATCAGCCGGTAGCGCGTGCCGTCGGTCTCCTTTTCCAGAAGCGCCAGACCGGTCGAAAAGATCCGGTCGGCGAGTCGCGTCGGGTCGGAAAGCCGCCGGTTGCGGGTGCGGGTCTTGAAATCGTGCGTCTTCAGTTTCAGCGTCACCGTGTGGCCGGCGATGCCGGCCTTCTTCAGCCGCGCCGACACGGTTTCCGACAGCGCCCGCAGCACCGGCACCAGCTCGCCGGGCGCGGCCAGGTCGGTGTCGAAGGTGGTTTCGGCCGACACGCTCTTGGCGTCGTGGTCGGCATGCACCGCGCGCGTGTCCTGGCCGCGCGCCAGATGGTAGAGCCGCTCGCCCATCGTGCCGTAGCGCTTCATCAGCGTGGCGCGTTCCATCGTCTGCAGTTGCGCGATCCGCGTGATGCCGTCGCGCGCCAGCGTTGCGGCGAACGCCTTGCCGACGCCCCAGATCAGCGTCACCGGCTGGTCGGCCAGGAAATTGAGCGCCTCGGCGCGGCCGATGACGGAAAAGCCGCGCGGCTTGTTGAAGTCGGAGGCGACCTTGGCCAAAAACTTGCAGTAGGACAGCCCGACCGAGACGGTGATGCCGATCTCGCGCTCGACCTGGCGCGCGAACCGCGCCAGAACGATCGCCGGCGCCGTGCCGTGCAGCTTTTGCGTGCCGGTGAGGTCCAAAAACGCCTCGTCGATCGACAGCGGCTCGACCAGCGGCGTCAGCGCCTGCATCATCTGGCGCACCTCGCGCCCGACCCGGGCGTATTTTTCCATGTCGGGTTTCAGCACCACGGCCTCCGGACAGGCCTCCAGCGCCTTGAACATCGGCATCGCCGAGCGCACGCCGTTGATGCGGGCGATATAGCAGGCCGTCGACACCACGCCGCGCTTGCCGCCGCCGATGATCAGCGGCCGGTCGCGCAGTTCGGGCCGGTCGCGTTTTTCCACCGCGGCGTAGAACGCGTCGCAGTCGATATGCGCGATCGACAGGTCGTAGAGTTCGCCGTGGCGCACGAGCCGTGGGCTGCCGCAGGCCGCGCAGCGCCGTGCCGCCGCCTCCGCCTGCGGGCGCAGGCAGTCGCGGCAAAAACCGGCCTCGGGATCGTTGACAGCAAACGTCATGGCTGCGAACATAAACGGAACAAACAAAATATTAGTCGAGACGGGCCGGCGAGACAAGCGGCCGGGAAGGGGATCGCATGGCCGCACGGATCGAACCGCTGACCGCCGATCTGTGGCCGGCGCTGGAGGATTTGTTTGGCCGCCAGGGCGCCTGTTACGGCTGCTGGTGCACGCATTTTCGCCTGCCGCCGGCGACCCGGCGGCACAACAACCGCGAAAGCAACCGCGCCCATTTCAAGACCCGGGTCGAGACCGGGCCGCCGCCCGGCCTGATCGCGCTCGAGGACGGCGTCGGCATGGGCTGGATGCAGATCGGCCCGCGCGCCGACGTGCCGGAATGGAACAATCAGGGCCGCGTCTCGGCGCCGCTGTCGCCCGACGAACGCGACGATGCCGGCGTGTGGGCGGTGTCGTGCTTTTTTGTTCGCGGCAAGGCGCGCGGCCGGGGCCTGACCCATCGTCTGGTGGCCGCCGGCATCGATCACGCGCGGGCCGGCGGCGCGCGGCTGATCGATGCCTGCCCGATAACCGAATCCAAAAGCACGCGCCCGGTCGGCCTGTTCGTCGGCTCGGCCCGGGTGTTCGAAAAGGCCGGCTTCGAGCGCGTCGCCGAGCGAAAGGCCGGCCGGCCGCTGATGCGTCTGGTGTTGTAGCGCCGCGGCTGCGGGCAGGGCCGCCGCCCGAAGGTCAAAGCCGCAGCGCGCCGGCGATCTTCGGCGTCGCGTCCGGCCAGTCCTCGACCGCGGCGATGCCCTCGGCCGGCGGCGGCAGGAGCCGGCGCAGCGAATTGTCGGCCATCAGGTGGAACAGATGCGCGTCGGCGACGCTGGCGCGGGCCGAGATCAAATTGTGCGGCAGGTCGTCGACGAAGGCGACCGGGCGTCGGCCGTCGCCCCTGAGCGCGGCGATCGCCGGGCCCTTGGCCATTTCGGTGGTCAGCAGCGGATAGGTCAGCCCCAGCGTCTCGAGATGGGCGCGCCGGACCGCGCGATGGCGGTGCGGCATGGCGGTCAACAGCACGATCTCGGCGCCGGCCGACAGCGTTTCCAGCGCCTCGGCCGCGCCCGCCGCCATTGTCTGCCACTCGGCCTGGGCAGCGAAGAAGGCGCTGAGCAGGCCCGAAACGGTCTCCCGGTCAACCACGGCGCCGGTGTCGATCTCGGTGACGTTGCCGTGCAGGCGGAACGTTTCCAGCCCCAGCGCGTAGCCCTTTGCGGCGAGGAAGCGCGGAAACGGCCGGATGAACTCCAAAATCACGTCGTCGACGTCGAGCACCACAAGCGGGCGCTTGTCGCGCGCCAGTTCGGCGATCTGGCGGGCGGTTTCGGGATCGTCGCTCATGTCGAGGCCAGAAAATCGTCGTTGCCGCCGGGCAGGGCGCGTTGGGCCTGGCCGACCGCCGCCGGGTCGATGTCGTGCGCCTGGCAAAATGCCGTCAGCGTCGGCTCGTGGGCGAGCAGGAAATTCAGCACGCCCGCCAAAAAACCCGGCTCGGCCGCCGCGCGCCTGATCGCGTCCGCCTCGATGCCGGTCAGCGCCAGGAAGCGCGGCAAAAGCACCGGATCGGCGGCGATGAAACCGAGCGCCTGGATGGCGAGCGCTTCGGCGGCTGGGGAACTGGCGCTGGCGGGCATGGGCAGGATCCGGATCGCTGGACGCGGCCAGACCTAGCCGCTCGTCGGCCGGCAGGCAAGCCGGTCGCGGCCTGGCAAGGGGTTTGCCTTTCGTCAATCAAATCGCGATAGGCTGTCTTTAGGGAGAATCGCGCTTTTCCGGCCCGAACGCCGGCAACGCGGCCCGAAGAACCTGTCGTCAGGGTGGGGCGAGCATGTCGAAGACTGTGATGATCGTCGAGGATAACGAGCTCAACATGAAGCTCTTCCGCGACCTGATCGAGGCCAGTGGCTACGCCACGGTGCGCACGCGCAACGGGCTCGAGGCGCTCGATCTCGCGCGCCGGCATCGGCCGGACCTGATCTTGATGGACATCCAGTTGCCGGAAGTGTCGGGCCTGGAGGTGACGAAATGGCTGAAGGAGGATGACGATCTGCACGCCATTCCCGTCATCGCCGTGACGGCGTTCGCCATGAAGGGCGACGAGGAGCGCATCCGCCAGGGCGGCTGCGAGGCCTATATTTCCAAGCCGATCTCGGTCGGCAAGTTCATCGAGACGATCAGATCCTATCTGGGCGACGCCTGACGGGCTCATTTTCACGCCGAGCGAACGGAACCGGACCATGACCGCACGCATCCTCGTCGTTGACGACATCCCGGCGACCCTGAAACTGCTGGAGGCTCGGCTTCTGGCGGAATATTTCGAGGTGCTGACGGCGACCTCCGGCCCCGAGGCGCTGGAACTGTGTCGGGGCGGCAAGGTCGACGTGGTGCTGCTCGACATCCTGATGCCGGACATGGACGGTTTCGAAGTCTGCCACCGGCTCAAGCAGAACCCGGCGACCGCCCATATTCCCGTCGTCATCGTTACCGCGCTCGACCGGGTCGCCGACCGCATCCGCGGTCTGGAGGCCGGTGCCGACGATTTTTTGACCAAGCCGGTCAACGACCTCCAGCTCCTGACCCGGGTCAAGAGTCTGGTGCGGCTGAAGATGCTGTCCGACGAGCTGCGCCTGCGCGCGGCGACCACGCGCATGATCGGCATCGAGCCGCTGCTTGCCGACATCGTGCCGGCCGACGAGGAAAGCCCGCGCGTGCTGGTGGTGGACGACGACGCCGAAGCGGCGGCGGCCGTCACCGGCCTGCTGGCCTCCTATGTCACGCCGATGGTCCAGCCCGACCCGCAGGCGGCCTGTTTCCAGATCGCCGAGGGCAATTTCGACTGCGTTCTGGTGTCGACCGGTTTTGCCCGCTTCGACCCGCTGCGGCTGTGCTCGCAACTGCGCTCGCTCGACCGCACCCGGTTCGTGCCCATCATCCTGATCGCCGACAAGGACGAGCAGCAGCGCGTCACCCGCGCGCTCGAGCTCGGCGTCAACGACTATATCGTGCGGCCGCTCGATCGTCAGGAACTGATCGCCCGGCTGCGCACCCAGGTCCGGCGCAAGCGCTACAATGACCGCTTGCGCGCCAATGTCACCGAAACCATCGCCATGGCCGTCACCGACGGGCTGACCGGCCTGCACAACCGCCGCTATCTCGACAGTCATCTCGACACGCTGGTCGAGCGCGCCAGGGCGGGCGGGCGCCCCCTGTCGGTGATGATCACCGATCTCGACTGCTTCAAGACCGTCAACGACACCTACGGCCACGACGGCGGCGACGAGGTGCTGCGCGAATTCGCCGAGCGGCTGCGCCGAAACGTGCGCGGCATCGACCTTGCCTGCCGTTATGGCGGCGAGGAGTTCGTCGTCGTCATGCCCGACACCGACGCGCGGGCAGCGGCCAGGATCGGCGAGCGCGTGCGCGCCGAGATCGAGGCCGCGCCCTTCGCCGTGGGGCCGGACCAGGTCGCTGTGGGGTTGACGGTCAGCGCCGGCATCGCTGCCCTCGACGGCGCGGGCGATACCGCCGCCGGATTGCTCAAGCGGGCGGATCTCGCCCTTTACGAGGCCAAGCACGGCGGCCGCAACAGGGTCGTTTCGGCGGCGGCCTGAGTCCCGTTCTCTGGGCCGCCGGGTCGGGCCATGGCCGGCTTGTTTACGTTAACGTAAGCAAGCTGTCGCATATCCTTAATAAATAGTTGATTTCTTCCTCGCATTGCGCGAGAAATCCTCGGAACAAGAGTGTTCGGTGACGGTTTTCACGCGGACCTCTCGTCATACCCCATGATGCTCAGGTCCGCCGCATCTCCTGGGTTCCGTGGGGTTGGCCGGTCGGCTCTGACTCTCAGTGGCCTCCTCGTACCGCTGTCAGATTGCCGGCCGGCCCCCTTTTCCTCTCATTGCGAGCATCAGGGCAGGGCGCCTGTGTCCCGCGCGCGGCAGCGCGCGAAACGAGGCCCGTCTCATGCCGTTGCCGTCGCTCTGCCGGGGCGCGGGGTGAGCGGCTCCGAACAACAAAAAACGCCGCCCTTGCAGGCGGCGTCATCCAGGTGCCGGCGTTGCGGCGGCCTATTTGATCTTCGTTTCCTTGAACTCGACATGCTTCTTCGCAATCGGATCGTATTTGCGGAACGACATCTTTTCCGTCTTCGTCCGGCTGTTCTTGCTGGTGACGTAGAAAAAGCCGGTATCGGCGGTCGACAGGAGCTTGATCTTCAGGTTTGCGGCTTTGGCCATGACGTTCGTCCGTTGTTCTCGCGAAATTCAGCCGGCTTGGAACCCACCCTCGGGGACGCGACTTACGTCGACAGGCCGTGCAGAGTTGGCGGAGACATATACAAGCGCCCCCGAAAGTCAAGGCCGCCGTGCCCGGGCGGCTCCGGTGTCGCGCTTTTTTTTCGCGCCGTCACGGAAATGACGGCAGCGCGGACGGTGACGCGCCCGAAAACGCGCGGAACTCGCGCACCAGGTGGGCCTGGTCGGCATATCCGCAATCGGCCGCGATCTGGGCCCAGTCGGCCGTCTCGGCGCGCCGGGCGATCGTCAGCGCGCGGTTGAAGCGCACCATGCGCGCGGTGGCTTTCGGCCCGATGCCGATCTCCTCGCCGAAGTGCTGGTTGAGATGTTTGCGCGAGCAGTCGAGCGAGCGGGCCAGGGCGCCGATGCGCACCGTGCCGTGGCTGGCAAGGATGCGTTGATAGGCCCAGGCGGTCGCGCCGTGCCGTGGTGCCGCCGCCGCCAGCCGGCGGCGCAGCAGCGTCTCCACCGCCGCGAACCGGTGCCGCCAGTCGCCATGTTCGCCGAGGCGGTCGCGCAGGTCGGTGATGTCGGGGTCGCCGAGCTCGTCGAGCTGCACCATGCGCCGCGCGATCTCGCACATCGGAATGCCGAAGAACCGCCGTGCTCCGAGCGGGGTGAAGTCGATCTGGATGCATTCGGCGCGCCCGGTCGAGTCGATCAGCACGAAACCGGGATAAAGCCCCGAGGTGAAGCTGTTGTAGCGCTCGTCGGCGGTTGGCGCGCGGCCGAGCGCGATCCGGAACGGCTCGCCGAATCCCACGATCAGCGGCACCGCCAGCGGCGCCATCTCCACGGCATGGGCGAGCGCGTGGCCGTTTTCGCGATAGCCGACGATCCTGATCACCTCGCCGCCGAGATCGGCCGGCACCCGATGCTGCACCAGCACCGTGGTGGCGTCCGGCTGCGGGGCGCGGGACGGGGCGTGTCGGGGATCTTCTGCCATATCGTGCCTTTTCGCCAGCGCGCATGGTAGGCCAAGCCGCCGTCGCGCAAAAGCCCGGCATTGCGGCTGGCCGCGGCTTCGGGCTTGCACACGGCGCAAACCGCAATAGTGTGATGCTGCTGCTGGGGAGGGTGGTCGATGGCCGAAGGGTTTTTAGCCAAGCTGCGTGTTTTGCTGGAGGGCGATCCGGCCGTGCGCCGTGTTGCCGACGATCCGGTGCTGTCGGCCGAGCTTTTGTTGCTGTTTCGCATGATCCTGGCCGATGGCGAGGTCGACGAGAAGGAGCTGGAGACGTTCCGGCGCATCTGCCGCGAGGCGTTCGGCATCGGCGAGGACAGCCTGAAAAGCGTGATTCGCTACCTGCACGATTTCGGCTACGAGACGACCGGCTCGCAGGCGCTGGCGCTTTTTCGCACGCTCGACCGGCAGCGCCGCGTCGACCTTGCCCGCCATATGGCCGAGATCGCCAAATCCGATTCGGATCTGAGCGAGCATGAAGTCAGGCTTTTGCGCCGCACGCTCGACGTGCTCGACCTCGACCCGTCGGATGTTGTCGGCGGCGACGTGCACGGCGAGGCAGACGCGGATCCCGCGCAGTAGCCCGCGCCAGTCTTATCCCTGTTCTGCCAGGCGCCGCCGGATCGCGCGTTTCAGGTCCGGCGCGGCGGCCACCAGCGCCTTGGCCGCGTCCGAGCGCGGATCGTCGAGCACCGCGTCGGTCTTGCCTTCCTCCACGATCTTGCCGTCATGCATCACCATCACCTCGTCGGTGATCGCGCGCGCCACCGTCAGGTCGTGGGTGATGAACAGATAGGCGACGCCCAGGCGCTGGTTCAAATCGGCGAACAGGTCGAGCACCTGGGCGCGGATCGACACGTCGAGCGCCGACACCGGCTCGTCGGCCACGATCAGCTTCGGCCGCGTGATCAGCGCGCGCGCGATCGAGATGCGCTGGCGCTGGCCGCCGGAAAACTCGTGCGGATATTTTTGCATGTCGTCCGGCCTGAGCCCGACCTCGTGCAGGGCGTGCGCCACCATCTCGCGGCGCGTTGTCGGCGTGGGCGCCTCGTCGAGCAGGTGCAGCGGTTCGGCGACCAGGCGTTCGACCTTGTGGCGCGGGTTGAACGAGCCGTACGGGTCCTGGAACACGACCTGCATGTTGCGCCGCGCCGGTTTCAGCGCCGCCTCGCTCTTGCCCGTCAGCGTCTCGCCGAGGAAGCGGATTTCGCCGGCGCTCGGCCGGTCGAGGGCCAGGATCATCCGCGCCAGCGTCGATTTCCCGCAGCCCGAGCGGCCGACCAGCGCCACGGACTGGCCGGGCTTGAGTGCGAACGAGACGCCGTCGACGGCGCGGAACGGGACCGGGCGCGAAAACGGCGAGCGTCGCCGCCCGGCATAGTCGCGCACCACCGTGTCGACCTCCAGCAGGTTGGGCCCGGACGCATCCGCCGCGGCGCGGTGCGGCCGGGCCGGCACGTGCATCGACGCCTCGGCGAGCTGGCGCGTATAGGGGTGGACCTGGGCGGCGAGCGTCGGCGCGGTCTCGCCGTCCTCCATCACCGTGCCGTGGCGCATGATGGTCACCCGGTCGGCCATGTCGGTGACGACCGCCAAATCGTGGCTGATCAGAAGCAGCCCCATGTGGTTTTCCGCCACCAGGTCTCGCAGAAGGTCGAGGATCTGCGCCTGCAGCACCACGTCGAGCGCGGTGGTGGGTTCGTCGGCGATCAGCAGTTTTGGCTTCAGCGCGCAGGCGATCGCGATCACCACGCGCTGGCGCTGGCCGCCGGAAAGCTGGTGCGGATAGCGCGACAGCGGAAACTGCGCCTCCGGCAGGCCGACCCGGTCGAGGATCCGGCGCGCCGAGGCCTCGGCGTCGGCCCGGTTGGCGCCGGTGTGCCAGCGTATGCCTTCGGCCACCTGTTCGCCGATCGTCTTGACCGGGTTGAGTGCCGTCATCGGCTCCTGGAACACCATGCCGATATCGTCGCCGCGCAGCCGGCACATCGCCGCCTCCGGCGCCGCCAGAATGTCGATGCCGTCGAAGGTGACGCGGCCGCTGGCCTCGGCCGCGTGCGGCAGCAGCCGCATGACGGTGAGCGCCGTCATCGACTTGCCCGACCCCGATTCGCCGACCAGGCCCATGGTCTGGCCGGCTTCGATGGCAAGGTCGACGGCATTCAGGATCGGCGCGTCGCCGATCTTCAGCGTCAGCTTTTCGATCTCCAGAAGCGCCATCAGCGTTGACGTCTCAGTTTCGGGTCGAGCACGTCGCGCAGCCCGTCGCCGAGCAGGTTCAGGCCCAGCACGGTGACCACGATCGCCAGGCCGGGAAACAGCGCCAGGTGCGGGGCCACGATCATGCGCGTCTGGGCGTCGAACAGCATGCGGCCCCAGGACGGCATCGGCGGCTGCGCGCCGAGGCCGACATAAGAAAGCCCCGCTTCGGCCAGGATGCCGAGCGCGAACTGGATCGTGCCCTGGACCAGCAGGATCGAGGCGATGTTGGGCAGGATGTGCTCGATGGTGATCAGCACTTTGTTCTTGCCGGCCGCGCGCGCGGCCAGGATGAATTCGCGCGGCCACAGGGCGAGCGCGCCGGCGCGCGCCACGCGTGCGAAGACGGGGATGTAGAAAATGCCGATCGCGATGATGGCGTTGATCGCGCCGGGTCCGAAAATCGCGGTGATCAGCACGGCCGACAGCAGCGCGGGGAAGGCGAAGACGAGATCGTTGAACCGCATCAGCGCCTCGTCGATCAGCCCGCCGCGCGCCGCCGCCCAGCAGCCGAGCGGCACGCCGATGCCCATGCCCATGCACACGGCCACCACCGCGACCGCGATCGAGTTGCGCGAGCCGACCATGATCATCGACAGGATGTCGCGGCCGAAATGGTCGGTGCCGAACGGATGCGTCCACGACAGGCCCTGCATGCGGTCGGCCGGCACCAGCCTTGTCACGTCGAACGGCGTCCACACCAGCGACACCACGGCCATGGCCGTGATCAGGGTGGTGATCGCGAAGCCGGCGACGAAGGAGCGGTTGGAAAACGCCGCCGCCAGGAGCCCCTGTTCGGGTTGCGGCAGGTCGAGCGGTTCGGCGGCCATCAGCGCGTCCTCAGCCGCGGATCGACGAGCGCGTAGCAGATATCGACCAGAATGTTGACGATGACCACGCTCGCCACCAGAAGCATCACCACGCCCTCGACGACGATCAGGTCGCGCTGGGTGATGGCCTGGAACACCAGACGTCCCAGCCCCGGCAGGTAGAACACGTTCTCGATGATGATCGTGCCGGCGAGCAGGAAGGCGAATTGCAGGCCCAGAATGGTCAGCACCGGGATCATGGCGTTGCGCAGCGCGTGGCGCCACAACACCGCTTCGCGCGGCATGCCCTTGGCGCGGGCGGTGCGGATATAGTCCTCGCCCAGCACCTCCAGCAGCGCCGAGCGCGTCACCCTGGCCAGGATCGCCGCTTGCGGCAGGGCAAGCGCGATCGCCGGCAGGAGCAGCGCCCGCAAGCCGCTGAGAAGCCCGTTCTCCCAGCCCGAGAACCCGCCGGCCGGCACCAGCCGCAGCCAGACCGCGAACACGTAGATCAGGATCAACGCGAACCAGAAATTCGGCACCGCGACGCCGAACTGCGCCGCGCCCATGGCGAGCGTGTCGGCCGCCTTGCCGCGTCTGGCGGCCGCGAACAGCCCGACGGGAATGGCGATCGCGGTCGATAGAATAAGCGCCATCAGCGCCAGCGGCAGCGACACGACGGCCCGCTCCGCGACGAGTTCGATCACCGGGCTGGAATAGGTGAAGGAACGGCCGAAATCGCCGACCACGAGCCCGCTCACCCAGGCGAGATAGCGCGTCACCACCGGCTGGTTGAGGCCCATCTGCTCGCGCAGCGCGGCCAGCGCCTCCTCGGTGGCGTTCATGCCCAGCATGAGCTGTGCCGGATCGCCCGGCACGATCTCCAGCACGGCGAAAACCACGATCGAGGCCACGACCAGTGTCAGAAGCCCGACGGCGATGCGCTTGGCGAGAAATGCGATCATTGGGCCTTGCGTCTCCCTCCCCGCGAGGGGGAGGGAGAGACATCCGTTATTCGGCCCACTTCACGCCGGTCAGGTCGGTTGCCTGCACCGGCGAGTTCTCCCACATGCCTTCGAGCTTGGCGTCCCACACGCCGATCTTGGGCAGCTGGAACAGGTAGCCGTTGACGGCGTCCTCGGCGATGATCGTCTGCGCCTTGGCGTAGAGTTCGTTGCGCTTGGCCTGGTCGGAGGTGACGTCCAGCTCGGCGATCACGGCGTCGAATTCGGGATTGTCGTACTGGAAATAATAGTCGTCGCGCGCATAGATGCCGATATCGTTCGGCTCGGTATGCGACACGATCGTCAGGTCGTAATCCTTGGCCTTGAACACCTGGTCGAGCCATTGCGCCCATTCCACCGGAATGATCTCGAGCTCGATGCCGACCTCGCGCAATTGCGAGGCCACGATCTGGCCGCCGTCGCGCGCATAGGACGGCGGCGGCAGCTTCAGCGTCGCCTTGAAGCCGTCTTCGAAACCGGCTTCCTTCAGCAGCGCCTTGGCCTTTTCCACATCGTGCGGATAGGTGCCGGTCAGGTCGACATAGGCCTCGTTGCCGGGCGAGAAATGCGAGCCGATCGGCGTGCCGAAGCCGGAGCCGTTGCCGGCGATGATCGCCTCGCGGTCGAGCGCGTGGGCGATCGCCTGCCGCACCTTGAGATTGTCGAACGGCGCCTTCTTGTTGTTGGTCGAAAGAATGGTCTCGCCCTCGGTCGAGCCGACCACCACGACAAAGCGCGGGTCGGCCTCGATCTGGGGCAGGGCGTCGCCGGCCGGCATGTTGGGGAAGGCGTGTACGTCGCCGGTCAAAAGCGCCGGCACGGCGGCGGCCGCGTCGGGGATGATGCGGAATTCGACCGTGTCGAGCGCGACCGGCTCGCCCCAGTAGCCCTCGGCCTTCGACAGGGTGATCGAGGAGCCCTTGGCCCAGTTGTCGAACTTGAACGGCCCGGTGCCGACCGGGTTTTCCTTGTTGCCCTCGGCCGATTCGGACGCCACGATCACCGCGTCGCCCCAGCCCAGATTGTACAAAAACGAGCCCTGCGGCTGTTTCAGCGTCACCTTGACCGTGGTCGGATCGACGATTTCGACCGTGTCGATGGCCGCGAAAAGCCCTTTTTGGGCGTTGGTGGAGTCTTCCGCCATCGCGCGCTCGAGCGAGAACTTGACGTCCTCGGCGTCGAAAGCGCTGCCGTCGTGATAGGTCGCGCCGGCGCGAAGCTTGAAGGTGTAGACCTTGCCGTCGTCGGAAATCTCCCAGCTCTCGGCCAGGGCCGGCGCGACCTCGCCGCCGCGGCCGATCCGCGTCAGGCCCTCGAACACGTTGGCGTAGACGATCTCGTCGATCGCCGCGGCCGCGCCCGCCGTCGGGTCGAGATGCGGCGGTTCCAGCACCACGCCGACAACCAGGTCGGTCTTCGCGGCGAACACCGACGTGCTCGAGGCCAGCGCAAGGGCCGTCGCGGCCAGGACGGATTTCCACATTGTCATCGGTCTTGCTCCCATAGCGGTTCGGATTGGATCAAAGCGCGAAATCGCGCGTGAGTAAATCGCGTTTGTGGCCGCAAGGCTTGCCATGCCCTCAGCCGCGGCCGCGCAGCCGCGTCGCCACCAGCGCCAGATAGCACACGAAGAACAGCGCCAGCGACCACGCGAAGCCGTGCGCGCCCAGAATATCCATGCCGATGCCGGTCACCTGCGGCCCGACCAGCATGCCGAGCCCGTAGCAGAACACGAAGGCGGCGTTGGCCGAGGCGAGGTCACGCCCTGTCAGGCGCGCCCCGAGATGGGCAAGCCCCACCGTGTAGAGCCCGGCCACCACGCCGCCCCACACGAACAGAACCGCGGCCACCACATACCAGTCGAGCGACACCATCGGCAAAACGATCATGCCGGCGAGCCCGATCGCCGCGCACACCGCCAACAGGGTGCGCCGGTCGGCCATGCGGTCGCTGATCATGCCGATCGGAATCTGCAGCAGCACGTTTCCAAGCCCGATCATCGTCAACAGCAGCGCGGCGTCGGCCTCCGAATAGCCGATCCGGTTGCCGTAGACGGGAAAAAGCGCGAACCCGCCGGTCTCCACCGCGCCGAACACCAGCACCGCCGCGGTCGCGGTCGGAACCAGGAAGACATAGCTCAAGAAGCTGCCGCGACGGGCCGCGCCGCCGATGGCCGGGCTTTCGCGCCAGGCCGCGACCACCGGCACCGCCGATGCCAGCGTGATGGTGAAGCCGACCACGAACGGCAGGATGCCGTCGCTGCCCAGGCGCGAAAACAGCCACGGTCCGAAGGCGAAGCCCAGCGACAGCACGGTGGCGTAGATGCCCAGCACCAGGCCGCGCTTGTGCGGCGGGGCCGAGGCGCTGATCCAGAATTCCGACAGGATGAACAGCGCGGTGATCGCCGCATGCAGCACGACGCGCAGCGGAAACCACATCCAGAAATCCGTCGCGAAGTAAAACCCGATAAAGGAAAAGGCGCCGGCCACGATCGCCACCAGCATGGTCGCCACGACGCCGAACCGCGCCGCGATCGGGATCGCCAGCGGCGCCATGGCGATCGAGGCGAGACCGGCTACGCCGGTGTTGAGCCCGATCGCGGTGGCCGAGAAGCCGCGATTTTCCAGGATCACGCTCAGCAGCGGCACGCCCAGGCCGATCGCCATGCCCACGGCGCTGATCGAGGCGATGGCCGCGCCGAGCGCCAGCCAGCGCACCGTTTCGATTTCCTCGTCCGCCGCAGCGCCCCCCGCCATCGTGCTGATTTTTCCGCCGGTCAGATCATGGCCCGCACGAAGCGGTTGTGAAGCATGCGGTAAAACGGCACCTCGCGGCCCGGCTCGAGCTCGGGGTCGTCTTTCAGCCGGGCCTGCAATTCGTCGAGCACGGTGCGCGTGATGGCGGGAATATCGGCCTCTCTGGCCTGCGACAGCGGCAGCCAGACCAGCTCCTCGAGCTCGTTGGTCGGCCCGCCATCGTCGAGCTCGCAGGCGACGTCGGAGCGCCAGGCGGCCAGGAAGCGGGTGTCGAAGCGCCGCACCCTTCCGGGCGGGGTGATGGCGCGGGCGACGAAGCGCAGCCGGTCGAGCGCCGGTTGCACGCCGTGCTCGGCAAAACCCTGCCAGCCGGAATGCCGGGTCTGGAAGGCTTCGCGCCGCCCGATCAGCAGGCCGGCCTCCTCGTAGGCCTCGCGGATCGCCGACAGCGCGATGGCGCGTGCCCGGGCCGGGGTGGCGCGTGCGCCGGTGCCGGCGATGCGCTGCTCCTCGTCCGGATGCAGCGGCGCGGCGATCGCCACGCGGCTGTCGGTCGGGTCTGTGCGGCCGCCCGGAAACACGAATTTGCCCGGCATGAAGGCGTGCGCCCGGTGCCGCCGGCCGAGCAGGACGCGGGTTTCGGCGCCGTCGCGGTCGAGCAGGATCAGCGTTGCGGCGTCGCGCGGGCGCATCGGCCTGCCGCCGAGGGCGAAATCCTTCGATTCGACCCGGTCCACGTCGGCCCGGCTCATGCCGTCCTTCACGTTCCGGCTCTCCCGCTTGCGCCCGCTCATAATTCCGGATGGGTCTCGAGTTCTTCGGCGGGCCCGCCGAAACCGTGCATGCGCAGCGCCCATTGCAGCCCCACGACCGCGCCCTTGGTCGGTTGCAGCAGCGCCAGCGCCGACAGGATCGTGATCGGCACCCAGATCGCCAGATGCTGCCAGGTCGACAATGTCGTCGTCGCTTCCACGCCCATGAAGGCGCCCACGATCACGTGGCCGACGACGACCACGACCAGATAGGCCGGCAGGTCGTCGGCGCGGTGATGGTGGAATTCCTCGCCGCAGGCATCGCAGCGTTCGGCGGTGCGCAGGAAGCGGGCGAACATGCGGCCTTCGCCGCATTTGGGGCAGCGCCCCAGAAAGCCGCGCTTCATCGCCTGCCACAGCGGCCGGTCGGTTGTCTTTGTCGCGGCCGCGCCGCCGAATTTCCGTGCGTCCATCTATGTTCTCCTGTCGCGGGCCCGGCTGGTGCGCCGCGATGATCGTGTGTGTGCCCGGTTTTTCGCCTTGTGGAAGGAGCGTGTGGCCGGTGGCAGGGGGCGCGCGTCGCTGAGCATCTCGAAGCGCAGGGCGCCCGCCAGCGGCGCGACCTCGACCAGCCTGACATCGACCCGGTCGCCCAGGCGGAAACCTTTCGAACTCCTGTCGCCGACGAGCGAATGCGCCGTTTCATCGTATATATAGTAGTCGCCACCGAGCGACGACACCGGTATGAAGCCATCCGCGCCGTATGCCGGCAATTGGACAAATAGTCCCGCCTTGGTCACGCCCGACACGCGCGCCTCGAACGTGTCGCCGCGGCGGGTGGCCAGATGGCCGGCGATCAGCCGGTCGATCGTGTCGCGCTCGGCCGCCATGGCGCGGCGTTCGGCCGCCGAGATCAGGGCGGCGATGTCGTCCAGCCGCGCTTCTTCGCCCGGCGTCAGCCCGTCCTTGCCCAGCCCCAGCGCGGCGATCAGCGCCCGGTGGACGATCAGGTCGGCGTAGCGGCGGATCGGCGAGGTGAAATGGGCGTAGCGTTTCAGATTGAGGCCGAAATGGCCGATATTGTCGGGCGCGTATTCGGCCTGGCTTTGCGAGCGCAGCACCACCTCGTTGACCAGTTGTTCGTGGTCCTCGCCGCGCACGCGCTCCAGAATGGTGTTGAACTGCGCCGGGCGCAGTTGCGCGCCGCGCGCCAGCGACAGGCCGAGCGTTTTCAAAAACTCGCGCAGCGATTCCTGCTTGGCCAGCGAGGGCGCGTCGTGGGTGCGGTAGACCAGGGCCTGGCGCTTGGCCTCCAGCGTCTCGGCGGCCGCGACATTGGCCTGGATCATGAACTCCTCGACCAGCTTGTGCGCCTCGAGCCGCTCCGGCACCACGACGCGATCGACCTTGCCCTCGTCGTCGAGCAGGATCTTGCGTTCCGGCAGGTCGAGTTCCAGCGGCTTGCGGGCCGTGCGTCCGCGTTTGAGCACCGCATAGGTCTCCCACAGCGGTTTCAGCACGGTGTCGAGCAGCGGCGCCGTCTTGTCGTCCGGGGCGCCGTCTATGGCGGCCTGCGCCTGCGGATAGGCGAGCCTGGCCGCCGAGCGCATCATGACGCGGTGGAAGGAATGTCTGAGCTTGCGCCCGTCGGCGGCAAACACCATGCGCACCGCCAGCGCCGGGCGGTCCTCGCCCTCGCGCAGCGAGCACAGATCGTTGGAGATGCGCTCGGGCAGCATCGGCACCACCCGGTCCGGAAAATAGACCGAATTGCCCCGTTTCTGCGCCTCGCGGTCGAGGGCCGAGCCGGTGCGCACATAGGCCGCGACATCGGCGATCGCCACCGTGGCGACCACGCCGCCCGGATTGGCCGGATCGTCGTCGGCATGGCCGCAGACGGCGTCGTCGTGGTCTTTCGCATCGGCCGGGTCGATGGTCACCAGCGCCGCGTCGCGCCAGTCCTCCCGGCCGGCCATGCCCGCCGGTTCGGCGGCCTCGGCCTCGCCCAGTACCTCGGCGGGAAACACATGCGGAATGTCGTGCGCGTGCAGCGCGATCATCGACACCGCCTTTTCGCTGGTCAGCGACCCGATCACGGCGAGCACCTTGCCGCGCGCCGGGCCGTAGCGGTTCGGGCGGCGGGTTTCCAGTTCGACCAGGTCGCCGGTTTGGGCGCCGTTCAGGAAGGACGCGTCGATCTCGACTTCCGGCTGGCGCCGTTCGACCGGCTGGGCGACAAAACCCCCGTCCTCGCGCTTGGCGATCACGCCCAGGATGGCGTCGCGGCGCTTGTCGAACACCTTCATCACCCGCGCGGTATAGGCGGGCCCGTCCGGCCGCTCGCGCATGAAAAGACGCGCCAGAACGCGGTCGCCGACGCCTGCCGTGGTCGCCTTGCCGCCGCGCGCCTGACCGACCGAGATCACCACGGGCTCCCCGTCTTCCTCGCGGCTTTCCGACGGGCGGGCCAGCAGGCCGCCATCGGCATCCCGGCCAAAGATGTCGAGCACGGCGACCGGCGGCAGCGCGCCCGGCCGGCTCAGATTCTTGCCCTGCTTGGCCAGCAGGCCCTCGGCCTCGAACTCGCGCAGCAACTGCTTCAGCCAGATCCGGTCCTGGCCCTTGAGCTTGAAGGCCTTGGCGATATCGCGCTTGGTCGCCCGTTCGGGATTGTCGGCGATGAAGCGCAGCACGTCCTCGCGCGCCGGGCGGGCGACGTCCTTGCCGCCGCCTGGTTGGGATCCTTTCGCGCCGCGGCTCACGAAGCGTCCGAGAGGCCGCCCGCCTTGGCGGTTTTCTTGGTCTTCGCGCCGGTCTTGCCGGCGGCGGGCTTCTTGGCCTTGCTTGTCTTCTTCGCGCCGCCCGACTTTGTCTTGCCGGCCCGTTCGGCGATCAGCGCGACCGCCTCCTCGAGCGTGACGCTGGCCGGATCCTTGCCTTTCGGCAGGGTGGCGTTGACCTTGCCGAAATTCGCGTAAGGCCCGTAGCGCCCGTCGCGCACGGTCACCTTGCCGCCGCCGTCTGGATGGTCGCCGAGATCCTTCAAAACCGTGGCCGCGCCGCGCCGCGCGCCGCCCTTGGCCTGCTTTTCGGCCAGCACCGTGACGGCCCGGTTGATGCCGACGCTGAAGACGTCCTCGACCGATTCGAGATTGGCATAGGTGCCGTCATGCAACAGGAACGGCCCGTAACGGCCGATTCCGGCCGAGATCATTTTTTGCGTCTCGGGGTGTTGGCCGACATCGCGCGGCAGCGACAGCAGCGCGAGCGCGCGCTCCAGGTCGATCGTGTCCGGCGTCCAGCCCTTGGGCAGGCTGGACCGTTTGGCCTCCTTGCCTTCGCCGCGCTGGACATAGGGGCCGAACCGGCCCGATTTCAGCGCGATCGGCTCATCCGTGTAGGGATCGACGCCCAGCGCCTTGTCGCCGGTGTCGCCGCTCGCGCCGTTGCCGTCGGCGCCGTCGCCGAGCTGGCGCGTATAGCCGCATTCGGGATAGTTGGAGCAGCCGACGAAGGCGCCGTAGCGTCCGAGCTTCAGCGAAAGCTGGCCTGTGCCGCAGCGCGGGCAGGCGCGGGGCTCGCCCCCGTCCTCGCGGGCCGGAAACACCAGCGGCGCCAGTTCCTCGTTGAGCGCGTCGAGCACCTCGGTGACGCGCAGTTCCTTGATGTCGGCGACCGCGGCCGAAAAATCGCGCCAGAATTCGCGCAGCACGTCCTTCCAGGCGAGCTTGCCGTCGGAAATCTCGTCGAGCTTTTCCTCCAGCGCGGCGGTGAAGTCGTATTCGACGTAGCGCTCGAAAAAGCTTTCCAGAAAGGCGATCACCAGCCGCCCCTTGGCCTCCGGGATCAGCCGGCGCTTGTCGATCTCGACATAGCCGCGATCCTCCAGCGTCTTCAGCGTCGCGGCATAGGTCGAGGGCCGGCCGATGCCGAGCTCTTCCATCTTCTTGATCAGCGAGGCTTCCGAATAGCGCGGCGGCGGCTCGGTCGTGTGCTTGGTGACATCGATTTTGTCGCGGGCGACGCTCTCGCCGGCCTCGATCTGCGGCAGCCGGCGGTCCTCGTCGTCGTCGCTGTCCTCGTCGCGCCGGTCGGCATAGGCGGCCAGGAACCCGTCGAACTTGACCACCGAGCCGACGGCGCGCAGCCCCGCCATGCGGGCGCCCTCGCGCGCCTCGATCTCCACGGTCGTGCGCTCGATCTCGGCGGCGTTCATCTGGCTGGCGATGGCGCGTTTCCACACCAGGTCGTAAAGCCGCGCCTGGTCGCTGTCCAGGATCGCGCGCATCTGCTCCGGCGTGCGCGAGAAATCCGTTGGGCGGATCGCCTCGTGCGCCTCCTGGGCGTTCTTGGCCTTGGTCGAATAGACCCTGGGCTTGTCGGGCACGTAGGAGGCGCCGAACGTGTCGGTGATCGCGCCGCGCGCGGCCTCGATCGCCTCCGGCGCGATCTGGACGCCGTCGGTTCGCATATAGGTGATCAGGCCGGTGGTTTCGCCGTCGACGTCCAGACCTTCATAAAGCCGTTGGGCGACCTGCATGGTGCGCGAGGCCGAAAATCCCAGGCGCGAGGAGGCCGCCTGCTGCAGCGTCGAGGTGGTGAAGGGCGGCGGCGGGTTGCGGCGGGTGGGTTTGGCTTCGACGTCGGCGACCGTGAACGAGGCCGCGTCCAGCATCGCCTTGATGGTGTCGGCCTGCTCCTGGCTGTCGATGTCGAGCTTTTGCAGTTTTTTGCCGTCGAACGCGGTCAGCCGGGCCTCGAAACCTTCCTGGCGCGGCGTCGTCAGGCTGGCGGCGATCTGCCAATAGTCCTGGCGCACGAAACGCTCGATTTCCGCCTCGCGGTCGCACACCAGCCGCAGCGCCACCGACTGCACGCGCCCGGCCGAGCGGGCGCCGGGCAGCTTGCGCCACAGCACCGGCGACAGCGTGAAGCCGACCAGATAGTCGAGCGCCCGCCGGGCGAGATAGGCGTCGACCAGCGGCACGTCGATGTCGCGCGGATTGGCCATCGCGTCGAGCACGGCCTTTTTTGTGATCGCGTTGAAGACCACGCGCCGCACGGGCTTGTCCTTCAGGGCGCGTTTCTGGCGCAGCACCTCCAGCACGTGCCACGAAATGGCCTCGCCTTCGCGATCCGGGTCGGTGGCGAGCACCAGGCCGTCGGCCTCCTTGACCGCCTTGGCGATATCGCTCAGCCGCTTGGAGGCGGGGCCGTCGACTTGCCAGGACATCGAAAAATCCTCGTCCGGCAGCACCGAGCCGTCCTTGGCCGGCAGGTCGCGCACATGGCCGAACGACGCCAGAACCTTATAATCCCGACCGAGATATTTGTTGATTGTTTTCGCCTTGGCCGGCGATTCGACGATGACGACGTCCATATCTATGCGATGTCCCTGTGGCGCCGCCGGCGCCGGAATGTGTCCGTGCACGCCGTTCTTGGGCCAAATCAGTGCGTCACATGGCGGGGCTTTCGGGCGGGGTCAAGTCCCGGCACCCAAATTGGAGCTTCGGCAACCAGGGATTTGCATCGGGGTGCGCGCATGGAGATTTACAACCCAAAGTGACGATGCTAAGTGTAGTTGTAGAAGTGCAAAAAGGGCGACAAGTCGTCGCCAGGCAGGTCCTGCCGGGGCGGATCGCCCTTGTGCCGACGCATACTTCAACGCACGGATCAACGACTATCGAAACGGACCAACGATTATCGAATAAGAAAAACAAAAGGTGCTGGCCATTTCGCAATGACGCAGAACCGGACCTACCGCAGAACCGAGACGCTGGACTTCATGCAGTCTATGCTGGCACAGTTGCGGACCATGGCCGAGGCGGAACAGTTGGAAATGCTCGCATATCTGATCGAAATGGCCTATGTCGAAGCCAGCGACATCAATCGCGGCGAAAGATCCCGGCGCAACAATGGCGGCGACGACCCCTATTCGAGCCCGCACGGCACGCGCCGGCAATAATCCCGCAATAGTTTTGTCGAGGCGCCGTCGCGCCGCCGGGCCTGTCCTTCCGGATTGACGGCCGGCCGGCTTGTGTCGCCGTGACGCGGCGGCGATAGGCGGTGTTTCGCCGTCCAAATCGGTGGAGCGGTCAAAAAGATCGCCTTGGGGGCTTGATCCGGAGTTCCCCTCGCAGCATGTATGCGCCGCAATCGGATCAGCAGAAAGATTAAAGGTTGGAATTGAAGAAGCAGGACAAGGATTTCGTCCAAAGACGCAACGACGCGATGGCCGCCAAGGCCGCGCTTCTGGAAAAGTTCAAGAACAGACCCAGCGAAGACGACCCGGCCGTGCAGGCGCGTATCGCCGAGCGCAAGGCGATTGCGGAGGCGCGTGAACAGCGCCGCAAGCAACGTGAAGCCGAGCGGCAGGCCAAGCGCGCCGAGGAAGCGCGCCTGAAGGCCGAGCGCGAGGCCGCGCTCGAGGCCGAGCGACTGGCGCGCGAGGAAGAAGAGCGTCGTCTGGAGCAGCAACGCCGCGCCGAGGAATTGGCCAAGCGTGCCGAGAGTCTCGTCGACGACGCCGCCCTCAAGGCCAAGCGTGACGCGCGTTACGCCGCCCGCAAGGCGCGGGTGCGCAAGATCGGCTGAGGTCCGCTCTGCGGCGGCTCCCCGCTGTCGCGGTCGACTATCCCCGTCGTTTGGCGCACGGTCCGAAGACCGGCGTGGCGATCACGGTCGCCGCGCGTCTTGGCGTTGCCGCGGGCTCGGCCGAGCCGGCCTCAGCCTGACCGCAGCGCGTCGGCAAGCGGGCCGGCCAGGTCGCCCTGCGCCCGTGTTTCGACGCGCTCCAGGCCCAGCCAGTGCGCCAGGCTGCGCAGTTCGCCGGCCAGCGCCTCGGCGGTATGGGCCGGCGCGTGCGGCTCTGCGAAGGCGGTATTGACCCGCAGCGTCGACGCCGCGCGGTCGGCCTTGACGCACAGGCGCGCCACGATCGCTTCGCCGAGCCGGAACGGCAGCACGTAATAGCCGTGCACCCGCTTGTCGGCGGGGGTGTATATCTCGATGCGGTAGCGGAAGCCGAACAGTCTTTGCGCACGCCCGCGTTCCCACACAAGCGGATCGAACGGCGCCAGCAGTGCCTGGCCGCCGACCCGTCGCGGCGTGCGCGCATCCTTGGTCAGGAAGGCTTTCTGCGACCAGCCCTCCACGCGCACCGGCAACAGGTCGCCGGTCTCGACCAGTTCGTCAAGCCGCGGGTCGGCGTCTTTGGGCGACAGCCGGAAATAGTCGCGCAGATCGGCGGCCGTGGCCACGCCGAGCCCGCGCGCCGACACGCGCAGCAGATGGCGTATCGCGTCGGCCGGCTCGGGTGTTTTGGCGTCGTGGATCGCGGCGGGAATGACCCGTTCGGGAAGGTCGTAGCAGCGCTCGAACCCGCGACGCGTCGCGGTCGTGATCCGGCCGACCCAAAAAAGCCATTCCAGCGCCTGTTTGACCTCGCTCCAGCCCCACCAGCCGCCGCTGCCCTTCTGGTCCTCGAAATCGGACGCCGCGATCGGTCCGCGCGCGGCGACCTCCTGGTAAATGCGCTCGATATAGGCGCGGTTTTCCCGCGCGAACGCGGCCAGGCCTTTGTAGATGCCCTGGTTGCGGCGCGCCTTGTCCATCCGCCACTGCATATAGGGCCACATCTCCACCGGCAGCAGCGAGGCTTCGTGCGCCCAATATTCGAACAGCCGGCGCGGCCGCTTCCAGGCGGCCCGATCGATCAGCGCCATCGGGTAGGGGCCGAGCCGCGAGAAGGCGGGCATGTAGTGCGCCCGCACCACGGCGCTGACGGAATCGATCTGCAACAGGCCGGTATGGCGCAGCACCCGGCCTATTGGCCGGAAGTCGCCGACCTGTGGCGGTCGCGAATCGGCAAAACCCTGGGCGGCGAGTGCGATGCGCCGGGCGGCGGCGAGCGACAGGCTGTCTTTCATGATGCGCGGCATGGTTTCCGGGGGCGATGACGGTTCGTGCGACGAGACGACGCGTATGCCCTCCCGTCAACCCGAAAGCGGCGGCGGCGCGGCCGTCTGCTGCCAATCCTGTCATCAGGCCCGGTGCGGGCTTGTGGCGCGCCCCGCCGTCCGCCTCGCGGTTGGGGGGCGAGGCGGGCTACCGCGATTTTGCCAAGGTTTGACTTGCTTCGCTGTGATGGCTGCGCTAACCGTCGCCGCGTTGCAACATGAGCATGAACTCCGTCGCGTCGCCCGACGATTTTCGGCGCCTTGAGCGCGCCGAAGGGCGGCAAAAGGCGCGGAAAGGCTCCGGAAGGCTGGGCAATGAACGAACTCCTCGTTTCATATCTCCCGATCGTGATTTTCATCGGCGTGGCGCTTGTCATCGGCATTGCCCTGCTGGCGGCGCCCTTCATCGTCGCCTACCAGAACCCGGATCCCGAAAAGCTCTCTGCCTATGAATGCGGCTTCAACGCCTTCGACGACGCGCGCATGAAGTTCGACGTGCGGTTCTATCTGGTATCGATCCTGTTCATCATCTTCGACCTCGAGGTCGCGTTCCTGTTTCCCTGGGCGGTGTCGTTCGGCGAGATCGGCTGGCTCGGCTTCTGGTCGATGATGGTCTTCCTTGCCGTCCTGACGATCGGCTTTATCTACGAATGGAAAAAGGGAGCGCTGGAATGGGATTGACCTCCGGTTCAGACACCCTCGTCGCCCCGCGGCCCAAGGGCATCATCGATCCGAACACGGGCAAGCCGATCGGCGCCGACGACGCGTTTTTCGGCGACATCAACAGCGAGCTGGCCGACAAGGGTTTTCTCGTCACCTCTTCGGAATCGCTCGTCACCTGGGCGCGCACGGGGTCGCTGATGTGGATGACCTTCGGCCTGGCCTGCTGCGCGGTCGAGATGATGCATGTGTCGATGCCGCGCTACGACGCCGAGCGCTTCGGCGTCGCCCCGCGCGCCAGCCCGCGCCAGTCCGACGTCATGATCGTGGCCGGCACGCTGACCAATAAGATGGCGCCGGCGCTGCGCAAGGTCTATGACCAGATGCCCGAGCCGCGTTACGTCATCTCGATGGGCTCGTGCGCCAATGGCGGCGGCTACTACCATTATTCCTATTCGGTGGTGCGCGGCTGCGACCGGGTGGTGCCGGTCGACATCTACGTGCCCGGTTGCCCGCCCACGGCGGAGGCGCTGCTTTACGGCATCTTGCTTCTGCAAAAGAAGATCCGCCGCACCGGCACGATCGAGCGCTAGATTTCGGGATCGGCAAATGAGCGAAGCGCTGAAAGACCTGGCCGCCTACGTGTCCGAACGCCTCGACGGGCGTATCGAGGATGCTGTCGTGGCCTTCGGCGAACTCACGCTGACGGTGGCGCCGGGCGACGTGCTGGAAGTGCTCGCCTTCCTCAAGCGCGACGTCCAGTGCCAGTTCGTCTCTATGATCGACATTTGCGGCGTCGACTATCCGGCGCGCGAAAAGCGCTTCGACGTGGTCTATCACCTGTTGTCGCCGCGCCAGAACCTGCGCGTGCGCCTTCGTGTCATGACCGACGAGGACACGCCCGTTCCCTCCGCCACCCCGGTCTATCCGGGGGCGGACTGGTTCGAGCGCGAGGCCTACGATCTCTACGGCATCCTGTTTTCGGGCCATCCCGACCTGCGCCGCCTGTTGACCGATTACGGCTTCGAGGGCCATCCCCTGCGCAAGGATTTTCCGCTCACCGGCTTTGTCGAGGTGCGCTACGACGACGAGGCCAAGCGCGTCGTCTACGAGCCGGTCGAATTGAAGCAGGAATTCCGCAATTTCGACTTCCTCTCGCCCTGGGAAGGCACCGACTACGTGCTGCCCGGCGACGAGAAGGCCAAATGATGGGGATGAACCGCCATGGCGCGCCTTGTAGTCCTTATCCTTCTCGCGGCGATCGTGGTCGGCGCGGTGTGGTATGTGTGGACGCGGATCGCGGGTCGGCCGTTCGTCAACGACACGGTCGGCAAGATTTTGGTGGCGTTGACCGTCGCCGGTCTGGCGCTGTGGCTGTTTGGCGGCGGCGCGCTGTTCGGGCAGGGGTGATCGGCCGATGACGACGCTCAGCGGACAATGTCTTTGCGGCGCGGTGCGTTTTACCGCCACCCCGGTCGGTGAGACCATGGGCGTGTGTCATTGCGGCATGTGCCGGCGCTGGACGGGCGGTACCTTCATGTCGACCGACTGCGGCTCGAGCGTGCGCTTCGAGGCCGAAGAGGCGCTCGGCCGTTATCGCGGCTCGGATTGGGGCGAGCGGCTTTTCTGCCGGTCCTGCGGCGCGACCCTTCTGTGGCAGACCCAGGACGGCGCCAACCAGCACGTGTCGATCCACGCTTTCGACGATCCGGAGGCGTTCCGCTTCGACAGCCAGATCTTTATCGATCGCAAGCCCGCCAATTACAGTTTCGCCAACGAGACGCGCACCATGACCGAGGCCGAAGTTTTCGCGCTGTTTGCGCCGAATTCCAGCGAGGGCGCGCAATGACCGAGCATTCCGTCCGCAACTTCAACATCAATTTCGGCCCGCAGCATCCCGCCGCGCACGGCGTTCTGCGCCTGGTGCTGGAGCTCGACGGCGAGGTGGTCGAGCGCGTCGATCCGCATATCGGCCTTTTGCATCGCGGCACCGAAAAGCTGATCGAGCACAAGACCTATCTGCAGGCCGTGCCTTATTTCGACCGGCTCGACTATGTCGCGCCGATGAACCAGGAACACGCCTTCGCGCTCGCCGTCGAGCGGCTGCTCGAGATCGAGGTGCCCAAGCGCGGGCAGGTGATCCGGGTGCTGTTTTCCGAGATCGGCCGCATCCTGTCGCATCTGTTGAACGTCACCACCCAGGCGATGGACGTCGGTGCGCTCACCCCGCCTCTGTGGGGCTTCGAGGAGCGCGAGAAGCTGATGGTGTTTTACGAGCGCGCCTGCGGGGCGCGCATGCATGCCGCCTATTTCCGCCCCGGTGGCGTGCATCAGGACATTCCCGACCAGCTCGTCGAGGATATCGGCAACTGGATCGATCCGTTCATGACCACGGTCAAGAATCTCGACGATCTCCTGACCGACAACCGCATCTTCAAGCAGCGCAATGTCGACATCGGCGTGGTCAAGCTCGACGACGCCTGGGACTGGGGTTTTTCCGGCGTCATGGTGCGCGGGTCGGGCGCGCGCTGGGACCTGCGCAAGGCGCAGCCCTACGAATGTTATTCGGAGATGGAGTTCTCGATCCCGATCGGCAAGAACGGCGATTGCTACGATCGCTATCTGATCCGCATGGAGGAGATGCGCCAGTCGGCCGCCATCATGCGCCAGTGCGTCGACCGGCTGCTCGGCACGCAGAAGACCGGACCGGTTTCCAACACCGACGGCAAGGTCGTGCCGCCCAAGCGCGCCGCCATGAAACGGTCGATGGAAGCCCTGATCCATCATTTCAAACTGTATACCGAGGGCTACCGGGTGCCCGAGGGCGAGGTTTATGCCGCCGTCGAGGCGCCGAAGGGCGAGTTCGGCGTCTATCTCGTCTCCGACGGCTCCAACAAACCCTATCGCTGCAAGCTGCGCGCGCCGGGCTTTGCCCATTTGCAGGCGATGGATTTTCTGTGCCGCGGCCACATGCTGGCCGACGTCTCCGCCGTTCTCGGTTCCCTCGACATCGTTTTCGGAGAGGTCGACAGATAATGAGCGTCCGCCGTCTCGCAGAGCCAGCCGTTCAGCCAGCCGCCTTCGCCTTCAACCGGGCGAACGCGGCGGAGGCGAAGAAATGGGTCAAGAAATATCCCAAGGGGCGTGAGCAGTCCGCCGTCATCCCGCTTTTGATGATCGCCCAGGAGCAGGAGGGCTGGGTCACGCGCGCCGCGATCGAGACGATCGCCGACATGCTCGACATGCCCTATATCCGCGCGCTCGAGGTTGCCACCTTCTACACTCAGTTCCAGTTGAAGCCGGTCGGCACCCGTGCCCATATCCAGGTCTGCGGCACGACGCCGTGCATGCTGCGCGGCTCCGAGGCGCTGATGCAGGTGTGCCGCGACAAGATCCACCCCGAGCCGTTCCACACCAATGCCGACGGCACCTTGTCGTGGGAAGAGGTCGAGTGTCAGGGCGCGTGCGTGAACGCGCCGATGATCATGATCTTCAAGGACAGCTACGAGGATTTGACGCCCGAGCGGCTCGGCGAGATCATCGACGCCTTCGCGGCCGGCAACGGCAAGGACGTCAAGCCCGGCCCGCAGACCGAGCGTTTCTTCTCCGCGCCCGAAACCGGTTTCACCAGCCTGACCGACGAGAAGGCGGTTTTGAAGGCGACGCGCGCCAAGCCGTCCGCGTCGCGCAAGGCCAAGGGCGATCCGGTGCCGCCGTCGAAGTCGGCAAAGCCGAAGACCGACGCCATCGAGACCAGCCCGGCGGTCAAGACCCCGTCCAGGGTCAAGGCGAGCGCCAATGGCGAGAAGGCGGCCAGCGTGTCGGCGCCGAAGGCCGATCGGCGCGCGGCCAACAAGGCCGAACCCGCCGTGGAGGGGGCCGACAAGCCGCGCAAGGCCCGCACGGCCCCCGCCAAGTCGGCGAGCGCCAAGCCGCAAAAACCGTCTCTGCTCGACAAGGACCGCCCGATCGGCATGGAGCGCCCGGCCGCCCCCGACGATCTGCGCCTGATTTCCGGAGTCGGACCGAAGATCGAAAAGACCCTGCACGAGCTCGGCATCTTCACCTATGGCCAGGTCGCGCGCTGGACCAAGGCCGAGCGCGCCTGGGTCGACGGGTTCCTGAAGTTCCACGGCCGCATCGAGCGCGAGGAGTGGATCAAGCAGGCCAAGGCGCTCGCCAAGGGCGGCGAGGCCGAATATGTCCGCGTCTTCGGCAAGAAGCCGAGGTGAGGAGACAGTCATGCTGCAAGACAAGGACCGCATCTTCACCAATATTTACGGCCGCTTCGACACCTCGTTGAAGGGCGCGATGGCGCGCGGCCACTGGGACGGCACCAAGGGCCTGATCGCCAAGGGCCGCGACTGGATCATCGACGAGATGAAGGCCTCCGGCCTGCGCGGCCGCGGCGGCGCCGGCTTCCCGACCGGGCTGAAATGGTCCTTCATGCCCAAGCAGTCGGACGGCCGGCCGCATTATCTGGTCGTCAATGCCGACGAGTCCGAGCCCGGCACCTGCAAGGACCGCGACATCATGCGCCACGACCCGCATACGTTGGTCGAGGGCTGCCTGATCGCCGGCTTCGCCATGGGCGCGCATGCCGCCTACATCTATGTGCGCGGCGAGTTCATCCGCGAGCGCGAGGCGCTGCAGCGCGCCATCGACGAGGCCTATGACGCCGGCCTGCTCGGCAAGAACAACAAGAACGGCTGGGATTTCGACGTTTTTGTCCATCACGGCGCCGGCGCCTATATTTGCGGCGAGGAAACGGCGCTGCTGGAAAGCCTCGAGGGCAAGAAGGGCCAGCCCCGGCTGAAGCCGCCATTCCCGGCCAATGTCGGTCTTTATGGCTGCCCGACGACCGTCAACAATGTCGAATCGATCGCGGTCGCGCCGACCATCCTGCGCCGCGGCGCGGCCTGGTTCTCTTCCTTCGGCCGCCAGAACAATGCCGGCACGAAGCTGTTTTGCATCTCGGGTCACGTCGAGACGCCCTGTACGGTCGAGGAGGAGATGTCGATTTCCTTCCGCGAGCTGATCGAGACCCATTGCGGCGGCATTCGCGGCGGCTGGGACAATCTGCTCGCCGTCATTCCCGGCGGCTCGTCGGTGCCGCTGGTGCCGGCGCACGAGATCGTCGACGCGCCGATGGATTTCGACGGGCTGCGCGACCTGAAATCCGGTCTCGGCACCGCCGCCGTCATCGTCATGGACAAGTCGACCGACATCGTGAAGGCGATCGCGCGGCTGTCTTATTTCTACAAGCACGAAAGCTGTGGCCAGTGCACGCCCTGCCGCGAGGGCACCGGCTGGATGTGGCGCGTGATGGAGCGGCTGGTGCGCGGCGAGGCGCAAAAGCGCGAGATCGACATGCTGCTCGACGTCACCAAGCAGGTCGAGGGCCACACGATCTGCGCGCTGGGCGACGCCGCCGCCTGGCCGATCCAGGGCCTGGTGCGTCATTTCCGCCCCGAGATCGAGCGCCGCATCGACGAGTTCTCGCGCAATGCCGATCGCGCCCGCCCGGCGCTGGCGGCGGCGGAATAAGGATCGACAAGACGTCACGGACACGCGCAGGAAGGGACGGGAAACGACCGGGGGAAACCGAAACGGAAGGAGACAGGCCATGTCGCCCTATTTCATGCCCCACGCGTTGCTGCCTGATGTGAAGGAAGTGGAAGCCGGATTGGAAAAGATGTCGCAGGATTTTTCCGAGCTGATGCCGAAGGAATTTCGCGGTGCCGTCAATCTGGCCGCGCATCCGCTGGCCGCCGGCGCGGCGATGACGGCGATCGGCATCGGCGTTGCCGGACAGGCTTTCGGCCTGTGGATGGGCGCTGTCGCCGGCTCGATGGAGGCGGCCAGGCGGATGTCCGAGCACGGCCTTGCCGGCGATGACGGGTCTGCCGGCGAACCGGCCTATAAGGCGCCGGCCTCGCCGCGCGCGCGCATGCGCGCCGCCGTCGAGACGCTGGCCGCCGATGTCGAGCATGTGGCCCGCGACCTTGCCGAAACCAGCGGCAAGGTGGCGCGCGCGATCGCCGACGACACGGCGCGGGTGAGCGAAGCCGGCACGGATGCGGCGTCGCCGGGCCGGGCGGCCGCCGACGATCTCAAGGCGATTTCGGGCGTCGGCCCGAAACTCGAGCAGGTCTTGAACCGGCGCGGCATCCGCAGCTATGCGCAGGTCGCCGCGCTGACCGACGACGAGATCGCGCGCCTCGACGAGGCGCTCGGTTTCAAGGGCCGCATCGAGCGCGACGACTGGCGCGGCCAGGCGAAGAAACTGTCTGCCGGCAACGGCAACTAGGCGAAGGGCCGGGCTTTGCCCCGGCGATTGAAAGGCGAAACGGCGCTCGGCGTCGGGGGCACGAGATGACGAAACTCAAGGTCGACGGCAAGGAAATCGAGGTGCCCGATCACTACACGCTGCTTCAGGCGGCGGAGGACGCGGGCGCGGAAGTGCCGCGCTTCTGCTTCCACGAGCGGCTGTCGATCGCGGGCAATTGCCGCATGTGCCTGGTCGAGGTGAAGGGCGGGCCGCCCAAGCCGGCCGCCTCCTGCGCCATGGGCGTGCGCGACCTGCGTCCGGGCCCGAACGGCGAGCTGCCGGAAGTGTTCACCAACACGCCGATGGTCAAGAAGGCGCGCGAGGGGGTGATGGAGTTCCTGCTCATCAACCACCCGCTCGATTGCCCGATCTGCGACCAGGGCGGCGAATGCGACCTGCAGGACCAGGCCATGGCCTTCGGCGTCGATTCCTCGCGCTTCAAGGAAAACAAGCGCGCCGTCGAGGACAAATATATCGGCCCGCTGGTCAAGACGATCATGACGCGCTGCATCCACTGCACGCGCTGCATCCGCTTCACCACCGAGGTCGGCGGCATTTCCGAGCTCGGCCTGATCGGCCGCGGCGAGGATGCCGAGATCACCACCTATCTCGAAAAGGCGATGACCTCGGAGCTTCAGGGCAACGTCATCGATCTGTGTCCGGTCGGCGCGCTGACCTCCAAGCCCTACGCTTTTCAGGCCCGGCCGTGGGAATTGTCGAAGACCGAATCGATCGACGTCATGGACGCGGTCGGCTCGGCGATCCGGATCGACACGCGCGGCCGCGAGGTGATGCGCATTCTGCCGCGCGTCAACGAGCAGGTGAACGAGGAGTGGATTTCCGACAAGACCCGCTTCGTGTGGGACGGCATCCGCACCCAGCGCCTCGACCGGCCCTATATCCGCCGCGACGGCCGGCTCGCGCCGGCGTCGTGGAACGAGGCCTTCGCCGCGATCGCCGAAAAGGTCGCCGCCGCCCCGGCCGAGCGCATCGGCGCGATCGCCGGCGATCTGTCGACGGTCGAGGAGATGTTCGCGCTCAAGCAGCTCATGGCCGCGCTCGGCTCGGGCAATATTGACTGCCGCCAGGACGGCGCCGCGCTCGATCCGAAAAAGGGCCGCGCCGGCTATCTGTTCAACCCCACCATCGAGGGCATCGAACAGGCCGACGCGCTGTTGATCGTCGGCGCCAATCCGCGTTTCGAGGCCTCCGTGCTCAACGCCCGCATCCGCAAGCGCTGGCGCATGGGCGGCTTTCCCGTCGGCGTCGTCGGCGAGGTCGGCGATCTGCGCTACGATTACGAGGCGCTCGGCTCCGGCGGCGAGGCGCTCAAGGAGCTTGCCGGCGGCAAGGGCAAGTTCTTCCAGGTTTTGAAGAAGGCCAAGCGGCCGATGGTGATCGTGGGGCAGGGCGCGCTTTCCCGTTCCGACGGCGCGGCCCTGCTCGGGCTCGCCGCCAGGGTCGCCGACCAGTGCGGCGCACTCGGCGCGGACTGGAACGGGTTTGGTGTGCTCCACACCGCCGCCGCGCGCGTCGGCGGGCTCGATCTCGGCTTCGTGCCGCAGGCCGGCGGCAAGAGCGCGGCCGAGATGATGGGCGCGCTCGACGTCCTGGTCCTGCTCGGCGCCGACGAGTTCGACATGAACCGGATCGGCGACGCCTTCACCGTCTATATCGGCAGCCACGGCGATGCCGGCGCGCATCGCGCCGACGTCATCCTGCCGGGCGCGACCTATGCCGAAAAGTCCGGTACCTATGTCAACACCGAGGGTCGGGTCCAGATGACCAATCGCGCCGGCTTCGCGCCGGGCGAGGCGAAGGAGGACTGGGCGATCCTGCGGGCGCTGTCCGACGTGCTCGGCAAAAAGCTGCCGTTCGATTCGCTGCAGCAATTGCGCGCCGCGCTCTACCGGGATCATCCGCATTTCGCCGAGATCGACCGGATCGCGGCCGGCGACCCGGCCGATGTCGCCAGGCTGGCCTCGGCCGGCGGGCGCCTCAACAAGAGCGCGCTCACTTCCTCGGTGGCCGATTTTTATCTCACCAACCCGATCGCCCGCGCCTCTGCCGTGCTGGCGGAATGTTCCGCCATGGCCAGGGGCGGCTTCAAGCAGGCGGCTGAGTAAGGCATGACGATGGACCTCTTCTTCACCACCTACGTACTGCCGGGGCTGATCATCGTCGGCCAGTCCCTGCTGGTCATCGTCGCGCTTTTGGTCTTCATCGCGTTCATCCTCTACGCCGACCGCAAGATCTGGGCGGCGGTGATGCTGCGGCGCGGTCCCAATGTCGTGGGCCCCTGGGGGCTGCTCCAGTCCTTCGCCGATCTGCTGAAATTCGTCGTCAAGGAGCCGGTGATCCCGTCGGGCGCCAACAAGGGCGTGTTCCTGCTGGCGCCGCTCGTTACCACCGTGCTGGCGTTGGCCACCTTCGCGGTGGTGCCGTTCGACGAAAACTGGGTGATCGCCAACATCAATGTCGGCATTCTCTACATCTTCGCCATCTCCTCGCTCGAAGTCTATGGCGTGATCATGGCCGGCTGGGCCTCGAACTCCAAATATCCCTTCCTCGGCGCGCTGCGCTCGGCCGCGCAGATGGTGTCCTACGAGGTCTCGATCGGTTTCGTCATCGTCACCGTGCTTCTGGCCGTCGGCTCGCTCAACCTGACCGACATCGTCCTGTCGCAACGCGACGGCCTGGGCACCATGGCCGGCCTGCCCAACAGTTTTCTGGACTGGCACTGGCTCGGCCTGTTCCCGATGTTCGTGATCTTCTTCATCTCCGCCCTGGCGGAGACCAACCGGCCGCCCTTCGACCTGGTCGAGGCCGAATCGGAGCTCGTCGCCGGTCACATGATCGAGTATTCCTCGACGCCGTACCTGCTGTTCATGCTCAGCGAATACGTCGCCATCATGCTGATGTGCGCGTTGATGACGATCCTGTTCCTGGGCGGGTGGCTGCCGCCGTTCGATTTCGCGCCCTTCACCTGGGTGCCCGGCATCGTCTGGTTCATGCTCAAGATCTGCTTCGTCTTCTTCTTCTTCGCCATCGTGAAGACGATCGTGCCGCGCTATCGCTACGACCAGCTGATGCGGCTCGGCTGGAAGGTGTTTTTGCCGATTTCGCTGTTCATGGTGGTCGCCACCGCCGCCTTCCTGAAATTCACCGGACTGGTGGCTTAGGATGGGCGCGGGTCTCATCGGCGCCCTTGTCGGGCTCGTGATCGCGGTGGCCGACCTCGTGCTGCTGCGGCTTCTGGCCCAGCGCGTCGATCTGCCGGAGACCAAGCGCGTCTTGAACATCACCGGCCTGAGCCAGCTCGTGCTCTTGCCGATCGTGGGCTTTTTCATCGCCCCGTTGATTGCTGGAGAATAGTCATGTCAGCGCTCGCCCAAGCTGCAAAGTCGCTGCTCTTGAAGGAATTCGTCGGCGCGTTCTTCCTGGCCATGCGGCAGTTCTTCGCGCCCAAGCACACGCTCAACTATCCCCACGAGAAGGGGCCGGTGTCGCCCCGCTTTCGCGGCGAGCATGCGCTGCGCCGCTATCCCAACGGGGAGGAGCGCTGTATCGCCTGCAAGCTGTGCGAGGCGATCTGCCCCGCCCAGGCGATCACCATCGAGGCCGGGCCGCGGCGCAATGACGGCACCCGGCGCACCGTGCGCTACGACATCGACATGGTGAAGTGCATCTATTGCGGCTTCTGCCAGGAGGCCTGCCCGGTCGACGCGATCGTGGAGGGACCGAATTTCGAGTTCGCGACCGAGACGCGCGAGGAACTCTACTACGACAAGGACAAGCTGCTCGCCAACGGCGACCGCTGGGAACGCGAGATCGCGCGCAACATTGCGTTGGACTCGCCCTACAGATAGCCATTCGACATGGACGGGCGCGGACGGCTGGTCTAAGGACAACGCGGTTTTCGCCTGGCGCGAAAGGCCGGAATGATGCGGGGCGTTTCCCCGCTGCGGAGAATTGGGGGAACCCATGCTGACAGGACTCGAGGCGATCTTTTTCTATCTGTTCGCCTTCATCGCGGTGGCGGCGGCCTTCATGGTCATCGCCGCGCGCAATCCCGTGCATTCGGTGCTCTATCTGATCCTGACCTTTTTTAACGCCGCCGGGCTGTTCCTGCTCACCGGCGCCGAATTTCTCGCCATGATTCTGCTGGTGGTCTATGTCGGCGCGGTGGCGGTGCTGTTCCTGTTCGTCGTCATGATGCTCGACGTCGATTTCGCCGAGATGAAGCGCGGCGCGCTGCAATATGCGCCGATCGGGGCGCTTGTCGGGTTGATCCTGGCCGCCGAGATCGTCGTGGTGGTCGGCGGCTACGCCTTTGTACCCGAGCTCGCCACCGCGGTCGCGCAGCCGACGCCGGCGCCGGACGTGCGCCACAACACGGCCGCGCTCGGCGACATTCTCTACACAGACTACATCTATTTCTTCCAGATCGCCGGCCTTGTCCTGCTGGTGGCGATGATCGGCGCGATCGTGCTGACGCTCCGCCACAAGGAGGGCGTCAAGCGCCAGTCGGTCCCGGCTCAGGTGGCACGCACGCCAGAGACCGCGATCGAGGTCGTCGACGTGGAAACGGGCAAGGGCATCTGACGGGGGCAGTCATGACGATCGGTATCGCGCATTTCCTCACCGTCTCGGCCGTGCTGTTCACGCTCGGCGTGTTCGGCATCTTCCTCAACCGCAAGAACGTCATCATCATCCTGATGTCGGTCGAGTTGATCCTGTTGGCCGTCAACATCAATTTCGTCGCCTTCTCGGCGGTGCTCGGCGACCTCGTCGGTCAGGTCTTTGCCCTGTTCGTGCTGACGGTGGCCGCCGCCGAGGCGGCGATCGGGCTTGCCATCCTTGTCGTTTTCTTCCGCAACCGCGGCTCCATCGACGTCGAAGACGTCAACATGATGAAGGGCTGACATGTATCACGCCATCGTCTTTCTTCCGCTTTTCGGCTTCCTGATCGCCGGCCTGTTCGGCCGCTCGATCGGCGCCAAGGCGAGCGAATACATCACCTCCGGCTTTCTGGTGATCGCGGCCGTCCTGTCCTGGGTCGCGTTCTTCACCGTCGGCTTCGGCGATGGCGAGGCGTTCACCGTGCCGGTGATGCGCTTCATCCAGTCCGGCACGCTCGACGTGGCCTGGTCGTTCCGCATCGACACGCTGACCGTGGTCATGCTGGTCGTCGTCAACACGGTCTCGGCGCTGGTCCACATCTACTCGATCGGCTACATGCACCACGACCCGCACCGGCCGCGCTTCTTCGCTTATCTGTCGCTGTTCACCTTCGCCATGCTGATGCTGGTGACGTCCGACAATCTGGTGCAGATGTTCTTCGGCTGGGAGGGCGTCGGCCTCGCCTCCTATCTGCTGATCGGCTTCTGGTACAAGAAACCGACCGCCAACGCCGCCGCCATCAAGGCCTTCGTCGTCAACCGGGTCGGCGATTTCGGCTTCATCCTCGGCATTTTCGGCGTCTTCGTACTGTTCGGCTCGGTCAATTTCGACACCATCTTCGCCAACACCCAGTCGTTCATGCCGGCCGCCGAGTCGGCGGGCGAGGCGGGCGCGCAGGCCGGTTCGGTGCTGAATTTCTTCGGCTACGAACTCGACCGGCACGCCGCGCTGACGGTGGTCTGCCTGCTTCTGTTCCTGGGCGCGATGGGCAAGTCGGCCCAGGTGCCGCTGCACACCTGGCTGCCGGACGCCATGGAAGGCCCCACGCCGGTCTCCGCTCTGATCCATGCCGCCACCATGGTCACGGCCGGCGTGTTCATGGTCGCGCGCCTGTCGCCGATCTTCGAATTGTCGCACACCGCGCTCCTGGTGGTCACCTTCGTCGGCGCCTTCACCGCCTTCTTCGCCGCAACCGTCGGCCTGGTGCAGAACGATATCAAGCGCGTCATCGCCTATTCGACCTGTTCGCAGCTCGGCTACATGTTCGTCGCGCTGGGGCTCGGCTTTTATTCCGCCGCGATCTTCCATCTGTTCACGCACGCCTTCTTCAAGGCGCTGCTGTTCCTCGGCTCCGGCTCGGTCATCCACGCCGTCTCCGACGAACAGGACATGCGCAAGATGGGCGGGCTCAGGAAGCTGATCCCGACCACCTACTGGATGATGATCATCGGCACGCTGGCGCTGACCGGCGTCGGCATTCCCGCGACCGTCATCGGCACGGCCGGCTTCTTTTCCAAGGACGCCATCATCGAGGGTGCCTTTGTCGGCCACAACGCCATGGCCACCATCGCCTTCACGCTGCTGGTCGTGGCCGCCGTCTTCACCAGCTTCTATTCCTGGCGGCTGATCTTCATGACCTTCCACGGCAAGCCGCGCGCGTCTGCCGACGTCATGCACCACGTGCACGAATCGCCGCCGGTCATGCTCCTGCCGCTGTTCCTCCTGGCGGTCGGCGCGCTGTTTGCCGGCGTGGTCTTTTACGGGGCCTTTGTCGGCGACGGCTACGACGCGTTCTGGAAGGGGGCGCTGTTCACGCTGCCCGACAACCACATCCTGCACGACTTCCACGAGGTGCCGCTGTGGGTGAAGCTGTCGCCCTTCGTGGCCATGCTGTTGGGGCTGCTGGTCGCCTACCAGTTCTACATCCGCTCGCCGGAGACGCCCAAGCAGCTCGCCGCGCAGCACCGGGGCCTCTACGCCTTCCTGCTCAACAAATGGTACTTTGACGAGCTCTACGATTTCGTGTTCGTCAGGCCGGCCATGCGGCTCGGCCGCTTCCTGTGGAAGACCGGCGACGGCAAGGTGATCGACGGGCTCGGGCCCGACGGGGTCTCGGCCCGCGTCATCGACGTCACCAACAAGGTGGTCAAGCTGCAGACCGGCTATCTCTACCACTACGCCTTCGCGATGCTGATCGGCGTCGCCGCCCTCGTCACCTGGATGATGCTCGGGAGCTCGTTCTAAATCATGACCGAATGGCCCATCCTCACCACGGTCACGTTCCTGCCGCTGGTCGGCGCCTTCCTCATCCTGATGATCCGGGACGAGGGGGCGTCCGCGCGCCGTAACATCCGCAACGTCGCCCTGTTCACGACCGGCTTCACCTTTTTGCTGTCGCTGTTCATCTGGGCCGGTTTCGACAATACCAATCCCGGTTTCCAGATGGTCGAGAAGACCGAATGGCTGGGCGGCGGCATCGCCTATCACATGGGCGTCGACGGCATCTCGATGCTGTTCGTCATCCTCACGACCTTCCTGATGCCGCTGTGCATCCTGGCCTCGTGGGAATCGGTCGACAAGCGCGTCAAGGAGTACATGATCTCCTTCCTGATCCTGGAGACGCTGATGATCGGCGTGTTCTGCGCGCTCGACATCGTCTTGTTCTACGTCTTCTTCGAGGCCGGCCTGATCCCGATGTTCATCATCATCGGCGTGTGGGGCGGCAAGCGGCGCGTCTATGCCAGCTTCAAGTTCTTCCTCTACACGCTGCTCGGCTCGGTGCTGATGCTTCTGGCCATCATGGCGATGTACTGGCAGGCCGGCACGACCGACATCCCCACGCTGCTCGCGCACGATTTCCCCGCCGGCATGCAGACATGGCTGTGGCTCGCCTTCTTCGCCTCCTTCGCGGTCAAGATGCCGATGTGGCCGGTTCACACCTGGCTGCCCGACGCGCATGTCGAGGCGCCCACGGCGGGCTCGGTCATCCTGGCCGGCATCCTGTTGAAGATGGGCGGCTACGGCTTCCTGCGCTTTTCGCTGCCGATGTTCCCGCTCGCCTCGGCCGATTTCGCGCCCCTCGTGTTCGCGCTGTCGGTGGTGGCCATCATCTACACCTCGCTGGTCGCGCTGATGCAGGAGGACATCAAGAAGCTGATCGCCTATTCCTCGGTCGCCCATATGGGCTACGTCACGATGGGCATCTTCGCGCTCAACCAGGAGGGCATCCAGGGCGGCATTTTCCAGATGCTGTCGCACGGCTTGGTCTCCGGCGCGCTGTTCCTGTGCGTGGGCGTCATCTACGACCGCATGCACACCCGCCAGATCGAGGCCTATGGCGGGCTGGTCAACAACATGCCGAAATACGCGGTGGTGTTCCTGATCTTCACCATGGCCAATGTCGGCCTGCCGGGCACGTCCGGTTTCGTCGGCGAGTTTTTGACGCTGCTCGGCGTGTTCAAGGTCAATACCTGGGTGGCGCTGTTTGCGGCCACCGGCGTCATCCTTTCGGCGGCCTACGCGCTGTGGCTCTACCGCCGCGTCATCTTCGGCAAGCTGACCAAGGAAAGTCTGAAGGGCATGCTCGACCTGTCGATGCGCGAGAAGATGGTGATCTATCCGCTGGTGATCTTCGTCATCTTCTTCGGCGTCTATCCGGCGCCGATCTTCGACGCCACCGCGGCCTCCGTCGAGGCTCTCGTCAACAACGTCACCGCCTCGATCGAGGCGGGACAGTCCACCGCAGCGGCCGGGCTGGCGCAGTAGGGGTTTCACACGATGTCGGCTGAACTTTCCCAAAGCCTGATCCTCGCGACGCCCGAACTGTTTCTGGCGGTGGCGGCGATGGCGCTGTTGATGGTCGGCGTCTTCGGCGACGAGCGCTCCAACACGCTGGTCACCGGCCTGGCGGTGGCCGTTCTGGCCGGCGCGACCGCCTGGATGCTGTTTTTCGGCGGCGACGGCGCCGCCTTCAACGGCGCCTTCGTCAGCGATCCGTTCGCCCGCTTCATGAAGTTCCTCACCTTCGTCGGCGCCATCCTGACGCTGATCATGTCGGTCGGCTTCGCCAAGGCGGAAAAATTCGACAAGTTCGAATTTCCGGTCCTGATCCTGCTGGCAACGCTCGGCATGGCGCTGATGGTGTCGGCCAACGACATGATCGCGCTTTATCTCGGCCTCGAGCTGCAGTCGCTGGCGCTTTACGTGATCGCGGCCATCAACCGCGACAATGTCCGCTCCACCGAGGCCGGCCTGAAATATTTCGTCCTCGGCGCGCTGTCCTCCGGCATGCTGCTTTACGGCATGTCGCTGGTCTACGGATATACCGGCCACACCGGCTTCGACGAGATCGCGGCCGTCCTGTCGGGCGGCGAGCGCCAGCTCGGGCTCGTCTTCGGCCTGGTCTTCGTGCTGGCCGGCCTCGCCTTCAAGATCTCCGCCGTGCCGTTCCACATGTGGACGCCCGACGTCTATGAAGGCGCGCCGACGCCGGTGACCGCGTTCTTCGCCGCAGCACCCAAGATGGCGGCGATGGCGCTGATCGTGCGCGTCACCGTCGGCGCCTTCGAGCCGGTCGCCCCCGACTGGCAGCAGATCATCGTCTTCGTGGCCATCGCCTCGATGCTGCTCGGCGCCTTCGCCGCCATCGGCCAGCGCAACATCAAGCGGCTGATGGCCTATTCCTCGATCGGCCATATGGGCTACGCGCTGGTCGGGCTTGCCGCCAACACCGAGGCCGGCGTGCGCGGCGTGGTCATCTATATGCTGATCTACCTGGTGATGACGCTCGGCACCTTCGCCTTCATCCTGGCCATGCGCCGCAAGGAGGGCAATGTCGAGCAGATCGACGAGCTCGGCGGCCTGGCCTCGACCAATCCGGTCATGGCGACCATCCTCACCATCTTGATGTTCTCGCTCGCCGGCATCCCGCCGCTCGCCGGCTTCTGGGGAAAATGGTACGTGTTCCTGGCCGCGATCGACGCCCAGCTCTACGCGCTCGCGGTGATCGGCGTGCTCGCCTCGGTGGTCGGCGCCTATTATTATCTACGCATCATCAAGATCATGTGGTTCGACGAGCCGGTCGGCGCCTTCGTGCCGATGGCGGGCGAGTTGCGGCTGGTCCTGGGGCTTTCCGGCGCCTTCGTCCTGTTTTACGTGCTGATCGGCGGTCCGGTCGGCACCATGGCCGAAGCGGCGGCAAAGACCTTTTTCTGACCGGATGAGCTTCGTTCTGTCTCCGCCGGCCGCGGCCGCCGGATTTCGCCTCGAAGCGTTCGACACGATCGGCTCGACCAACGCGACCGCGCTCGAGCGGGCGCGGGCTGGCGATCCGGGCCGGCTGTGGGTCGTGTCGTCGCAACAGGAGACCGGGCGCGGCCGTCGCGGACGGGTCTGGGCGACGCCGCGCGGCAATCTCGCCGCGACCCTGCTTCTGGTCGATTGCTGCCCGCTGCCGCAGGCCGCCACGCTCGGCTTCGTCGCCGGCCTGGCGCTCGGCGATGCGCTGGAGGCGTGCGTGCCCGCAGCCGGGCGGATCGCGATCGGCGCCGATGGCGGCGATGCGCGCGGCGGGGGGCGCTTCGAGCTCAAATGGCCCAACGACGTGCTTGCCGGCGGCGCCAAGCTTGCCGGCATCCTGCTGGAATCGACCATGCTTGAGACGGGCGGCTTCGCGGTCGCGATCGGCATCGGCGTCAATGTGGTTGCCCATCCCGCCGAGGTGCCGTATCCGGCGACGTCGCTTGCGGCGCTCGGCGCCGGCTGCGACGCGCACACGCTGTTTCTGGCGCTGTCGGACGCCTGGCTCGCGGCCGAACGGATCTGGGATGCGGGCAGGGGCCTCGACGCCGTGCGCCGGACCTGGCTCGAGCGCGCCGCCGGGCTCGGCAGCGAGGTGGCCGTTCGCGTCGACGGAGAGATCGTGCGCGGGGTTTTCGAGACCATCGATGCCGAATGCCGCTTCGTGGTGCGCGACCGGCACGGTAAACAGTGGAAGATAGCGGCCGGCGACGTCCATTTCGGAGTGATCGCCTCGGCTGCCGCGGATTAAGCGGAAGGACGCAACGCATGGCGAAAAAAGACAAGAACGAGCTCGTCTTCCTGCCTCTCGGCGGCGTCGGCGAGATCGGCATGAATTTCGGTCTTTACGGCTACGGTCCGCCGCATGCGCGCGAGTGGATCGTCGTCGATTGCGGCGTTACCTTTCCCGGCCCGGATCTTCCCGGCGCCGACCTTGTCCTGCCCGACATCAGCTTTCTGGAAGGCCAGAAGGACCGCCTGCGCGGCATCGTCATCACCCATGCCCACGAGGACCATTACGGCGCGCTGCTCGACCTGTGGCCGCGGCTCGGCGCGAAAGTGTGGATGACGCCGTTCGCCGCCGGCCTGCTGGAAGCTAAGCGCGACTATGAACAGGGCCGCCAGCCGAAAATCCCGATCGAGATCTACCGCGCTGGCGACCGGTTTACGGTCGGCCCGTTCGACATCGAGGCGGTCACCGTCACCCATTCGATCCCCGAGCCGGTCTCGCTCGCCATCACCTCGCCGCTCGGCACGGTGATCCACACCGGCGACTGGAAAATCGATCCGGCGCCGACCATCGGCGAAAAGACCGACGAGGCGCGGTTCAGGGCGCTGGGCGACGCGGGCGTGCTGGCGCTGGTCTGCGATTCGACCAATGCCATGCGCGAGGGCGACTCGCCGTCCGAGGAGGCCGTCGGCGACGGTCTGCGCGACCTGATCGTCAAGGCCGAGGGGCGCGTCGCCGTCACCAGCTTCTCCTCCAATGTCGGGCGCATCCGCTCGGTCGCCGAGGCCGCCCACGAGGCCGGCCGCCGCGTCATCGTCATGGGCTCCTCGATGAAGCGCGTCATCAACGTCGCCACGGAGCTCGGCTATCTCGACGGTCTGCCCGACTTCGCCGACGAGGAGGAATACGGCCAGATCGCGCGCGACAAGCTGGTCATCCTGTGCACCGGCAGCCAGGGCGAGCCGCGCGCCGTTCTGGCCAAGCTCGCCCGCGAGGAACTGCGCAACGTCGCCTTGGCGCCGGGCGACACGGTGATCTATTCCTCGCGCACGATTCCGGGCAACGAAAAGGCGATCTTGGACATCAAGAACCGGCTGATCGACCAGGGCATCCGCATCATCGAGGACGACGACGCGCTCGTGCATGTGTCGGGCCATCCCCGGCGCAGCGAGCTCAAGCGCATGTACGAATGGGTCCGGCCGCAAAACCTGGTGCCCGTGCACGGCGAGGCCGCCCATCTGGTGGCGCAGGGTTCGCTCGCGGCCATGGCCGGCGTGCCGTCGGTCTCGCAGATCCGCAACGGCGACATGCTGCGCCTGGCGCCTGGCGCGCCCGAGATCGTCGACGAAGTCGAGGCCGGCCGCATCTACAAGGACGGCTATCTGCTGGGCAGCGAGGAGGCGGTCGGCATCCGCGCCCGGCGCAAGCTGTCCTTCGTCGGCCATGTCGCCATCAATGTCGTGCTCGACGAGCGCTACGAGCTTGCCGGCGATCCCGACATCGTCTCCTACGGCGTGCCGGGGGAGGACCGCAACGGCGAGCTCCTTGAGGATGTGATGCTCGACGCGGCGATCGGCGCGGTGGAATCGATCCCGCGCGTGCGGCGTAAGAACCTCGACCAGCTTCAGGAATCGGTCCGCCGCGCGGTACGCAACGCCGCCCGCGACGGCTGGGGCAAAAAGCCCGTGGTGACGGTGTTCGTCACGCGCTAAACCATGGCGTGCGAAAAAGGCCGTCGCCTTCGGGGCGACCGGCCGGGGCCAAAAGGACGAAGCGGATGCTGGGAAGACTGAACCACGTCGCCATTGCCGTGCCGGACCTTGCCGCCGCCAGCGCGGTCTATCGCGACACGCTCGGCGCGAAGCTGTCCGAGCCGCGGGCGCTGCCCGATCACGGCGTCACCGTCGTCTTCGTCGACCTCGGCAACACCAAGGTGGAGTTGCTGGAACCGCTCGGCGATGCGTCGCCGATCGCCGCGTTTCTGGCCAAGAATCCCGCCGGCGGCATGCATCATCTGTGTTACGAGGTCGACGACATCGTCAGCGCGCGCGACCGGCTGAAGGCCGACGGCGCGCGCGTGCTGGGCGATGGCGAGCCGAAGACCGGCGCCCACGGCAAGCCGGTGCTGTTCCTGCATCCGAAGGATTTTGCCGGAACGCTGGTCGAGCTGGAGCAGGCCTGAGCCGCCGGTCGCTGGAAAGGAATTTTGACGATGAGCTGGGTTTCCGGATTCGCGGTCTATTTCATCATCTGGTGGGTGACGCTGTTCGTCGTCATGCCGTTCGGCCTGAAGACCCAGGAGGAGGACGGCGACGTCACCTTGGGCACCACCGCCAGCGCGCCCAAGGGGCCGCATATGCGCCGCGCCGCCTTGCGCGCCACGGTGATCTCGCTGCTTGTCTTCGCGCTGCTTTACGTGCTCACCCGGCAATTGGGCTACAGTTTCGAAGACATCCCCTCATTCATTCCGGACTTCCAATAGGAAAAGCTTGCGCGCTGCGATAATTTCGGCAGTCAAACTTCTGTTTTTCCAAAAAAAATGCAAGGCCGAAGCCTTGCAATTTTATCACGCGTCCGATCTGTTTCCGGTGTTCGGCGGCTGCGGAAAATCGCGCCTAGATCGCATCCTCCCAAGACTTTGACCGCGCAGGAAAGCGGTTGAATTTCCGCTCCTCTTTATGCGGCCGCACACTAACCCAACGGTGTTTGCGATGTCACGATTTTTTTTGCACTGAAACGATCAATCCTTTGCTGCAACGCACAATGAAAAGCTGGTCGCGAACTTCCGTTACATGCGGCGATCTTGCGCCGGTCGCCTCGGGTTTCCAACCTGCCTTGAAATGGCTATGAAACGCGTGCAGACGAGCCAGCGTCATGCGGCCGATTCCGGCGCCCGTGTCCATTCCATCCAGCGGAAGATTTCATGCGACTGTCGCGCTTTTTCCTGCCCATCCTGAAAGAGAACCCGCGCGAGGCCGAGATCGTCTCGCATCGCCTGATGCTGCGTGCCGGCATGATCCGCCAGCAGGGGCAGGGCAGCTTCTCCTGGCTGCCGCTCGGCAAGCGCGTGCTCGACAAGGTCAACCGCATCATCCGCGAGGAGCAGGACAGAGCCGGCGGACAGGAAATCCTGATGCCGACCATCCAGTCGGCCGACCTGTGGATCGAGAGCGGCCGTTACGAGGATTACGGCAAGGAGATGCTGCGCATCACCGACCGGCACGAGCGCAATATGCTTTACGGGCCGACCAACGAGGAGATGGTCACCGACATCTTCCGTGCCTACGTCAAGTCGTACAAGGATCTGCCGCTCAACCTCTACCACATCCAGTGGAAGTATCGCGACGAGGTGCGGCCGCGCTTCGGCGTGATGCGCAGCAGAGAGTTCCTGATGAAGGACGCCTATTCCTTCGATCTCGACTACGAGGGCGCAAAGGCGGCCTATAACCGCATGTTCGTGGCTTATCTGCGCACCTTCGCGCGCATGGGCCTGCAGGCGATCCCGATGCGCGCCGACACCGGGCCGATCGGCGGCGATCTCAGCCACGAATTCATCATCTTAGCCTCGACCGGCGAGAGCGAGGTGTTCTGCCGCAAGGATTTTCTCCAGTTCGAGGTACCCGGCGCGGATGTCGATTTCGGCGATGACGCGCAGATCGCCGACATCGTCGCGACCTGGACGACGCCCTATGCGGCCACCGACGAGATGCACGACGAGGCCGCCTGGGCGGCGATCGCCGACGACGAGAAAGTGTCGGCGCGCGGCATCGAGGTCGGCCACATCTTCCATTTCGGCACCAAATATTCCGAGCCGATGAACGCGCGCGTCACCGGCCCGGACGGCAAGGAGCATTTCGTCTCGATGGGCTCCTACGGCATCGGCCCGAGCCGGCTTCTGGCGGCGATCATCGAGGCGAGCCACGACGACAACGGCATCGTGTGGCCCGAAAGCGTGGCCCCGTTCGACATCGCGCTGATCAACATGAAGGCGGGCGACGCGGCCTGCGACCGGGTCTGCGAGGAGCTCTACGAGAAGCTGCGGGCGGCCGGCCTAGACGTGCTTTACGACGACACCGACCAGCGCGCCGGCGGCAAGTTCGCCACCGCCGACCTGATCGGCCTGCCCTGGCAGGTGATCGTCGGCCCGCGCGGGGTCGCCGCCGGCGAGGTCGAGGTCAAGAACCGCAAGACCGGCGAGCGCCAGGCGCTTCCGGTCGCGGACGTGCTGGCACGGTTCGGTAGCGACCGATGAGCAGCGCCGCCGACATCAAGCCGGGCGCGGGTCCGTTCTCGCCCTTCGAGCGGATGGTGGCCTGGCGTTACCTGCGCTCGCGGCGCAAGGAGGCCTTCATCTCGGTGATCGCCTCCATCTCCTTCGTCGGCATCATGCTCGGCGTGGCCACGCTGATCATCGTCATGGCGGTGATGAACGGCTTCCGCGCCGAACTGCTGACCCGCATTCTGGGCGTCAACGGCCATGTCGTCGTCCAGCCGATCGACCGGCCGCTCGACGACTACGCTGAGGTTGCCGCGCGCATCAACGATGTCGACGGCGTGCGCTACGCCATCCCGATGGTCGAAGGCCAGGTCCTGGCTTCGGGCAATGTCGGGCGCGGCACCGGCGCGCTGGTGCGCGGCCTGCGGGCGGAGGATCTGGGAAAGATCGAGCTGGTGGCCGGCAATGTGCGCAACGGCACGCTCGACGGCTTCGACGGGGGCGAGGGCGTTGCGATCGGCGTGCGCATGGCCGAAACGCTGGGGCTGGTCGTCGGCGACGCGATCACGCTGACCTCGCCGGAGGGCGACGTCACCCCGTTCGGCACGGTCGCGCGCCAGAAGGCCTATCCCGTCACCGCGATCTTCCAGGTCGGCATGTCGGAATACGACGCCACCATCGTGTTCATGGCGCTGTCGGAGGCGCAGCTTTATTTCAATGCCGAGGGCCGCGCCCAGACCATCGAGGTGTTCGTCGACGACCCCGACGCGATCGACGCCCTCAAACCGGCGATCGAGGCGGCCGCCCGGCGCCCGCTTTTTCTGATCGACTGGCGCCAGCGCAACGAGACCTTCTTTTCCGCGCTCGAGGTCGAGCGCAACGTCATGTTCATGATCCTGACGCTGATCGTTTTGGTCGCCGCGCTCAACATCATCTCCGGCCTGATCATGCTGGTGAAGGACAAGGGCCACGACATCGCCATCCTGCGCACCATGGGCGCGACGCGCAACGCCATTTTGCGCATCTTCGTCATGACCGGCGCGGCGATCGGCATCACCGGCACGCTCGCTGGCGTGGTCCTGGGCGTCGTCGTGTGCCTCAATGTCGAATCGATCCGGCAGTTCTTTTCCTGGCTGTCGGGCACGACCCTTTTCAACCCCGAACTCTATTTCCTGAGCCAGCTTCCGGCCAAGATGGATGTCGGCGAAACCGTGTCGGTGGTCGTCATGGCGCTGGTGCTGTCGTTCTTCGCGACGCTGTTTCCGGCCTGGCGGGCGGCCCGGCTCGATCCCGTCGAAGCGCTGAGGTACGAATGATGGCGCAGACCGCCGTGCTTGTGCTGAAGGGCGTCGAACGGCGCTACCAGCAGGGAACGAAGACGCTCGTCATCCTCAACGGTGCCGAATTCGAGCTGAAGCGCGGCGAGACGGTGGCGCTGGTCGCGCCGTCGGGGGCGGGCAAATCCACGCTCTTGCACACCGCCGGCCTGCTCGAGCGGCCCGATGCCGGCGAGGTCATCTTGAACGGGCGCGCCTGCGGGCGCCTCGGCGACGACGACCGCACCGCCATCCGGCGCAACGATGTCGGCTTCGTCTATCAGTTCCACCATCTGCTGCCGGAATTTTCGGCGCTGGAAAACGTCATGATGCCGCAGCTCGTGCACGGGCTTGCGCCCAAGCAGGCCGAGGAGCGCGCGCTGCAGCTTCTCGACTATATGAAGATCGGCAAGCGCGCCCATCATCGTCCGTCGGAACTGTCCGGCGGCGAACAGCAGCGCGTGGCGATCGCGCGCGCGGTCGCCAACGCGCCGCTGCTTCTGCTCGCCGACGAGCCGACCGGCAATCTCGATCCGACCACGGCGTCTTATGTCTTCGACGCGCTCGAGGCGCTGGTGCGCCATTCCGGCCTGTCGGCGATGATCGCCACCCACAATCACGATCTGGCCGCGCGCATGGACCGTCGCGTCACCCTGGTCGACGGCAAGATCGCGCCGCTGTGATCCGGCAGGCCGCGCGCCGCTGAACGGGGCCGGCCGTCCCCGATCGCCTTGCGGCGGCCGGCATCGGCCGGCGGGGCGGACACGACCGAAAACGGCGTAGAACGCCGAACCGGCGCCGCGCCCGTTCTTTCCAACACACGTTTACCGTTGATTCACCGAAACTGGCAGCAGCCGGCGGCATGGTCGCCGGCGCCGGTTGAGCGGGCTTGCAAACAGAACAAAAATAGAACATAAAATAAACATAAGCGGAATAGGAGAGATCGTGATGACCGACATGCTTCAGGATGTGGCCGCCCTGGTTTCCGTCAGTGTTTTTGTCGTGTCGCTGGCGATGTGGATCGGCGCCTATTGATCGCCGCGGCGGTCGGGCCGCCGCGTCGCGGAAAATCGCGCAGAGAAGTGTTTTTTTTTCCGGCAACGCGTCGGTCCGGCCGTCTTGGTCGGCACCGGCCGGATCGGGCTTTGGCACAACAAGCGGGACGGCGGTCGGCCTTGCCCGCGCCTGTCTCAGTCGCCAACGGCGACGCCCTCGCGGCGCGGGTCGGCGCCGCCCGCCAGCGTGCCGTCCTCGTTGAAGGTGATGCCGTGTAGGCCCGAATTCAGCGCGCCGATTTCGACCGTGTAGCCGAGTGCCTCCAGCGGGGCGGCAAAGTCTTCGGCCGCCGTGCCGGCCTCGAGCTGGAACGTGCCGAACCGGTTGGTCAGATGCGGCAGCGCCACCGCCTCTTGCATGTCCATTTCCCAGTCGATCAGCGCGATCAGCGTCTTGGTGACATAGGGAATGATGTTGCTGCCGCCGGGCGAGCCGAGCGCGTAGAGCGGCTTGCCGTCGTGCAGCACGATGGTCGGCGACATCGACGAGCGCGGCCGCTTGCCGCCCTGCGGGCGGTTGGCCACCGCCGCGCCGTCGCGCTGCGGGACGAAGGAAAAATCGGTAAGCTGGTTGTTGAGCAGGAACCCCTCCACCATCAGCCGCGCGCCGAAGGCGTTTTCGATCGAGCTGGTCATCGAGGCGATATTGCCGTCGTCGTCGACGATGACGAAATGCGATGTCGATTGCCTTTCCAGCGTTATGCCGTCGCGGCGCAGCGCCGCCTTTTTCCAGGGCGGCTCACCGGGCGCGACATCGGAAGCGGGCAGGGCGGTCGGCCGCCGCAAAAGCGCCGCGCGCGCGGCGAGATAGGCCCGGTCGAGCAGACCTTCTGGCATGCGGGTGAAGTCGCTGTCGGCGACATAGCGGCCGCGATCGGCGAAGGCGAGCCGGGTGGCGTCGCCGATCAGGCGCCAGCTTTCGGGCGCCTCGGGCCCGAGCGCGGGCAGGTTGAACCCTTCCAGCAGGCCGAGAATCTGGCCGACGGCGAGCGCGCCCGAGGACGGCGGGCCCATGCCGCATACGTCGTGGCCGCGATAGGAGATACACACGGGCGCCCGCTCCCTGGCCTGGTAGGCGGCGAGGTCGGCGCGCGACAGCGCGCCCGGATTGTCGTCATGGCCGGTTACCGCCGCCACGATCGCCGCCGCGATCGCGCCCTCGTAAAAGGCGTCGGCGCCCTCGCGCCCGATCCGGCGCAGCGTGCGCGCATAGGCGGGATTGGCCAGCCTGTCGCCTTCCTTCAGCGGCGTGCCGTCGTCGTGGAAGAAATAGGCACGGGTCGACGCCTGTCCGGCGAGCCGGTCGGCGTCGTCGGCGATCAGCGCCGCAAGCCGCGGCGAGACGGCAAAGCCCTGTTCGGCGAGCGCCGCGGCCGGTTCGAACAGCCCGGCCCAGTCCTTGCGGCCGTAGCGGCCATGCACCGTCTCCATCAGCCGCACCACGCCCGGCACGCCGACCGAGCGGCCGCCGACCACGGCCTCGAAAAAACCCATCGGCGCGCCGTCCGGCTTCACGAACAGCGTCTCGGTCGCCGCTTCGGGCGCCGTCTCGCGCCCGTCGAACGTCGTCACCGTGCCGCTTGCCGCGTCGTACCAGACCAGGAAGGCGCCGCCGCCGATGCCCGAGGATTGCGGCTCGACCAGGCCGAGCACGGTCTGCACCGCGACCAGCGCGTCGGCGGCCGTTCCGCCCGCGCGCAGCACCGCCAGTCCGGCCTCGGCCGCCAGCGGATTGGCCGCCGCCACCATGCGCCGGCTGGCCGCCGCCGCTGCGCGCGCCTTGGTGCCGCTGGCGATTTCCGGGGCGACCGTGTCGGCCGCCTGCTGGGCGATGGCCGCGCCGGGCGCGGCGGCCATGGCTAGGGCGAGAACATAGCCGGCGAGGCGGGTTTTCATCTATGCGCTCCTGGTCTCGGCGGTTGCCGCCGCCGTCTCCACCGGCCCGAAAATCTCGACAAAGGCCGCCTTCAGCGCCACGTCGAGATCGGCCATCGTCACCGGCAGGCCGAGATCGACCAGGCTGGTGACGCCGTGGCCGGCGATCCCGCACGGCACGATGCCGGAAAAATGCGACAGGTCCGGTTCCACATTGATGGCGATGCCGTGAAAGCTGACCCATTTGCGCAGCCGGATGCCGATCGCGGCGATCTTGTCCTCGGCCGGCGACCCGTCGGCCAGCGGCGGCTTGTCGGGGCGGGCCACCCACACCCCGACCCGGTCTTCGCGGCGTTCTCCGCGCACGTTGAAGCGCGTGAGCGTGCGGATGATCCAGTCCTCCAGCGCGCCGACGAACACGCGCACGTCCGGCCGCCGCCGCTTCAGGTCGAGCATCACATAGGCGACCCGCTGGCCGGGGCCGTGATAGGTGTATTCGCCGCCCCGGCCGGCGTCGAAAACCGGAAACCGCCCCGGCTCGAGCAGGTCTTCGCGCCGGGCGCTGGTGCCGGCGGTATAAAGGGGGGCGTGTTCGACCAGCCACACCAGCTCGCTTTCCCGGCCGTCGCGAATCGCCGCCGCGCGGTCTTCCATGAAGGCGAGCGCGTCGGGATAGGAGACCGGGCCGGGCGCGATCTCCCAGGCGACCGGCCCCGCGCCGGGCAGGGCCAGAAAGGTGGTGTCGAGGCTTTGGCGTTCGGCCATGACGGGATCCTTGCCGCGAAAAACCATGCCCGCCGGGCGCTGCCGACCGGCTCCGGCGCAGGGGCGTTGGGAAACGACTCTAAAGCGCGCGCGGCGAATCCGAAAGATCGCCGCGCGTTTTCCCGTGCCGCACGCGGGCGCGGCGCAGCCGGCGCCCGGCCGTGCTCGCGCCCGGCCGCCGAAGCCCGCAAAATGCCGTCTCACGGCACTTGTTTCCCGACAGGCGATTTGCTACACGCGCCGAGCCGGTCGAAACCGGCTTCTACCACGTGCGGTCGTGGCGGAATTGGTAGACGCGCAGCGTTGAGGTCGCTGTGGGGCAACCCGTGGAAGTTCGAGTCTTCTCGACCGCACCATCCGACCCGGGGAGTTTTCCCGGGCGACAAAGAGACTTTTCAAAAAGAGTGCAGGCGTCCGGAGCGACAGGCTCTTTGCGACAGGTGTTGGATCGCGCTTGCTTTTTCAATGGCGTTCGCTTTCCATTGGCGGCGAATACCATCGGAATGGCAGCACCACATGACGGACGGTCTGAATCTCTGGTTGATCTTGGGGGGTGCGTTCATCGCCGTCGCCAGTCCCGGTCCAGGCACCCTGGCAATTGCCGGTGCGTCGATGCGTGCGGGGCGGCGGAGCGGTCTGGCGCTTGCGTCGGGCATGACGACGGGCTCGTTCGTCCTGGGAACTTCAGCTGCCCTCGGACTGGGGACCCTGTTGGCAGCCAATCAGGTGTTTTTTGAGATATTCCGATACGTTGGTTCGGGCTATCTGCTCTATCTGGCCTATCGGTCCCTCAGGGCGTTCCTTTCCGCGGGACCAAGCGAATATCGAGGCAGAACATCGACCTCCTTGCGCTCCGCTTATCTTACTGGTTTGGCGGTCCACCTCACCAATCCGAAGGCCATCCTGTTCTTCGGTGCACTTTACGCGATAGGAGTTCCGGCAGACGTCACGGCACCGGGGCTGGCGATCGTGGTCGTTGCGGTCAGCTTGCAGACCATGCTCATTCTCCACGCTTACGCGCTGTTGCTTTCCATGCCGAAGGTGATGAATACATATCTCAGAGCAAGGAAGTGGTTCGAAGGCTTGTTCGCTTTGACCTTCGGGGCCGCCGGTCTGCGGATTTTTCTTTCGAGGTTGAATTAGCGGCGTCCGGAAGACGATCCTAGCAGGTCGAATATGCCTACGCTCCTCTGTCGGCTCTGTCCGCCCGGCAACGGTTCCACGAAAGCCTTGGCGGTGTGTCGCGTGGGCCACGCGAGGGGGGCGGCCTATCGTGCCGGTCTCTCCCCTCAGGCGAGCACGATGCGGCACAGGGCAACATGCGCCGCGTGCCGGATTTTCCAAGGGTTTGCGAGAGAGGCGAGGGCCGGTTCCAGCTCTTGCTTGAATTTCCCTCTTGCACGGGGGCGTAAGCCTGCTTGCCAAGGTGGATTCGTGTCACGAAACACGACTTGCCTTTTGGCGTGAATGACCTTGCTCTCCGGCAGGTCTTCTTGAAGCAGCCTATAGGATCGGAGCGCGATCCGCCGCACCCGGCCGGATCACGCGCGCGGCCACGGTGACGCCTTCGGCCTTCATGCAGGCCTGGATGATCTGGAACAGATTGGCGGCGGTCGGGCTTCCGCTGGGACCGAGCGTGCGCATCAGGTTCTTGTCGGCCTTGCCGGTGCGGCGGGCCAGTTCGGGAAAGCCGATGGTCGCGTTGACGTACTGGCGGAGCAAAAGCCGCCCCTCGTCCAAATCGCCCGCCAGCAAGGCGTTGATGGCATCTTCGAGCATTTCGGTTGCCATGTCGGGATTGCGTTCCACCATGGCCCTCATACTGTCTTTGTAGAGTGTTGTTGGCATTTTCACTTTTCCTTCAACGGTTGCGCTCCACCTGACACATGCGCCAAAGCCGCTTGGCTTTGGCAATGTCGTCGCTTTGGCGTTTTTTTGTGCCGCCGTGGAGCAGGATCACAAGGCGGTGGCCTTCCCGGCCGAGATAAACCCGGTATCCGGGGCCGTAAATCAGCCTGATCTCGTGAACACCTTCGCCCACGGATCTGAGGCTTCCGGTGTTGCCTTCTTCAAGGCGTGCCAGAGCGATGTTGACCCGACGCCGTGCTTCCCGATCGATGGCCTCGAGCCATCTGATGAATGGCTGTCTTCCGTCCGGCGTCGTGTAGACTTCGATCTCGAGCAGCAGAGATATGGTATCAAATTTGATACCATATACAATAGTTTTTTCCTTTCTCCGCTTTCTTTCGATCCGCGTTGGCGGACCTGACGCAAGAGCCGGGCCGTGTGGCAGCGTCTGGCAATGCGCGGGGCGCGCGCGCGGAGCCCGCTCTGCAAAGATGCGCTCCGCGCGTGCCGTGCTGCCGGCGAACCGGCATTGAAGACCGCTCGACGACCGCGGTCCCGTGTTGCACCTGTCAGCTGCACCATCCGGATTTCGGCACACTCCCCAACTTTCCGGCCATCGGGCCCGCCGGCTTTGCGATTCGCCTTGCCCTCTGCCGGGCCGGCGGTCGAAAATGGATCGAGGATCAGGGGCCGGGGAGGAACGCATGCGGTTGGCATGGCGCGGGGGACTGCTTCACGCTGTTCTTGTTTTTGCGCTGGCGGGCTGCGCGAGCCTGCCGGACTTCGCCGACGACGACTACGTCAAGGTCGAATCGCTGTTCTACACGGTCGAGCAGGAACTGTGCGAGGCGCTGGTTCTGATCAAGGCGGAACCCCGCCTGGCCGAGCGGCTGCGCGAGGCCGGCATCACCGTCGGTCGGCAATACGCCAAGGCGACCGCCGGGTTGAAACTGGTCCGGATCGTCGATGGCGGCGGCAACGCCAATTTCGTCATTCCCGTCACCAACGGCACCGCCGCTCTCGGCCTCGGGGCGAGCCGGCGTCACGTCAACTCCGTCGACACCACGGTCTCGGTCTATTACCCGTTCACCGAACTGGCCTGTTCGGGCGAGATCGCCAACCCGCCCGAACGTATCGCCGGCGGGCTCGGCCTGAAGGAGTGGATCCTGCAGACCACGGTGGCGCTGATCAATGTGCGCGAGACCCCGGCCGCCTATTCCTACGACGTCGCCTTCCAGGTCACCCAGGACGGCCGCGCACGGCCGAGCATCGCCGTCGCCACGCCGGGCCTGAGCCTGCTCGGCGCCGATATTTCGTTCGGGGCCGCCAGGCAGGTCACCCACACGCTGAGCGTGACGATCCGCGACGTCGCGCTCGACGCGGCGGCGGGCAAGGGCGGGGCCGGCGTGCCCGACGTGGTGCGCGACGCGCTCGACCGCGAGGAGAGCCTGACCATCCTGCGGCGCATCCGCGACTGACCGCGCGCGGCGCGCCGCCCGCCTGGAGCGCCCTTTGCTCGCGCCGCCTGTCGCGCATCCGGCCGACCGCGTGGCGCGCCGAGATTGCCGCGTCGGTGACGAAAATCCGTATGGCCCCGCTTCCATTTGGCGCGCAACGGCTCTAGGTCGGGGGCGGGGAGAACGTCGTTCGCGCGGGGGGCACATGTTGCTTCGTGTCGCGGCACATACGCGTCCCCGTGCGAGATCCGGATAAGGCAGACATCACGAAACACGATTGCGGAGTTGGTCGGTGGTCGGTCCTCAAAACGAAAGCGTCGGCGAAACCCCGCAGGAACCGGTCGAGATCGGTCTCTACAGCGATGACGGTTTCATCCGGCCCTCCTTCCTGACCCATATCGGCGCGGCGATCGCCGATCGCGACGTCCTGACGCTGAAACGGGATGTGGCGGGGCTTCACCAGTCCGAGCTCGGCGACCTGATCGAGGCGCTGTTGCCGGACCAGCGCCGGGCGCTGGTCGACCTGCTGGGCGAGGATTTCGATTTTTCCGCGCTGACGGAGGTCGACGACGCCATCCGCATGGAGATCGTCGACGATCTGCCCAACGAGCAGATCGCCCTGGCGATGCAGGAGCTCGATTCCGACGACGCGGTCTATATTCTCGAGGATCTCGACGCGCAGGACCAGGACGAGATCCTGGCCAAGCTGCCGTTCACCGAGCGTATCCGGCTGCGCCGCTCGCTCGACTATCCCGAAGAGACCGCCGGCCGGCGCATGCAGACGGAGTTCGTCGCCGCGCCGCCGTTCTGGACCGTGGGCCAGACCATCGACTACATGCGCGACGACCAGAACCTGCCGGACGAGTTTTCGCAGATCTTCGTCGTCGATCCGACCTTCAAGCTGCTCGGCGCCGTCCATCTCGACCAGATCCTGCGCACCAAGCGCGCGGTCAAGATCGAGGACATCATGCACGAGACGCGCCACGCCATCCCGGCCACGATGGACCAGGAAGAGGCGGCGCGCGAATTCGAGCAATACGACCTTCTCTCCGCCGCCGTCGTCGACGAGAACGAGCGCCTGGTCGGGGTTCTGACCATCGACGATGTCGTCGACGTCATCCAGCAGGAGGCCGAGGAAGACCTGTTGCGCATGGGCGGCGTCGGCGACGAGGAACTCTCCGACACGGTGGTGGCGACCTCGCGTTCGCGCGCACCCTGGCTGCTGGTCAATCTGGCCACCGCCATCCTGGCCTCGCTGGTGATCGGCCTGTTCGACGCCACGATCTCCGAGATGGTGGCGCTCGCCATCCTGATGCCGATCGTCGCCTCGATGGGCGGCAACGCCGCCACCCAGACGATGACGGTGACGGTGCGCGCGCTCGCCACCAAGGATCTCGATATCTACAATGCCGCGCGCATCGTGCGCCGCGAGACCCTGGTCGGCATCATCAACGGCGCGCTGTTTGCCGTCGTCATGGGCGTGGTCGCCGCCTTGTGGTTCGGCAGCACCGGCCTCGGCGGGGTGATCGCGGTGGCGATGGTGGTCAACATGCTGGCCGCCGCCCTGGCCGGCATCCTGATCCCGTTGCTGCTCGACAAGCTCGGCGCCGACCCGGCGATCGCCTCGTCCGTCTTCGTCACCACCGTCACCGACGTCGTCGGCTTCTTCGCCTTTCTCGGCCTGGCGACGCTGTGGTTCGGCTTCGGCTAGGCCGCCCCGCTGCCGCGCCCGGACCTAGCGCGTGTCGGCCAGGCTGAGCTCGGCGAACTGCTCGGCATTGGGGCAGAAGCCGCCGGCCTCGGCGCGTGCGGTGACCCGCTTGAGCGTGCTGGCGCAGCGCCTCTTGGCGCCGCAATTCGAACAGGCGAGCTCGATGTCGCGCATCAGCTCCGGGCTGTCATGCGCCAAAAGCTCCGGGTCGAGCCCGTAGGCCGCCATCATGCGCTGCATCAACGCGTCGGAGCCGGTACCCTTGGCCACCACCTGTTTGAGCTCGCGCGTCGACAGCCCGCATTCGCCGGCCGTGCGCGCCAGCGCCTCGGGATGGCGCGCGGCGAGGTCGCGCAGCTCCGCCATCGCCAGCCGCCTTTGACGCCATCCGTAAAAGGCTGTCGACAGGGTTTGAAATACCGCTTGCCTGGTCATCGCATCGTCCTCCATGGCCGCATGCTAGCCCGCGCCGCGGCAAGAACGTTGATGCAGGTCAAACAAAACGCCGATCGCCGCGGCGCCGGCCTGCGCCCGCAAGCGCCTCGCCGCCCGGGCCGGAAGGGCGAATAATTGACTTTTACGTAAACGCCGTGTCACATCCTGATCCAAGGAATCGACGGCGGGACCACGGGATGCGCGACTATTATACGATCACGGAACTGACTCGTGAGTTCGGAATTTCGACGCGGACCTTGCGTTTCTACGAGGACGAGGGGCTGATCCATCCGCTGCGCCGCGGCCGCACCCGGCTGTTTCGTCCCTCCGACCGGGTTCTGGTGCGCCAAATCATGCGCGGCAAGCGGCTCGGCTTCTCGATCAGCGAAATCCGCCAGATCATCCAGATGTACAAGGAGCCGCCGGGCGAGGTCGGCCAGTTGAAGATGATGCTGACGCGGATCGAGGAAAAGCGCGGCGATCTGCGCCAGAAGCGCAGGGACCTGGAGGAGACGCTGGCCGAACTCGATCAGGCCGAGGAATCCTGCCTGGAACGGCTCGCCGAGCTCGGCGTGACGACCTGACGCGACCCTTTTGCGCCCGCCCGTCAGATCCAGCGCCGGACCTTTTTGGCGTAATCGCGATATTTCTTGCCGAAACGCGCGGTAAGGTGGCGTTCCTCCCGCTCGATCGCAAGTTTCTGCGTCGCGAAGGCGGCGACCACGGCCAGCACCAGGAACCACACGATCCCCGTCATCAGCCCGATGCCGATCATCAGCAGCGTGTTGGCGAGATAGATCGGGTTGCGCGTGAAGGCGAACGGTCCGCCGGTGACGAGATGGTCGCTGCCGCGATGCGGCATGATCGTCGTCTTGGCCCGCGCCAGAGTGCGCATCGCCGACACGTCGATCAACACCACCCCGATCAGCGTGACCGCGCCGACGGCGAACAATATGTCGGACAGCGGCGGCCCGATCCACGGCAGCGGCACCAGCCAGGCCAGCACCAGGCTGGCGCCGATCGCCGCCAGATAGAGGACGGGCGGCCAGGGAAAGCGGTTCGGTCTCGTGTCCAGTTCGCTCATCGCACATCACTCCCGCCTGAATTGGATTGCGTCTCGGCCGTACAGCTTTCCGCCATCGCCGCCATCGCCTGTTCCATGGCGGCGTCGGCCCGCCCGGCCAACAACGGGTCGAGCATCCCGTTTTCCTCGACCGCGTCCAGCATGCACAGGCAATAGGCCGTGCAAAACGCCGCGTCGCGCTCTTGCGTGCAGCGGACCTCGCAGGCTTGTTGAAACCGCATCTCGGCGGTCTGGCTCGCGGCCGGAAAGAACTGCGAGAACAGGAACACGCAGGCGATCAGCACCGGCTGGTGCAGCAGGTAGACGGACAGGCTGTAGCGCCCGGCAAGCGAAAGCACGCCGCTCCAGCGCGGCATCGCGATGGCGGCGAGGCCGGCCAGCGCGCCGGTTCGCAGGCCGAGCTGGGCCAGTGCCATGCCGGCCAGGCCGGCGCCGAACCAGGGAAAGACCGGCACGTAGTCGTTGGAGCGCGGCAGGGTCTCCGACAGGCCCGTCCACCACCAGGCCGGATGATCGAGCAGCGGCGTCGTGAGCACGCTCGGCGCGGCGATCACCAGCGCGGCCGCGACCGCGGTCACGAACCATGGCACGCGCAGAAAGGCGAGGCCGAGCACGCTGGCGACGGCGATCTGATGCAGGATACCGAAAAAGATGAAGCTCTCCGGCATGGCCAGATAGGTCGCGACGCTGATCGCGGCGGCGGCGGCGCCGACCTTGGCCAGCCGGCGCGCGAAGGACGGCCAGCGGATGCCGCGGCTGTGGGCCAGAACCAGGCTGAAGCCGGCCAGGGCCAGGAAGGACGAGGCGATCGACCGGGCAAAGAGCTTCCACCCGCCCACCGCCGTCATGCCGGGCTCGGCATAGCCGAAAAATTCCAGATCCCAGGCGAAATGATAGATCGCCATCGCCACCAGCGCCGCGCCGCGCAAAACGTCGATCAGGGCGATGCGGGCAATCGTGGGGGGCTGCGTCATCGAGCGTGCTGCCACGGACAGGCGGCGGCGGCCCCGGCAAAAACCGCATGGCGGTTTTTCGGCCGGCGCCGGTGGGCTGGATTGACATCAAACGGGCTGTGCTGGACTTTGTTGCGGTGTCGCGTCGGGCAAGGGGGGCAATCGTCATGCAAGCAGGCTCGCCGTCGAGCGGACGGATCGTCCGGCCGCCCTACGAACTCAACTGGCTCAACATCGTCAGCATCGGGGTCTTCCATCTCGTCGCCCTGCTCGCCTTCGTTCCCTATTTCTTCGACTGGCGCTCGGTCGTCGTGTGCATGGCGGGCACGGTCGTCTTCGGCACGCTCGGCATCCAACTCTTCTATCATCGCTGCCTGACTCACAAGGGCTTCCAGTGCCCGAAATGGCTGGAACGCTGCCTCGCCGTGCTGGCGGTATGCTCGTTTCAGGACACGCCCGCCCACTGGGTCGCCGTGCATCGCAAGCATCACGAACACGCCGACGACGCGCCCGACCCGCATTCGCCGATCCGCAGTTTCCTGTGGGCCCATATCGGCTGGCTGCTGGTCAAGGCGCCGGACATGTCGCGCTACGAGATCTATGCGCGCTATGCCAAGGACGTGCTGCGCGATCCGTTCTACCGCCGGCTGGAAAGCCAAAAATACTATCTCGGCATCATCGGCGCGCAGATGGTCGTGTTCCTGGCGGCGGGGTTTGCGATCGAGTTTTTTGCCGGCGGCACCGTTTCGCAGGCGCTGCGCTTCGCGCTCAGCCTGCTGGTGTGGGGCGTGTTCGTGCGCACGGTGCTTTACTGGCACAATTCCTGGGCGATCAACTCGGTCACCCATCTGTGGGGCTACCGCAACTACGAGACCGGCGAGCACAGCCGCAACAACATCCTGTTCGGCCTGATCGCGCTCGGCGAGGGCTGGCACAACAACCATCACGCCGATCCGCGCTCGGCCCGCCACGGCCATCGCTGGTGGGAGATCGACGGCACCTATCTGATCATCCGCCTGCTCGGCGCGCTCGGCCTGGCCTGGCGCATCACCGAGCCCAATATCAGTCCGAACCCGACCATGACGCCGCGCCCCGTGCGCGCGGCGCGCGAGGGCTGAGCCGTGACCGAGCCTGTCGAAGCCGCCACTATCCAAGCCAACGGCGCGTCGATCCCGGCGATCGGGCTCGGCACCTGGACGCTGCGGGGCCGGGCCTGCGCCGATCTGGTCGCCGAGGCCCTGGCGCTCGGCTACCGCCATGTCGACACCGCGGCCATGTATGAGAACGAGGCCGAGGTGGGGGCGGGGCTGCGCGCCGCCGGCCTGCCGCGCGGCGACGTGTTCGTGACCACCAAGGTCTGGTACACCGACATCGCGCCCGGCGCGCTGGAGCGCTCGGCCGAGGCGAGCCTGCGCCGGCTCGGCCTCGATCATGTCGATCTGCTGCTGATCCACTGGCCCAACCCGGCCGTGCCCGTCGAGCACAGCATGCGCGCGCTGGGGGCGGTGCGCGAGGCCGGCATGGCGCGCCATATCGGCGTGTCGAACTTTCCCACCGGCCTGCTGCGCCGGGCGCTGGCGGCCAGCGCCCATCCGCTTGTCGCCAACCAGGTCGAACACCATCCCCGCCTGGCGCAAGACAAGCTTCTGGCGGCGTGCCGGGCCGCGGGCATGGCGATGGTGTCCTATTGTCCGCTCCATCGCGGCGGCGCGCTGCTGGACGAACCGGCCATCCGCCAGGCCGCCCGGCGCCACGGCCGCAGCCCGGCCCAGATCGTGCTGCGCTGGCATGTCCAGCAGCCCGGCGTGGCCGCGATCCCGCGCACCACGCGCCGGGACAGGCTGGCGGAAAACCTGGCCGTGTTCGATTTCGCCCTGTCGGATGCGGAGATGGCGGCGATCTCGGCGCTGGGACGGGCGGGCGACCGCCTGTGCGACTACGCCTTTTCGCCGCAATGGGACGAGGCCTGAGGCCGGGCCTGGGGCGGAAGCAATGGTTAACGGCGCGTTAACCGAATCGGGCGGATGATTTTTCACGGGAGGAAACCTTGGAGAACCGCGATGTTCTTTGCAGGAAAACCTCTGCTGGCCGCCGCCGCGCTGTGTACCGCCGGCACCGCGCTCGCCCATGACGCGCTGCCGAGCGCGGCCCAGCCGCAAGGCTGGAAATATCCCTTCGCCTGCTGCTCGGGCTTCGACTGCCGCATGGTGCCGACCAAGGCCGTGAGCGAGCGCCCGGAAGGCTATGTGATCGCCACCACCGGCGAGGTGGTGGGATATGGCGACACAAGGGTGCGCAATTCGCCGGACGGCGATTTCCACTGGTGCTCGGTCGCCGGCAGGAATGACGGCCGCACGATCTGCCTGTTCGTACCGCCGCGGGCGTTTTGACCGGCCGGTCACGGAAGGTAACCGCTTCTTGAACGCAAGTGCGCGGCCCGCGCCGCGCGCGGGCTTGAAGCGCGGCCCGGCCGTGCCCATGTGATCGCGACCGGCACGATGTGGCGCGCGCCGGACCGGCGGCGGCCCGAGCACGGGCCCCGGCGGCGGACGGAACAGGGGACGGGTGAAGCCAGGGCCCGCGGGCCCGCAGCAAGGAGTGCCTGTCGTGACCCATGCGCAGATTGCGTCGAGACGAAACCGCAGCGCCTATCCGAGAAGCCCGGCCCGGCCGGTGCGGCCGGGCGAGGCCGCGTTCGGCGGCATCCTTGCGGCCATCGCCCTGGTGCTGGTGCTGGTCTAGCGCCCGGGGCCGCCGGCGGGCCGGTTCGCTCATGCCCCGCCGTCGACCCGCCGCATCAGCGCCATGGCGCCGAACGGCGCGCGCAGCTTTCCCTCGGTGATGAAATAGACGAACACGTCGCGCGGTTTCTTCTCCGGCGCGAAGGCCGGGTCGGCGCGCGGCAAATCGTCGGGCACGCCGCCGGCGGCCCAGATCTTGGCGCGCGCGGCCCAGCCGTCGAGCGCGGTCTCGGGATAGCAGTGCGCATTGTCGTCGGCGCCGGTCTGCAGCCTTGCATAGACGAAATCGCCGGTGACGTCGGCGATCGCCGGATATTTGGCGTGGTCGGCGAAAACGATCGCCACCTTGTGGCGGTGCGCCAGCGCGACCAGCTCCGGCACAACAAAACTCGGATGGCGCAGCTCGATCGCGTGGCGCAGCGCGACCCCGTCATGGGTTGCCGGCAGCAGGGCCAGAAACGCGGCGAAATCCTCCGGGTCGAATTTCTTGGTCGGCGCGAACTGCCACAAAAGCGGCCCGAGTTTTGGGCCGAGCGCGGCGACGCCGGAGCCCAAAAACCGCGCCAGCGACTCGCCCGCCTCGGCCAGCACCCGGCGATTGGTGATGAAGCGGTTGCCCTTCAGCGACAGGACGAAATCGTCGGGCGTCTCGGCCGCCCATTTCATGAAGGTCGGCTCCTTGAAGCTCGAATAATAGGTGCCGTTGACCTCGATCGTCGGCACCTGGCGCGCGGCGTATTCGAGCTGGCGCTTCTTGGCGAGTTTTTCGGGATAGAACGTGCCCTCCCAGGGCGCGTAGGTCCAGCCGCCCATGCCGGCGCGGATTGTTCCCATGGCCGAACTCATGGCGCGGGGCTCCGGTTTTGTTGTCCGGCCCCGCGCGCCGGCGGGCGCATCCGCGCGCTTGGCTTTCCGCGCCGGGAGGCGCGATACCGGTTCAAGCCCGGGGCGGGCCGGCCGGCCGGCCTTGCGCTCGCTGCGCGACCGGAGCCGGAGAGAAGAGGGATCACGGCGTGCATTATTCCGTTCCTGAGAGTTTTGCCCGGCGAAGATGCGGGCTTTGCCGGCGCCTGTCCATCCGAAAGCGGCGGTCTGCTGACAGGGGCAGGCGGGAATAGGGAATAGGGGTGCCGGGTCCCGGCTGTGGTGGCGCCGCCGTGGCTGCCGCCGTTTTGCGGGGCGCGGCAAGGCGAAGGCGCGCGAAGGCGGGCGCGGCGAAGGGGTTTTCGCCGCGCGAAGCGCTGCCGGGGGGGGGCGGGAGACCGGTCACGACGTGTCGGGCGCCTCCAGCGCCCAGAAGGCGAGGCCGTGGACGTCGGTCAAAATTGTCTGGATTTCGTGCGAGGGCCGGCGGCGCTCGGCCCGGCTCTGGCCGGGCGGCCGCCCGGTGCGCAACGGCCAGACGCGGCGGTTGCGGTGTCGTGGGGCGCGTTGAGGATCCCCAGCCCGGCGCGCCGGGCTCGGCTGCGTCTCGGGGCCGCGCCGATCCTGCCCGAAAACCGGCGGGCAAGCCGCGGGAGCGGCCGTGGGCGCGCTGTCGCCGCGCGCGTCGCGGGCCTCGCGGGTCGCGCGCCAGCGGGCGAAGCGGCGGGCCTGGGCCGGGATGTCGTCAAGGGCTGCGGCAAGGGCTTCCAGCCGCAGGCGAAGCCGGGTGGCGTCGATCGGGTCGTGGCGCGACGGCGGCCGGCGTTCGGCAAGCGCAAACGGCGCCGCCGCGCCCGGCACCCAGATGCGCGGCACGAGGCTTTGCGTCGGCCGCGCCGGGCGCGGCAGCCGTCGCGGCGGGTCGAGCAGCCGGAAGGCGGGGCGGCGGGGCAAGCCGGCGCCGCACGCAGCGCAGGCCTTGCCCGGCGTCGTGTCCCGGCCGGCGGCGGAGGCTGCGCGGCCGTCTTCGGCGCCGGTGTGGACAGGAGGGTGGGGCGGCAGGGACGCGAGGCGCGAGGGCTGGCGGCACCCGCGCCGTATCCACACACCGGTGCCGCCGGGGCGGCGCAGGATGGTTGGCGCCGGCTTCGGCCGGCGCGGGCGCGGCGCCGGCGGCGGCACGACCAGGCCGCGCGCGGCGACGATGATAAGCCGCCGCACGGCCGCTTCGGCCGGGCGCAGCACGCGCAGCACCGCGCGGTGGCGATGGCGGGGCAGGGTGAGGCCGGCTTTTCTTTCCCTTTGTTGGGGCGATGGCCGGCAGGCCAGAGCGCGGGGTGGCTGTCGCCGAGCCCGGCCATGGCCACAAGTGCTGAAAGCACCCGCCGCAGCGCGTCGCGATGTTTGTCGATCGCAGCCTGCCAGTCCATCGCCGCCTCCGTTTTCGGGTGGCGGGAGTGTGGGCGAGGTTGGGAGGGGGGTGGATCGATTTTTGCGCCGGCGGGGCTATTTCCCGAAACCGATCCCCCCTCTTGCAAAATCTGACACTTGGCTGCGCCAAGATATCGATTTTGCTTTCTCCCCCGCATGGGGGGAGACGAAGCCGGTGTCCGCGTTTGTGCGAATCGCCGAGGTCGAAGACTGGGTGCTGCGTCGCCGCCGCGCGCCCTATCTCCCCCCTTTGCGGGGGAGAAAGCGAAGTCTTGGCCCTGGCGAAGCCAGGCCTTAGCTTCGCAAGAGGGGGGAACGGCGCGGTGTTGCAGGATCAAGCGACAGCCGGCCGCGCCTCCGTCCGATCCCCCCTCTTGCAAAATCTGACACTTGGCTGCGCCAAGATATCGATTTTGCTTTCTCCCCCGCAATGGGGGGAGATGAAGCCGGTGTCTCCGCTTGTTGCAAATCGCCGAGGTCGAAGACTGGGTGCTGCGTCGCCGCCGCGCGCCCTATCTCCCCCGCAATGGGGGGAGATGAAGCCGGTGTCCGCGTTTGTGCGAATCGCCGGGGTCGAAGACTGGGTGCTGCGTCGCCGCTGCGCGCCCTATCTCCCCCCTTTGCGGGGGAGAAAGCGCAGTCTTGGTCCTGGCGCAGCCAGGCCTTAGACTGCGCAAGAGGGGGGATCGATGCAGGGGGAGCCCGTGCGTTACCAGCCGCCGGCAAGCCACCGCAGCCATGCGCGGGAAATGCGCAAGGATGCCACCAAGGCGGAAAACCTGCTTTGGCAAGCGGTGCGCCGGAGCCAGCTCGAGGGGCTGAGCTTCCGCAGGCAATATCCGCTCGACGGCTATATTCTGGATTTCGTCTGTTTCCGGCCGAAGCTGATCGTGGAGGTCGATGGCGGCCAGCACGCGGGGTCGGCCTCGGATACAAGGCGCGACGCGCATTTTCGCCAAAACGGGTTCACGGTGCTGCGGTTCTGGAACGACGACGTGGTGCGAAATATCGATGGGGTGTGCGCGCAGATCCTGGCGGCGGTGGGGAAGCGACGGTGATCGGTGGGAGCGGGCCTCCGATCCCCCCTCTTGCAAAATCTGACACTTGGCTTCGCCAAGACGTCGATTTTGCTTTCTCCCCCGCAATGGGGGGAGATGAAGCCGGTGTCCGCGTTTGTGCGAATCGCCGGGGTCGAAGACTGGATGCTGCGTCGCCGCTGCGTGCCCTATCTCCCCCCTTTGCGGGGGAGATAGCGCAGTCTTGGTCCTGGCGTAGCCAGGCCTTAGACTGCGCAAGAGGGGGGATCGATGCAGGGGAAGCCCGTGCGTTACCAGCCGCCGGCAAGCCACCGCAACCGCGCGCGGGAGATGCGCAAGGATGCCACCAAGGCGGAAAACCTGCTTTGGCAAGCGGTGCGCCGGAGCCAGCTCGAGGGGCTGAGCTTCCGCAGGCAATATCCGCTCGACGGCTATATTCTGGATTTCGTCTGTTTCCGGCCGAAGCTGATCGTCGAGGTCGATGGCGGCCAGCACGCGGGGTCGGCCTCGGATACAAGGCGCGACGCGCATTTTCGCCAAAACGGGTTCACGGTGCTGCGGTTCTGGAACGACGACGTGGTGCGAAACATCGATGGGGTGTGCGCGCAGATCCTGGCGGCAGCGGGCAAGCGGTGGTGATCGGCGGGAGCGGGCCTCCGATCCCCCCTCTGGCAAAATCTGACACTTGGCTTCGCCAAGACGTCGATTTTGCTTTCTCCCCCGCATGGGGGGAGATAGGGGGCTGCGGCCTTGGCGCCGATCGCCGGCGTTGGCGGTCGGTCACGGTATCGATGCGGGGTTTTTTCTCCCCCCGATGCGGGGGAGAAAGCGAAGTCTTGGTTCTGGCGCAGCCAGGCCTTAGACTGCGCAAGAGGGGGGAACAGCGCGGTGTTCCTGGAGCACGCGAAGACCGGCCGCGCCTCCCGTCCCCTGATAGTTTCTTGGCCCCTCTACTCCGCAGCCACCCGCTTGCGTCCCCCCGGCCGGCGTTCCAGGAGTTCCTTCAAAAACTGGCCGGTATAGCTGCGCTCCTCGGCGATGATGTCGTCCGGCGTGCCCGAGGCGACCAGTTCGCCGCCGCTACGCCGACACCGGTAACAGCTCGAAAATCTCACCGTGGCGGGCAGCGCCGGCTATGTCGCCGCGCCTCAACGCGCTGCGCACCGCGTCGAGCTTGAGCGCGTCATCGGCCGACAGATACGGGCCCCAATTGGTCGGGTCGTCGGTTTCGTAGATCAGCGTGACGCGAATCTTGGCGACATAGCCGCCTTCCTCAACGAGCCGCGTTACTTCCTCACGCCTTGCGTCGGATCGTGAACTGCTCATCCCACAGCTCCTTGTCAGGCAGATAGACCGTCACGAGAACGGCATGAACCGCATTTTCGTTTATCATACCCCAGACAGCATGGATCGGACCACCCGGCAACACGTGCCTTGCGAGGAGGGACGGTCCCATGCGGCCGCTTTCATATGTTTCGATGACAGACCACGACGCGACGCTTGCCAGAATATCCGAAAGCAGCAGGCGTCTTTCATCCAACCGCCCCTGCGCGTGATCCGAGATCCTGAACGCGCCGCTCGCGATCCGGTTGCGTATCCGATCGGCGAGATCGTCCATCCCTACTCCGCAGCCACCCGCTTGCGTCCCCCCGGCCGGCGTTCCAGGAGCTCCTTCAAAAACCGGCCGGTATAGCTGCGCTCCTCGGCGATGATGTCGTTCGGCGTGCCCGAGGCGACCAGTTCGCCGCCGCCGTCGCCGCCTTCCGGGCCGAGATCGAGGATCCAGTCGGCGGTCTTGATCACCTCCAGATTGTGCTCGATGACGACCACGGTGTTGCCCTGGTCGACCAGCTCGTGCAGCACGTCGAGCAGTTTGGCCACGTCGTGGAAATGCAGGCCGGTGGTCGGCTCGTCGAGAATGTAGAGCGTCTTGCCGGTCGCCTTGCGCGACAATTCCTTGGCGAGCTTGATGCGCTGCGCCTCGCCGCCCGACAAGGTGGTGGCCTGCTGGCCGATATGGACGTAGCCGAGGCCGACCTTGGCGAGCGTCTGCAGCTTGTCGCGCACCGCCGGCACGGCGGCGAAGAACTCCGCGCCTTCCTCGACCGTCATGTCGAGCACGTCGGCGATCGATTTTTCCTTGAACGTGACCTCGAGCGTCTCGCGATTGTAGCGCTTGCCGTGGCACACGTCGCAGGTGACGTAGACGTCGGGCAGAAAATGCATCTCGATCTTGATGACGCCGTCGCCCTGGCAGGCCTCGCAGCGCCCGCCCTTGACGTTGAAGGAGAAGCGGCCCGGCTGGTAGCCGCGCGCCTTGGCCTCGGGCAGGCCGGCGAACCAGTCGCGGATCGGGGTGAAGGCGCCGGTATAGGTGGCCGGGTTGGAGCGCGGCGTGCGGCCGATCGGCGACTGGTCGATGTCGATCACCTTGTCGAGGAATTCCAGCCCCTCGATGCGCTCGTGCTCGGCCGGATGCTCGCGCGACCCCATGATGCGGCGCGAGGCGGCCTTGTAGAGCGTCTCGATCAGAAAGGTCGACTTGCCGCCGCCCGACACGCCGGTGACGCAGGCAAACGTGCCGAGCGGGATCTCGGCGGTGACGTCCTTCAAATTGTTGCCGCGCGCGCCGACGACCTTGATGCGGCGGCCCTTCTTCAGCGGCCGCGGCGCGTCGCGCGTCGGGATCGCCAGCGCGCCCGACAAATATTGCCCGGTCAGCGAGCCGGGGTCGGCCAGAATGTCGGCCGGCGTGCCCTTTGCGACGACGCGCCCGCCATGGATGCCGGCGGCCGGGCCGATGTCGACCACGTGGTCGGCGGTCAGGATGGCGTCCTCGTCGTGCTCGACCACGATCACCGTGTTGTCGAGGTCGCGCAGATGCTTGAGCGTGTCGAGCAGGCGGGCATTGTCGCGCTGATGCAGCCCGATCGAGGGTTCGTCGAGCACGTAGAGCACGCCGGTCAGGCCCGAACCGATCTGCGAGGCGAGCCGGATGCGCTGGCTCTCGCCGCCCGACAGCGTGCCGGAATTGCGCGACAGGCTGAGATAGTCGAGCCCGACATCGTTGAGGAAGGCGAGCCGCTCGCGGATTTCCTTCAGGATGCGCCCGGCGATCTCGTTCTGCTTGTCGGTGAGCCGGGCCGGCAGCGCCTCGAACCAGGCGCCGGCCTTGCGGATCGAAAGCTGGGTGACCGCGCCGATATGCTGCCCGTCGATCTTGACCGCCAGCGCCTCCGGTTTCAGCCGGTAGCCCGAACAGGCCGGGCAGGGGCTGGAGGCCATGTAACGCTCGATCTCCTCGCGGCTCCAGGCCGACTCGGTCTCCTTCCAGCGCCGTTCCAGATTGGGGATCACGCCCTCGAAGGTTTTTGTCGTCTGGTAGGAGCGCAGCCCGTCATCGTAGGAAAAGACGATCTGGCGCTCGCCGGTGCCGTGAAGGATCGCCCGGCGCGCCGGCTCGGGCAGGTCGCGCCAGCGCTGGCCGATCTTGAAATCATAGGCCTTGCCGAGCGCCTCCAGCGTCTGGGCGTAATAGGGCGAGGTCGAGCGCGCCCAGGGCGCGACCGCGCCGTCGCGCAGGGTCAGCCCGTCATCGGGCACCACCAATTCGGGATCGATGGCGCGCTGGCTGCCGAGCCCGTCGCAGGACGGGCAGGCGCCGAACGGGTTGTTGAAGGAGAAAAGCCGCGGCTCGATCTCGGGAATGGTGAAGCCCGACACCGGGCAGGCGAATTTTTCCGAAAACAACAACCGCTCGTGGGTGTCGTTCTTCGACTTGTTGGCGGCTTCGCCCGACTGGGTTTCCGGCGGCAGCGGCCGGTCGGCGAACTCGGCCACGGCGAGCCCGTCGGCGAGCCGCAGGCAGGTCTCCAGACTGTCGGCCAGCCGCGCGGCCAAATCGTCGCGCACCACGACGCGGTCGACGACGACGTCGATATCGTGCTTGAACTTCTTGTCGAGCGCCGGCGCCTCGGCGATCTCGTGGAAGACGCCGTCGATCTTGACGCGCTGAAAGCCCTTTTTCTGCAGCTCGGCCAGTTCCTTGCGGTACTCGCCCTTGCGCCCGCGCACGATCGGCGCCAGGAGGTAGAGCCGCGTGCCTTCCTCCAGCGCCAGCACCCGGTCGACCATCTGCGACACGGTCTGGCTCTCGATCGGCAGGCCGGTGGCCGGCGAATAGGGCACGCCGACGCGCGCGAACAACAGCCGCATATAGTCGTAGATCTCGGTCACCGTGCCGACCGTGGAACGCGGATTCTTCGACGTCGTCTTCTGCTCGATCGAGATCGCCGGGCTCAAGCCGTCGATCTGGTCGACATCGGGCTTCTGCATCATCTCCAGGAACTGGCGCGCATAGGCCGACAGGCTTTCCACGTAGCGGCGCTGGCCCTCGGCGTAGATCGTGTCGAAGGCGAGCGACGATTTGCCCGAGCCCGACAGGCCGGTCATCACGGTGAGGCTGTTGCGGGGAATGTCGAGGTCGACATTTTTGAGATTGTGCTCGCGCGCGCCGCGAATGGAGATGAATTTCTGATCGGCCATGCCGCAATGCCGTTCCGTGTTGCGATGGGAAGGCGCGGACGGGAATCCGCGCCAGCCTCCAAGCTAGGTCGCCGCGCCGCCATGTCGAGGGGCTTTTCGTCAAACCGAGTTAGACTCCTTTGCCGGGCGAGGGCAAGGGTAAAGAACAAACATCGAACGCATTCCTGACATGGCTGGCGCCCGGCCTGACATTGGCTGGCGCCCGGCGCGGCGGCCCCGGCCGCCCGCGATCACATTTTGCCCATCGCGCGCCGCCGATATTGACAGCGGCACCGGCCGGGGCGCAGACTTGAAACCGTTCCGAGGGCGGCCTCGAAATCATCCCCGGAGGCGGGATTTTCGCGAGGCGCCGCGAAGGCGAGGCTGCGGACGGAACGGTGTCGGTGCAACCAGCAGAGGAGGGAGGCATGACCCCGCCGGACAGTCCCTGCCGGCTCCGCTTGCACAGCGGAGCCACGGTGAGGCCGATCGGACGCTGAGCGGCTGATCGCGCGCGCCGTCAAATCAACTTACATCGCTGACCAATGCGAAGGGTGCCATCCTTGAGTGGATGTCCCTTGACGATCACCTGATATCCTCGGAGATCGGGGAAACCCAAAGGCCTCGCGCGCTCGAAACGGTAGCGGCGAGGCCGTTCTCTTGCGAGCGTGGCGGCGGGCGGACGAAGGCGTGCAGTTTGACGGGTCACGCGTCGAACCGCGGCGTCGTGTCGGCTGGCGCAGCGGGGCCGGGTGGCGTGTGCGTGGCTGGAGGCGGTTCAGCCTGTGATCGCAATTTATCAGGTCTCAGCGCTTGGCGACCGGCCTTTGAACTGCCGACGATGGTTCGCTCGACCTCAGGGCTGCCCCCCTTCACTCAACGCGCTCCATTGTCCCGGGACCGCTTCTGGTCTGGGAGCGGAAAATCGACCTAATCATTCAGGTTTCGCAGGCCACCGATGGGAATTCCTTGCATTTGCGTGACGAATTTATCAGCCTTGATCACTTTAACCCATCGGCTATTGACTTATATGTCAATTCGAGACGAAATTAACATCGCAGTCAATGCAGGCTGGCTCGTCAACATGCAGCCGACGCTGCCGTCGATACCTCATCGTAGAATCATATTGGTAAGCAGTTCGCTGCAGTATGAATTGGAGACAGAACTTCAGGACCAGGCCACCGCGCATAGGGCGGGTCTTCTACTCAACACGCTGGACACTTTCATAGGCGGAGGGCTGATAACCGTCGGTGGTAGGAATGACGACGCTTACATAAAGCTGCTGGAACCAGAAGATCGGCAAGTGTGGGAGATTCGCAGCGTCGATCCAAAACCCAGCATCAGAGTCTTTGGCCGGTTTGCAGAACCGAACGTTTTTGTAGCGACAAACAAAGGTTTTCGACGTGACTTAGGTGCCTTTGGATCAGCGGCATTCCAGCGAGCGATGACTGATTGTACGAGAGAATGGGTAAAATGCTTTCACACACGGCCAGCGCATACGGGAAAAAGAGTCAATGACTTTATCACCGAGAACGTTGTTGACCTGCGCGATCTCTGAGGACGAGCCGCTTACGATTGCGCAGTGCTCCTATTTTCGTGCTCGATTTCGCTCGCGTATTCACGAAGCGATGTTGCGCATCTTTCTGGATGAGAAATCCAAGGGGCTGACGAAAGCCACGCTCGCTCGTCGGCTCGGAAAAGCACCCGAGCAGATAACGCGCTGGCTGGCTTCACCCGGCAATCTGCGCCTCGATACGGTGAGCGATATCCTGCTGGCGATGAGGCACGAGTTATCGTTTGACGTAACACCGATCGAGCTCGGGGTGAGGCGAAATGAATTTCATGAACTGGCTTCGTTGAAACCCACTGTTGCTGGCAATCAAGAGAATGCAACCATAACCATCCGTCACGCTTCACAATCTGTCGAGGCGTTACATGCAAATTAAGGTCGAGTCTGTTATCGTATGCGAAGATATACGAAAAGAGATAAATAACAAAGAGATATTGATAGGCGTATACAGCGGAAATATTGTTGTTGCGTCCTATCCGGCGATGCTGAAGCTTGCTTTTTGGGTGGAGTTGGTTCCAGATTCAATGGATGTCCATCATTTAGGTTTAAAAATAGAAAGCCCTTCAGTCAATCCGCCGATTGAAGTGGAATTCGACCTGAGCGTGAAGGAAGCGAATACTGCCGCGACAATCGCCTTCGGCAACTTGCCAATCGCCATCGAGAGGGATGGCGAACTCAAAGTGAGCTTTAAAGAGGGCGACGGCGACTGGTCCGTGATAAAACAGAAAAAAGTTCTACGAGGACCGGTCCCATCTGCGTAGTGCAGCCTTCCTAGCACACTACGCGCGCAGCTGTGGCGAAAGATTGGCAGCGCGCTCTTGCCCGCCTTCGCGCGGAATTCCTTCGCAGCCGCGTTCTTCTTCTCGCGCCTGTCGCAGCCTAAATGAGGCGCATTCCAAATCGTCCTTTGAGAACTCTTCTGGAAACTTCTCGACAGCAGCTTCGATGGTCCAATCGAGCAGATCGAGCTTGTTGAAGCGCTTGAATCCGCTTTGCAGGTCAGCGCTCTGAACAAGCTTGGAGATAGCTGGAATCGTGCCGTTTGACTATCTCATGCCGATGAAGACAGTCGGGTGATAGCCCTTAACTGCACCGCGCTTGATCGTTTCGTCGATGAATGTCTCTAACCGATTGCTGGCTTTGTTCACGTGATTAATCCGATGCCTTTCCCATAAGCATATGGAGGAGCGACTGCCTACACAACAGGAGTGTCACGAGCAGAGGCTTCAATGGGACATCACCACCGGCGCAGGGGCCGTGCGATGTTTTATGATCGGCGTTTTTAGCATTCTGCCCGAACGACCGGACGAGGGCGCCCGTTGCCGGTGCCTCAGCGGCCGTTGCGGTAGCCGCCGGTGCCGATCTCGTAGGAAATGCTGCCGGAGATGGTCACGTCCCAGTCGCCGACCTTGAACGAGCCCGGCGTGGAGCCGACCGGCAGCCGCTCGTCGGGTTCGGGCAACGGCGCGTCGGTGGCGCCGGTGCCGAGCGTGCGGTCGACGCCGGGCAGGCCGTCATCGGCCTTGCCCGCATCCGGTCCGGCCAGGGCCGGCAGGCCCGCGGCGGCGACAAAAGCCGCCAGAACGGCGATCATCAGGGGTCGCGACATGATTTCGGCTCCGATCACGCTTCGTCCCGACATAAGCGCGCGCGCCGCCGCTGCCAAGAGCGCGCCGCTTCACATTTTGCGCACGGCTTGCGATCCGCACCGCTCGCGGTTGAAATCGAACCGGAAACCGAATAGAACAAAAAAAGAACAAAACCCTTGTGGACAGCGCAAGGAATCTGCCCCGCCGGGGCGCGTCGGCCGGGGCGATCGGATAGAATGCGCGCCGATCAGAAATGTCCCGGGCGGACGAGCGTGGAGATAATGTGATGGCGGGAAGCGTCAACAAGGTGATTTTGGTCGGCAATCTGGGCGCCGATCCGGAAATCCGCCGCCTGAATTCCGGCGATCCGGTCGTCAACATGCGCGTGGCGACCTCCGAGACCTGGCGCGACCGCCAGTCCGGCGAGCGCCGCGAGCGCACCGAATGGCACAATGTCGTGATCTTCAACGACAATCTGGCCAAGGTCGCCGAGCAATATTTGAAAAAGGGCATGAAGGTCTATCTTGAGGGCCAGCTGCAGACCCGCAAATGGCAGGACCAGACCGGCAACGACCGCTACACGACCGAGATCGTGCTGCAGAAATTCCGCGGCGAGCTGCAGATGCTGGATTCGCGCGGGCAGGGCGAGGGTGGCGGCCAGTACAACGCCCCGGCCGCGCGCGGCTCCGATTTCGGCGCGTCCGGCCCGAACGAAAGCCAGGGCGGCGGCGGTGGGGGCGGCGGTTTCTCGCGCGATCTCGACGACGAAATCCCGTTCTGATCGGCCGCCGATGCAGCGCATCGCGCATGTCATGGTCGTGGTGCGCGATTATGACGAGGCCATCGCCTTTTATTGCGGCAAGCTCGGTTTCGAGCTTGTGGCGGATACGCACCAGCCCGAGCAGGACAAGCGCTGGGTGGTCGTCGCGCCGCCCGGCGGCGGTACCTCGCTGGTGCTTGGTCGCGCGGCGGACGAGGCGCAGGCGGCGGCGATCGGCAACCAGACCGGCGGCCGCGTCTTCCTGTTCCTGCAGACCGACGATTTCGCGCGCGACCATCGGCGCTTTCTCGGCCAAGGGATCGATTTCGTGCGCGCGCCGACGGTAGCGGAGTACGGCACGGTCGCCGTGTTCGCCGACCTCTACGGCAATCAGTGGGACCTGATCGAGTTCGCGCCCGGCCATCCTCTGGCCGTGGCGAACACCTGACGCGTTCGTGACTGGTACGTGAGCGCGCGCTGGCGCAAGAACGTCGCCATGCCGACGATCGAACGTGTTTTGGCCGCGTGTTGCGTGGCCCTGCTGGCGGCGGCCGGGCCCGCCCATGCCGGCGAGGCCGACGTGACGGCGGTCGACATCTCGCCGCGCGCCGACGGCACCTATCGCTTCGACGTCACCGTGCGCCATGCCGATACCGGCTGGGACCATTATGCCGATCGCTGGGAGGTGGTCGGCGAGGACGGCGCGGTGCTGGCCACGCGCGTGCTGGCCCATCCCCATGTCGACGAACAGCCTTTCACCCGCAGCCGGGACGGGGTGACGGTGCCGCCCGGACTGCGCACGGTGACGGTGCGCGCGCATGACAGCGTGCACGGTTTTGGCGGGCGCGCGATGACGGTGGTCCTGCCGGACCGCTAAGCCGTTCCGCTTTTCACGGCTGCGCAGACCGGCTCCACCTGGCTGTTTTGACGCGTTTTTCGCATGGCGAGCCGGCGTCCACTTTGCCTGCGAACGCTTTGGCGCGGCGCGCCGAGGCGCTCGCGAGGGCCGTTTACGCCGCCATCAGCGCCTTGACCCCGTCGGCGACGAACTGGACGGCGAGCGCGGCCAGGATCACGCCCAAAAGCCGGGTCAGGATCGAGCGCCCGGTCTGGCCCAAAAATCCGTCGACGCGCTCGGCCAGCAGAAAGACGAGATAGGTCGCCACGATCGCCGCCAGGATGACGGCGACCAGCGTCGCCTGGCCGACCGGGCCCGAAAACGAGCCCGACAACAGCACCGTGGCCGAGATCGCGCCGGGCCCGGCGATCAGCGGGATGGCCAGCGGAAAGGCGGCGATGTTGTGGATCATGTCGCGGGTGATCGCCACGTCGGCGCTCTTTTCCTTGCGCTCCTGGCGGCGCTCGAACACCATTTCGAAGGCGATGAAAAAAAGCAGCAGCCCGCCGGCGACCCGGAAGGCGGGCAGGGTGATGCCGAACACCGACAGGATCGCCGCGCCGGCGAGCGCGAACAGCGCCAGAAGCAGGAAGCCGATGATGGAGGCGCGCAGGCCGACCTGCTGGCGCTCCGAGCGGTTCATGCCGCGCGTCAGCGCCAGAAACAGCGGCGCCAGGCCGGGCGGGTCGATGGTGACCAAAAGCGTCACGAAGGCGTTGAAGATCTGGTCCAGGCTCGGCATCGGCGCGTCCTCGTCGGCCGGCAACCTAGCGCCGCGCGCCGGACAAGGCCAGCGGGGGCTGGGAAAGGCGCGGACGATCGCCCTGACGCCGCGCCGGCCGGCCCGGTTGCGGCGGCGCTTGCCGCGCGGTCAACGGCATGGTCGGGGCACGGTCAGCCGCACGGTCGGGGGCGCGATTCGCGCCGTTGCGGGCCGGTTGCCGGGCAACATTCGGCCGGGAAAATCATTTATCCGGTAAGATATTGTTTTCAATGCGATATCGGCGGTCGAAAATCGACCGGACGGTTTGGCGAATTGTGCCGGCATCCTATATAAGGAGCGACATGATTCCTCTATCGAACGTGATCCGTTTTGACTGACCAGACGACCCCGCGCGCGCCAGACGATCCCAACGGTATCGAGCCGGTTTCCATCATCGAGGAAATGCAGCGCTCCTATCTCGACTACGCGATGAGCGTGATCGTGAGCCGCGCGCTGCCGGACGTGCGCGACGGGCTCAAGCCAGTGCATCGGCGCATCCTGTTCGCCTCGCACGAGAGCGGCTACCACTGGAACCGCAAATACGTGAAATCCGCGCGGCCGGTCGCCGACGTGATGGGTAAATACCACCCGCACAGCGACGCCTCGATCTACGACGCCCTGGTGCGCATGGCCCAGGACTGGTCGATGCGCCTGCCGCTGATCGACGGCCAGGGCAATTTCGGCTCGATCGACGGCGATCCGCCGGCGGCGATGCGCTACACCGAGGCGCGGTTGACCAAGGCCGCGCACGAGTTGCTGGAGGATATCGACAAGGAAACGGTCGATTTCCAGGACAATTACGACGGCTCGGCCAGCGAACCGAAAGTGCTGCCGGCGCGGTTTCCCAACCTGTTGGTCAGCGGCTCGGGCGGCATCGCGGTCGGCATGGCGACCAACATCCCGCCGCACAATCTGGGCGAGGTCTGCGACGCCGCCATCGCCCTGATCGACAATCCGGCCATCGAGCTGCCGGCCTTGATGGAGATCGTGCCCGGTCCGGACTTTCCCACCGGCGGCCTGATCCTCGGCCGCGCCGGCATCTACAGCGCCTACGACACCGGCCGCGGCTCGATCCAGATGCGCGGCAAGGTGCATGTCGAGCCGGCCCGCAACGACCGCGAGGCGATCATCATCACCGAGGTGCCCTATCAGGTCAACAAGGCGACGATGATCGAGAAAATGGCCGAGCTGGTGCGCGACAAGCGCATCGAGGGCATTTCCGACATTCGCGACGAAAGCGACCGCCAAGGCTACCGGGTGGTGATCGAGCTGAAGCGCGACACGGTCGCCGACGTCGTGCTGAACCAGCTCTACCGCTATACGCCGCTGCAGACCTCGTTCGGCGCCAACATCGTCGCGCTCAACGGCGGCAAGCCGGAACTGATGACCCTGCGCGACATCCTGCGCGCCTTCGTGTTCTTCCGCGAGCAGGTGGTCAGCCGGCGCACCAAATATCTTTTGAAGAAGGCGCGCGAGCGCGCCCACGTGCTGGTCGGCCTGGCGATCGCGGTCGCCAATATCGACGAGGTCATCAAGCTGATCCGCACCGCGCCGGACCCGCAGACGGCGCGCCAGCAATTGATGGAGCGGCGCTGGCCGGCCGCCGACGTGGAGGCGCTGATCCGCCTGATCGACGATCCGCGCCACCGCATCAACGAGGACGGCACCTACAATCTGTCGGAAGAACAGGCGCGCGCCATCCTCGAACTGCGCCTGCAGCGGCTGACGGCGCTCGGCCGCGACGAGATCGGCGACGAGCTCAACACGATCGGCACCGAGATCAAGGACTATCTCGACATCTTGTCGTCGCGCCTGCGCATCCAGCAGATCGTCAAGGACGAGCTGACCGCCGTGCGCGACGAGTTCGGCACGCCGCGGCGCACCCAGATCGTCGAGGGCGGTCCGGACATGGACGACGAGGACCTGATCCAGCGCGAGGACATGGTCGTCACCGTCACCCATGAGGGCTATCTCAAGCGCGTGCCGCTGTCGATCTACCGGGCCCAGGCGCGCGGCGGCAAGGGCCGCTCGGGCATGGCGACCAAGGACGACGATTTCGTCACCCGGCTGTTCGTGGCCTCCACCCACACGCCGATCCTGTTCTTTTCCTCGCGCGGCATCGTCTACAAGGAAAAGGTCTGGCGCCTGCCGATCGGCACGCCGCAATCGCGCGGCAAGTTCCTGCGCAACATGCTGCCGCTGGAGGAGGGCGACCGCATCACCGCGATCATGCCGCTGCCCGAGGACGAGGAGCGCTGGGGCGAACTCGACGTGATGTTCGCCACCACCCGCGGCACGGTCAGGCGCAACAAGCTGTCGGATTTCGTCCAGGTCAACCGCAACGGCAAGATCGCCATGAAGCTCGACGCCGACGACGCGATCCTGAACGTGGCCACCTGCACCGAAAACGACGACGTGCTTTTGACCGCCGACAGCGGCCAGTGCATCCGCTTCCCGGTCACCGACGTGCGGGTGTTTGCCGGGCGCAACTCGGTCGGCGTGCGCGGCATCGCCATGGGCGAGAACGATCGGGCGATCTCGATGACGATCCTGGAAAGCGTCGAGGCGAACGCCCCGCAGCGGGCGGCCTATCTGCGCCGCGCCGCCGCCGAACGGCGGCTCGCCACCGGCGAGGACGAGGAGATCAGCCTGACCAACGAGGAGGTCAGCGAGGTCGAGGAGCTTTCCGACGAGTTCTACGAGTTCATGAAGCAGCACGAGCAATTCGTTCTGACCGTGACGGAATTCGGCTACGGCAAACGCTCGTCGTCCTACGATTTCCGCGTCACCGGCCGCGGCGGCAAGGGCATCCGCGCCACCGACGTCTCCAAGGCCGAGGAGATCGGTCGGCTGGTGGCGACCTTCCCGGTGGCCGACGACGACCAGATCATGCTGGTCTCCAATGGCGGCCAGGTGATCCGCGTGCCGGTTGGCGGCATCCGCATCGCCAGCCGCGCCACCAAGGGGGTGAAAGTGTTCAACACCGCCCAGGGCGAGCGCGTGGTGTCGGTCGAGCGCATTTCGGAAGCCCAGGACGAGGCCGTTGACGACATCGACGCGGAGGCCCCCGACGTCGAGGCGGCGACGGCCGCGCCGGCCAGCGATGGACCGGCTCCCGAGACACCCGACGGCGAGGCCTGAGGCGCTCAATCCGCGCGCCGGACAAGAACCTGCGTTTAAAAAGCCGAAAGCCGCCCCAGGGGCGGCTTTCGGCATCATGGTGTCGAAGACAGACGTGGCGTTTCGCCCGCCGCGAAACCGGCGCCGGACGGTCAGCGGCGCGAGAGCTGGAACGAGTTCTTTTCGGCGGTGCGCAGCTCGATCTTGGCCCGCTGAGCTTCCTCGTAGAATTTGAACGCGGTGGCGATCAGCATGGCAATGGTCATCGCTGCGGCAAGCAAGGTGATCAGCATGGTATCGTCTCCTTCGTCCTTAACAACGAACCAAAGCGGGTTTGGTTTCATCCGTCTGTGCGCTGTCTTACACAGGCCCGTTTGAATGCCGGCTGATCGTTGCGTTCATATTCGGTTCATGTTGGGGTGAGGCGGCCTCGATCGGCGTCCTCCCAGCCGATTGCCTTTGCCAACCAACGGACTTAAAAGCCTGCATCCATGACCCAGCACGTCGCCATCTACGCCGGTTCCTTCGACCCCCTGACCAACGGGCATCTCGACGTGCTCAAGGGCGCCTTGTCGATCGTCGACCGCGTCATCGTCGCCATCGGCATCCAGCCGGGCAAGAAGCCGGTGTTTTCCTTCGACGAGCGCCTGGAACTGATCCACAAGGTCGCGGCCAGCGAATTCGACGGCGACAGCGCGCGCATCGAGGTGGTGTCGTTCGACCGGCTGCTGGTCGACGCCGCGCGCCGCCACGGCGCCACGATCATGATCCGCGGCCTGCGCGACGGCACCGATCTCGACTATGAAATGCAGATGGCGGGCATGAACGAGACCATGGCGCCGGAACTGCAGACCGTGTTCATTCCCGCCAGCCCGTCGGTGCGCACCATTACCGCCACACTCGTGCGCCAGATTGCCTCCATGGGCGGCGACATCAGCGCGTTCGTGCCGGACGTGGTGAAGGCGGCCCTGGACGAAAAATTCCCCCGTTGAAGGAACATCTTATGCTGCGAACGATCTTTTCTCGCACGCTGGCCGCAGCCCTGCTGGCCGGCGGACTTTCCTCCGGCGCCATGGCGGCCGAGCCGGAAAACACCATGATCATCACGCTCAAGGACGGCGACGTGACCATCGCGCTCAAGCCCGAGATGGCGCCCAAGCATGTCGAGCAGATCAAGGCGCTGGTGCGCGAGGGCGCCTATGACAACGTCGCCTTCCACCGCGTCATCGACGGTTTCATGGCCCAGACCGGCGATGTCGAGTTCGGCGACATGAAGGACGGGTTCGATGCCGCCCGCGCCGGCACCGGCGGTTCGGCGCGCAGCGACCTGCCGGCCGAATTCTCCGACGCCAATTTCGTGCGCGGCACGGTCGGCATGGCGCGCGCCCGCGATCCGAACTCCGCCAATTCGCAGTTTTTCATCATGTTCGCGCCGGCCCCCAATCTCGACGGCGCCTATACGATCGTCGGCGAGGTCGAGGACGGCATGGACAAGGTCGACGCCATCAAGCGCGGCGACCCGGCGCAGAACGGCGTGGTGGCAGAGCCCGACCGGATGCTGAAGGTTCGCATAGCCGCCGACGGCGAGTGATCGCGGCGACAATAACCAAGGAAAGGACGACTTATGGCCGAGATCAAGGATCCGGAAAACACCATCGTGATGGAGACCACCCAGGGGCAGGTGGTGATCGAGCTTTTGCCCGACCTGGCGCCCGGCCATGTCGGCCGCATCAAGGAGCTGACGCGCGAGGGCGCCTATGACGGCGTCGTCTTCCACCGCGTCATCGACGGTTTCATGGCCCAGACCGGCGACGTGCGCTACGGCAAGTCGGGCGGCGCGTCCTTCGACCCGTCGCGCGCCGGCATGGGCGGCTCCGACAAGCCGGACCTGAAGGCGGAGTTCTCCAACGCCAACCATGGCCGCGGCGCCTGCTCGATGGCCCGCTCGCAGAACCCGAACTCGGCCAATTCGCAGTTCTTCATCTGCTTCGGCGACGCCTCGTTCCTGAACCGGCAATATACGGTCTGGGGCCAGGTCATCGAGGGCATGGACAATGTCGACAAGATCAAGCGCGGCGAGCCGGTGCAGGATCCCGACAAGATCGTGTCGATGAAGGTCGCGGCGGACGCGTGATGAAGACCGGCGCCGCCGCCCTCGCGCTCCTTGCCGCCGCGACGGCCACGCCGGCCGTGGCCAGCGGCGGGATCGCGTGCACGGGCGACGGCGTTGCGGTCGATCTGTCGGTCGGCCGGCTCGCGGTGATCTCGGTGCTGCGGGCCACGGTCCGGATCGGCGACACGGTCTGGTCGACCGATCCCGAAATCGTGCCCGGCACGCCGATCGCCGTCGGCCAGGCGTTCGAGGACGAAAGCCGGTTGCTGGTCGACTTTACCGACGAGGCGGTCAACGCGATCGTCGGCCGCCTGCGCGTGTTTTTTCTGACGGAGGGCGACGGTTACGCCGCCGGAGGCGTGGTCTCGTTCAAGGACGAGGGCGCCTTCGTCGTCGACTGTTCCGAACGCGGATGAAGGTCGATCAGTTCGATTTCGCGCTGCCCGAAGAGCGCATCGCCTTGCGGCCGGCCGAGCCGCGCGACGCGGCCCGCATGCTGGTGGTGCGGCCCGGCGCCGGGCTCGACGACCGCGGCGTCGGCGAGCTGCCCTCCTTCCTGAAGCCGGGCGACGTCGTCGTCTTCAACGACACCAAGGTGATCCCGGCCAGGCTCAGCGGCATCCGCCGGCGCGGCGAGAACCAGGCGCATATCGAGGCGACGCTGCATAGGCGGGTCGGACCCGATCGCTGGAAGGCGTTCCTGAAACCGGCCAAGCGCGTCGAGGCGGGCGAGCGCATCCAGTTCGGCCATGACGGCGCGGTATGCCTGACCGGCAGTCTCGACGCCACCGTGGCCGAAAAGGGGCAGGGCGGCGAGGTGCTTTTGACCTTCGACCTGTCCGGACCGGTGCTGGACGAGGCCCTGGAGGCGGTCGGCCACATTCCGCTGCCGCCCTATATCGCGGCGCGCCGGCCCGACGACGCGCGCGACCGGCACGACTACCAGACGATTTTCGCACGCGAGGAGGGGGCCGTGGCCGCCCCGACGGCGGGGCTGCATTTCACCCCGGCGCTCTTGTCGGCGCTCGACGCGGCCGGCGCGGAACGGCACTGCGTGACGCTGCATGTCGGCGCGGGCACGTTCCTGCCGGTCAAGACCGACGACACCGACGACCACGTGATGCACGAGGAGTGGGGCTCGATCTCGGCCGAGACGGCGGCAGCGCTCAACCAGGCGCGGGCGCGCGGCGACCGGATCGTGGCGGTCGGCACCACCACGCTCAGGCTTTTGGAAAGCGCGGCCGGTGCCGACGGGCGTTTCGCCGAATGGGCGGGCACGACCGACATCTTCATCACCCCGGGCTACCGCTTCCGCGCCGTGGACGTGCTGATGACCAATTTCCACCTGCCGCGCTCGACGCTGGTCATGCTGGTGTCGGCCTTTGCGGGCGTGGAAACGATCCGCGACGCCTATCGCCACGCCATCGAGAGCGGCTATCGGTTCTATTCCTACGGCGATGCGTGCCTGTTGTTCCGGGCGCGCGCAGAATGATCCACTACTGCGGCGCATTCCAAGACGCCTGCCTTTCAGCCGGTTGAAGATCGCGATGACGCAAAGCTTTGAGTTTTCCCTGCTCGCCACCGACGGCGCGGCGCGACGCGGCGAAATTTCCACGCCGCGCGGCACGATCCGCACGCCCGCCTTCATGCCGGTCGGCACCGCCGGCACGGTCAAGGCGATGTATATGGACCAGGTGCGCGCGCTCGGCGCCGACATTATCCTGGGCAACACCTATCATCTGATGCTGCGCCCGGGCGCCGAGCGGGTCGCCAGGCTCGGCGGACTGCACGCATTCGCCCGCTGGCCGCATCCGATCCTGACCGATTCGGGCGGCTTCCAGGTGATGTCGCTGGCGCAATTGCGCAAACTTTCCGAAAAGGGCGTCACCTTCAAGTCGCATATCGACGGCGCGGTGCACGAGATGTCGCCGGAGCGCTCGATCGAGATCCAGGGCCTGCTCGGCTCCGACATCCAGATGCAGCTCGACGAATGCGTGGCCCTGCCGGCCGAACGCGACGTGATCGAACGGTCGATGGAACTGTCGCTGCGCTGGGCGGAACGCTGCAAGACGGCCTTCGGCGACCAGCCCGGCCGGGCGATGTTCGGCATCGTGCAGGGCGGCGACGACGAGGCGCTGCGCGTGCGCTCGGCCGAGGCGCTGACCGCGCTCGACCTGAAAGGCTATGCCGTGGGCGGGCTGGCGGTCGGCGAGCCGCAGCCGGTGATGCTGGCCATGCTCGACGCGGTGTGCCCGGCGCTGCCGCACCAAAAGCCGCGTTACCTGATGGGCGTCGGCACGCCCGACGACATCGTCAAATCGGTGCAGCGCGGCATCGACATGTTCGACTGCGTCATGCCGACCCGCGCCGGGCGCCACGGGCTCGCCTATACCCGGCACGGCAAGATCAATCTGCGCAATGCCCGCCATGCCGAGGATCCGCGCCCGCTCGACGCCGAAAGCGACTGTCCGGCCGCGCGCGACTATTCCCGCGCCTATCTGCACCACCTGGTCAAGGCGGGCGAGGCGCTGGGCGGCATGCTCCTGACCTGGAACAACCTGTCCTACTACCAGACGCTGATGCAGGGTCTGCGCGACGCGATCGAGGCCGGCCGGCTTGCCGACCACGCCGCCGGGCTGGCCGAAGGCTGGGCGCGGGGCGACCTGGCGCCGGTGTGAACCGCCGCCGGCCGGCCTGCGTAGGAAGAGGAGACGCCCAGGGCGTCGCCCGCCGCCGCGCGGGAAACCCTTATCCTTCGAGGTTCTCTTGGCCGACCATCTCGTTGCCTATGGTGTCGCGCTCGTACTGTTCCTGATCGCCGACGGGCTGTGGCTCGGCATCGTCGGCCCGCGCGTCTACCGCCCCCGCATCGGCGCGATCCTGCGCGACAGCCCGCTGATTGCGCCGGCGGCGGTGTTTTACCTGCTCTACGTCGCCGGGCTGGTCTATTTCGCCGTTGCCGGCAACCTTGCCGGCGGCACGGTCCTCGCCGGCGCCCGCGACGGGGCGCTGTTCGGTTTTTCCTGCTATCTCACCTTCAACGCCACCAGTCTCGCCCTCATTCGCGGCTACGACCGGACGATCGCCGTCCTGGACACGGGCTGGGGCGCCGTCCTCGGCGCGCTGGTCGCCGGCGCGACGCTGGCGATCCTCAACGCGGCCGGTTTCGCGTGAGCCGGCCGGGCCTCAGGTGCTGAGCGCGTTCGAGGCCCGCAGGCTGCAGCCGGAAATGCGAAAGACGCCGTCCGCCTGCAGTTCGAGCGTGTAGACGGCGACATAGTTGCGCCCGTCGGGGCCGACCAGATGGACCTTTTGCAGGATCGTGGTCCGATCGAGTTCCTTCGCGGCGCCGAAGGCATAGCTTTGCGGCTGCCGCACGGGCGCGTAGCCGCGTTCGACCATGGTCATGAAGGCGCCGACCGTGGGGTAGAGTTTCTTGATCGTCGGAGAGGCATGGCTGTAGGCGGCCGCGCCGTCATCGGCCAGAAACGCCTGCAACTGCTTGTCGATCGTCGACTGGGCGGCCTGGATCTCGGCCTCGCCGGCAAGCGCCGGACCGGCGCCAAAAAGGGTCAGGATGAGGGCGATTACGCGATAGTCGGGCATTGTTTCGCTCCGGGCTTGGGCCGTCCGGGCGGCGGTGGCGGACCGGGCGGCCGTCTTGGCTATAAAACCATATACGGTTTCAGGCCGTTTGCGGTTTCACGGCGCCGGCGGCCGGGCTGTGACCCGTGCGACCCCGACATATCGACCGCTGGAAAAGACCGGTTGCCGCGTTTGCCCGGCAGCGACGGGAAAGGCTTTTTCCCGCCCTGCGCTTGATTTCGTCCGGCGAACCCTTTGTTATGCAAGCCACAGGGGAATTGTTGCGTGGTTGCATTCGATGAGATGCGGCCCGACGGCACCACGGTCCGCGGGCCATATGCGAACTACAATGACTGGCTGAAAGCGCAGGACGCGGCGCGTCTGGCGGAAAAGGCGAGCGACGCCGAACAGGTCTTTCGAAAAACCGGCATCACCTTCGCCGTCTACGGCGAGGCCGAGGCGGCCGAGCGGCTGATCCCGTTCGACATCGTTCCGCGCATCATTTCGGGCGCCGAGTGGCGCCGCCTGACCCAGGGCATCGAGCAGCGCGTGATGGCGCTGAACGCCTTTCTCGACGACATCTACCACCGCCAGGAAATCCTGCGCGCCGGGCGCGTGCCCAAGGAGCTGATCGCCAACAACGAGGCGTTTCAGCCCGAAATGATCGGCGTGCGCCCGCCGGCCGGCGTCTACACCCACATCATCGGCGTCGACATCGTCAGGACGGGCGAGAACGAGTTCTTCGTGCTGGAGGACAATGCGCGCACGCCGTCGGGCGTGTCCTACATGCTGGAAAACCGCGAGACGATGATGCAGCTCTTTCCCGAGCTGTTCCAGTCGATCAGCGTGCGGCCGGTGGAAAACTATCCGCACTTGCTGCGCCAATCGCTGGCGCGCGTCAGGCCGCAGGGCTGCCGCAAGGACACGCCGCGCGTGGCGGTGCTGACGCCGGGCATCTACAACTCGGCCTATTTCGAGCATGCTTTTCTGGCCGACCAGATGGGGGTCGAGCTGGTCGAGGGCTCCGATTTGAGGGTCGTCGACGGCCGGGTCGCCATGCGCACCACCGAGGGCTACAAAGAAATCGACGTGCTCTACCGCCGCGTCGACGACGCCTTCCTCGACCCCTTGACCTTCAGGCCCGATTCCGCGCTCGGCGTGGCCGGCATCATGGACGTCTACCGCGCCGGCAACATCACCATCGCCAACGCGCCCGGCACCGGCATCGCCGACGACAAGGCGATCTATTCCTACATGCCCGAGATCATCGAGTTCTACACCGGCCGCAAGCCGCTTCTGGGCAATATTCCGACCTGGCGCTGCTCGGAAAAAGACAGTCTCGCCTATGTGCTGGACCATCTCGACGAGCTGGTGGTCAAGGAGGTGCACGGCTCCGGCGGCTACGGCATGCTGGTCGGGCCGGCGGCCTCGAAAAAGGAGCGCGAGGCGTTCGCCAAAAAACTCGTCGCCAGGCCGGGCAACTATATCGCCCAGCCGACCCTGTCGCTGTCGACCTGCCCGGTCCTGACCGGAGCCGGCCTGGCGCCGCGCCATGTCGACCTGCGCCCGTTCGTGCTGGTCTCCGACAGGATCCAGATCGTGCCCGGCGGGCTGACGCGGGTGGCGCTGAAGGAGGGCTCGCTGGTGGTCAACTCCTCCCAGGGCGGCGGCACCAAAGACACCTGGGTGCTCGATGATTGAGGCGCGAAAGGGCTGCCATGCTGCTCGGTAGAACCGCCAACGGGCTCTACTGGATGAACCGCTATATCGAGCGGGCCGAAAACATGGCCCGGCTCGTCGATGCCGGCCTGCGCCTGTCGCTGACGCGCACCACCACGCCGGCCGAGGAATGGGCCTCGGTGATCGGCAGCGCCGGCCTGCAGGCGGATTTCCAGGCCCGTCACACCGAATCCACCGTGGAGACCGTGTCGGAATTCCTGCTGCGCGACCTGACCAACCCGTCGAGCGTGATGGCGTCGATCGAGACGGCGCGCAACAATGGCCGCATGGTGCGCACCGCGCTGACGCGCGAGACCTGGGAAAGCCTCAACGAGGCCTGGATGGCGATGAAACGCATGCTGGCGCGGCCGGTCGACGCGCGCGAGCTGCCCAAGGTGCTGGGCGCCATCAAGCGCGAGACGGCGCTGATCCGCGGCGCCTTCTACGGCACCATGCTGCGCAACGAGATTTTCGATTTCGCCCAGATAGGCACGTTCGTGGAGCGCGCCGACAACACCGCCCGCATCATCGACGTGAAATATTACGTGCTGTTGCCGTCGCTGTCCTGGGTCGGCTCGACGCTCGACAATTACCAGTGGGAATCGATCCTGCGCTCGGTGGCGGCGCATCGCTCCTATGGCTGGGTCTACGAGGGCGAATACAAACCCAGCAACATCGCCGATTTCCTGATCCTCAACAGCCGCATGCCGCGATCGCTGGCGTTTTGCTACCGCAACATCGCCGAAAGCCTGAACTATCTGGCGGCCGAATACGGCGCCCGCCATGCCTGCCACGACATCGTCGAGACCACGCTCGGCAAGATCAAGGGCAACACGATCGAGCGCATCTTCGATATCGGGCTGCACGAGTTTTTGTCCGACTTCATCGTCGAGAACAACCGGCTGGGCAACGAGATCGCCCGCGACTACCGGTTCTACTGAACAGGGGCGGGCCGAATGCGTCTGAAAATCAGCCACCACACCGAATATCGCTACGATACGCCGGTGGGCTACGCGCTGCAGCGGCTGCGGCTGATCCCCAAGCAGGGGCCGGTGCAGACCGTGCACGGCTGGGACCTGTCGATCGACGGCGCGCGCGAGGAGGTGCGTTTCCGCGACCAGTTCGCCAACGACACCGTGCTGATCAGCGCCGAGGGCGGCCAGCACGCCATCACCGTTGAAGCGCGCGGCGAGGTCGAGACCAAGGACACGGCCGGCGTGGTCGGCGAACATCGCGGCTTCGCGCCGCTATGGCTGTTTCGCCGCGAAACGGCGCTGACCAAGGCCGGGCCCGGCGTGGCGCGCCTCGTCGAGCAGATGGGCGCGGCCTCCGATGTGGAGCGCCTGCACGCGCTGATGGCCGCGATCGCCGACACCGTCGCCTACCAGACCGGGACCACCGACGCCGAAACGCCGGCCGAAGAGGCGATCAAGCGCGGCACCGGGGTGTGCCAGGACCATGCGCATATCTTCGTGTCGGCGGCGCGCCGCACCGGCTTTCCGGCCCGTTATGTCAGCGGCTACCTGCATATGGACGGCACCGACGTGCAGGCGGCCAGCCACGCCTGGGCCGAGGTCCATGTCGACGGCCTGGGCTGGGTGGGCTTCGACCCGGCAAACCGCGTCTCGCCCGACGCGCGCTACGTGCGCGTGGCCACCGGCCTCGACTATCGCGATGCCTGCCCGGTTTCCGGCATCCGGCACGGCAGCGGCGAAGAACTGCTTGCGGTTCGTGTCACTGTCGAGCAGTAATCGCAGCGCATCGATTTTTCCGGGCGGATTCTCCCCATGACCTATTGCGTCGCCCTCAGCATGGATTGCGGGCTAGCCTTCATGTCCGACACGCGCACCAATGCCGGCGTCGACAGCATCTCCACCTTCAAAAAAATGTTTTCCTGGACGAAGCCGGGCGAGCGGGTGATCGTCCTGCTGGCGGCCGGCAATCTGGCGACCACCCAGTCGGTCGTCAGCCTGCTCGACGAGCGCGCCAAGGCGCCGCACGACCGTTCGCCCTCGCTTCTGGAAACGCCGTCCATGTACCAGACCGCGCGCGTGGTCGGCGATCTGCTGAAGGAGGTCATCACCGGCTCCGCGCCGGCCGGCCAGAGCCAGGACGCGTTCGGCGCCTCCTTCATCCTCGGCGGCCAGATCCGCGGCACCGAACCGCGGCTGTTCATGATCTATCCCGAGGGCAATTTCGTCGAAGCCGGCGCCGACACGCCGTTTTTCCAGATCGGCGAGATCAAATACGGCAAGCCGATCCTGGTGCGCGCCTTCGACGCCGGCATGAGTTTCGCCGAGGCCGCCAAGCTGTTGCTGGTTTCGTTCGATTCCACCGTGAAATCCAACCTGTCGGTGGGATTGCCGCTCGACATGCAGTTCTACGAGCGCGACAGTTTCGCCCTCGGCAAGCAAATCCGCATCACCGCAGACGATGCCTATTATCGCAGGATTTCAGACGGCTGGTCGGACGCGCTGAAGACGGCCTTTCGCCAATTGCCCGACTTCCCGCTCTAGGCGCGGGCGGCAGCGGCCAAAAATTCCTTGCAATCGGCTGACTTTCGTTTTTCTTTATTCGAAAGGAAAACGAAAGAGACGAAACGCCGATGTATCTGACCCCGCGCCACACCGCCATCATCGACCGGGCCAAGCAGGACGGGCGGGTCACCGTGGAGGAGCTGGCGGCGGAATTCGGCGTCACGCCGCAGACGATCCGCAAGGATCTCAACGATCTGTGCGATCAGCGCCATCTCACCCGCATCCACGGCGGCGCGCTCTACCCGTCGGGCATCGAGAACATGCAATACGAGGCGCGGCGCAAGATCGCGGCCGACGAGAAAGCGGCGATCGGCCGGGCTGCCGCGCGCCTGATCCCCGACAGCGCCTCGCTGTTCATCAATATCGGCACCACGACGGAGGCGGTGTCGCGGGCGCTGCTCGATCACAACGGATTGATGGTCATCACCAATAATATCAACGTTGCCAACAGGATGCGGGTCTATCCCTCGATCGAGGTGGTGATTGCCGGCGGCGTCGTGCGCGGCTCGGACGGCGGCATTGTCGGCGAGGCGGCGGTCGATTTCATCCGCCAGTTCAAGGTCGACTATGCCGTGATCGGCACGTCGGCGATCGATCAGGACGGCGCGCTGCTGGATTTCGACTTTCGCGAGGTCAAGGTCGCGCAGGCGATCATCGCCAATGCGCGCCACGTCATCCTGGTCGCCGATTCGACCAAGTTCGAGCGCACCGCGCCGGTGCGCATCGGCCATCTGTCGCAGGTCGACACCTTCATCACCGACCAGTGCGGCTTCAAGGCGATCCGCGCCATCTGCGCCGAAGCCGAGGTGCGGCTGATCGAGTCGGGCCAATAGCGGCACGCTGACGGCAACTTTCGTTTGACACGCGCTTTTATTTCGATTTAGTTCTTTTTAACGCTTTCGTCTCGCGTCTATGTTGCATTGCGAAAGCCGGGAGGATTTCTTGAGCGACGACCGGCTCTACGACATCGCCGTCATCGGCGGCGGCATCAATGGCTGCGGCATCGCCCGCGACGCGGCCGGGCGCGGCTATTCGGTGTTTCTGGCCGAAATGAACGATCTCGCCAGCGGCACCTCGTCGTGGTCGACCAAGCTCATCCATGGCGGCCTGCGTTATCTGGAGTTTTACGAGTTCCGGCTGGTGCGCGAGGCGCTGATGGAACGCGAGGTGCTGTGGCGGCTGGCGCCGCACATCATCTGGCCGATGCGTTTCGTGCTGCCGCACCACAAGGGCCTGCGCCCGGCCTGGCTGCTGCGGCTCGGCCTGTTTTTGTACGACCACATCGGCGGGCGCAGATTGCTGCCGGCGACCAGGACGCTCGACATGCGCCACGACGCGGCCGGCAAGCCGCTGAAGCCGCTGTTCTCGCGCGCCTTCGAATATTCCGACTGCTGGGTCAACGACGCCCGCTTCGTGGTGCTCAACGCCCGCGACGCGGCCGATCGCGGCGCCGACATCCGCACCCGCACCAAGATCGCGCGCGCCGCCCGCGACGGCGCGGTCTGGCGCATCGAGGCCCAGGATCGCGACACCGGCTTCAAGCAGACGCTGCGCGCGCGCATGCTCGTCAACGCGGCCGGGCCCTGGGTCGACGAGGTGCTGGCGGGCGCGCTCGGCAAGAACGGCGTCGCCAATGTGCGGCTCGTCCAGGGCAGCCACATCGTCATCAAGCGCAAATTCGACGATCCGCGCGCCTATTTCTTCCAGAACCGCGACGGCCGCATCATTTTCGCCATCCCCTACGAGGAGGATTTCACGCTGATCGGCACCACCGACCGCGATTATGACGGCGAACCCGGCAAGGCGGCGATCAGCGACGAGGAAATCGACTATCTGTGCGCGGCGGCCAGCGAATATTTCGCCGAGCCGGTTCGCCGCGCCGACATCGTGTGGACCTATTCGGGCGTGCGCCCGCTCTACGACGACGGCGCCTCCAAGGCCCAGGAGGCGACCCGCGACTACGTGCTGAAGGGCGAGGGCGGCGACGGCCAGGCGCCGCTGGAGAATATTTTCGGCGGCAAGATCACCACCTATCGCCGGCTCGCCGAGGCGATGCTGGAGCGGATCGGCGAGCGGATCGGCAAGAAGGGCGCGCCGTGGACGGCCGACGCAAAGCTGCCCGGCGGGGATTTTCCGGTCACGGGGTTTGCCGAGGAGGTCGAGCGGCTGCGCGCGGATTACGGCTTTCTGGAAGCCGCGCACGCGCGCCGCCTGGTGCGTCTTTACGGCACGCGCGCGCGTGTCATACTCGGCGCCGCGCGCACGCAGGCCGATCTGGGCCGCTGTTTCGGGGCGGACCTTTACGAGTGCGAAGTGCGCTACCTGATGGAAAACGAATGGGCGTTCAGCGCCGAGGACGTGCTGTGGCGCCGGACCAAGCGGGGGCTGCGGCTGTCGGGCGAGGAGGCGGCCGCGCTGGAGGCGTTCATGCACGAGGCCGGCGGCCGGGCCGGCAGTGCGGCCGCGGGCTAGGCTGGAGCGGACGGATGCTTGAACTGAGGAACGTGTCCAAGATCGTCGGCGGCGACACGCATATTCGCGACGTGTCGCTGGCGATCGAGCGCGGCACGCTCAACGTGCTGCTCGGCCCCACGCTCGCCGGCAAGACGACGCTGATGCGGCTGATGGCCGGGCTCGACGTGCCGACCGCCGGCAGCGTGTGGTTCGACGGCGCCGACGTGACCGGGGTCGCGGTGCAAAAGCGCAACGTCGCCATGGTCTACCAGCAATTCATCAACTATCCGGCGATGACGGTCTACGAAAACATCGCCTCGCCGCTGAGGGTGGCCGGCGCCGCCGCCGACCGGATCGACAAGGAGGTGCGCCGCGCGGCCGAGCTGTTGCGTCTGTCGCCCTATCTCGACCGCACCCCGCTCAATTTGTCGGGCGGGCAGCAGCAGCGCACCGCGCTGGCGCGCGCGATGGTCAAGAATGCCGGCCTGGTGCTGCTCGACGAGCCGCTCGCCAACCTGGACTACAAGCTGCGCGAGGAACTGCGCGACGAACTGCCGAAGATTTTTGCCGAATCCGGCGCGATCTTCGTCTACGCCACCACCGAGCCGCACGAGGCGCTGCTTCTGGGCGGCAACACCGCCACGCTGTCGCAGGGCCGGGTGACGCAGTTCGGCCCGACGATCGAGGTGTTCCGCAACCCGGTCGACCTCGTCACCGCGCAAACCTTTTCCGATCCGCCGCTCAACACGATCGACGTGGTCAAGACGGGCGCGGCCTTCGAACTCGGCGACGGCGTGCGCCTGAAAGCCGTCGACGGGTTTGCAGCACTCGCCGACGGCGCCTATCGCGCCGGTTTCCGTCCCCACCATCTGACGCTGCAAAGCCCGTCGCCGGAGGCCGGCGAACTGACGGCGACGGTGACGGTGACCGAACTCACCGGCTCGGAAAGCTTCGTGCATCTCGATTTCGCCGGCCAGAGCTGGGTGATGCTGGCGCCCGGCATTCATGATTTCGAGGTCGGCAGCCAGATCAGGGCGTTCATCGACACGCGCCACGTGATGATCTTCGACGCGCACGGCCGCACGGTGGCCGGCGTCGACACAGGGGCGGGGCGGGGAGGACACGATGGCCAGGATTGAACTCGACCATATCCGCCACTCCTATCTCGCCCAGCCGGCGAGCGACGACGACTACGCGCTGAAGGAAGTGCACCACGTCTTCAAGGATGGCGGCGCCTACGCGCTGCTCGGCCCGTCGGGCTGCGGCAAGACGACCTTGCTCAACATCATCTCCGGGCTGCTGCACGCGTCCGAAGGCCGGCTTCTGTTCGACGGCGAGGACGTCTCGCACTACCCGACCGAAGCGCGCAACATCGCCCAGGTGTTCCAGTTCCCGGTCGTCTACGACACGATGACGGTCTACGACAATCTCGCCTTTCCGCTGCGCAATCGCGGCGTCGGCGAGGCCGAGGTCGAGCGCAAGGTGCGCGAGACGCTCGACATGATCGACCTGAACGACTGGGCCCACCGCAAGGCCCAGGGCATGACCGCCGACCAGAAGCAGAAAATCTCGCTCGGCCGCGGCCTGGTGCGCTCCGACGTCAACGCCATCCTGTTCGACGAGCCGCTAACGGTGATCGACCCGCATATGAAATGGGTGCTGCGCTCGCAGCTCAAGCTGCTGCACAAGCGGTTCGGCCACACCATGGTCTATGTCACGCACGACCAGACCGAGGCGCTGACCTTCGCCGATTCCGTCGTGGTGATGTATGAGGGCGAGATCGTCCAGATCGGCACGCCGGCCGATCTGTTCAAGCGGCCCAGGCACACCTTCGTCGGCTATTTCATCGGCTCGCCGGGCATGAACGTGATGCCGGTCTCGGTGGCCGGCCGCCAGGCGCGCTTCGGCGACGAAACCATCGAGCTGCCCGGCATCCCGAAAACGCCGATGGGCGGGGCGATCGAGCTCGGCGTGCGGCCCGAATTCGTCCGCATCGGCCGCCAGGGCATGCCGGCGACGATCCAGAAGGTCGAGGATATCGGCCGCCAGAAGATCGTGCGCGCCGTGGTCGACGGCCACGCGTTGGCGGCGGTTCTGCCGGAGGACGGCGAGATTCCGGCCGAGCCGCGCGTCAGCTTCGCGCCCGAGGGCATCAACATCTATGCCGGCTCCTGGCGCGTCGACTACGACAACGCGGCCGAGGGAGAAACGGCATGAACAAGCCCTGGAACAACAAGGCCTGGTTCCTGGTGCTGCCGGTGCTGGCGCTGGTGGCGTTTTCTGCCGCGATCCCGCTGATGACGGTGGTCAATTATTCGGTCCAGGACACGTTCGGCGGCAACCAGTTCTTCTGGGCGGGCACGGAATGGTTCGAGGAAATATTGTCGTCGGACCGGTTCTGGGCCGCGATGGGCCGCAATCTGGTGTTTTCGGCGATCATTTTGGCCATCGAGGTGCCGCTCGGTATCCTGATCGCGCTCAACATGCCGCGCCGGGGCTGGGGCGTGTCGGTGTGCCTGGTGCTGATGGCCTTGCCGCTGCTCATTCCCTGGAACGTGGTCGGCACGATCTGGCAGGTCTTCGGCCGCATCGATATCGGCCTTCTCGGCCGGGCCACCTGGGCGCTGGGCATCGACTACAATTACGTCAACGACCCGTTCGACGCCTGGATCACGGTGATCGTGATGGATGTGTGGCACTGGACCAGCCTGGTGGTGCTGTTGTGTTATGCCGGCCTGGTCTCCATTCCCGACGCCTATTACCAGGCCGCGCGCATCGACGGCGCCTCGCGCTGGGCGGTGTTCCGCTACATCCAACTGCCGAAGATGAAGCGGGTTTTGACCATCGCCATCCTGCTGCGCTTCATGGATTCCTTCATGATCTACACCGAGCCGTTCGTCGTCACCGGCGGCGGGCCGGGCAATTCGACGACGTTTTTGTCGATCGACCTGGTCAAGATGGCGATCGGTCAGTTCGACCTCGGACCGGCAGCGGCGATGTCGCTGATCTACTTCCTGATCATCCTGCTTTTGTCGTGGGTGTTCTACACCGTCATGACCAATTACGACGCGGAGAAGTGAGATGGCCGCGACCGACAACACGATGACCGCAAGCCGCGCCCCGGCCGCGGCCGCGCGCATCCGCCGGCGCGGCGAGCGCGCGCGCTTCGCCTGGCTGGTGCCCACGCTCTACATCGTCTTTTTGATGCTGCCGATCTACTGGCTCGCCAATATGAGCTTCAAGACCAACCAGGAAATCCTCGGCGCGTTTTCGCTGTGGCCGCAGGAGCCGACGCTGCGCAACTACGCCGTGATCTTCACCGATCCGTCCTGGTATTCGGGCTACATCAACTCGATCATCTACGTGGTCTTGAACACGGTGATCTCGGTCACCGTGGCGCTGCCGGCGGCCTATGCGTTCTCGCGCTACCGCTTCCTCGGCGACAAGCACCTGTTCTTCTGGCTTTTGACCAACCGCATGGCGCCGCCGGCGGTGTTCGCGCTGCCGTTCTTCCAGCTCTATTCGGCCTTCGGCCTGATCGACACCCATATCGCGGTGGCCATCGCGCACTGCCTGTTCAACGTGCCGCTGGCGGTGTGGATCCTGGAGGGTTTCATGTCCGGCGTGCCCAAGGAGATCGACGAGACCGCCTATATTGACGGCTATTCGTTCCCGCGCTTCTTCGTCAGGATCTTCATGCCGCTGATCGCCTCGGGCATCGGCGTGGCCGCCTTCTTCTGCTTCATGTTTTCGTGGGTCGAGCTGCTGATCGCGCGCACGCTGACGACCACCGACGCCAAGCCGATCGCCGCGACCATGACGCGCACCGTGTCGGCCTCCGGCCTCGACTGGGGCGTGCTGGCGGCCGCCGGCGTGCTGACCATCATCCCGGGCGCGCTCGTGATCTGGTTCGTGCGCAACTATATCGCCAAGGGCTTCGCCCTGGGGAGGGTGTGATGGAGCGCACGCGCAACTGGAAACTGCCGCTGGCCGGCGTGCTCGCCGCCTATGCCGCGACCGCCTGGCTGCTGGCCAACCGGCTGCCGGTCAAGGACGGCGCGATCGACTGGCAGGCCTCGCTGTTTCCCGGCTCGTGGATGGCGTGGTCGTTTCCGACCGCCTTGTTCTTCCTGAGCATCTTTCTGTTTCTGGCGCTGATGGCGATCTGGGAATATGCGCGCCCCGGCGGCCATCCGCGCGTCGGCATCCTGCGCTTCGAGACGACGCGCGGGGACCGGCTTTTCGTTTCGCTGCTCGGCAGCGCCTTCATCCATCTCGCTTGGCTGGGTCTTGTCGGACCCGGCCTGTGGTGGGCTCTCGCCCTGTCGGCGGTCTACGCGATCGGCGTATTCCGTTTCGTCTAGGGCGGGGAACTGACCGGCCGGGCGCAAGGCCCGCGTTCGGATTTCATCGGTAACCTTGGGAGGAATTGATGAGACGCCATTTGATGACATCGACCGCGGCGCTGGCGCTGCTTTTGACGGCGGGGCCGGCTTTCGCCGACATGGAGGCCGCCAAGGCCTTCCTCGACGCCGAGATCGGCGACATGTCGACGCTCGACCGCGCCGGGCAGGAAGCCGAGATGCAATGGTTCATCGACGCCGCCGAGCCGCTGGCCGGCATGGAGATCAAGGTGGTGTCGGAAACGATCACCACGCATGAATACGAATCCAAGGTGCTGGCGCCCGCCTTCACCGCCATCACCGGCATCAAGGTCACGCACGACCTGATCGGCGAGGGCGACGTGGTGGAGAAGCTGCAGACGCAGATGCAGTCGGGCGAGAACATCTATGACGGCTACATCAACGATTCCGACCTGATCGGCACCCATTGGCGCTACCAGCAGGCGCGCAATCTGAGCGACTGGATGGAAAACGAGGGCAAGGACGTCACCAACCCGAACCTCGACATCGACGACTTCATCGGCAAATCGTTCACCACCGCGCCGGACGGCAAGCTTTACCAGCTTCCCGATCAGCAGTTCGCGAACCTCTACTGGTTCCGCTACGACTGGTTCAACGACGAGAAGAACCAGGCCGATTTCAAGGAGAAATACGGCTACGATCTCGGCGTGCCGGTCAACTGGTCGGCCTATGAGGACATCGCCGAGTTCTTCACCGGCCGCGAGATCGACGGCAAGAAGGTCTACGGCCATATGGACTATGGCAAGAAGGACCCGTCGCTGGGCTGGCGGTTCACCGATGCGTGGCTGTCGATGGCCGGCAACGGCGACAAGGGCATCCCCAACGGGCTGCCGGTCGACGAATGGGGCATCAAGGTCGACGAGAATTCGCGTCCGGTCGGCTCGTGCGTGGCCCGCGGCGGCGACACCAACGGCCCGGCCGCCGTCTACGCCATCCAAAAATATCTCGACTGGATGGAGGCCTACGCCCCGGCCGCCGCGCAAGGCATGACCTTCTCGGAGTCCGGTCCGGTGCCGGCCCAGGGCGAGATCGCCCAGCAGATGTTCATGTACACCGCCTTCACCGCCGACATGGTCAAGGACGGGCTGCCGGTGGTCAACGAGGACGGCACGCCGAAATGGCGCTTCGCCCCGTCGCCGCACGGCGTCTACTGGAAGGACGGCATGAAGCTCGGCTATCAGGACGCCGGTTCCTGGACGCTGATGAAGTCGACGCCCGACGACCGCGCCAAGGCGGCCTGGCTCTACGCCCAGTTCGTGACCTCGAAGACCGTCGACGTGAAGAAGAGCCATGTCGGCCTGACCTTCATCCGCCAGTCGACGCTCGATCATGAGAGCTTCACCGACCGCGCGCCCAAGCTCGGCGGCCTGATCGAGTTCTACCGCTCGCCGGCGCGGCTGCAATGGTCGCCGACCGGCACCAACGTGCCCGACTATCCCAAGCTGGCGCAGCTCTGGTGGCAGGCGATCGGCGATGCCTCGTCGGGCGCCAAATCGGCCCAGGAGGCGATGGATTCGCTGTGCGCGGAGCAGGAGCGGGTTCTGGAACGCCTGGAACGGGCCGGCGTGCAGGGCGAGTTCGGCCCCAAGCTCGCCGAGGAGCACGATCTCGAGTACTGGAACAAGGACGCGGTCGAAAAGGGCAACCTGGCGCCGCAGCTCAAGGTCGAGAACGAGAAGGAACAGCCGCAGACCGTCAATTACGACGATCTGGTCAAGAGCTGGCAGTAAGTCCGGTCCAGCCGGCGGACGGGGGCGGCATGGCCGCCCCCGTTCCTGTCCCGCGCCGGGCGACCCGGCGGGGGCTGCGTCCTTCAACTTGCATGTGATACGACCGTTCCATGAGCAGACATATTCTCGCCATCGACCAGGGCACCACCTCCTCGCGCGCCATCGTCTTCGACGCCGACATGAAGATCGTCGCGATCGGCCAGGAGGAGTTCGCCCAGCATTATCCGGCGTCGGGCTGGGTCGAGCACGACCCCGAGGACATCTGGGCGACCGTGGTGTCCACGGTCAAGACGGCGCTGGAAAAGGCCGGGCTCGCGGCCGGCGACATCGCCGCGATCGGCATCACCAACCAGCGCGAGACCGTGGTGGTGTGGGACAAGGCGACCGGGGAACCGATCCACAACGCGATCGTGTGGCAGGACCGGCGCACGGCGCCTTTATGCGCGCGGCTGAAGAAGAAGCGGCTGGAGCCGACATTCACCCAAAAGACCGGGCTGCTGCTCGACCCCTATTTTTCCGGCACCAAGATCGCCTGGCTGCTCGACAAGGTGAAGGGCGCGCGCGCCCGCGCCGAGCGCGGCGAGCTTCTGGCGGGCACGATCGACAGTTTCCTGATCTGGCGGCTGACCGGCGGCACCGTGCACGCCACCGACGCCACCAACGCCTCGCGCACGCTGGTCTACAACATCGCCGACAATCGCTGGGACGACGAGCTGCTCGAAATTCTGGGCATTCCCGCCGCCATGCTGCCGACCGTCAAGGACTGCGCCGACGATTTCGGCGCGACGCGCAAGGATTTGTTCGGCGCCGAAATCCCGATCCGCGGCGTGGCCGGCGACCAGCAGGCGGCGACGATCGGCCAGGCCTGTTTCGAGCCGGGCATGATGAAGTCGACCTACGGCACCGGCTGTTTCGCGCTGCTCAACACCGGCGCCGACATGGTGCGCTCGAAGAACCGGCTCCTGACCACCATCGCCTACCGGCTCGACGGCCGTACCACCTATGCGCTGGAGGGCTCGATCTTCATCGCCGGCGCGGCCGTGCAATGGCTGCGCGACGGGCTAAAAATCATCGACAAGGCGGAGGAGACCGGAAAACTCGCCGCGCAGGCCGACCCGACCCAGCACGTCTATGTGGTGCCCGCCTTTGTCGGGCTCGGCGCGCCGCACTGGGACGCCGACGCGCGCGGGGCGATTTTCGGCCTGACGCGCAATTCGGGACCGGCGGAACTGGCGCGCGCGGTGCTGGAATCGGTCGCCTACCAGACCCGCGACCTTTTGCAGGCGATGCGCAAGGACTGGAAGGCGGGCGCCTCGCAGACCGTGCTGCGGGTCGACGGCGGCATGGTCGCCTCCGACTGGACGATGCAGTGTCTGGCCGACATTCTCGACGCGGCCGTCGACCGGCCGCAGATCCTGGAAACCACCGCGCTCGGGGCGGCGTGGCTGGCCGGCTCGCAGGCCGGCGCGTGGCCGAACGCGCAGGCCTTCGCCGCCAGTTGGGCGCTCGACCGCCGTTTCGAGCCGCGCATGGAGGCGGCCGAACGCAAGCGCAAGATCCGCGGCTGGACGGACGCGGTCAAACGCACGCTGTCGCGCTAGGGGCAGGGCCCCCGACCCTCGGCCCGCGCGCGGCGCAGCCGTCACAATTGCTGTTTCGGAACAAGCCCGAGGCGATCTTTTCCGCTACCAAAGGCAAAACCCCGCCATCGCCGCAAGCGGCTTGACATGCCGCGTCCCGAACCTACCCTTTGGGGATCGGAGGATGGAGCAGATGCGGATTGGCATGTCGGCTGCGGCGGTTTCGGCCCTGGCCTCGTTTTTCGCACTCGCCGGGCCCGGCCTGGCGGCGGATTTGGTGGTCGCCGAACCCAACTGGCCGTCCGGGCGGGCCACCGCCCATATCGTGTCGGCGGCGATCGAGCGCGAGTTCGGCCTCGATGTCGAGACTCGCGAACTCGGCACGCTGACGGCGTTTGCCGGGCTGGATTCGGGCGAGGTCGACATTCACCCCGAAGTCTGGCGCCCCAATCTGGACGATCTGATCAAGCGCTACGCCGCCGATCGCGGCAGCGTGACGGTGAGCCTTTTCGGCGTGCCGGCCTGGCAGGGCCTGTGCGCCACGCCCGATGCGGCGGCGGCCGGCCTGCGCGACGTCAAGGATCTGAGCGACCCCGAAAAGACCGCGATCCTCGATACCGACGGCGACGGGCAGGGCGAGATGTGGGTCGGCGCGGCGACCTGGTCGTCGACCGGCATCGAGAAGGTACGCGCCAACAGCTACGGCTATGCCAAGAACCTGACGCTGGTCGAGGCCGAGGAGGATGTCGGCATGGCCGCCGTCGACGCCGCGGTCGCGACAGCACGGCCGATGGTGTTTGCCTGCTACGCGCCGCATCACGTCTTCAAGCTGCACGATATCGTGCGGCTGAGCGAGCCGGATTTCGACCGGACGAAATGGAACATCGTCTCGCCGGCCGAGGACCCGCTGTGGATTTCCAAATCGAGCGCGCCGGTCGCCTGGAACATCGCCCATTTCCACATCGCCTACGCCACGGCGCTGGCAACGCAGCGGCCCGAGATCGCCGCGTTTCTGGAAAAGATCGATTTCACGCCGGCCGAGATCACGGCGATGACCTATGCGCTGCAGGTCGACCGCGTCGAACCGCAGGCGCTGGCCGCGCAGTGGATCGGCGCGCATGAGCAGCGGGTGAAGGGATGGGCCAAACCATGAGCGTGAGCAGAACCTTTTCCCGGCGCCCGGTGGCGGTGGCGCTGCTGGCGGCCGCGCTCGGGCTGGCCAGCGTGGCCGTGGTCGCCGCGCAAACCCAGATCTTCGATCCCATCACCCGCAAATGGATCGATTACGACCGCAAGAAGGCGCATAAATATTATGCCGCGCACAAGCAGGTGCCGGAAGCCTTCCGGCGCCAGGTGGTGAAATTCCGTACCGCCGAGAGGCCAGGCACCATCATCATCGACGGCAACCAGCATTTTCTCTATCTGGTCCAGCCCGGCCACCAGGCGATCCGCTACGGGATCGGCGTCGGCCGCGAGGGGTTCGGCTGGGCGGGCATCGTCAAGATCGGGCGCACTGCGGAATGGCCGACCTGGACGCCGCCGGCCGAGATGGTGGCGCGCGACCCGAACGCGGCCAAATGGGCCGGCGGCATGCCCGGCGGACCGAACAATCCGCTCGGCGCGCGCGCGCTCTATCTCTATGAGGGCGGCCGCGACACGATCTACCGCATTCACGGCACGCCGGAACCGTGGACGATCGGCCTCGACGTGTCGTCGGGCTGCATCCGCATGAACAATGACGACATCGTCCATCTGCACGAACGGATCGAAGTCGGCGCCAAGGTGATCGTGCTGATGCAGGGGGCCGCGCTCTACAAGGGCGTGTGAGGCCGGGTTCGCGAGACGGGTTGTGCCGTGCGGACCCGACACGGCGGAGCGCCATGCAGAAGGCGGCCGCAAGGCAGACAGGCAAAACAGGCCGCGAGAGGGGACAATGCAGCACACAGCAAGATCGGGCCGGGCGAGGTCGGTGTCGGCGGCGCTGGCGACAGCCGCCCTGGCGGTTGCGCTTTCGGCATGCGCGACCAGCGATCCCGAACCCGACCAGCGCGCGCGCACCACGCTCAACACCGCACCGGCCGATTTGCAGTTGCTGTGCGCGGGGGCGGCCGCCGAGGCCACCGGCGCGCCGGGCGACAAGGTGTTGCCGGTCTCCTCGCGCCAGCTCGATTCGCAGAATTATCAGGTCGAGGTCGACGCCAACGGCCAGCGCACGAGCTGCATCGTCGACAGCGACGGCAACGTGAAATCCGTGCAGCCGGTGTGATCGGCGCCTGCGGCGGGACGCTCAGGCGATCGCGGCCCGCATCAGCACGCCGGCAAATGCCGTGCCGTCCGGCAGTACGATGGTGCTCGCCGCGACGCGCGCGAAGCCGAGCCGGCGGTAGAACGCCTCGGCCGGCAGGCTCGACTGGCATTCCAAGCGCGTGAAGCCGCGCGCGCGGGCCTCGTCGCGGCAGCGCCGGTAAAGCGCGCGCCCGAGACCGCGGCGCATCGCTGCCGGGTCGACGGCGAAATGGCGCAGATGCGCCGTGCCGGCCCGTTCCCGTCCGTCGGGCGCGCAGGGCGACCAGCCGCCGCAGCCGGCAAGCCGCCCGTTCAAAAAGGCGACATGGAAGGTGCCGGACGCGATCAGGCCGGGATTGGCGCGGGTCATGAAGGGCAGGGCGCGGGCAAGCAGACCCGCTTCGTACCAGCCGGCATAGGCGGCAGGGTAGGAGCGCGCCAGGAGATCGGATATCGCCGCGCTGTCGGCCGCCGTTGCCGGGCGCACCGTGACCGTGCCGCTTTCCTCGTCGCGCCGCTTCTCGCCCATCGTTTCGTCCCGCTGGCCGGCGGCGATGATAACGCGCCTTTGCCGCGCCGGCATCACGCCTCTTCGCCGCGCGGCCCGTACGGAGTTGTGCACGGGGGACCGGCAGCGCCGCGAGGGGGCGAATGGCGCTGCCGGCCGTTGCCTGTCCTGACAAAAAGAGGCCAGACGCGATCCAACGCGCGACCGGCGCGTAAAGTTCCCGACAGGCCCGCCGGCAGCCGCTTTGACGGACAGGCCTTGGTAACGATGCGCGCGCGGCCTATCTTAACGCCGTAGCCGCGTCGTTGCGAAGGAGAGGCCCATGTCCGGCAAGAAGCCCGTCCGAAAACCCGAAACGCCGCGCGCCTCGCCGGCCGCCGACGCCTTCCGCAAGGCGCGCGCCGCCGGCGGCAACGATCTTGCCGAAAATCTGGAAGAGGAACTGCAGGAAGGGCTGGAGGACACGTTTCCCGCCAGCGATTCCATTTCCGCGATTTCCTCCTCGGTGGCCGGCGGACGTCGCAAGACGTAGAGCGCCCCGTCCCAGGTCGGCGCTGAAGGCGGTTTGCCGTACTCGGGGAGATGACTATACTTCGCCGGGTCCGGTACCGGCGCGCGACCCCGACCGGCCGCGCGGCAAGCCCGGGTGCCGGAGCCGTCCTGCTTTTCGCGGATTTGCGGACCGGTTCTGACTTGTTGTTTTGACGCGTTTCCGAGCGGCGAACCGGCTTCCACTTCGAGGGGAACGCACCAGGCGGGAGAGTGTGCGTTGACGTTCGACATCCCTCATATGATCGCCACGGGGGCGATCGTCTTTCTCGTTATCTGGATCACCGATCACACATCCGCATGCGACGGCATGAGCAAGGGACGCAAAACCCTGGTCAAGACCGTCGCGATCTTCGTTCTCGTGGTCATGCTGAACATCTTCTGGCCCTACGGGTCCGGTGTGTGAACCGAGCCGTGAGCGCCCTGGCCGCGGGCGGCCGCGCGCTCGGTGCGCGCCGCCGCAAGACGGGTGCGCACGAAGGCGGCGAGGAAGGACGCCGTCATCAACAGCACGATGGTCGGGGCCGGCGCGCTGTCGATGAAAAACGACAGATAGACGCCGAAAAAGCTCGACAAGACCCCCACCAGGGCCGCGATCGCCATCATCGGGCCGAAGCGGCGCGCCAACAGGAAGGCGGTGGCGCCCGGCGTGATCAGCATCGCGATCGCCAAAATGATGCCGACGGCCTTGAGCGCGCCGACGATGGTCAGCGACAGCACCGCGAGCAGCCCGTAATGCAGCAGACGCACCGGCAGGCCGATGGCGCGCGCGTGCTGTTCGTCGAAGGACAAAAGCAGCAGGTCGCGCCGGCGCAGCATGAGCAGGCCGCACACCAGCGCGGCGATCACCGCGCTTTCGGCCACGTCGGCCCACACCACACCCAGCATGTCGCCGAACAGGATATGGTCGAGATGCACGTCGGTCTCGATCGACAGATAAAGCACGATGCCGAGGCCGAACATGCCCGAAAACACCACACCCATGACGGTGTCTTCCTTGACGCGGCTGTTTTCCTTGAGGAAACCGGTGGCAATGGCGCAGACCATGCCGGCGGCGAACGCGCCGACGGCCAGCGAAATACCGGCCATGTAGGCCAGCACGACGCCCGGCAGGACGGCGTGCGAGACCGCGTCGCCCATCAGCGACCAGCCCTTGAGCACCAGGAAGGTCGACAACAAGGCCATCGGCAGCGCCACCAGCACGGCGATGACGAAGGCCTGTTGCATGAAGGGAAAGGCGAACGGCAAAAGCAGCGTGTCGATCATGACGGCGTGGCCTCCAGGACGGCGCGCGCCTTGCGGCGGGCGGCCAGCATGCCGTGCTTGGGCGCGAAGACGAAGGCGGCAAGAAAGACCAGCGTCTGCAGGACGACGATGATGCCGCCGGTGGCGCCGTCGAGAAAATAGGACAGATAGGCGCCGGTCAGGCTGGTGAGCGCGCCGATGGCGACCGAGACCAGGATCAGGCGCGGAAAGCGGTCGCACAGCAGATAGGCGGTGGCGCCGGGCGTGACCACCATGGCGATCACCAAAAAGGCGCCGACGGTCTGCAGCGCGGCGACCGTGGACGCCGACAGCAGGGTGAAAAACACCGCCTTGAGCCAGAACGGGTTGAGGCCGATCGAACGGGCGTGGTTTTCGTCGAAAAACACCACCATCAAATCCTTCCACTTGGCCAGGAGCACGGCCAGCGAGACGCCGGAGATCAGGACGAGCTGCAGCGTGTCGCCGGGCGTGATCGCCAAAATATTGCCGAGCACGATGGTCTGGATGTTGACCGAGGCAGGCGACAGCGAGACCATGAACAGGCCGAGGCCGAAGAACGAGGTGAAGATCAACCCGATGACGGCGTCCTCGCGCAGCTTGGTGCGCTGGTTCAAGAACAGCATCGCGCCGGCGGCGAGCCCGCCCGACAGGAACGCGCCGAGCGAAAACGGCAGGCCCAGCATATAGGCGCCGGCCACGCCGGGCACGATCGAGTGGGACAGCGCGTCGCCGATCAGCGACCAGCCTTTCAGCATCAGATAGGCCGACAGGAAGGCGCATACACCGCCGACCAGCGCGCTGACCCAGATGGCGTTGATCATGTAGCCGTAGGAAAACGGCTCGAGCAGGGTCGCGATCATGATTTCGCCTGCCCGGTCGTGTCGTCGGCTTCGGTTTCGGCGTCGAGCGCCGTCGGCCGGCTCGGCGCGCCGTCCTCGCCCTTTTCTCCGTAAAGCACGAACGGGCGTTCGTCGTCGGTGATGACGGTGACCTGGCGGGTATCGGCGTCGTCGTGCAGGTCGGCGCCGCCAAGCACGAAATGGCGCAGCACGCCGCCGAAGGCGGCTTCGAGGTTGGCCCTGGTGAAGACTTTTTCGGTCGGTCCGGCGGCCAGAACCGTGCGGTTGATCATGATCGCGCGGTCGCAGAATTCCGGCACGCTGCCCAGATTGTGGGTCGACACCAGCATGACGCGGCCCTCGTCGCGCAGTTCCTTCAACAGCGTGACGATGGTGGCCTCGGTGGTGACGTCGACGCCGGTAAACGGCTCGTCGAGCAGGATGACCTCGCCCTCCTGGGCGAGCGCGCGCGCCAGGAAGACGCGCTTTTTCTGCCCGCCGGAGAGTTCGCCGATCTGGCGCTTGCGAAAGGCGCTCATGCCGACGCGCTCGAGCGCGGCGTCGACCAGGCGGCGGTCCTGGCGCGAGGCGAGGCGCAGAAAGTTCATGTGACCGTAGCGGCCCATCATGACCACGTCCTCGACCAGGACCGGAAAATTCCAGTCGACCTCCTCGGATTGCGGCACATAGGCGACCACGTTGCGCTTGAGCGCCCGGCCGGCCGGCTCGCCCAGGATGGAGACCGAGCCCCGGGCGAGCGGCACGAACCCCATGATCGCCTTGAACAGCGTCGACTTGCCGCTGCCGTTGACGCCCACCAGCGCGGTGATCGTGCCCCGGGGGATGGCGAAATCGACGTCGAACAGCGCGGTGTGGCCGTTGCGGTAGGTCACGGTGACCTTGTCGGCGACAAGACCGCTTTGGCCGGCGCGTGTCCTGGTTTCGGGCAGTGCGGCCAGATTCATTCCGAAAGCCCCTCGGCGATCGTCTCGGTTGTCACCCGCAACAGGTCGAGATAGGTCGGCACCGGCCCGTCCGGTTCGCTGAGCGAATCCACGTACAGTACCCCGCCATAGGCCGCGCCGGTCTCGCGCGCCACCTGCCTGGCCGGCTTGTCGGAGACGGTGTTTTCGGAAAAGATCGCGGGCACGTTGTTGTCGCGCATGATGTCGATGACCTTGCGGATCTGCTGCGGCGTTCCCTGGCTGTCGGCGTTGATCGGCCAAAGATAAAGCTCTTTGAGATCGAAATCACGCGCCAGATAGCTGAACGCGCCTTCGCTGGAGGCCAGCCAGCGCCGCTCCTCGGGAATCTGCTGCAGTCGCTCGCGGATCGGCGTGATGGTGGCGGTGATTTCGTCGGCATAGGTTTTCGCGTTGGCGTCGTAGGTCGCCGCGTTCTGCGGGTCGCGTTCGACCAGCGCCTTGCGGATATTGTCGACATAGATCAGCGCGCTGGTCGGCGACATCCAGGCATGCGGGTTCGGCTTGCCGGAATAGGGGCCCTCGGCGATGCCCATCGGCTCCACGCCCTCCGACACGATAACGCCGGGCACGTCGCGCAGATTGCGGAAGAAGCGTTCGAACCACAATTCGAGATTGAGGCCGTTCCACAAGATGAGATCGGCGTCCTGCGCCTTGAGGATGTCGCCCGGCGTGGGCTGGTAATTGTGGATTTCGGCGCCCGGCTTGGTGATCGACACCACGTCGGCGGCCTCGCCGGCGACGTTGCGGGCCATGTCGGCGATCACCGTGAAGGTGGTCACGACTTTCAGGCGTTCGGCGGCGGCGGCCGCGCCGGGCAGGGCGCCGGCGATGGAAATAAACGTGGTAAAGGCCAGGGCGGTCAGACGCATTCATGTCTCCAGTTCGGATCGGCAAGCGTGATGTCGGCCGCGACAATAGCGTCCCGATTTCGCCTGTCAATGCAAATGCAAATCGTTTGCAATAAAAAACATGGGACGGTGCCGCGTGCCATTTGCAACTGATTGTCATCTGGACCATAGTCCGGCCATGACGAAGAACGCGACAGGACGGATCGACCACGAGGCGGAGCTGCGCAAGGCCGGCATCCGCATCACGCGCCCGCGCCGCATCATCCTGCGAATCGTTTCCGAAACCGACGACCATCCCGACGCCTACGAGATTTTTCGCCGCGCGGTGCAGGAGGACAAAAACATCTCCCTGTCGACCGTCTACCGGACGATGAAGCTTTTGGAGGAGCACGGCACGATCCAGCGCCACGCCTTCGCCGGCGGGCCGTCGCGGTTCGAACATGCCGGCGAGGAGCATCACGACCATCTGATCGACGTCGAGACCGGCGACGTGATCGAGTTCCGCTCCGACAAGATCGAGAAACTGCAGGACGAGATCGCGCGCGAACTGGGCTACGACATCCTGCACCACAAACTGGAGCTTTACGGCCGCAAGAGGCGCTCCGCATGAGTTTTCCGCCCGTGGTCCAGCACCCGTAAAACCAGCCGAGGCCGGGTTTTCGCCGTAATTTGGCGGTACCGGCCACACTTGAAGCATCGACCGTCACAGGCGGTCGACGAGGAGAGGGATTTTGATGATCAACAAGAAAATCGTGGCCGCCACCTTTGTCGCGGCCTTCGCGGCCAGCGCCTGCACCACCGACCCCTATACGGGCGAGCGCAAGGTCTCCAACACCGCCGGCGGCGTCGCGCTCGGCGCGCTCGCCGGCGCGGGCCTGGGAACGCTGGCCGGCGGCAACGACCGCCGCAACGCCCTGATCGGCGCCGGCATCGGCGCGCTCGCCGGCGCGGCCGTCGGCTCCTATATGGACCAGCAGGAAGCCCAGCTGCGCGCCGATTTGCGCGGCAGCGGCGTCAGCGTCACCCGCCAGGGCGACCTGATCGTGCTCAACATGCCCTCCAACATCACCTTCGACAGCGACCAGGATGCGGTCAAGCCGGCCTTCTACGGCACGCTCAATTCGGTGGCGCTGGTGCTGAAGAAATACAACCGCACCATTGTCGACGTTTACGGCCACACCGATTCGACCGGCGACGACAATTACAATTTGAACCTGTCGCAGCGCCGCGCCTCGTCGGTGGCCGGCTATCTGAGCGGCCAGGGCGTCGATCCGCGCCGCTTCGCCATCGTCGGCCTCGGCGAGACCCAGCCGATCGCCTCGAACGCCTCGGCGGCCGGCCGGGCGCAGAACCGGCGCGTGGAAATCCACCTGGCGCCGATCACCTGACGCCGCGCCGCACGGCGCTTTTTCCGACGACAAGAGGGCCGCTCCGCGCGGCCCTTTTTCATGGCCGCCGGCGGCAGGGATTCGCTACGCCTCGTAAAGCATCGAAACCCGGTTGCCGGTAGCGCGCCGACGTTCAACAGGCATCTGGAGCAGGCGGCGAGACCGTGGTCTGCGGCGGTCAGGCGCGCGCAACCGGCCGAAACCTAGTTGATCAATCCCCGGCGGCTTTTTCCGTCGTGCCGGTACCAACCGGGCGGTCGCCGCTTCCCGCAAGGAGCAGCGCGAGTATCAGAAGCCCGGATGAAAAAAACACCGCAATATAGGAAAGAACCCAAGCTGCCCGAACAAGCCATTGGATAGCCAAGCTTGGAAAAAAGTCGACTCCGACCCTGATATTCAAGACAAAGCATACAGCGAAAGTGGCAACGAATACCAACAAAGCCCGCAGCGCCCACCTGCGTTGCGTTCGTCTTGGCTGGTCATGTAGGAAGGCATACGCGAACATTGCCCCCAGCGCACCAGACACCGAACAAAATGCGTTCAATGCGGGTTGCCAATAATCTGAGATCAATTTCAGCCCTGTCAGGGCATCCTGCCAGGGTGCCAAGAGTTCAACGAGTGCGGGAATTCCCCAGATTTTCCAGCCCGCGAAGACTTCCTTGACTGAAAGCGCCATGGTCAGTTTCCGCTGGCCATTCCGAACGGCAACGCCAGTCGGGCCAAGCCATCACCGAATTCAACGACCAGAACGCCTTCCGTCCGTTTCGCCGGGAAAAGGACTGGAACCGGAGACGACTCCTCCGCGACAAGTCTCGGTTCGGAGAGTTGGAGGTCGCTCAAGCCCAAGCGCTTGGTCAGGCTTTCCATCTCGGTGCTCAGAACGATTTCGGGCAGCTTGTAGCCTAGAGCATCTTCGAAGAACGCAGAGTCGGTTTTGGGATTCACGCGGTCGTGTTTGTCTGATTCACTGACGCTGGTGATTTGCCAGGAGGTGAAGATGACGAGGAGCCTGAGCGGCGACCTTCGCGGTCGGGTGATTGCGGCGATCGAGGATGGGGTTTCGACGCGGGAGGCGGCGCGTCGCTTCCGCATCGGGATCTCGACGGCCGGGGCCTGGTATCGCCGCTATCGCGAGACTGGCGAGACCGAGGCGCGCAAGCAGGGCCAGCCGTCGCGCTCGAAGCTCGATGCGCACGAGGCTTTCATTGTGGGCCTGATCGAGGCGGCGCCGGACATCACGCTTGCCGAGATCGGCGAGCGCCTTGCCGCCGAGCGCGGCGTGCGGGCTGCGCCCTCGACAGTCTGGCTGTTCCTCGACCGGCGCGGCGTCACGTTCAAAAAAAGTCGGCGCATGCCGCCGAACAGCAGCGCCCCGATGTCCTGCGTCGCCGCATAGCCTGGTTCGACGGCCAGCTCGATCTCGATCCCGAGCGGTTGATCTTCATCGACGAGACCGCGGCATCCACGAAGATGGCCCGGCTGCGAGGGCGAGCGCCTTGCGGCGAGCGATGCCGAGCGGCCGTTCCCCATGGCCATTGGAAGACGACCACCTTCACCGCCGGCCTGCGACTGTCCGGCATGTCCGCAACGATGCTGCTCGACGGTCCGATGAACGGTGCAGCCTTCCTGGCCTATGCCGAGCAGGTTCTCGCGCCCGAGCTTCGCCCCGGCGATGTCGTGGTCATGGACAATTTGCCGGCCCACAAGATCAGCCGTGTGCGCGAGGCCATCGAGAAGGTCGGAGCGCGGCTCCTGTTCCTGCCGCCATACTCGCCGGACTTCAACCCCATCGAGATGGCCTTCTCCAAGCTCAAGGCCCTGCTCAGAAAGGCCGCCGCGAGAACCGTTGACGAATTGTGGTCAGTTGTCGCCGATTGCCTATCCGCCTTCACAGCCGAGGAATGCCGGCACTATTTCGAGGCAGCCGGATATGACCCGGATTAAGTCGAATCTGCTCTAGTTCAAGCATTCTGGAGAACTCGGGACCGTCGACGCTTGCGACGAACCTCAGGCGGGCGACGGGCTCTTGATTTTCGTCGAGAGAGAATATCTCGGCAATAGACACGTTTACGGAGACGAAGTCGTCATTGGTAACCTGACTTTCTGAATCAACAAGATCCGACAACGCATCGTCTCGCACCGGGACCGCAATTCTTCCCCCAGAGCTCAAGGTCAACAACCCGTCTGCGGCAGACTGTGTGAGGTAGCCGACAAACAGCTCCTTATCAGCGAAAGCCTGCACCAGCCCGTCAGACTGGCGAACCTGAGCCTTCCAGACCACCGCGCCGTCAACAGGCATCCAGCTGATCTCCGACGGTCGCAACACGGTCGTCGGCTCTATTTTTTCGGGGCGTGGCCCATACCAGAATTCCGTTGCTCGGTCGTCCTTGTCTTGAAGCACTTCATCGAAATAGATTCGGCTAGCGTCATCCCCTTTCACAACACCTGCGGAAAATCCCGCCGATTTCCATGTGAACCAAAGCGGCCGGACGTGACTGTTGCGAACGCATCTCTCGAAGCGCCATTTGCCAGTGTCCGTCCGCTCCTTGATCCATGACTCATAGGTGAAATCGAAACCACCGCTTGTCACTCCCCCGGTTTCAGGCCCTTCACATGTTTCTCCGGCCCACCCGAGGGAGCAAAAGGCAGACATCAAAAACCCCGAGAAAGCAAGTATTTTTCCGATCATGGCATTCACCGAATGGATCGTCCGGATAATAATATCAATCAGAAAATTAAAAATTTCAAGATGCTTTGAGTTTCTTACGGAATGATATGTTTTGTATTTTGATGTCAATCATAGAAATATTGAATGTCGCCAATCAAGTGAATGATGACACCAATTCGGTTTCGGCAAAAGGGTCTGGAGTCGCGACCGGCGGCGTTTCTCAAATAGTCCCCGGATTTTACGCAAGTTGTAGAGCAGGCAGCGGCGAACCGCTACGCCTCGTAAAGCATCGAAACCCGGTTGCCGGGATGGCGTTCGATGCGGCCGGCGAGGTCGAGCTCCAGCAGGATCATGAACACCTGGGCGGCGTGCAGGCCGGTATGGCGGATGATGTCGTCGACGCCGGTCGGCGTCGGCCCGAGCGCCTCGACAACCCGGGCGCGGTCGGCGTCGCCGGGCGGCGGCGTGGCGGCGAAATCGGGCGGTTCGTCGAGCGCGTCGGCCGGCGGGACGGCGCGGCCGAGCAGCGGCGCGACATGGGCGAGAATGTCGTCGGCGTCGGTGACAAGCAGCGCGCCGTCCTTCAAAAGCCCGTTGGTGCCCGCCGCGCGCGGATCGAGCGGCGAACCGGGCACGGCGAAGACCAGCCGGCCCATCTCGCCGGCGAGCCTGGCCGAAATCAGCGAGCCGGAGCGCCGCGCCGCCTCGACCACGACCAGGCCGTGGGCGAGCCCGGCGATCAGCCGGTTGCGGCGGGGAAAGTCGCGCGCCCGCGGCTCCCAGCCGAACGGCATTTCCGTCATGACCGCGCCGCCATGGACGGGGATGGCCTCGTAGAGCCCGCGATTTTCGGGCGGGTAGGGCTTGTCGATGCCGCCGGCCAGAACCGCGATCGTGCCCGTCGACAGCGCGCCCTCATGCGCGGCCGCGTCGATGCCGCGCGCCATGCCGGAGGCGACCGCGTAGCCTTCGCGGCCGAGCGCGGCGGCAAACGCGCGGGCGAGCTTGACGCCGGCCAGCGAGGCATTGCGGGCGCCGACGATGGCGACCGTGGGCAGGGCGAACACAGCCGCCACGCCGAGCATCGTGATCAGCGGCGCGGGATGTTCCATCACCCGCAGCAGCGGCGGATAGTCGGGTTCGCCGACGGCGATCATGCGCGCGCCATAGGCGGCCGTCGCCTCCATCTCGGCCTCGGCCGCCGCGACCGTGCACACCGCCACCCGGCGCGCGCCGCCACTGCGCATCAGCTCCGGCAGCGCCTCGAGCGCGCGCTCGGCCGAGCCGAACCGGTTGATCAGGTCGCGGAACGTGGCCGGTCCGACATTGTCGGTGCGGATCAGGCGCAGCCAGGCGAGGCGCTGGCGGTCGCTCAGGCGACCGGCACCAGCGCCGCCGGCCATTACCCCTTGGCCCCGATGCGCGTTTCGGTGCCCTTGAACAGGCGGGCGATGTTGGCGCGGTGCTTGAAAAACACGATCACGCTCATCAGCGTGAACAGTTCGGCGGCCTGGACGTGGTTGGTGAGGTAGAGGGCGACCGGCACCACGATCGCCGCGACCAGCGCCGCCAGCGAGGAATAGCGGGTGAGGAAAGCGACCGACAGCCAGGCAAGCGCGAAGGCGAGCGCCCCCTGCCAGGCGAGCGCGATCAGCACGCCGAGATAGGTCGCGACGCCCTTGCCGCCCTTAAAACCGAGCCAGACGGGAAACAGATGGCCCAAAAAGGCCCCGAGCCCGGCCGCGACCGCCTGGTCGGGCCCGTAGAGCCCGGCGACGAGCACGGCGACGACGCCTTTCAGCGCGTCGGCCAGCAGGGTGAGCGCCGCCAACCCCTTGCGGCCGGTGCGCAGCACATTGGTGGCGCCGATATTGCCGGAGCCGATCTTGCGCACGTCGCCGAGGCCGGCGAGCCGGGTGATCACAAGGCCGAACGGGATCGAGCCGAGAAGATAGCCGAAGACGAGCGCGGCGACGAGATAGGGAAGGGCCAATTGCCAGCTGATCGGGTCGGGCATGACGGTTCCTGTGAGGGGCAGCGCCCGATGTCAGGCTGCAAACACTGTGCGGCCTGCCACCATGGTTTGCAAGACCCGGCCCTGCATGCGCGCGCCCTCGAACGCGGTGTTCTTGGACTTGGAGCTTATGTCATTTTCGCGCACGATCCACGGCGCGTCCAGATCGACGACGATCAGGTCGGCCGGCGCGCCGGGCGCGAGCCGCCCGCCGGGCAGGCCGAAGCGCCGCGCCGGGGCGCTCGACAGAAGCTCGGCCAGGCGCAGGAGCGGCACCTCGCCATTGTGGTGAAGCCGCAGCGCCGCCGCCAGCAGCGTTTCCAGGCCGATGGCGCCGTCGGCCGCGTCGGCGAACGGCAGCCTTTTGGTGTCGACGTCCTGGGGATCGTGCGAGGACACGATCATGTCGATCGTGCCGTCGCGCACCGCCTCGACCATGGCCAGCCGGTCCTCCTCCGCGCGCAGCGGCGGCGACAGGCGGAAGAAGGTGCGGTATTCGCCGATATCGAGCTCGTTGAGCGAAAGATGATTGACGGTCACGGCCGCCGTCACGTCGGCGCGGTCGTTCTTGGCCCGGGCGACGGCGTTGGCCGACAGGGCGGTGGAAATCGCGGCGGCGTGATAGGCGCCCCCGGTCAGCCGCGCCAGATAGAGGTCGCGCTCGAGCGGGATCACCTCGGCCTCGCGCGGGATGCCGGGCAGGCCGAGCCAGCTCGCGAACAGGCCCTCGTTCATCACCCCCGACGAGGCGAGGTCGACATCGTGGGTGTGATGCGCCAGCACGATGCCGAAATCGCGCGCATAGGTGAGCGCGCGGCGCATCACCAGCGCGTTGGCGATCGTGCGGCGTCCGTCGGTCAGCGCGACCGCGCCGGCCTGGCGCAGCAGGCCGAATTCGGTGATCTCGCGCCCGTCGAGGCGCCGCGTGACGGCGGCGGCCGGCCACACATTGACCATCGCCGTGTCGCGCGCCGTGCGCAGCACGAACTCCACCAGCGACACGTCGTCAATCACCGGGTCGGTGTCGGGCATCATCACGATCGAGGTGACGCCGCCGGCCGCCGCCGCCGCGCTTGCCGAGGCGATGGTTTCGCGGTGCTCGGCACCCGGCTCGGACACGAACACCCTGGCGTCGACCAGCCCGGGCATGACGACGTGGCCGCCGCAATCGACGGTTTTCGCCCCTTCGGGCAGGCCCTGGTTGCGGGCCTCGGCGCCGGCGGCGGAAATCACGGCGCCGTCGACGATCACCGTGCCCGGCTCGTCGAGGCCGCGCGACGGATCGACGACCCGTGCGTTGGTGAAGGCGGTGATCATGCCGCCTCGTCCCGGTTGCGGCGCGGGTCGAGCAGCGCCTCCATCACCGCCATGCGCACCGCGACCCCCATCTCCACCTGTTCCTCGATCACGCTTTGCGGGCCGTCGGCGATCTCGGAGGCGATCTCGACGCCGCGATTCATCGGGCCGGGATGCATGACCAAGGCGCCCTCGGCCGCGCATGCCAGTTTTTCGGCGTCGAGGCCGAAATAGCGGAAATATTCGCGCACCGACGGCACCAGCGCCCCGGCCATGCGCTCGCGCTGCAGCCGCAGCATCATGACCACGTCGGCGCCGGCGAGGCCTTCCGCCATCGAGCGATGCACCTCCACGCCCATCCGCGCGATGCCGGCCGGCAGCAGCGTCGACGGCGCGACGACGCGCACGCGCGCGCCGAGCGCGTTCAAGAGGATGATGTTGGAGCGGGCGACGCGCGAATGCAGCACATCGCCGCAGATCGCCACCGTCAGGCGGGCGATGCGCCCCTTGGCGCGGCGGATGGTGAGCGCGTCGAGCAGCGCCTGGGTGGGATGTTCGTGCGCGCCGTCGCCGGCATTGACCACCGAGCAGCCGACCTTTTGCGCCAAAAGCGCGGCCGCGCCGGCCGAGCCGTGGCGGATGATCAAGATGTCGGGCCGCATGGCGTTGAGCGTCATCGCCGTGTCGATCAGGGTTTCGCCCTTTTTGACCGAAGAGCTGGCCACCGCCATGTTCATGACGTCGGCGCCGAGCCGCTTGCCGGCGAGCTCGAACGAGGACTGGGTGCGGGTCGAGGCCTCGAAGAACAGGTTGATCTGGGTGCGCCCGCGCAGGCTCGAGGTCTTTTTTTCCGGCTGGCGCGAAATCGCCACGGCGCGGTCGGCCCGGTCGAGCAGCAGCTCGATATCCTGCGGCGACAGCCCCTTGATGCCCAACAGATGGCGGTGCGGGTAAAGCGGAAGGGCCGGGTGCTGGGTCATCTCAAGGCGCTGCTATAGGGCCGGGCGCGGCCTGCCGCAAGCCGCCGCCGCCGCGCCGACGGCTTCTCCCCAGGGAATCGACCGGGAAGGGGGCGGGGCGGGCTTGCGTTGGCGACGGAATAGTGTTCGCGTAAAAGACGATGCCTACGCTATAACAGCCTGACCGGTGTCGCGAATCCGCAAAGCGCCGTCCGATCCGGGGCGACGGTCGGGTTCAGGCGACCGGGTCAACGGCGCCATGCGCGCCGCGCCGCATATGAAGGGGATTCGTCGTTGACGCATGAGGTGACCAACCAGCCTCCGCCCTTGTCGGGCGCCAATGCCTGGCGCGGCGACCCGCTGCTGGTGCAGCTTTGCGAGGATTTCTCCGCCGAAGTGCGCAAGGATCTCGACGCCGTCGGCCGCTTCGCGCTGTCGGCCGAGGCGCAGGATCTGGCGCGGCTGGCCAATTCGGAAGCGCCGCGGCTGCGCACCCACGACCGCTACGGCCACCGGCTCGACCAGGTCGAGTACCACCCCGCCTTTCACGCGCTGATGCGCCGGTCGGTCGCCAACGGGCTGCATGCCTCGATCTGGGAGAACGGCCAGGCCGAGACCGGCCAGCGCCACCAGGTGCGCGGCGTGCGCTTTTTCATGACGGCGGGCCTGGAATGCGGCCATCTGTGCCCGATCACCATGACCAGCGCCTCGCTGGCCGCGCTGATGGCCTCGCCAAAACTGTTTCGCGAATGGGCGCCGCGCGTCACGACGCGCAAATACGACCAGTCGCACCGTCCGCCGGTGGAAAAGGCCGGCCTGACGCTCGGCATGGGCATGACGGAAAAACAGGGCGGCACCGACGTGCGCGCCAACACCACCAAGGCCGAACCGGTCGGCAAGGGGTTTTACCGCATCACCGGCCACAAATGGTTCATGTCGGCGCCGATGTGCGACGCGTTCATGGTTCTGGCGCAGGCGCCGGAAGGCCTGTCCTGCTTCCTGGTGCCGCGGCTGCTTGGCGGCGGCGAGGGCAACGGCTTCCGCTTCCAGCGCCTGAAGGACAAGCTCGGCAACCGCTCCAACGCCTCCTCGGAGGTCGAGTTCGTCAATGCGATCGGCGAGCTGGTCGGCGAGCCGGGCGGCGGCGTGCGCACGATCATGGACATGGTCACCATGACCCGGCTCGATTGCGCCCTGGCCTCGGCCGGCATCATGCGCGCGGCGGTGAGCGAGGCCGTGCACCATACGCGGCACCGCGCCGTGTTCGGCGAAAAGCTGGTCGAGCGGCCGCTGATGATTCGCGTTTTGGCCGATCTCGCCCTCGACGTCGCCGCCGCGACGGCGCTGTCGTTCCGCCTGGCCCGCGCCTTCGACGAGGCGGCCGAGGATCGCGGCGCGGCCGCCTTTGCCCGCGCCATGACGCCGGTGGTCAAATACTGGGTGTGCAAGATCTGCCCGAGCATCGTCTACGAAGCGATGGAGTGTCTGGGCGGCAACGGTTATGTGGAAGAGGCGCCGTTGGCGCGCCATTACCGCGAGGCGCCGATCAACGCCATCTGGGAAGGGTCCGGCAACGTCATGGCGCTCGACCTTCTGCGGGTGATCCAGCAGGCGCCGAGCCTGCTGGAAGCGGTTCTCGACGGCATCGCCGCCGATCTGGGGCCGAGTGGGCCGGGCACGACCGAGGTGCTGCGGGCGGCGATCGGCGTGGCGCGCTCGGACGAGGGGGCGGGCCGGATCCTGGCCGAGCAGCTCGCGCTCGCCGCCGCGGCCGCCGAACTGCGCCGGCTGGGCGCCGGCCACATCGCCGACGCCTTCGTGGAAACGCGGCTCGCCGGCCAGTGGCGCAGCACCTACGGCATGCTCGATGCCCGCCACGACGCGCGCATGATCGTCGATACGCTTTATCCCGAGCCGATATAGTCGGCCGCCGCCAGAACGGCCGGGATCGACAGGAACGACACCGCCGTCTGCATCGTGGTGACGGTGGCGTAGAGTTCTGCGTCGCCACCGAGCTGGCGCGCCAGCAGGAACCCGTTCATCGCCGTCGGCACCGCCGCGCACAGCGCCAGATAACGCAGCTCCGGCCCGGTGACGCCGCACAGTATCGCCAGGCCGAGCAGCAGCGCGGGATAGACGGCGAGTTTCAAGACGACCGGCACCCAGACCGCCACGCGCAGGCGCAGCAGGTCGGCCGGACGCAGGCCGGCGCCGATCGTCAGCAACCCCATGCCCAGCGCGGCGCGGCCGACCAGATCGAAGGTCTGGTTGAGCGGGCCGTAGAGCTCGAACGGCAAGACACGCAGCAAGAGCGCCGCCGCCGAGGCCAGAATCAACGGGTTGCGCGCCATCGAGCGCACGACATAACCCCACGGCGCGCCGCGCTCGGCGAAACGCGTCACCACCACCACCGACTGGACATTGATGGGAATGATGATCGCCGCCATCACCAGCGCGACCACGGCAACGCCGGCGGCGGGAAAGATGCGCTCGGCGATCGCCAGCGCCATGAAGCCGTTCCAGCGCACCGAGGTCTGGAAGATGGAGGAAAATTCCGGCGCCGTCGCCAGGCCGCGGGCGCGTAGCGCCGGCCACAGCGCCAGCGTCAGCGCGCCCATCGCCACGATCGACAGGATCAGCGCGGCGATCATGGCGTCGAGCTGCAGGCCGGCAAAGTCGGCGTTCAAGATGGTGACGAACAGGAGCGCGGGATAGAGGAACCAGAAGCCGAGCTTCTCCAGCCCCGGCCAGGCCGCCTCGTCGACCAGCGGCAGCCGGCGCAACACATTGCCGGCGACCAGAAGCAGAAAGATCGGCAGGGTGCTTTCGAAGGTGGCGAGCATGGGGGCAGGGGCTTTCGGTGGGTATCCCCGGCTTTTAGAGAGGTTGATCGCGAAATGGAAACGCCCGCCGGCGGGCGGGCCCGTCCCGATCGATACGCGCGCCACCGTCGCCGTTAACCTTAACAATTGGTTTGCGTTGCGGCCGCGCGGCCGGCCCGGCACTGTGCCGGGACGGAACGGATGACGATGAAGAAGATTCTCTGCCTTTTTGTTCTGGCCTTCTGGTCGGCCTTTTTCGGCGCCCTGGCCTTTATCGCGCTCACCGATGACGGCGGCGCGGCCGCGCTCGTCCATCGTGCGCTCGATATCGACCCGAGGGTGGCCGGGCCGACGCCGATCGATTCGCCGTTTTACGCCAGCGTGCTCGCTTTCGGCCTGATCCTTGCCGCGGTGCTGTTCGTCTGGGCCCTCCTGTCGGCGCTGTTTGAAAGGGCCGAGGGCACGCGCGATGCCGACGAGCTGGCGCGGCTGGCCTTCGGCGCGGGAACCGGCATGATGATGGTGCTGATGGCGGCAGGTGCCGCGATCGGCGGGCAGGGCGCGTTCGTTGCCGCCTCGATCCACGTCGCCGCGCTGACAGTCTCCTATATCGCCATGCGCGCGGAGGCGCGCCGTGCCGCCGAAGCCGCCATGCCCAGCCCGCAGACCCATCCCGACGGCCTGTCGCAGCAGCCGGCCGTGCGCCTGATGGCGCTGGGCGCGGCCCACAATTCCATGCTTTCGAAACTCTCAGGACGCTCCGAGGCGGGCGGGGAACGGCAGAGCTGATGCGCTACATCCTGGGATTCTGGGCCGTGCCGATGGGACTGTTCTGGTCCTGGTTCCTGCTCGCCTATAATGACTGGAATTTCGGCATGCTGTTTTTCAGCCGCGTGCTCTACGACCATGTCTTTTCGATCTATGGCGAGATCACCGGGATCGCGCCGGACCAGTTGCCGGTGCTGATCGCCCGCGCCTGCATCGTCGACACGTTCTTGATCTTCGGCATCCTGGCCTTCCGCCGCAGGAAAAAGATCGCCGCCTGGATCGCGGCCCGGCGCGCCGCTCAGCCGCAGGAAGCGGCCGCGCCCAGGGCCTGAAGCCTGTCGAGCACGCCCTGCAGGATGAAGGCGGCCGCGGCCGAATCGATGCGCCCGCCGCGTTTCTTGCGCGACACGTCCATTTCGATCAGCGCGCGCTCGGCCGCCACCGTCGACAGTCTCTCGTCCCAGAACACGAACGGCAGCACGCTCACCCGCTGCATGTTGCGCACGAAGGCCCGGCTTGCCTGCGCGCGCGGTCCCTCGCTGCCGTCCATGTTGATGGGCAGGCCCATGATCACCGCGCCGACATCGTCGGCGGCGAAGGCGCGCGCCAGCGCCTCGGCGTCGCGGGTGAACTTTCCCCGCGCCAGCACCTGACGCGGATGGGCAAAGGACAGGCTCTTGTCGGACACGGCGAGCCCGATCGTCTTTTCGCCGAGATCGAGCGCGGCGAGCGTGCGCCCCGGCGAAAGGGCGGCGGGCAGGTCGTCGATCGAAATTATCGGCATCGGGCCGAGCCTCCTTTTCTCCGCGCGCCATCATGGTCTAAACCCTAAGCGGCGCGACAATCATAGTCATAGTGGAGAGGTTCGATGAAAATCACCTGGTACGGTCATTCGGCGTTTCGCGTCGAGGCGGGCGGGGCAACAATCCTGATCGACCCGTTCCTGACCGGCAACCCGTCCTGCAACGCAACCGTGGACGATGTCAGCGAAGGGGTCAGCCACGTGCTGTTGACCCATGGCCACAACGACCATGTCGGCGACGCACTCGCCATCCTGGAAAAGACCGGCGCGATGCTGGTCGCGAATTTCGAGATCTGCATGTATCTGGTCGGCCAGGGCGTCGACGACGGCAAGATCAACCCCGGCAATCACGGCGGCACCGTGGATTGCGGCGGTTTCACCACCACCTTCGTCAACGCGCTGCATTCCTCGTCCTTCGGCGGCGAGGGCGGCACCAACACCTATCTGGGCAACCCGGCCGGCCTGGTGCTGCATTTCCCGGACGACAAGACGCTCTATCACATGGGCGACACCGACATCTTTTCCGACATGGCGCTGATCAACGAGCTGCACGCGCCGCAGGTCGGCCTGGTGCCGATCGGCGACCGTTTCACCATGGGCGGGGCGGTGGCCGCGCTCGCCTGCCAGCGCTTTTTCAAGTTCGAGACCGTGATCCCGTGCCATTACGGCTCCTTCCCGGTCATCGACCAGACGCCGGACAAGTTCGTCGCCGGCATGGACGGGTCCGGGGTCAAGGTCGTCGTGCCGCAGAGCGGCGAAGCGGTGCAGCTTTAACGGCCGTTCCGGCGCCGGCGCACGCGGTTGCACCGGCCGGCGCCGACGGCTATAGCGCGGCTGGTGCCGTGCGCCGCGAGGCGGGCGGCTCAGGTCCGTTGAGGAGAACAGAATGTCCGTCGATCCCGACACCGTCAAACGCGTGGCGCGCCTTGCCCGCATCGCCGTGACCGGCGAGGAGGCCGAACGCATGACCGGCGAGCTCAACACGATCCTGGGTTTCGTCGAGCAGTTGAACGAGGTGGACGTGAGCGGCGTCGAGCCGATGACCTCGGTGATTCCGATGACGATGAAAAAGCGCCGCGACGTCGTCACCGACGGCGACCGCGCCGAGGACGTGGTCGCCAACGCGCCGGCCTCGGAGGAAAATTTCTTCCTGGTTCCGAAGGTCGTCGAGTAGCGCCGATGGAGGTGTCGATCGCCGTCGAAACCCCGCTCCAGGACGATGTGCGCGCGCTGGTCGCCGAACTCAACGCCTCCATGATGCCGCTGACGCCGCGCGAGTTCCAGTTCCAGCTCACCGTCGAAGAGATGGCGGCCTCCGACGTCACGCTGTTCGTGGCCCGGGACGCCGAGGGCCGGGCGGTCGGCATGGGCGCGCTCAAGGATCACGGCCAGGGGCTGGGCGAGGTGAAGCGCATGTATACGCTGCCGCACCTGCGCGGCCAACGGCTCGGCGCCCGGCTGCTGGAGGCGATCGAGGCGCTGGCGCGCAAAAAGCGGATCGGGCGGCTCGTGCTGGAGACCGGCGACGCGGCGGGCTTCGAGCCGGCCTGGCGGCTTTACGAGCGCGGCGGGTTCGCGCCCTGCGGCGCGGTGCTCGACTATCCCGATTCCGGCTATTCGAAATTCTATCAGAAAAGCATTGGCCAATGACCGTGAGCGAACTGACCCGACTGACCATTGCCGAGGCGCGCGCCAGGCTGCGCGGACGCGACGTCTCCGCCGCCGAGCTGACCGAGGCCTATCTCGAAGCGATCGACGCCGCCAACCCGGCGCTCAACGCCTATGTGGTCGTCACGCACGACAAGGCGCGCGCCATGGCGGCCGCCTCCGACGCGCGGCTGGCCGCCGGCGAGGGCGGCGCGCTGGAGGGAATCCCGCTCGGCATCAAGGACCTGTTCGCCACCGAGGGCGTGCACACCCAGGCCTGCAGCCATGTTCTCGATTCCTTCAAGCCGCGCTACGAATCCACCGTGACGGCCAATCTGTGGGCCGACGGCGCGGTCATGCTCGGCAAGCTCAACATGGACGAGTTCGCCATGGGCTCGTCGAACGAGACCTCCTATTACGGCCCGGTCAAGAACCCGTGGCGGGCCAAGGGCTCCAATCTCGACCTGGTGCCGGGCGGTTCGTCGGGCGGCTCGGCATCGGCGGTGGCCGCGTTGTTGTGCGCCGGCGCGACCGCGACGGACACCGGCGGCTCGATCCGTCAGCCGGCCGCCTTTACCGGCACGGTCGGCATCAAGCCGACCTATGGCCGCTGCTCGCGCTGGGGCACGGTCGCCTTCGCCTCCTCGCTCGACCAGGCCGGTCCGATCGCCCGCGACGTGCGCGACGCGGCGATCCTGCTCGGCTCGATGGCCTCCGTCGACGACAAGGACACGACCTCGGTCGACCGGCCGGTGCCCGACTACGAGGCCGCGATCGGCAAGTCGGTGAAGGGCATGCGGATCGGCGTGCCGAAGGAATACCGCCTCGACGGCATGCCCGAGGAGATCGAGGCCCTGTGGCAAAAGGGCATAGACTGGATGCGCGATGCCGGCGCCGAGATCGTCGACATCTCGCTGCCGCACACCAAATACGCGCTGCCGGCCTATTATATCGTTGCCCCGGCCGAGGCCTCGTCGAACCTGGCGCGCTACGACGGCGTGCGCTACGGGCTGCGCGAGGCCGGCACCGACATCACCGCCATGTACGAAAAGACGCGCGCGGCCGGCTTCGGCCGCGAGGTCAAGCGGCGCGTGATGATCGGCACCTATGTGCTGTCGGCCGGCTATTACGACGCCTATTACGTGCGCGCGCAAAAGGTGCGCACGCTGATCAAGCGCGATTTCGAAATCGTGTTCGCCGACGGCGTCGACGCCATCCTGACGCCGGCGACGCCGTCGGCCGCCTTCGGCATCGCCGACCAGGACATGGCCGCCGATCCGGTGAAAATGTATCTGAACGACATTTTCACGGTGACGGTCAACATGGCCGGCCTGCCGGGCATCGCCGTGCCCGCCGGTCTCGACGCAAGCGGCCTGCCGCTCGGCCTGCAACTGATCGGGCGGCCGTTCGAGGAGGAAACGCTGTTTCAGGCCGGCCACGTCATCGAGCAGGCGGCGGGCCGGTTTTCGCCCGAGCGCTGGTGGTAGGGCCGGTAGGGCCGGCCTGAACCGGTCCGGTCGCCGCGATCGCGGCCTCTTCAATCCGGCACGGAAAGGTTTTAGCGTGCCGGCGAGGGAGGATCGCCGATGCCGAAAAACACCGCGCCGCAACCGGGCGAGGGGCGCTTTGCGCCCGTGGACGAGATCTGCCGGCTGGGCGTGGCCGATCTGGTCAAAAAAATCCGCGGGCGGTCCGTGTCGGTCGCCGAGGTCGCGGCCGCCTATCTCGATCGCATCGAGACCGTCAACGGCCACGTCAACGCGCTGGTCTCGCTGCGCCCGGCCGGCGACGTCCTGCGCGAGGCGGACCGCGCCGATGCGCGGCTGGCCGCCGGCGAGAGCGTCGGCGCCCTGTTCGGCGTGCCGCTCGCGGTCAAGGATCTCGCCCAGACCAAGGGGCTGCGCACCACCTTCGGCTCGCCGCTTTTTTCCGCCCACGTGCCGGATGTCGACGACTATTTCGTCGAGCGACTGCGCGCGGCCGGCGCGATCCTGATCGGCAAGACCAACGTGCCGGAATTCGGTTTTGGCTCCAACACCTACAATCAAGTCTTCGGCGCGACGGCGAATGCCTACGATCCCGCGCTGACGGCCGGCGGGTCGAGCGGCGGCGCGGCGGTGGCGCTGGCGCTGCACATGCTGCCGGTCGCCGACGGCAGCGACATGGGCGGCTCGCTGCGCAACCCGGCCGCCTACAACAATGTCTACGGCTTTCGCCCCTCGCAGGGCCGGGTGCCCGGCGGCCCGGCGCCGGACGCCTTCGTGGCCCAGATGGGCGTCGACGGGCCGATGGGCCGCAGCGTGCGAGACATGGCGCTGCTGTTGTCGGTGCAGGCCGGCCACGACCCGCGCGCGCCGCTGTCGCTCGGCGGCGACGGCGATTTCGCGACCGGGCTCGCGCCGCGGGTCGAGGGTGCGCGGATCGCCTGGCTGGGCGATCTGGGCGGGCATCTGGCGCTCGAGTCCGGGATTGCCGAACTGTGCACGGCCGCGCTGCGGCTTTTGCAGAACGAAGGCGCGCAGGTCGATGAATTCACGCCGAAATTCGATTTCGAGGCGCTGTGGCAGGCCTTCGTCACGCTACGCCATTTCACCAGCGGCAGCGCGCTCAAGATCCACTATGACGACCCCGAAAAACGCGCCCTGATGAAGCCGGAGGCGATTTTCGAGGTCGAGGGCGGGCTCGACCTGCGCGCCGAGCGGATTTTTGCCGCCTCGCAGCGGCGCACGGAGTGGTACCGCCATGTGGTCGGCCTGTTCGAGCGCTTCGATTTTTTGGCCGCGCCGACGGCGCAGGTGTTTCCGTTTTCCCTGGAGCGCCACTGGCCCGACGCGATCGCCGGCCGGGCGATGGACAGCTATCATCGCTGGATGGAGGTCTGCGCGCTCGCCACCATGGCCGGCTGTCCGGCCGTCAACGTGCCGGTCGGCTTCGACGCGCGGGGACGGCCGATGGGCATGCAGCTGATCGGGCGCCCGCGCGGCGACCAGGCCGTGCTCGACCTCGCCGCCGGCTACGAGCGCCTCACGCCCTGGGGCGTGCGCTGAGGCGCTTCGGCAACGGGCGCGGCTCAGGCGCCGATCGGCACTTTCAGCTCCTGGCCGACGACGATCAGGTCGGGGTCGCCGATCAGTTGCGGATTGGCGCGCGCGATCCGTTGATAGAGGCCGGCGTCGCCATAAGCGTCGCGGGCGATCTTCGACAAGGTGTCGCCGGCTTCGACGACATGCAGCCGGTAGCCGACATAGTTGGCCACGATGCGCGGGCCGTAGATCACCGGCACGATCACCTTGTTGATCTCGGCGCCGTCGCGCGCGCTCGTCTCGAACAGTTCGACGAACAGCCGGTCGAGCTGGAAGGCGGCGTCGCCGATCGCGGCCGCGACCTGGAACTGGCCGTGTTCGCCGGTGCCGCCGCCGACGGTGACGAAACCCGTGCGTTCGTCGTGGCCGTCATGGACGCGCCAGTCGAGCGTCGCCTCGAAGCCGCTGCCCGTGCCCGCGATCAGCACCGGATCGCCGACGAGGTCGAAGGGCTGCGGTTGCTGGACGCGATTCTTCACGATCAGGGACATGGCGATACCTCCATGCCCCGACCTTAAAACCCGGCGTGCGTCCGTCTGCGACAAACTTCACGCATGGCGGCGGCGAAGCCGCTCACAGCGGGATGTTGTCGTGTTTCTTCCAGGGATTTTCGAGGTCCTTGTTGCGCAGCATCCTGAGCGCGCGGGCGACGCGCTTGCGGGTCGAATGCGGCATGATCACCTCGTCGACATAACCGCGCTCGGCGGCCACGAAGGGCGACAGGAACCGGTCCTCGTACATTTTGGTGTGGGCGGCGATCTTGTCGGGGTCGCCGAGATCCTTGCGGAAAATGATCTCCACCGCGCCCTTGGCGCCCATCACCGCGATCTGCGCCGTCGGCCAGGCATAGTTGATGTCGCCGCGCAGATGCTTCGAGGCCATCACGTCGTAGGCGCCGCCGAAGGCCTTGCGGGTGATGATGGTGATCTTGGGCACGGTCGCCTCGGCATAGGCAAACAGGAGCTTGGCGCCGTGCTTGATCAGCCCGCCATATTCCTGGCTGGTGCCGGGCAGGAAGCCGGGCACGTCGACGAAGGTGACGATCGGAATCGAGAAACAGTCGCAAAACCGCACGAAACGGGCCGCCTTGCGGCTGGCGTCGCTGTCGAGCACGCCGGCCAGCACCAGCGGCTGGTTGGCGACGAAGCCGACCGTGCGGCCCTCGACGCGGCCGAAGCCGGTGACGATGTTTTTGGCGAAGGCTTCCTGGATTTCGAAGAAATCGCCCTCGTCGCAAGTTTTCAGGATCAGTTCCTTGATGTCGTAGGGCTTGTTGGCGTTGTCGGGCACCAGCCGGTCGAGCGAATGGTCCGGCTCGTCGATCGGCTGATGGACCTCGATCTCCGGCACGGGCGCGGTGTTGGAGGCCGGCAGAAGGTCGATCAGGCGGCGCATCTGCAACAGCGCCTCGACATCGTTGTCGTAGGCGCCGTCGGCGATCGAGGATTTGACCGTGTGGACCGAGGCACCGCCGAGTTCCTCGGCCGTCACCGTCTCGTTGGTGACGGTCTTGACCACGTCGGGACCGGTGACGAACATATAGGCGGTGTCGCGTACCATGAAGATGAAGTCGGTCATCGCCGGCGAATAGACGTCGCCGCCCGCGCACGGGCCCATGATCACCGAAATCTGGGGGATGACGCCGGAGGCCAGCACGTTGCGCTGAAAGATCTCGGCATAACCGCCGAGCGCGGCCACCCCTTCCTGGATGCGCGCGCCGCCGGCGTCGTAGATGCCGACGATCGGCGCCCGGTTGCGCAGCGCCATGTCCTGGACCTTCTGCACCTTCTCGGCATGCGCCTCCGACAGCGAGCCGCCGAACACGGTAAAATCCTTGGCGAAGATGAACACCGTGCGGCCGTTGACGGTGCCCCAGCCGGTGACCACGCCGTCGCCGGCGATTTTGGTCTTTTCCATGCCGAAATCGGTCGAGCGGTGTTCGACGAACATGTCGAACTCCTCGAACGAGCCCTCGTCGAGGAAAATGTCGATGCGTTCGCGCGCCGTCAGCTTGCCGCGCTTGTGCTGGGCGTCGATGCGCTCCCGGCCGCCGCCCTGGCGGGCGATGCCGCGACGACGCTCGAGCTCTACCAGGACTTCCTTCACCGACGATCCTCCCCTCACGAATGGTCCTGGCCTTCGTCTAGCATGCGCACCGCCATTGGCAAGCGCACAGCCGGTGGGCGACCAACGAAAACCCGGCCGGGCGGGCCGGGTTGGGAACGGGATGCGGGGCGTTTGCTACCAGGTGCCGGTGTTGGGCATCGACGCCCACGGCTCCTTCACCGGCAGGGGCGCGCCCTCCTGCAGCAATTCGATCGAAATTGCGTCGGGCGACTTGACGAACGCCATGTGGCCGTCGCGCGGCGGGCGGTTGATCGTCACGCCCTTGTCCATCAAATGCTGGCAGGTCTGGTAGATATCGTCGACCCGAAAGGCGAGATGGCCGAAATTGCGCCCGCCCTGATAGGTCTCGGGATCCCAATTATAGGTCAGCTCCAGCAGCGGCGCGCTGGTTTCGGCCGCCTGTGCCTTGTCCTTCGGCGCGGCCAGGAAGATCAGGGTGAAGCGGCCCTTGTCGTTGTCGATCCTGCGCACTTCCTCCAGTCCGAGCTTGTCGCAATAAAAATCCAGCGATCGATCGATGTCGGAAATCCGGACCATCGTGTGCAGATAACGCATGGCGTGCTCTCCTGTGGCGGTTGAAGGCGATGCCGCTGATATGGGCCGGACCGGCCGGCTTGGCAACACGCCGCGCGCCAGGGCGAGCGGCGGCGCCTTGTCGCCGCGGCGGTCGAACGTTCGACCGACAAACGTTCGACCGGGGCGCGCCGTCAAGGACGAAATCTTGGCGAAGCTTGCGCGGAGCTTGTAAGAACTGGCGATAACTTCAAAAAAATGATGCCAAGCTGCTGACAGCGGCCGGCAGGGTGGTATCCTTTCATCAAGAATCAGTCGGGTCTGTGATGGAAGGTGCGTTCGGATGGGGGACAAGTCCTCTTCTCGGGAGAGGGATGCGGTCAGGTCCGCGGCGCTCGGCGCAGCGGATAGCGGACAGGCCACCGACCTTGTCGAAATTGCCGGATCGATTAAATGGTTCGATGTCGCCAAAGGCTATGGCTTCATCCTTCCCGACGAAACCCGTTACGGCGACGTTCTCATCCATGTGACATGCCTGCGCCGGGACGGCTACAGCACCGCCATGGAGGGCGCGCGCGTGGCCTGCCTGATCAGGCGCGGCGAGCGCGGTTTCCAGTGCTTCAAGGTCCTGTCGATGGACGTGAGCACCGCCACGCATCCCCAGGACCAGGAGAGCGCGCGCACGCGCACGACGGTGACGCCGGAAAGCGGCATCGAGCGCGCCATCGTCAAATGGTTCAACCGCACCAAGGGCTTCGGATTCCTGACCCGCGGCGAGGGGACGGAGGACATTTTCGTCCACATGGAGACGCTGCGCCAATACGGCATTGCCGAGTTGCGGCCGGGCCAGGTGGTGCTGGTGCGCTACGGGCAATCCGACAAAGGCCTTATGGCTGCCGAAATCTACCCGGATGTTGGGACGCTTCCGCTCACCAACTGATCGGGTCCGAACCAAATGACACTGTTTTTCCGGCTGGCGCTCGCGGTGGCGTTGCTCGCCTTTTCGGCGCTGGCGGCGCCGATCTACCGCCCCGCCACGGCCCAGACCGGCGGCCGGGCCCAGCAGCTCGCCGTCCACCCGTCGCCGCTGCTCGTCGAGGCGGCCGGCGGCGAGCGGGCGTTTTCGGTCGAGATCGCGGCCCGTCCCGACGAGCGCAGCCGGGGGCTGATGTATCGCAAGACGATGCCGGCCGACCGCGGCATGCTGTTCGTGTTCGAACAGACCCGCCCGGTCGGGTTCTGGATGCAGAACACCAGCCTGCCGCTCGACCTCTTGTTCATCTCCGAGCGCGGCCGTATCCGGGCGATCCTGCCGGGCCGGCCGTTTTCCACCGATCTGATCTCGGCGGACGAGCCGGTCCGATTTGTGCTTGAACTCAATGCCGGCATTGCGCAAAAGACGGGGATCAAGGTCGGCGATCGTGTGCGGCACCCGGTGATCGAGTCGGTTACGCGCGGGCGTTGACCGCACGCACGGAAGCCGGATCGCGCATGCAGCATTTTTCCCATGACGGTTTCGATCTGGCCTTTCTGGACGAGGGGGCGGGCGACCCGGTCCTGCTCATTCACGGCTTCGCCTCCAATATGCGCGTCAACTGGGTCTCGCCCGGCTGGGTCAAGACGCTGACGGACGCCGGCTACCGGGCGATCGCGCTCGACAATCGCGGCCATGGCGCCTCCTCAAAGAGCCATCGCCCCGCCGACTACCATCCCGACAGGATGGCCGCCGACGCAGCCGCGCTGCTCGACCATCTCGGTCTCGAGCGCGCGCATGTGATGGGCTATTCGATGGGCGCGCGCGTCGCCGCCTTCATGGCGCTGGCCTTTCCCGACAAGGTGGCCACGCTGGTGCTCGGCGGGCTGGGCAGCGGCATGGTGGAGGGCGTGGGCGCTTGGGATACGATCGCCGCCGCGCTGACCGCCCCCGATCCGGCGACGATCACCGATGCACGCGCCAAAATGTTCCGCAGCTTCGCCGACCAGACCAAGAGCGACCGCCAGGCGCTGGCGGCGTGTATCGAGACCTCGCGCCAATTGCTGGCGCGCGAGGATGCCGCGCGCATCGCCCAGCCGACCCTGGTCGCGGTCGGCACCACGGACGACATTGCCGGCTCGCCCGAGGCGCTGGCCGGTCTGATGGCGAACGCCAGCGCCTTTGCGATCGAGGGCCGCGATCACATGCTGTCCGTCGGCGACCGTACGTTCAAGAAACGGGTTTTGGCGTTTTTCGAGGAGAATGCGCTGTGAGCGAACCGCATCGGCTGGAATTTTCCGGCGTCGAGAACAACCGGCTCGTCGCCGATTTCTGGGACGGGCGCGGGCACCCGGTGCTGTTTTTCCACGGCGGCGGCCAGACCCGCCGGGCCTGGGACCTGACCGCGCGCCGCGTCGCCCAGGCAGGCATGCGCGCCATCACCGTCGACCTGCGCGGCCATGGCGAAAGCGCCTGGGTGAACAGCGGCAAATACCGTTTCTCCGATTTCGCCGACGACGTCGCCGCCGTCATCCGCCAGACGGCGGAGCGTTTTCACGCCGCGCCCTCGGCGGTCGGCGCCTCGCTGGGCGGCCTGTCGGCGCTTGCCGCCGAGGTCCGCAGCGGGCCGCTGCTGGAGGCGCTGGTGCTGGTCGACATCACCCCGCGCATGGACCCCGACGGCGTGGCCAAGATCCAGGGTTTCATGGCCGAGCGCATGGACGAGGGGTTCGCCACGCTGGAGGACGCCGCCGACGCCATCGCCTCCTATCTGCCGCACCGCAAGCGGCCGCGCTCGCTCGAGGGGCTGCGCAAGAATCTGCGCCTGGGCGAGGACGGCCGCTATCGCTGGCACTGGGACCCGGCCTTCATGCGCGGCGACAACACCATCAACGACAATGCGCGCGAATTCGCCGAAGGCCTGATCGGCGCGCTGCCGCAACTGCACCTGCCGGTGCTTCTGGTGCGCGGCATGAATTCGGAACTGGTGCAGGAGGATTTCGCGCGCGAATTCGTCGAGCAGGCGCCGAACGCGTCCTATGTCGACGTGTCGGGAGCCGGCCACATGGTGGCGGGCGACAAGAACGATCTGTTCTGCAGCGCGGTGCTGGAGTTCCTGACCGACCGCGAGGCGGCCTGAGGGGTTTCCTCAGCGTCGGTCTTCCAGCCTCTCTTTCAGGAATGCGAGATAGCGCCGGCGGCTGTCGGCGGCCGCCGCCGGATTGCCGCCGACAGTCTTCGCGCCGCCCACGCCGGGAACTTTTTGCCGCGGCAGGCCGGGCAGGTCGAAAGAATGATGCGCGCCGCGATAGGCAACGATGCGCGCCGGACGGGAGCCCGAAACCGGGCGCAGGCGCGTGCAGCGTTCGGCCGGCGTCCAGTCGTCGGCGAGGCCGGCCAGGATGAGCACCGGCGCGGCGAAACGGCTTTTGCCGTTCCCGCCATAACCGTCGGCGCACCAGGGATAATAGGCCACGATCGCCGCGAAGCGGCCGCCGGCGCCGGCCGCGATCTCGAGCGCGACCGAACCGCCAAAACTCTGGCCGAGAAAGGCCAGCCGCCGGGCATCGATGCGCCGAAGCCGTCCGAGCCGCGCCGCCGCGTCGGCGATGTCGGCTGGAACCGCTTGCGTCAACCGCGCCAGCAGGGCCGGGCGGGCGCAGATCGTGTCGAGCCCGCGCGGCGACAACACATCGACGATCGCCGCCGCGAGGCCGGCCGCATTGAGCGCGCGGGCATGGGCGCGCAGACCGCGCGCGACGGCCGGCGGGCGGTTGCCGCTGCAGCCCGGCATGACGATCACGGCCGGAACCGTGCCGTCGCCGGCTGGATAATGCACCGTCATCGCCCAGCCGTCGCCAGCGATCCGTTCCGACGCGGCCGCAGCCGGCGGCATTGCGGCGCCCAGCCCCAGAACAACGACCAGGATGAAAAACGATGTCAGGCGTTCGGGTCTGCTCATGCGGTTTTAAACCACGGTTTGCCTCCTGGCGCACGCCGTCCCGGTAGAGCCGGGTCGCGGACGCTTTTCGGCTTGGACCAAGCACCGATGCTTTCGCGACGTCGGTCCGGGTTCTAAACTCACGCCAACACTCGCAAGAAGGATGACATGATGCCCGCTCCCGATTTTCCCGTCTTCGACCTGTCGCGGTTCGAAAACGCCGCGCCGGACGAGCGCCGGCGGCTCGGCGCCGAGGTCGACGCGATCTGCCGTAACACCGGCTTTCTGGCCGTCAGCGGCCACAGCGTTCCGCAGGCGATTATCGACAAGGCCTGGAACGCGGCCCGCGATTTCTTCGACCGCCCGGCCGAGGAAAAGAACCGGGCGCGCGCGCCCTATGCCGGTTATCCCTACGGCTATCTCGGGCCGCAATCCGAGGCGCTCGCCAAGTCGCGCAATGTCGACACGCCGCCCGACCTGAAGGAGAGTTTCAACGGCGGTCCGGCCGCGGTGCCCGGCGGGCTGACCGACAAGGACGCACTCGCCTTCTGCTATGCCGAGACGATCTGGCCGGTGGCGCCGGACGGGTTTCGCGACGCCTGGCAGGCCTATTACGCGGCGATGGAGGATCTGGCCGCGCGCATCATGCGCGTCTTCGCCGTGGCGCTCGACCTGCCGGAAAGTTTTTTCGCCGCCGCGATCGACCGGCCGATCAGCGCCCTGCGCGCGCTCAACTATCCGGACCAGGAGACGCCGCCGGAGCCGGGACAATTGCGCGCGGGCGCCCATACCGATTACGGCAGCCTGACCATCCTGCTGCCGCAGGCCGGTTCGGGCGGGCTGGAGATCTTTACGCCGGAAGGCGAGTGGCGCGCCGTGCCGCCGGTGCCGGGCGCCTTCGTCATCAATATCGGCGACCTGATGGCGCTGTGGACCAACGATCGCTGGGTCTCGACCCTGCACCGGGTGGTCAACCCCGAGCCGGACGGGTCGGGCTCGTCGCGCCGCCAGTCCTTCGCCTTTTTCCACCAGCCGAACTGGGACTACGAGATCGCCTGCATCCCGTCCTGCCTGGAACCCGGTACGACGCCGAAATACGAGCCGGTTCTGTCGGGGCCCTATCTGATGGGCAAGTTCAAGTCGACGGTGAAGGCGGCCTGACGGAGGCTGTCCGGGGCCGGCCAGTCCCGCAGCCGCAGGCGGGGACCGTTTCGGACCCGGCGGTGGCGCGCCGCGCATTGCCTTTTGACCGGCTTGCGTTAAGACAAGCGCGATTTTCCGCCGCAGCGAGGGATACCCGACCATGACCGCCATCATCGACATTATCGGCCGCGAAATTCTCGACAGCCGGGGCAATCCGACCGTCGAGGTCGACGTGGTGCTGGAGGACGGCTCGATGGGCCGCGCCGCCGTGCCCTCGGGCGCCTCGACCGGCGCGCACGAGGCGGTCGAGCTGCGCGACGGCGGCCCGCGTTATCTCGGCAAGGGCGTCGAGCGCGCCGTGGACGCGGTCAATGGCGAGATTTTCGACGCGCTGTCGGGAATGGAGGCCGAACAGCAGCTCCATCTCGACCAGATCATGATCGAGCTCGACGGCACGCCCAACAAAAGCCGGCTGGGCGCCAACGCCATTCTGGGCGTGTCGCTGGCGCTGGCCAAGGCGGCGGCCGAGGCGTCCGGCCTGCCGCTCTACCGCTATGTCGGCGGCGCCGGCGCGCATGTTTTGCCGGTGCCGATGATGAACATCGTCAATGGCGGCGCGCATGCCGACAATCCGATCGACTTTCAGGAATTCATGATCATGCCGCTCGGCGCCGACAGTTTCCGCGAGGGGCTGCGCTGGGGCGCGGAGATCTTCCACACGCTGAAAAACGCCCTCAAGGACGCCGGCCACAACACCAATGTCGGCGACGAGGGCGGGTTCGCCCCCAACATCAAGAACGCCCAGGCCGCGCTCGATTTCGTCATGGCCTCGATCGAGAAGGCCGGTTACCGGCCCGGCGAGGACGTGGCGATCGCGCTCGACTGCGCGGCGACCGAGTTCTTCAAGGGCGGCGACTATGTCTATGCCGGCGAGAAAAAGACCCGCACGCCCAAGGCGCAGGCCAAATATCTGGCCAAACTGGTGGCCGACTATCCGATCATCTCGATCGAGGACGGCATGGCCGAGGACGACTGGGAGGGCTGGAAGCATCTGACCGATCTCGCCGGCAAGAATTGCCAGCTCGTCGGCGACGATCTGTTCGTCACCAATTCGGCGCGGCTGCGCGACGGCATCAAGATGGGGGTCGCCAACTCGATCCTGGTCAAGGTCAACCAGATCGGCACGCTGTCGGAAACGCTTGACGCGGTCGAGACCGCGCACAAGGCGCGCTACAGCGCGGTGATGTCGCATCGCTCCGGCGAGACCGAGGATTCCACCATCGCCGACCTGGCCGTGGCCACCAATTGCGGACAGATCAAGACCGGCTCTCTGGCCCGCTCCGACCGGCTGGCCAAATACAATCAGCTGCTGCGCATCGAGGAAGAGCTGGGCCGCCAGGCGCGCTACGCCGGCACGTCGATCCTGCGCGGCTGACCCGTGTTTTTGCGCGGCGCGGGCCGCGCCGCGTAACCGGGTGTTAAGCACGCCGGGGGCATGGTGCGGGGGAAAGGATTCCCCCGCCCATGTGGACGCGTCAGCACAAGAAGCGCAACAGCGGCAAGTTGATCGTGCCGGCGCTGACCGCGCTGTTTTTGAGCTATTTCGGCTATCATGCCTTCAACGGCGAATTCGGCATCTATGCCAAATATCGCCTGGAGGCGCGCACCGCCGAGATGCAGAAGACGCTCGCCGAAACCACCGCGCGCCGGCTGGCGCTGGAGGAGCGCGTGGCGCTGATGCGCGACGGCACGCTGGAGCGCGACATGCTCGACGAGCAGGCGCGCCGCGCGCTCAACATGTCGGCCGCCGACGAGATCACCATCATGCGGCCGTTCGGCGGCCTCAATTAACTTGAATTCAGTTAATTGATAAGAGTGTCAAGAATTAGAACGGTTTAGCTGCATGTCAGCCATGCGCTTTTCCGCATGGCTGTTTTCGTTCGCGCGTGATAGCCTCCCTTCAAGAATGTGGGAGGTAGGATCATGCCGCCTCCCGTGTGTCCGCCAAAGAGACGCCATCAGGGAGTGATGCATGACCGCAGCGCCGAAACGGACCAAGCGCGGCCCCTCGAAATCCAAATCCGAAAGCGGCCTGGCCCCGGCCATAAGCGTGCCCAAGCCCGCCAATTTCTCCAAGCAGGACGAACTCGATGCCTATCGCGGCATGCTGTTGATCCGCCGCTTCGAGGAAAAGGCGGGCCAGCTTTACGGCATGGGCTTCATCGGCGGCTTCTGCCACCTCTATATCGGTCAGGAGGCCGTGGTCACCGGGCTGAAGATGGCGATGGAGGACGGCGATCAGATGATCACCGCCTATCGCGACCACGGCCACATGCTGGCCATGGACATGTCGCCGCGCGGGGTGATGGCCGAGCTCACCGGGCGCCGCGGGGGCTACTCCAAGGGCAAGGGCGGCTCCATGCACATGTTCTCCAAGGAAAAGAACTTCTACGGCGGCCACGGCATCGTCGGCGCGCAGGTCTCGCTCGGCACCGGGCTTGCCTTCGCCAACCGCTACCGCGACCTGAAAGCGGTGTCGCTGACCTTCTTCGGCGACGGCGCGGCCAATCAGGGCCAGGTCTACGAAAGCTTCAACATGGCCTCGCTTTGGAAGCTGCCGGTGATCTACGTCATCGAGAACAACCGCTACGCCATGGGCACCTCGGTGGCGCGCTCCTCGGCCGAGACCGATTTTTCCCATCGCGGCATTTCCTTCAAAATCCCCGGCATCCAGGTCGACGGCATGGACGTGCGCGCCGTCAAGTCGGCCGGCGAGATGGCGCTGGCGCATTGTCGCGACGGCAAGGGGCCGATCATCCTGGAGATGATGACCTATCGCTATCGCGGCCATTCCATGTCCGACCCGGCAAAATACCGCTCCAAGGACGAAGTGCAGAAAATGCGCTCCGAGCACGATCCGATCGAGCAGGTCAAGGCGCGTCTCGTCGACAAGAAATGGGCCGACGAGGACGAGCTGAAGGCGATCGACAAGGAGGTGCGCGAGATCGTCGCCGACGCGGCCGAATTCGCCCAGACCGATCCGGAGCCGGACGTGTCCGAGCTCTATACCGACATCGTGATCTGAGGGAGGGGCGCCATGCCGATCGAAATTCTCATGCCGGCCCTGTCTCCGACCATGGAAGAGGGCAATCTGGCCAAGTGGCTCAAGAAGGAAGGCGACGCCGTCAGCGCCGGCGACGTGATCGCCGAGATCGAGACCGACAAGGCGACCATGGAGGTCGAGGCGGTCGACGAGGGCACGCTGGGCAAGATCCTGATCGAGGAAGGCGCGGAGGGCGTCAAGGTCAACACGCCGATCGCCGTGCTGCTTGAAGAGGGCGAAAGCGCCGACGATATCGGCAAGGCCGGCGGCGCCAAGCCGGACGGCAAGGCCGAGCAAGAGGCCTCCGCGCCGGCCGAGGCCGAAAAACCGGCCGCCGCAGCCGGCGATGACGCCGTCGCCGACATGGACGCGCGCCGCGTGCCCGGCGAAGGCAAGGTGCATCCCGAGCCGAAAAAGGTGGATGTGGCCTCCGATCCCGACATTCCAGACGGCACGGAGATGGTCGCGACCACCGTGCGCGAGGCGTTGCGCGACGCCATGGCCGAGGAGATGCGCCGCGACGAGGAGGTCTTCGTCATGGGCGAGGAGGTCGCCGAGTACCAGGGCGCCTACAAGATCACGCAAGGGCTCTTGCAGGAATTCGGCGCGCGGCGTGTCGTCGACACCCCGATCACCGAACACGGTTTTGCCGGCGTCGGCGTCGGCGCGGCGATGGCCGGCCTGAAGCCGATCGTGGAATTCATGACCTTCAACTTCGCCATGCAGGCGATCGACCAGATCGTCAATTCCGCCGCCAAGACGCTTTACATGTCGGGCGGGCAGATGGGCGCGCCGATCGTGTTTCGCGGCCCGAACGGCGCCGCCGCGCGCGTCGCCGCCCAGCATTCGCAGTGTTATGCCGCCTGGTACAGCCACATACCCGGGCTGAAAGTGGTGCAGCCTTACACCGCCGCCGATGCCAAGGGGTTGTTGAAGGCGGCGATCCGCGATCCGAACCCGGTGATCTTCCTGGAAAACGAGATCCTCTACGGCCAGACCTTCGACGTGCCCAAGCTCGACGATTTCGTGCTGCCGATCGGCAAGGCGCGGATTCAAAAGCAGGGCACGGACGCCACCATCGTCTCGTTCGGCATCGGCATGACCTATGCGGTCAAGGCGGCCGAGGAACTGGCGGGCGAGGGGATCGACGTCGAGGTGATCGATTTGCGGACCATCCGGCCGCTGGACCTCGATACGGTGATCGAGTCGGTCAAGAAGACCAACCGCCTGGTGACGGTGGAGGAAGGGTTTCCGCAATCCTCGGTCGGCGACCACATCGCCAGCCAGGTCATGCAGCGCGCCTTCGACTGGCTCGACGCGCCGGTGGTGACGATCTGCGGCAAGGACGTGCCGATGCCCTATGCCGCCAATCTGGAAAAGCTGGCCCTGCCCAACGTGGCCGAGGTCGTCCAGGCGGTGAAGGCCGTCAGCTACAAGGCCTAGGGAGGGCGAGACGATGCCGATCAACATCACCATGCCGGCGCTGTCGCCCACCATGGAAGAGGGCAATCTCGCCAAATGGCTGGTCAAGGAGGGCGACCAGGTCGCCCCCGGCGACGTGATCGCCGAGATCGAGACCGATAAGGCGACCATGGAGGTCGAGGCCGTCGACGAGGGCACGGTGGCGAAAATCGTCGTGCCGGAAGGCACCGAAGGCGTGAAGGTCAACGCGCTGATCGCCGTGCTGGCCGGCGAGGGCGAAGACGCCGCCGACGCGGCCAAGGCCGCCGGCAACGGCAAGGACAAGGCCGAAGCCGCGCCGGAGCCGAAATCGGACGCCAAGGCCGAACCGAAGGCGGAAAAATCCGACGCGGCGCCGTCAAAACCGGCCGCCGACGCCGGCGGGGCCAAGGAAGCCGAAGCCAAAGCCGCGATCCCCGACGACGTAAAGGCCGGCCCGGCGCCGAGCAGGAACGGCGAGCGCGTCTTCGCCTCGCCGCTCGCCCGCCGCATCGCCCAGAACGAAGGGCTCGATCTGGCCGCCATCAAGGGGTCGGGGCCGCACGGGCGGATCGTCAAGGCGGACGTGGAAGCGGCCGCCGCCGACGGTGGCGCCCGGAAGCCGGCCGAGGCCAAGGCCGCGCCGGCCGCCGCTCCGGCGGCCAAGCCGATGTCGGACGACGCGGTGCTGAAACTGTTCGAGGACGGCTCCTACGAACTCGTCCCGCACGACAATATGCGCAAGACGATCGCGCGCCGGCTGGTCGAGGCGAAGTCGACGATCCCGCATTTCTACCTGACGATCGACTGCGACATCGACGCGTTGCTGGCGCTGCGCAAGCAGCTCAACGACGCCGCGCCCAAGGTCAAGACCGACAAGGGCGAAGAGCCGGCCTACAAGCTGTCGGTCAACGACATGGTCATCAAGGCGATGGCCCTGGCGCTGAAGGCGGTGCCGGAGGCGAACGTGTCGTGGACCGACGCCAACATGGTCAAGCACAACCATGCCGATGTCGGCGTGGCTGTGTCGATCCCCGGCGGGCTGATCACGCCGATCGTCAGACACGCCGAGCAAAAGACGCTGTCGACCATTTCCAACGAAATGAAGGACATGGCCGCGCGCGCCAGGACCCGCAAGCTCAAGCCAGAGGAATATCAGGGCGGCACCACGGCAGTGTCCAATCTGGGCATGTTCGGCATCAAGGACTTTTCCGCCGTCATCAACCCGCCGCACGCCACGATCCTGGCGGTCGGCGCCGGCGAAAAGCGCGCGGTGGTCAAGGACGGGGCGGTGGCGGTGGCCACGATCATGTCGGCGACCTTGTCGACCGACCATCGCGCCGTCGACGGCGCGCTGGGCGCCGAATTGCTGGCCGCCTTCAAGGGGTTCGTCGAAAATCCGATGTCGATGCTGGTCTGACAACGTTCCTCTCCCGAGCGGGGAGGGGCGCCGTTTCAACCATCCGGGGAGACGATCATGAGCGAGACGAAAACACACGGCGCGACGGCCGGCCGCTCGTGGCTATGGATGGCGGTGTTCGCCGTCATCTCGCTGATCGGCGGCGTGATGGCGCTGTTCAACCCGTTCGCCGCGACGATGGCGGCGACGCTGCTGGCCGGCTGGACTTTCGCGCTGGTCGGCATCCTGCAGATCGTTCAGTCCTTCCAGGACAAGGGCTGGGGCGGGTTCGTCTGGGCGCTTTTGTTCGGTATCCTGACGCTGGTCGTTGGCCTGTCCCTGATCTTCAATCCGCTCGCCGGCATGGTGTCGCTGACCCTGCTGGTCGCGGTGCTGTTTCTGGTCATGGGCGCGATCAAGCTGATGTACGCGTTTTCGCTGCGGCCGCTCTCGGGCTGGGGCTGGGTGCTCGCCTCCGGCCTGCTGGCCCTGGCGCTCGGCATCATGATCCTGGCCGATTTCCCGTCCTCGGCCGCTGCGATCCTCGGCATCCTGCTCGGCGTCGAGCTGGTGTCGAACGGCATCCTGTTCCTGTTCGTCGCGCTCGGCCTGCGCCGGCTGCGCCAAATGGCCTAGAGGAGCGGGAGCCGCGTGAAAACGATCCTTGCCTACGGCGATTCGCTGACCTGGGGCTACGACCCCGACGGACCCTGCCGCCATGCGCTTGCCGATCGCTGGCCGAGCGTGCTGGAAAAGGCGCTCGGCGGCAAGGCGCAGGTGATCGCCGAGGGGCTGAACGGACGCACGACGGCCTTCGACGACCATGTCGGGCCGGCCGACCGCAACGGCGCGCGCCTGTTGCCGAGCCTGCTCACCACGCACGCGCCGGTCGATCTCGTCATCATCATGCTCGGCACCAACGACATGAAGCCGTTCCTGGCCGGGGCCGCGATCGCCGCCAAGCAGGGCATGGAACGGCTGGTCGACATCGTGCGCGGCCACGCCTGGCCGCTCGACCAGGAGACGCCCGAAATCCTGATCGTGGCGCCGCCGGCGATCCGCGAGACCGGCGATCCCGATTTCGCCGCGCTGTTTGCCGGCGCCATACAGCAGTCGCACATGCTGGGCAGTCTCTATGCGGATCTCGCCGACGTCGCCGGCTGCGGTTTCTTCGACGCCGGATCGGTGGCCGAGACCTCGCCGCTCGACGGGGTCCACCTCGACGCCGCCAACACCCGCGCCATCGGGCGCGGCCTGGAGCCGCTGGTGCGCATGATGCTGGGGCTGTGACGGGCGTGAGACTTGTTCGAAATCAAAGAAAGAGGCAGCAGACGCGGTAGCGTGAGGCCATTCCAACCAAGGAGAAACGGAATGTCGCACACGCCGCACGAATTGGCCGAGGAGTTTCCCGAGTTCGTCGCAGTCATCCGCCATTTGCGCGAGAAGGACGGGCATTTTCACCGGCTGTCGAACGCGTATCACGACGTCAACAAGGTGATACACCGCGCCGAGACCAATATCGAGCCGCTCGACGACCTGCACGTCGCCGATCTGAGGAAGGAACGCCTGCGGCTGAAGGACGAAATCTACGGGATGCTGGTCAGGCACGAGCCGGTGCCGGCATCCGTGGCGAAGGAGTAGAGCCGGCCGGCTTGCACGCCTTCGCCGTACGCCGGCCGGGCGGTCCGCACGGGCCCCGGCCGGCATAGGAACGCCGCAAAGGAGTGGAAGCAGCAATGTCGGAAAGCTATGACGTCATCATCATCGGCGGCGGTCCGGGCGGTTATGTCACGGCCGTGCGCGCCGCGCAGCTTGGCTTCAAGACCGCGCTGGTGGAACGCGAGCACCTGGGCGGCATCTGCTCCAACTGGGGCTGCATTCCCACCAAGGCGCTGCTGCGCTCGGCCGAGGTGATGCATCTGGGCGAGAACGCCGCCGATTACGGGCTGAAGCTGGAAGGCAAGCTGACCGCAGACCTGAAGGCGGTGGTCGAGCGCGCGCGCGGCGTTGCCGGACGGATGAACAACGGCGTCGGCTTCCTGATGAAGAAAAACAAGGTCGACGTCATCTGGGGCGAGGCCAAGCTGAAGGGGCGCGGCGAGATCGTCGTGTCGAAACCGACCAAAAAACCGATGGAGCCGCAGCATCCCGCGCCCAAGAACACCAAGGGCGAGGGCACCTACACCGCCAAGCACATCATCGTGGCCACCGGCGCGCGCCCGCGCGCGCTGCCGGGCATGGAGCCGGACGGCGAGCTGATCTGGACCTATTTCGAGGCGATGGTGCCCAAGGCGATGCCGAAATCTTTGATCGTGGTCGGCTCCGGCGCGATCGGCATCGAGTTCGCCTCCTTCTACCGCACGCTCGGCGTCGAGGTGACCGTTGTCGAGCTGATGCCGACAATCCTGCCGGTGGAAGACGCCGAGATTTCGCAGCTGGCCAAGAAGCGTTTCGAAAAGCAGGGCATGAAATTCCTGCTCGAGGCCAAGGTGGTCAAGGTCGACAAGGCCAAGGATGCCGTCACCGCCCATGTCGAGACCAAGGGCGGAAAGGTGGAAAAGATCACCGCCGAGCGGATGATCTCGGCCGTCGGCGTCACCGGCAATATCGAAAATCTCGGGCTGGAGGAGCTCGGCGTGAAGACCGATCGCGGCTGCATCGTCATCGACGATTACGGCCGCACCAATGTCGAGGGCGTCTACGCGATCGGCGATGTCGCCGGCCCACCGATGCTGGCCCACAAGGCCGAGCACGAGGGCGTGATCTGCGTGGAAAAGATCGCCGGCGAGAAGGGCGTGCACCCGCTCGACAAGAACCTGGTTCCCGGCTGCACCTATTGCCACCCGCAAATCGCCTCGGTCGGGCTGACGGAGGCCAAGGCCAAGGAAGCCGGCCGCGACATCCGGGTCGGACGGTTTCCGTTCGTCGCCAACGGCAAGGCGGTCGCGCTCGGCGAGGACCAGGGGCTGGTCAAGACCATCTTCGACAAGAAGACCGGCGAACTGCTCGGCGCGCACATGATCGGCGCGGAAGTGACCGAACTCATCCAGGGTTTCGTGGTGGCGATGAACCTGGAGACCACCGAGGCCGAGTTGATGCACACCATCTTCCCGCATCCGACCCTGTCGGAGATGATGAAGGAAAGCGTGCTCGACGCCTACGGCAAGGCGCTGAATGCCTAGGCGCGGGCGGTTCAATCGGCGCGCAAATGCCTTATATGCACAGTGTGATGCAAAGGCCCGGACGGGCGAAGGCCGACTGACGGGATGAAAGAATGCAGGAGATGCAAGGTTTGATGGGCATGCCGGGCGTCGGCTTCTTCGGCATGCTTCTGGTCGGGTTCCTCGCCGGCTACGTCGCCGAGCGGACGATGAACCGCGATCACGGCCTGTTCACCAACGTCTTGGTCGGGATCGCCGGCTCGTTCGTCGGCGGCACGCTGGCGGGCTTGCTCGGCATCCAGTATCAGGGCTTTCTCGGCAATCTGGTCGTCGCCATTGCCGGCGCGATCCTGATTCTTTGGATTTTCGGGCGCTCCCAAGCCCGCCCGCGTCGCTAATGCCCGGTAACGTCGCCCAATAAGTCGCAAGGACAAGCAATGGTCACCGTCATCGACACCCTCGCCAACCGGCCGCGCCCGCGCCATCCCGAAAAGGCGCACCGCCCGGACCAGGATGTGGCGCGCAAGCCGGACTGGATCCGGGTCAGGGCGCCGACCTCGCCCGGCTATCTGGAAACCCGCGACATCGTGCGCACCAACAAGCTGGTGACGGTGTGCGAGGAGGCCGGCTGCCCCAATATCGGCGAGTGCTGGGACAAAAAACACGCCTCCTTCCTGATCATGGGCGAGATCTGCACGCGCGCCTGCGCGTTTTGCAACGTCACCACCGGCCTGCCCAACGCGCTCGACGCCGACGAGCCGCAAAACGTCGCCTCCGCCGTACGGCAGATGGGGCTCAACCATGTCGTCGTCACCTCGGTGGACCGCGACGACCTGGCCGATGGCGGCGCGCGCCATTTCGCCGAGGTGATCCGCGCGATCCGCGCCGAATCGCCCGAAACCACCATCGAGGTGCTGACGCCCGACTTCCTGCGCAAGGACGGCGCGCTGGAGATCGTGGTCGAGGCCAAGCCCGACGTCTTCAACCACAATCTGGAGACCGTGCCGTCGCACTATCTCACCGTCAGGCCCGGCGCGCGCTATTTCCATTCGATCCGGCTGTTGCAGCGCGTCAAGGAGCTCGACCCGACCATGTTCACCAAGTCGGGCATCATGGTCGGCCTCGGCGAGGAGCGCGCCGAGGTGCTGCAGCTGATGGACGATCTGCGCACCGCCGATGTCGACTTCTTGACCATCGGCCAGTACCTGCAGCCGACGCGCAAACACCATCCGGTCAAAAAATTCGTCACCCCGGAGGAGTTCAAATCCTACGAGACGGTCGCCTACACGAAAGGCTTCCTGCTCGTCTCGGCCAGCCCGCTGACGCGCTCGTCGCACCATGCGGGCGAGGATTTCGCCCGGCTGCAGGCGGCGCGCGCGGCGCAACTGGCGAAAACCGCCCACCAGTAGGTCGCCATGCCGAAATACGAAACCGTCCGCAACGTCGCCCACGCGCCGCAGCAGATGTTCGCGCTGGTCGCCGATATCGAGCGCTATCCGGAATTCCTGCCGATGTGCGAGGCGCTTTCGGTGCGCTCGCGCAAGCAGGCGCATGGCGTCACCGTGTCGGTCGCCGACATGACGGTGGGCTACAAGGCGATCCGCGAGACCTTCACCAGCCAGGTGATCGCGCGCGAGGCCGACAACGCCATCAACGTCAAATATCTCGACGGGCCGTTCCGCTTCCTCGACAATCGCTGGCGTTTCGAGCCGGACGGCGCGGGTGGCACGAACATCAATTTCTACATCAACTACGAGTTCAAGAGCCGGATTCTCGGCGCCATGATGGGGGCGATGTTCGACCGCGCCTTCCGCATGTTCGCCGGCGCCTTCGAACAGCGCGCCGACCAGATCTACGGCAAGCCGGTCAGCGCCTCAGCCTCGCAAGGATGAGTTCGAGCGCGGTCCCGACGGTGTTCTGGCGCACCGCGTCGCGATCCTGGCCGGCGAATATTTTCCGGTGCGTTTCCGTCTCCCGACCCTTTTCCGCGACCCCGAACCAGACCAGCCCGACCGGTTTTTCCGCCGAGCCGCCGCCGGGACCGGCGATGCCGGTGACCGATAGGGCGAGACCGGCCCGCGAGCGGGCGAGCGCGCCGGCCGCCATTGCGCGCGCGGTTTCGGCCGAGACCGCGCCGTGGGCGGCGAGGGTCGCGCCGGTCACGCCGAGCATCTCCATCTTGGCCTCGTTGGAATAGGTGACGAAACCGCGATCGACCACCGCCGAGGAGCCGGCGATGTCGGTCAAGGCGGCCGCGATCATGCCGCCGGTGCACGATTCGGCCGTGGCGAGCATCAGGCCCCGCCGCTTGCAGGCCGCCAGCACCGCCTCGGCCAGCGCGTTGTGCGGGCTCATGCCGGTACCGCGCCCGGATAGACCACGCTGGCCGTGGCGATGGCGGCGATGCCCTCGCGCCGGCCGACGAAGCCGATCCGCTCGTTGGTGGTGGCCTTGACCGACACCCGGCCGGCCTCGAGACCGAGCATCGCCGCCATCGCCGCCACCATCGCCGCGCGATGCGGGCCGATCTTCGGCGCCTCGCAGATCAGGGTGACGTCGACATTGGCGATGCGGCCGCCCTTGTCGCGCACCAGCCGGGCGGCGTGTTCGAGGAAGATGTGCGAGGCGGCACCCTTCCACTGCATGTCGGAAGGCGGAAAATGCGTGCCGATATCGCCGGCCGAACAGGTGGCAAGCAAGGCGTCGGTCAGCGCGTGCAGGCCGACATCGGCGTCGGAATGTCCCGACAGCGCCCTGTCGTGCGGGATCGCCACGCCGCACAGCGTGACGTGGTCGCCCGGGCCGAAACTGTGCACGTCGTAGCCATTGCCGGTCCGGACGTCGGGAAAGCCGGTTCGAGCCGTGCCGAGGCGTTCGTCCGCCATCGCGATCTCCCGTGCGAAAGTGAGTTTGACGTTGTCGGGCGCGCCGGCCACGATCCGCACCGGGATCCTGGCCCATTCGGCGATCGCCGCGTCGTCGGTGAAGTCGGCGAGGCCCGCCGCGTCGGCGCGCCGGTGCGCGGCCAGGATCGGCGCGAAGGAAAAACCCTGCGGCGTCTGGGCCGAAAACAGGCCCGCGCGCGGCACGGTCTCCACCACCAATCCGGCGCCGTCGGCCTTCTTCAACGTGTCGGCGACGGCGAGCGCCGGCAGCACGGCGTCGCACTCGGCCAAGCCGCCCACGACCCGGTCGATCAGGGCGGCATCGACGAACGGGCGCACGCCGTCATGGATCAGGACATGGGCGGGCGCGGCCTCGGCCAGGTTTTCCAGCGCCAGGCGCGTGGAGGCCTGACGGCTGGCGCCGCCATGCACGAGCGAGACCTGGCGGCCGGGATCGGCGACGGCGTCGCGAAACAGCATCCGGTCGTCGGGGTGGATCGCCACCACGATGCGGCCGACCGCCGGATGGTCGCGAAACGCGGCAATAGTGCGGTCCAGCACCGCGCGGCCGCCGATACGGCGATATTGTTTCGGCCCCTCGGCCGATTGTCCGGCGCGCTCGCCGCGTCCGGCCGCCACGATCACGACGGCGACGCCGTCGGTCTGCGGATCGAGCATGACCCTTATCCCTGTTCGTTCGCGCGAGGCGCAAAGCCCGGTCTGCCGAAACCGGAAGCGCCGGACCTCCGGGCAGTCGCGGTCCCGACCGTCGCACTGCTAGCATCCCGAGACGAACGGCTCTAGCGAGCGGGTCGGACAATGGCCAGCGATTTGTACGGCCCGACGTCCGCCGCGCGCGTTTTGCATTGCAACATGGTGGGTGTTTGTCTAAAGAATATGCAGATTGATTGACTGCGTGGAAATTGTGCATGTCGAGTTTCGAGGCCCTGGCGCGACCGCTGGCGATCGGTGCGGTGGAACTCCGCAACCGGGTGTTCCTGGCGCCGCTGTCGGGGGTCAGCGACAGCGCCTTTCGCGCCCGGGCGGCCGCGCACGGCGCCGGGCTGGTGGTGTCGGAAATGATCGCCAGCGGCGAGCTGGCGCGCGGGCGGTCTGAATCGGCGCGTCGGCTCGCGCCGGCCGGCGACGGGCCGCATGTGGTGCAACTGGCCGGCCACGAGGCGCGCTGGATCGCCGAGGGCGCGCGCATCGCGGCCGGCGAGGGGGCCGAGATCGTCGATATCAATATGGGCTGCCCGGCCAAGAAGGTGACCGGCGGTTATTGCGGCTCGGCGCTGATGCGCGACCTCGATCATGCCGAGGCGCTGATCGCGGCGGCCGTCGAGGCCGTGCCGGTTCCCGTCACCGTCAAGATGCGGCTCGGCTGGGACGACACCGAACGCGTCGCGCCCGAGCTAGCGCGCCGGGCCGAGGCTGTCGGCGCGCGCATGGTGACCGTACACGGGCGCACGCGCTGCCAGTTCTACAAGGGCAAGGCCGACTGGCGCGCGATCGGTGAGGTCAAGCAGGCGGTGACGATCCCGGTGGTGGCCAATGGCGACGTGGCGAGCGCCGCCGACGCTGCCGGCATCCTCGAACAATCGGGCGCCGACGCGATCATGATCGGCCGCGCCCATTACGGGGCGCCGTGGACGGCCGGCGCGATCGCGGCGGCGGCCGCGGGCGGCACCGCTCCCGCCATTCCGGCGACGCCGGCCGCGCTCGTCGACTATGTCGGCGCGCATTACGAGGCGATGCTGTCGCTCTATGGCAGCGCCCGCGGCGTGCGCCACGCCCGCAAACATCTCGGGTGGTATTTCGACCGGCACGCGCCCTCCCTGCGCGCCACCGACCGGCAGGCGATCATGACCGCCGACGATCCGGCCGCGGTGCTGGCGCGGCTTGGGAACCTGTTCGAGGCCGGCGCCGATCGCGGCGCGCGGATCGCGGCATGAGACCGGCGCCGACGCCACAGCCCGACCTGGCCGAGATCGTGCTCAACACGATCCGCCATCCCGTCATCATGCTCGATGCCGACGGCCGGATCGTGTTTGCCAATGCCGACGCGGAGGTGTTTTTCCGCTCCAGCGCGGTGATCCTGGCGCGCAACACGCTCGATCATTTCGTGCCGTTCGGCAGCCCGCTGCTGACCCTGGTCGAAGAGGTGCGCGCGCGCCAGTCGCCGGTCAACGAATACCGCGTCGACATTTCCTCGCCGCGGCTCGGCACAGACAGGCTGGTCGACATCCTGGTCGCGCCGGTGCCCGAAAGGCCGGGCGCGGTCGTGGTGATGTTCCAGGAACGCTCGATGGCCGACAAGATCGACCGCCAGATGACCCATCGCGGGGCGGCGCGCTCGGTGACCGGCCTGGCGGCGATGCTGGCGCACGAGATCAAGAACCCGCTTTCGGGCATACGCGGCGCCGCCCAGCTTCTGGAGACCGCCGCGTCCGACGAGGACCGCGCGCTGACGCGGCTGATCACCGACGAGACCGACCGCATCGTCGCGCTGGTCGACCGCATGGAGGTGTTTTCCGACGAGCGGCCGATCGAGCGCGGCGCGGTCAACATCCATGTCGTGCTCGACCACGTCAAGGCGATCGCCCGCAACGGCTTCGCCCGCGACATACGCCTGGTGGAGGATTACGATCCCTCGCTGCCGCCGGTATTCGGCAATCGCGACCAGCTCGTCCAGGTGTTCCTGAACCTGGTCAAGAACGCGGCCGAGGCGATCGCGGCGCGTCCGGACGGCGAGATCACGCTGTCGACCGCCTTCCGGCCGGGCATCCGGCTGGCCGTGCCCGGCACGCGCGACCGGGTGTCTCTGCCGCTCGAGTTTTGCGTGCGCGACAATGGCGCCGGCGTGCCGGACGATATTCTGCCGATCCTGTTCGACCCTTTCATCACCAGCAAGCCGAACGGCTCCGGCCTCGGGCTCGCCCTGGTCGCCAAGATCGTCGGCGAGCACGGCGGTGTGATCGAATGCGATTCCTCGCCGCGCGGCACCACCTTCCGGGTGCTGATGCCGGCCTGGAAGGGCGAGGCGCGGCGGGGCGACGAACACCGCACGGGAGAGACGCCATGACGCAAGGCAGCATTCTCGTCGCCGACGACGACGCGGCGATCCGCACCGTGTTGAGCCAGGCGCTGTCGCGGGTCGGCCACACCGTGCGCGTCACCTCGAACGCGGCCACGCTGTGGCGCTGGGTGTCGGCGGGCGAGGGCGACCTGGTGATCACCGACGTGGTGATGCCGGACGAAAACGCCTTCGACATGCTGCCGCGCATCAAGAAGGCGCGGCCGCAGCTTCCCGTCATCGTCATGAGCGCGCAAAACACCTTCATGACCGCGATCCGTGCCTCGGAGAAGGGCGCCTACGAATATCTGCCGAAGCCGTTCGACCTGACCGAGCTGTTGGCGATCGTAAACCGCGCCCTGGCGGAGCCGAAACAGGCGGCGCAAAAACCGCGCGCCGACGACCAGCCCGAGACGATGCCGCTGGTCGGCCGCTCGGCCGCCATGCAGGACATCTACCGCATGCTGGCGCGGATGATGCAGACCGATCTGACGGTGATGATCACCGGCGAATCGGGCACCGGCAAGGAGCTGGTGGCGCGCGCGCTGCACGAATACGGTCGCCGCCGCAACGGCCCGTTCGTGGCCATCAACATGGCCGCGATCCCGCGCGACCTGATCGAATCGGAACTGTTCGGCCACGAAAAGGGCGCCTTCACCGGCGCCCAGCACCGCTCCACCGGCCGCTTCGAGCAGGCCGAGGGCGGTACGCTGTTCCTCGACGAGATCGGCGACATGCCGATGGAGGCGCAGACCCGGCTGCTGCGCGTGCTGCAGCAGGGCGAATACACCACCGTCGGCGGGCGCACGCCGATCCGCACCGACGTGCGCATCGTGGCCGCGACCAACAAGGACCTGAGCACGCTGATCCATCAGGGCCTGTTTCGCGAGGATTTGTTTTACCGCCTCAACGTCGTGCCGCTGCGGCTGCCGGGCCTGCGCGAACGGGCCGAAGACGTTCCCGACCTGATCCGCCACTTCTTCGCCATCGCCGAACAGGAAGGCCTGCAGGCCAAGCGCATCCTGCCGGCCGGGATGGAGCTGCTGAAGACCTATGCCTGGCCGGGCAATGTGCGCGAGCTGGAAAACCTCGTGCGGCGGCTGGCCGCGCTCTATCCGCAGGAAGAAATCGGCGCCGAGATCATCGAGGCCGAGCTGAACGGGTCAGGCAGCCCGCAAGGCGATGCCGGCCCGCACCTGACCACCGAAACCGTCACGATCGGCCAAGCCGTCGAGGACCATTTGCGGCGCTATTTTTCGTCCTTCGGCGAAGATCTGCCGCCGGCCGGGCTCTACCAGCGCGTGCTTGCCGAGGTCGAGTATCCGCTGGTTCTGGCCGCCATGACGGCGACGCGCGGCAACCAGATCCGCGCCGCCGAACTGCTTGGCCTCAACCGCAACACGCTGCGCAAGAAGATCCGCGAACTCGGCATCAACGTCTACCGCACCTCGCGCGGCGGCAGCGCCGCGTCCTGATCGCGCCTCTGATGGCGGGCCGGCGGCGCGCGGTGCAATAAATTTCCGCGCGCCCCGATTTTGTTGCAGAATCGCCACAATGCGTTGCATCATTGCCACGCAACCGCGTGGCAGGGAATGACGACTCAAAGCGAAATCATGCCGGCCGGCACCATGCTGGAGCCGGCGGCGCCGGAAGGGCGCAGGCTGATGGCCTTGCCCGGCATCGTCGCCGTCGCGGCGGCGCTGATCTGCGCGGCCGTCTCCTTCACCATTCTCGTCGGGCTGGGGCCGATCGCGCCGACCAAACAGGTCACGCTGACGCTGATCGCCATCAACGTGCTGCTGATTCTGGCGCTGGTGCTGCTGATCGGCCGCGAGGTGCATCGCATCGTCGCCGCCCGGCGGCGCGGCAAGGCGGCCTCGCGGCTGCACGTGCGCATCGTGGCGCTGTTTTCGCTGGTCGCGGCGGTGCCGGCGCTGGCGGTGGCGATCGTGGCCTCGATCACGCTCGATATCGGTCTCGACCGCTGGTTCGAGATCAAGACCAAGGCGATCGTCAATTCCTCGCTGTCGATCGCGGAGGCCTATGTCCAGGAAAACGCCCGCAATCTGCAGGGCACCGCCTTGTCGATGGCGATCACGCTCGACCAGAACCGCACGCTCTACGGCCTCGACCGCACCGGTTTCCTGCGGCTGATGACCCAGCAGGCGGTCGGGCGCGGACTGGCGCACGCCGCCCTGATCCGCGACGACGGCAGCGTCATCCTGCAGGCCGACACACGCGCCGAGTTTCCCATGCCCGAGCCGCCGGCCGGCGCAGTGCGCGACGCCTCCGGCGGCGATCCGGTGCTGATCGAACCGCGCACGCGCAACATCGTCGGCTCGATCATCAAGCTGCGCGACATCGAGGGCAGTTATCTCTACACGATCCGCCTGATCGATCCGCAGGTGATCCGCGCGCGCCAGATCGTGCGCGCCAATTCCAGCGACTACCGCGAGCTGGAGGTCAGCCGCACCACCGTGCAGGTGGCGTTCGCGCTGGTCTATCTGGGGCTGACGCTGATCATCGTGCTGTCGGCGATCTGGACCGGCATCGCGGTCGCCGACCGGCTCGTGCGTCCGATCCGCCAGCTGATCGGCGCGGCCGACGAGGTGGCGACCGGCAATCTCGACGTGGCTGTGCCCGTGCGCGCCTCCGACGGCGACGTCGCCTCGCTCGGCGATACGTTCAACAAGATGCTGCAGCAGCTCAAATCGCAGCGCAACGAACTGATTTCCGCCAAGGACCAGATCGACGAGCGCCGCCGCTTTTCCGAAGCGGTGCTGGCCAGCGTGACCGCCGGCGTGATCGGCGTCGACCCCGACGGCATCATCACCATCGTCAACCGCTCGGCCGAAACCATGCTTGCCCTGAAGGCGCAAAAGGCGCTCGGCCAGAAACTGTCGACGGTGCTGCCGCATATCGGCCGCGCGTTCGAGATGGCGCGCAGTTCCGGGCGCCCTGTCTATCGCGAACAGGTGACGTTTTTCCGCACCGGCGCCGAGCGCACCTTCAACGTCCAGGTGACGATCGAGGAAGGCGACAAGAATTCCGAGCTTCCCGCCTATGTCGTCACCATCGACGACATCACCGACCTGATGCAGGCGCAGCGTGCCTCCGCCTGGGCCGACGTCGCCCGGCGGATCGCGCACGAGATCAAGAACCCGCTGACGCCGATCCAGCTTTCGGCCGAACGCATCCGCCGGCGCTACGGCAAGGTGATCACCGACGACCGCGAGGTCTTCGACCAGTGCACCGACACCATCATCCGCCAGGTCGGCGATATCGGCCGCATGGTCGACGAGTTCTCCGCCTTTGCGCGCATGCCCAAACCGCTGATGGAGGTCACCGATCTGCGCGAGGCGCTGCGCGAGGCGACTTTCCTGGTCGAGGTCGGCCATTCCGAGATCAAGTTCGAGCACGATTTCGGCAAGCGGGCCCTGACCGGGCGTTTCGACATGCGCCTGATGAGCCAGGCCTTCGGCAATATCGTCAAGAACGCGGCCGAGGCGATCGAATCCGACGCCGATGCGGGCGGAAGCGACGGCGGGGGCGAAATCCGCGTCACGGCGAGCAAGGCCGGCGACTGGATCACGGTCGACGTGGTCGACAACGGCAAGGGCCTGCCGCGCGAGAACCGCCAGCGCCTGCTGGAGCCCTATATGACGACGCGCGCCAAGGGCACCGGTCTCGGCCTGGCGATCGTGCGCAAGATCGTCGAGGACCACGGCGGGCGGCTGGAACTGCACGACGCACCGAAAGATTTCCACGGCGGCAAGGGGGCGCTGGTCCGCATCGTCCTGCCCGCGCTGGAGGAAGGCGCCGCCAAGGGCGACGCGAACACGACGCAAAAGAAGGTCGACCATGACGTCTGATATTTTGGTCGTCGACGACGAAGAAGACATCCGCGAACTCGTCGCCGGCATTCTGGAAGACGAGGGCCACGACGCGCGCACCGCCCACGACAGCGACAGCGCGCTGGCCGCGATCGCCGAGCGCGTGCCCTCGCTGATCTTTCTCGACATCTGGTTGCAGGGCTCGCGGCTCGACGGCCTGGCGCTGCTCGACGAGATCAAGACCATCCACCCGCACGTGCCGGTGGTGATGATTTCCGGCCACGGCACGATCGAGACCGCGGTGTCGGCGATCAAGCGCGGCGCCTACGATTTCATCGAAAAGCCGTTCAAGGCGGACCGGCTGATCCTGATCTGCGAGCGGGCGCTGGAAACGCTGAAGCTGAAGCGCGAGGTGAGCGAGCTGAAGAAGCGCACCTCCGACACGTTCGACCTGATCGGCATGTCGGCGGCGATGAACCAGCTGCGCCACGCCATCGACCGGATCGCGCCCACCAACAGCCGGGTGATGGTGATCGGGCCGTCGGGTTCGGGCAAGGAGGCGGTGGCGCGCGCCATCCACGCGCTGTCGGCGCGCAAGGAGGGGCCGTTCATCTCGCTCAACGCCGCCACGATCACGCCGGAGCGCATGGAGATCGAGCTGTTCGGCACCGAACCGAACGGCGCCGAGCGCAAGGTCGGCGCGCTCGAGGAGGCGCATCGCGGCACGCTCTACATCGACGAGATCGCCGACATGCCGCGCGAGACCCAGAACAAGATCCTGCGCGTGCTGGTGGAACAGAAATTCGAGCGCGTCGGCGGCGCCAAGCGCGTCAAGGTCGATGTGCGCATCATTTCCTCGACCGCGCAGAACCTGGAAGCTATGATCGCCGAGGGGCGGTTCCGCGAGGATCTCTACCACCGTCTGGCGGTGGTGCCGGTGATCGTGCCGGCGCTGTCGGAGCGGCGCGAGGACATTCCCTATCTGGTCGACCATTTCATGAAGCAGATGGTGCGCCAGTCGGGGATCAAGCCGCGGCGGATCGGCGACGACGTGCTTGCGGTGCTGCAGGCGCACAACTGGCCCGGCAATGTTCGCCAGTTGCGCAACAATGTCGAGCGGCTGATGATCCTGGCGCGCGGCGACGAGGCCGACATGCCGATCACCGCAGAGCTTCTGCCGGCCGAGATCGGGGACGTTATGCCACGGGCGCCAAATCAGTCCGACCAGCACATTCTGGCACTGCCGCTGCGCGAGGCGCGCGAGCATTTCGAAAAGGAATATCTGATCGCCCAAATCAACCGTTTTGGCGGCAACATCTCGCGCACGGCCGAGTTCATTGGTATGGAACGGTCCGCACTGCATCGGAAGCTGAAATCGCTCGGCGTTTGAGGCCGGCTGGACGAGATAGACTATGCGCGTGATCATCTGCGGCGCCGGCCAGGTCGGCTACGGCATTGCCGAGCGGCTCGCCGCCGAGCAAAACGACGTCTCCGTCATCGACACCTCGCCCGAGCTCGTGCGCACGATCCGCGACCAGCTCGACGTGCGCGGCTTCGTCGGCCACGGCGCCCATCCCGACGTGCTGGAAATGGCCGGCGCCCAGCAGGCCGACATGCTGATCGCGGTCACGCTCTACGACGAGGTCAACATGACCGCCTGCCAGGTGGCGCATTCGATCTTCAACGTGCCGACCAAGATCGCGCGCATCCGCGCCCAATCCTATCTGCTGCCGCATTATCAGAACCTGTTCTCGCGCGAGCACCTGCCGATCGACGTCATCATCTCGCCGGAGATCGAGGTCGGCGAGATGGTGCTGCGCCGCATCGCGCTGCCGGGCGCCAACGACGTGGTGCGCTTCGCCGACAGCAAGGTGGCGATGGTGGCGATCGAGTGCCTGGAAGAGTGTCCGGTGATCGACACGCCGCTGTCGCAATTGACCGAGCTTTTCCCGGACCTGCCCTCGACCGTGGTCGGGGTGTCGCGCAACGGACGCCTGTTCATTCCCCATTCGGCCGACCAGCTGGTGGCCGGCGACCTTGCCTATGTGGTGACGACCACCGACCAGGTGCGCCGCACGCTCGGCCTGTTCGGCCACGAAGAGGTCGAGGCGATGCGCATCGTCATCGGCGGCGGCGGCAATATCGGCCTTTACGTCGCCCAGGCGCTGGAGGCGCGCCAGTCGCGCACCAAGGTCAAGATCATCGAGGACACGCGCGAGCGCGCGGTGGCGATCGCCGACAAACTGCGCCGCACGATCGTCCTGAACGGCAGCGCGCTCGACCAGAAAGTGCTTCTGGAGGCCGATATCCAGGACGCCGACCTGATGGTGGCTTTGACCAACAACGATCAGGTCAACATCCTGTCGAGCGTGATGGCCAAACGGCTGGGATGCAAGTCGAACCTGGCGCTGATCAACAATCCGACCTATCAGGATTTCACCCGCACGCTCGGCATCGACGCCCACGTCAACCCGCGCACCGTCACGATCTCGCGCATTCTCCAGCATGTGCGCCGCGGCCGCATCCGCGCCGTGCACAGCGTGCAGCGCGGTTCAGCCGAGATCATCGAGGCCGAGGCGCTCGACACCTCGCCGCTGGTCGGCTCGCCGCTGCGCGACCTGGACCTGCCGGACGGCATGCGGCTGGGCATCGTCTATCGCGACGGCCGGGCGATCAAGCCCAGCGGCGCGTTCGTGGTCCGGCCCGGCGACCGGATCGTGATTTTTGCGCTCGCCTCGGCCGTGCGCCAGGTCGAACAGATGTTCCGGGTCAGTCTCGAATATTTCTGAAATTGCAAAGACCGGCCCGCGCCGGGGCGAAACGAGGGGAACCATGCCGCGTATTTCCTATGTCAACGGGCGCTATCTGCCCCACGCCGACGCCAAGGTCCACATGGAGGATCGCGGCTACCAGTTCGCCGACGGCGTCTACGAGGTGTGCGAGGTGGCGCGCGGCCACATCATGGACATGAGCGGCCATCTCGACCGGCTCGACCGCTCGCTGCGCGAACTGGCGATTGCCTGGCCGCTCGAGCGCCGGGTGCTGCCGGCGATCATGCGCGAGGTGGTGACGCGCAACCGGGTGCGCGACGGGCTGGTCTATCTGCAGGTCACGCGCGGCGTGGCCCCGCGCGACCACGTCTTTCCCGCCGCCGGCACGCGTCCCTCGCTGGTGGTGACCGCCAAGCGCTCCGATCCGCAGGCCGCGCGCCGGCGCGTGGAGAGCGGCATCGCGGTCGTCACCGTGCCCGAGAATCGCTGGGAACGGGTCGACATCAAGACCGTGGGCCTGCTGCCCAACGTGCTGGCGCGCCAGAAGGCCAAGGAGGCCGGCGCCCAGGAAGCCTGGTTCGTCGATCCCGACGGCACGGTCAAGGAGGGCGCCGCGACCAATGTGTGGATCGTCACCGCGGACGGACATCTGGTCACGCGCCCGGCCGACAAGGGCATCTTGCGCGGCATCACGCGCGCGACGGTGTTCCGGATCGCCGAAAAACTGGGTTACACGGTGGAGGAACGCGCCTTTACCGTCGCCGAGGCGCTGAAGGCGCGCGAAGCCTTCGTCACGGCGGCCACGACGGTGGTGATGCCGGTGGTCAGGATCGACGACAAGCCGGTCGCCAACGGCCATCCCGGCACGGTCGCGCTTTCCCTGCGTGAGGCCTTTTTTGACGTTGCGGAAAAAACCCAAGCCTGATAACCGCTGAGGGACATGCAATTCCATGCATGCGGGACAGGTCGGTTCCGGCGCCCGGTTTGTGCGTGTTGCGAACGATGAGGTTCGTCCACGGCGCCCCATTTGACCGACGACAGGGTACGGCGGAAGAGAAGAACAATGGCGGAAAGATCGCAAAACCTTCAGGACCTCTTCCTGAATACGGTTCGCAAAAGCAAAAACCCCCTGACGATATTTCTGATCAATGGCGTGAAGCTCACCGGGGTGGTGACGTCGTTCGACAATTTCTGCGTGTTGCTGCGGCGCGACGGGCACTCGCAGCTCGTCTACAAACACGCCATCTCCACCATCATGCCGAGCCAGCCGGTTCAGATGTTCGATGGTGAAGACAATGGCCGGGACGGTTGATTGGACATAGCCGAGCCGGGCGGCGGCGCTAAGGCCGTCCAAGCGCAGGCCGAAGGCGAGGGGGCGGCGACGCGCGCGGCCGTGATCGTTCCGGTCCTGTCGCGCCAGCAATCGCTTGCCCCCGCCGATCCGTCGAGCCGGCCGCGCACGCCGCGCGTGCCCGAGGCGCGCCTGGCCGAGGCGATCGGCCTGGTGCGGGCGATCGACCTCGATCCCTGCCATACCGAAATCGTCACCCTCGCCGCGCCGCGCCCCGGCACGCTGCTGGGCAGCGGCAAGATCGAGGAGCTGGCCGCACGGCTGCATGACGACGCCATCAAGCTGGTGATCGTCGACCATCCGCTGACGCCGGTGCAGCAACGCAATCTCGAACGCGCGCTTAGCGCCAAGGTGCTCGACCGCACCGGTCTCATCCTGGAGATTTTCGGCCGCCGGGCCCGCACCAAGGAAGGCGCGCTGCAGGTCGAACTGGCCCATCTGAACTATCAGCGCGGCCGCCTGGTGCGCAGCTGGACCCACCTCGAACGCCAGCGCGGCGGCGCCGGATTTTTGGGCGGGCCGGGCGAAACCCAGATCGAGGCCGACCGCCGGCTTCTGCAGGAGCGCATCACCCGCCTCAAGCGCGAGCTGGAAACGGTGCGTCGCACCCGCGACCTGCATCGCGCCAAGCGCAAGAAGGTGCCGTTTCCCGTGGTCGCCATCGTCGGCTATACCAATGCGGGAAAGTCGACCCTGTTCAACCGTATGACCGGCGCCGGCGTGCTGGCCGAGGACATGCTGTTTGCCACGCTCGATCCGACCTTGCGGCGCGTGCGTCTGCCGCACGGCACGATCATGATCCTGTCGGACACGGTCGGCTTCATCTCCGACCTGCCGACCCATCTGGTCGCCGCCTTCCGCGCCACGCTGGAAGAGGTGGTCGAAGCCGACCTGATCATCCATCTGCGCGACCTGTCCGATCCCGACGCCGCCGCCCAGGCCGAGGACGTGGAGGAGATCCTGCGCGACCTGGGCATCGACGCGTCCGACGAGACCAGGGTTCTGGAAGTCTGGAACAAGCTCGACGCGGTTGAAACGCAGCCCGCCGGCGGCGGCGGCGCGATCGTCATTTCGGCGCTGACCGGGGCGGGGATCGAGACGCTGACGGCCGCCATCGAGGAACGCCTGTCGGGACATTTGCGTGAAACCATGATCGTGCTGCGGCCTTCGGAGATGAGCCAGCTCGACTGGCTCTACCGCAACGGCGCGGTGCTGGGCCGCGAAGATCTCGACGATGGCGGCGCCAGATTGACCGTACGCCTGACGCAAGCCGCCGCACGGGAACTGGCGCGCCGCCGCGAAGACTGACGCCGGTCGCCGCCATCCAGATTCGTCGCCCGGCCGGGCCCTTGGCAAACATACGAACGCGCGAAAAGGCCGGTTTTGGGTTTGCCCCGATATTCACATGGGCCAGCCAAAGGCTTGTATTTGCAACCTAAAACCGTCATTGCCCGATATGACGGCCGTTCTGACGCCCCTGGCCGGTCCCACCCGCCCGGGCATTCGCCACCCGCTTCACAATCGCAACGATCCGAAGGAGAGATAATGTCCGAAGACAGCCTGCTCGACCACGCGCTGGTTCGCCTAGATCAGGCCGCGAGCCATCTCAACATTGATCCGGACGTGATCGAGAAACTGAAATATGCGCGGGAGACCACCAAGGTGCGTCTGATGATCCGCATGGATGACGGCTCGCGCAAATCCTTCCTCGCCTGGCGCTGCCGTTACGACGACACGCGCGGCCCCACCAAGGGCGGCATCCGCTTCCATCCCGAATCCACCGCCGACGAGGTCGAGACGCTGGCCTTCTGGATGACCTTCAAATGTGCGGTGATGAACCTGCCTTACGGTGGCGGCAAGGGCGCCGTCCAGGTCGATCCGCGCACCCTGTCGAAGGCCGAGCTCGAACGCCTGTCGCGCGCCTATATTCAGGCGTTTTCCCGCATTATCGGGCCCGACCGGGACATTCCGGCTCCCGACGTCTACACCAATTCCATGATTATGGGCTGGATGGCCGACGAGTACGCCCAGATGGTCGGGCAGGCAGAGCCTGCGGTGATCACCGGCAAGCCGATCGCGCTCGGCGGTTCGCTCGGGCGCGGCGACGCGACCGCGCGTGGCGGCTTTTATCTCGTGCGCCATCTGGCGGAGAATCTGGGGCTTGGGCAGACCATGCGCGTCGCCATCCAGGGCTTCGGCAATGCCGGTCAGCACATTGCGCGCCTTTTGGCCGGCGACGGCCACAAGATCGTCGCGGTGTCGGATTCCGAAGGCGCGGTCTATTCGGAGGCCGGGCTGCATGTCGACATGCTGTTCGACGCCAAGGCCGCGGGCCACTCGGTCGCCAGCACCGCCGGGCAGGGTGGGCACGAATGCATGCCGGCGGCCGATCTGGCCGGGGTCGACTGCGATCTTCTGGTTCCGGCGGCGCTGGAAAACATGATCCACACCCGCAACGCGGCCTCGGTCAAGGCAACGTTGGTCCTGGAACTCGCCAACGGCCCGATCACGCCGGAAGCCGATGCGATCCTGGCCCAAAACAACGTCATCGTGCTGCCCGACATCCTTGCCAATGCCGGCGGCGTGACCGTCTCCTATTTCGAATGGGTGCAAAACCGCCAAGGTTATTACTGGACGGAAGAGGAGATCCACGACAAGCTGCGCGGGATCATGGAGCGCGAGGGCCGCGCCGTCTGGGACGTGTCGCGCGCCAAGGACGTGACCATGCGCACGGCGGCCTATGTCCACGCGCTCGGCCGGCTCGCCGAGGCGATCGAGGCGCACGGCACGCAGAACTTCTTCACCAGCTAAACCGTTCGCGCATCATTCCCGCGGCCGCGCGTCGCGGGAATTTCTCACCGCATGGCGACGGCGGCGCCATGCGTCGCCGTGCAAGACCCGAAAGACCCGGCGCAGGCGCGCTTCAGGGCCCGGTTTCCTCGCCGGCCTTGGCCTCCTGCCAGAGGGCTTCCATTTCCTCCAGCGAGGCCGCGTCGAGCGTTCGTCCGCGCGCGGCGAGCGATCGTTCGACATGGTGGAAGCGCCGGCGGAACTTGTCGTTGGTACCGCGCAGGGCGGTTTCGGCGTCGGCGCCGACATGGCGGCCGAGATTGACCAGCGCGAACAACACGTCGCCGAACTCGTCTTTCACCCGCGCCTGATCCCCGCGCTCCAGCGCCTCCCGCAGCTCGCCGATCTCCTCGCCGATCTTTTCGAGCACCGGACCGGCCTCCGTCCAGTCGAAGCCGACCCTGGCCGCCCGCTGCTGCAGTTTCAGCGCGCGCGTCAACGCCGGCAGGCCGAGCGGCACGTCGTCGAGATAGCCGCCGCCGGCTTCCGACGCCTCCAGGTTCCGGGCGTCGCGCCGGCGCTTGCGCTCGGCCTTTTCCTCGGCCTTGATCGCTTCCCACATGCCTTTGGCCGCACCGGCCGCGCGCGCCTCGGCGTCGCCGAACACATGCGGATGGCGGCGGATCATCTTGGCGGTGATGGCCTCGACCACGTCGCCGAACGAAAACGCTTCCCGTTCCTCGGCCATACGGGCGTGGAACACGACCTGCAAGAGCAGGTCTCCCAGTTCCTCGCGCAGATCGTCGAGATCGCCGCGGGCGATCGCGTCGGCGACCTCGTAGGCTTCCTCGAGCGTATAGGGCGCGATGGTGGAAAAATCCTGCTCGATGTCCCACGGGCACCCGGTATACGGGGTGCGCAGCGCGGCCATGATCTCGATCAGGCGCGAAATGTCCTTGGAGGCTTGCATGGCGCCGAGACTACGCCGCCGGGCGCGAAACGCCATCGGCGCGGCCACGCCGCTGCGGATTATCCACAGACGGGACTATTGCTCGGTCAGGCCGAGCCGGACTTTTTCCAGCAGGCGACGAAATTCCTGCTGTTCGGCCTCGCTGAGATTCGAGCCGATGGTGCGGTCGCCGTCCTGTACCGCCGGTATCGCGCCGGCAAGCACCTCGCGGCCGCGTTCGGTGATCCAGATCGTGCGGATGCGCCTGTCGGTCGCCAGCGGCCGGCGCTCAACCAGGCCGTCGCGTTCGAGCCGGTCGATCATCGGCACCAGCGTCGATTTGTCGAGCCCGCGCGCCTTGGCCAACAGGCTCTGACGCGAACCGGGATTGCGCTCGACGATGGTCAGAAGCGAAAATTGCTGCGGCGTGATGCCGAAGGCGGCGAGCCGGTTTTCCACCAGCCGGAACGCGGCCAGATAGGTCAGCCGGATCTGGCGGCCGAGCAGGCCAGGCAGAATGCCCTGATCCAACTCTTCCATGACACTCTCAGGAGCGGTGGTGTCGTGCGGTGCGCCGAACATGATGCCTCAACCGTTGTCGTCCAAGGAATTGGATAGCCATTTTTACGTGTAATGACCATCGCTTATTTAGCAATCTCTTGCATTCATCCCCAGTCCGAATGCATTGCGATCATATTTGCGGCCATGGGACGGTGGGCACATCGCAAAAGACCGGACACGCCCCATGCTTTCCGTTTAAGATAGGTATCTTCAGTGCAGCCGACAAATCATGCCAATCAGCCACACCGACCGAGATGATCGGCCACGCGCCGGGCGACGGGGCCAATTCCTAGCCGGCTTTGCACGCCCGCGCCGGGGCGCGTTCGCGGCGGCCGCCTTGCTGCTTGCCGCGACCGCGGTGCCGGCGCTGGCTCATGTCTCGGACCGGGCCTATGTGCTGTTGCTGCCGACCGGGTATTATCTGATCGGCGGCGGGCTGGCCGTGTGGCTGAGTTTCGCGGTGCTGGCGCTGGTGCCGCCGGCGCCGCTCGACCGGCTCGCGCGCTGGCGATCGGCCGGCGCGGCAACGTGGCTCGATCTGCGCGCCGTCACCAGCACCATCTCCTTTCTCGTGCTGCTTGCCTTGCTGACGGCCGGATTTTTCGGCAGCCGCGACCCGCTCTCCAATCCGCTGCCGCTGGTGTTTTGGGTGTTCGTGTGGATCGGCGTGGTGCTGGTCCAGGGGCTTTTCGGCGATCTGTGGCGATGGATCGAGCCCTGGTACGGGCCGTGGCGCCTGGTCATGCGCCTGCTCGGCCGCCCCGACGCGCGGCCGTTTTTGCCCTATCCGCGACGGGCTGCGAGCTGGCCGGCCTTTGCCGGCTTCGCGGCCTTCGTCTGGTTCGAACTGGTCTATATCGCGCCGGCCGATCCCGAAAAGCTGGCGCGCGCCATGGCCGTCTACTGGGCGGTCGCCTTTTGCGGCATGGTCGTGTTCGGACACCGCCGCTGGAGCCGGCGGGCGGAGTTCCTGTCGCTGCTGATGACGATGGTGGCGCGCATGGCCTTTGTCGACATCCGCCGCCACCGCTCGGGCCGGGTCTCGCTGCGGCTTTGTCTGCCCGGCGCCCGGCTGGTGACCGCGCCGGCTTTGTCGGCAAGCGCGGCCGCCTTCCTGCTGCTGGCGTTGAGCGCGATATCCTTCGACGGGCTGATGCGCACCTTTTTTTGGCTCGGTCTGTTCGGCGTCAATCCGCTGGAATTTCCGGGCCGCTCGGCGGTGGTGTGGTCGAACAGCGTCGGGGCCGCCGGGGCCTTCGTCGCCTTGTGGGCGCTGTTTCACGGCGCGGTGCGGCTCGGGGCGCGCATGGCCGGGCAGGGGCCGGACCAGGCCGTTCTCTCCGGGCGGCTGGTCTGGTCGCTGATGCCGATCGTGCTCGGCTATCACTATTCCCACCACCTGCCGGCGCTGCTCGTCGATGGACAATACGCGCTGGCGGCGATTTCCGATCCGTTCGCGGCGGGCTGGAACCTGTTCGGCACCGCCGGGCTGCACGTGGCGGCCGCGCTGACGGCCGGCGCCGACACGGCCTGGCTGATCTGGAATATTCAGTCGGCGGCGATCGTCGGCGGGCATCTGCTGGCCGTGGCCGCAAGCCACGTCATCGCCTGGCGCTGCTACGGCTCGGCCCGACGCGCGGCCATCAGCCAGATACCGCTTGCCGGGCTGATGGTGGCCTACACGGTTTTCGGGCTGTGGCTTTTGTCGACACCGACCGGCTATTGACATGCGCGCCGACTCCTTCCTTACGCAGGGTGAGCGGCAGTTGCCATGCCCAGGGATTGATGATTTGATTTGTGTACAATCGAGTTTCCATCCGCGTCGCGGCCCGGCTCCGGCAAGCGCCGCTGTCGAACGAAACCGGAAATCATGAGGGATACGGCATGAGCGAAAAACGCAGCAAAACCAGCATTCTGACGGGTAATGTCAGCCGCCGGACCGCCCTCAAGGGGCTCGGCGCGTCCGCCGGCCTGACGCTGGCACCGGGTTTCGTGCGCTATGCCCAGGCGCAGTCGTCGGAACCGATCCGCATCGGCTTTCAGGCCCATCGCACCGGTATCGGCGCCGCCTATGGCCGCTGGTACGAGCGCACCACCATGGCGGCCGCCAAGGCGATTAATGCGGCCGGCGGCATCAACGGGCGTCCGCTGGAGATCGTGACCGAGGACGACGGCACCGATCCCAAGCGCGGCGCGGAAGTGGTGGAGAAATTCGCCAATCAGCACAAGGTCGACGTCGTTTACGGCACCTTGTTCAGCCATGTCGTTGTCGGCGCGGCGCCGACGGCGGGCGAGTTGAAAATGCCCTATTACGTCGTCAGCGAGGGCTATCACGTCGCCTCCGGCAAGCTCAATCGCTACGTCTTCCAGCCCGGCATCACCGACGTCAAGGCGCAGGTCTCCTCGATGGCGCCATGGGTGACGTCCAATCTCGGCAAGAAGGTCACGATGATCTTTCCCGACTACGCGTTCGGTCACGATCACCGCGATTTCTTCACCGAAGCGGTCAAGGCGCAGGGCGGCGAGGTGATCAAGCACGTGCCGATTCCGCCGACGGAAAGCTCGTTCACCCGCTATTTCCCGCAGATCCCGTCCGACACCGAGGTGCTCTACCACGTCATGGTCGGCCCGGCCGTTTTGACCTTCGTCAAGGAACTCGGCGAGTTCTACGGCGGCGGCGGCCCGAAACTGTTCGGCTTCATCGATTCGCTCGAGGCCGTCGACATGGCCAGCCCTGGCCTGGAATTCCTCGACGGCAGCCATTTCTGGGAAGGCATGCCGCGCTACCTGCAGGCCGACGCGCCGGACTACGTCAAGGCCTATCGCGACGCGGTCGGCATCGACCAGAACGGCGCGTCCGTCGACGATCCCAAGGACGTGTCGACGGCCGCCCACATGTTCGGCTGCTGGGAGACGCTTTACGTGATCAAGGCGGCGATGGAGGCGGCCGGCTATCAGGGGCCCGGCGACCGCCAGAAACTGATCGAGGCGACCGAGGCGATGACCGAGTTCGCGGCCGGCCCCGAGCATCCGCAGGGCAAGAAGATCTTCAACGGCAAGCTGCACCAGTGTTTCGGGCACCAGTACATCTCGCAGGTTTCCGGCGGCAGGCTGGAGGTCGTGCACCGCACCGAGATCGAGGACAGCATGTACGAGCCGGAAGGCGACTACACCACGCAGTCGCTCTGACGCCGCGCCCGGCGCCCCGCTGCACGCCGCACGGGGCGCCGGAAGACGGCGGCGATCGCGAAAAGCCCGTCCTTTTCCGCCGCGCCCGCCCTTCTTCAAAACGCACCGCAACCCTCGCAGGTGCCGAGACCGGTTCGTCATGTCCTTTGGCCCCCATCTTCTTCTAGCCACCCTGGAAGGCCTGGTGACCGCCGCCGTGCTGGCGCTGACGGCGCTCGGCCTGTCGCTGGTGTTCGGCGTTATGCGCGTGGTCAACGTCGCCCATGGCGAGTTCTTCATGCTGGGCGCGGTGCTCGCCTGGTTCTTTTCCACCCTGGTGACCGGCAGTCCGGCGACGGGGTTCCTGCTGGCGCTGGTGCTGTCGCCGCTGGTGGTCGGGCTGGTTGCGCTGGTTTGCGAGCGGACGGTGCTGCGCCGGCTCAATTACGATCCCGAGGCCACGATCGTGGCCACGATCGGCATGCTCTACATCATCCAGCAACTGGCGCTGACCTTCTACGGGCCGGAAGCGCGGCCGGTGCAGGCGCCGTTCAGCCTGCGCATCGCGCTGCCCTGGTTCGGGTATTCCGGTTACAAGCTGGCGGTGATCGCCGCCTCGATCGGGCTGATCCTGGCCACCTGGCTGGTGCTGACGCGCACCCGCATCGGGCTGATCATGCGCGCGACCCAGTTCGACCGCGAGACGGCGCAGAATTTCGGCATTCCCGTCGACAAGGTCTATGCGGCCGTGTTCGCGCTTGGCGCCATGCTGGCGGCCGTCGCCGCGGTGCTGATCGTGCCGATCCAGCAGGCGCATTACCTGATGGGGCTCGACCCGCTGCTTCTGTCCTTCATCGTCGTCATCATCGGCGGGCTGGGCTCGCTGCGCGGCACGGTGGTGGCCGCGGTGCTGATCGGCCTGTCGGACGGCATCATCTCGGTGTTCTTTTCGCCGACGCTCGCTAAGATGATCGCCACGCTTCTGGTCGCCCTGGTGCTGGTCTTCCGACCGCAGGGCCTGTTCGGCCAGGCCGCGCGCTGATGGCGGGCCGGGCGACGACGCGCGCGCTGCTTTTGCACCTGGCGGTGCTGGCGGCCCTCGTGGTGCTTTACTGGCTTTTGCCCGACTATCATCGCGGCGTCCTGGCCAGGGTGCTGGTGCTGGCGGTGTTCGCCGCCGGCTACAATATCGTGTTCGGTTATGCCGGGCTGCTCAGCCTCGGCCATGCGATGTTCTTCGCCGCCGGCATCTACGGCGCCGGATTGCCCGTCTACCATCTCGACTGGGGCGTCGGCGCGGCCTTCGCCACCGGCGTCGGCGCCGGCGCGCTGCTGGCGCTGGTGGTCGGCATGCTGGCGCTGCGCACGACCGGCGTCGCCTTCATGATCGTGACGATGATGTTTTCGCAGGTGTTTTACCTGACCACGCTCTATTTCACGCAATGGACCCGCGGCGAGGAGGGGCTGGTGCTGCCGCAAGCCGCGCGCCGGCTGGCGCTGCCGGGCCTGGAGATCGACCTGAGCGACCCCGCAAGCCGCTATTTCATCGCCGTGGCGCTGTTTTCGGTCGTGCTGATGGCAAGCTTCGCCATCGTGCGCGCGCCGTTCGGGCGCGTGCTGGTGGCGATCCGCGAAAACGAGGAGCGGGTGCGCATGCTCGGCTACGACGTGTTTTCCAACAAGCTCGCCGCCATGGTGATTTCCGGCGCGTTCTGCGCGGCCGCCGGCGCCGCCTATGCGGTGCTGTTCGGCTATATCGGTTCCACCTTCGCCACGATCCAGTATTCGATCCTGCCGCTTTTGTGGGTGCTGCTCGGCGGTGCCGGCACGGTGCTGGGCCCGCTTCTGGGCACTGTGTTCATGTTCTACGTGGTCGACATCACGTCGGGCTACACCTCCGCCTATCTGCTGATCGTCGGCGTCGCGCTGATCGTTCTGGTACTGTTTTTCCCCAAAGGCGTGCTCGGCACGATCCGCGAAAGGTGGCTTAGATGGCTGCCGTGAGCCCATTGCTGCAGACGCGCGGCCTGAGCCGGTCCTTCGGCGGGTTGCGCGCCGTCGACGGTGTCGATTTTTCGCTCAACGCCGGCGAGATACGGGCGATTATCGGCCCGAACGGCGCCGGCAAGACGACCTTCGTCAGCCTTGTGTGCGGCCGGAGCGCGCCGAGTGCCGGCACGATCCTGTTCGAGGGCGTCGACGTGACCCGGCTGCCCGCCCATCAAAGGGTCAAGCGCGGCATCGCCTACACGTTCCAGATCACCTCGATCTTCGCCAATCTGAGCGTGTTCGACAATGTGGCGCTTGCCGCCCAGCGCCGGCTGATCGACCATGCCGAGCGCGGCGGCAGCCGGTTTTCGCCGGCCGATCTGCGCCGGGGCGTGGCCGAGGCGCTGGAGCGCGTCGGGCTGGCCGACCGCGCCGAGCAGGCCGCCGGCAAGCTCGCCTACGGCCACCAGCGCCTGCTCGAGGTCGCCATGGGCCTGGCACTCGAACCGCGGCTGTTGATCCTGGACGAGCCGACGCAGGGCCTGTCGGATGCCGAGATCGACGGCTTCATCGCGCTGGTGCGCGACATCGCCCGCTCGGCGACCGTGCTTCTGATCGAGCACAACATGCCGGTGGTGATGGCGCTCGCCGACCGGATCACGGTGATGAACAATGGCGCGGTGCTGGCCGAGGGCACGCCGGCCGAAATCCGCGCCGACAGCGCCGTCCAGCATGCCTATCTCGGGACACCCGACGATGACTGACATCCTCATCATCAACAAGATCAATTGCTTTTACGGTGATGTTCATGTGCTGCGCGATTTTTCTCTGACCCTGCGGCAAGGCGAGGTCCTGTGCCTGCTTGGCCGCAACGGCGCCGGCAAGACCACCGCGCTAAAAGCGGTCATGGGGCTGGTGCCGGTGCGTTCGGGCGAAATCCTGCTCGGTTCGGACGATCTCGCGCGCCTGCCCGCGCACGAGGTGCCGCGCCGGGGCGTGGCCTATGTGCCGCAGGGAAGGCGGCTGTTTTCGGAACTGACGGTGGCTGAAAATCTCGAGATCGGCCTGATGACGCGCGGCCGCGGCGGCGACACCCGCGAGGCGGTTTTGGCGCTGTTCCCGGTTTTGCGCGAGCGGCTGGCCCAGCGTTCGGGCACGCTGTCGGGCGGCGAGCAGCAGATGCTGGCCATGGCGCGCGCGCTGTGCGTGGAGCCCTCGGTGCTCCTGCTCGACGAGCCGACCGAGGGGCTGATGCCGTCGATGATCGCGCGCATCCGCGAAACGGTGACGCGGCTGCGCGAACAGGGCGTGTCGACGATCCTGGTCGAGCAGCGGGTCGACGCGGTGCTGCCGGTCGCCGACCGCGTTGCCTTTATCGAAAACGGCGTCAACCGCGACGTGGTCGAGGTCGAACGGCTGCGCACCGAGCCGGAACTGGTACGCCATTATGTCGGGCTGGGATAGGGAGCTGCCGCTGAAACCGGCTCAGACCAGGCGTACCCCGGCCTCCTTCATCATGCCGGTCATCGCCGCCAGCGAGCCGCCGAGATCGATCGCCCGGCAGGCCTCCAAGATCACGGTGACCGAAAACCCTTCCTGGACCGCATCGAGCGCGGAATAGGCGACGCAGAAATCGGTCGCCAGCCCGACCATGGTCAGATCGGCGATGTTGCGCTCGCGCAGATAGCCGGCAAGCCCGGTCGGCGTTTCGTGATCGTTTTCGAAAAACGCCGAATAGCTGTCGATCTCGCGGCGGAACCCCTTGCGCACGACGAGCTCGGCCTTGGTCCAGTCGAGCCCGGCGTGAAAGGCGGCGCCATCGCTGCCCTGCAGGCAATGGTCCGGCCACAAGGTCTGCTCGCCATAAGGCATGGCGACCGTCTCGAACGGCGCCTTGCCGGCGTGCTCGGAGGCGAAGCTGGAATGGCGCGGCGGATGCCAGTCCTGGGTCATGACGACGTGATCGAAGGTCTCGATCAGCCGGTTGACTACCGGCACGATCTCGTCGCCGCCGGTAACGGCGAGCGCGCCGCCCGGGCAGAAATCGTTTTGCAGATCGATCACGAGCAGGGCTTTGTCGGCCATTTCCGTCCTCTTGTGGCTGGGCTGGAGCGGCGCGCGGCAGGCGCGACCGGCGCCATGGTGACGGCAGCGGCCGGCTTTGACAAGTCACGGCGGACTGATATCATTTGCATACGAATGAATTTGCCGCGTCGGAAACGCCTGTTCGAAACCGGCGGAAATGAGGGAAAACCCCGTTGGCAAACTACGCTCGACCGCAGGGTCTGGAGGAGGCTCTCGATCTGCTCGCCGAGGGGCGGTGGCGGGTCCTGGCCGGCGGCACCGATTTCTATCCGGGGCAGGGCGCGCGCCCGATTCGCGAAAACATTCTCGACATCAACCGGCTCGATGCATTGCGCGGCATCTCCCGGACGGACGATGCCTATGTCGTGGGCGCCCGAACCACATGGTCCGAGCTGATCGCCCACGATCTGCCGCCGTCCTTCGACGCGCTGAAGGCGGCCGCCCGCGAGGTCGGCTCGGTCCAGATCCAGAACGCGGCCACGGTGGCCGGCAATCTGTGCAACGCCTCGCCGGCCGCCGACGGCGCGCCCCCGCTGCTGGTGCTCGACGCCAGCGTGGAGATCGCGGCCAGGGCCGGCCGCCGCCGGGTGCCGCTCGGCGCCTTCGTGCGCGGCAATCGCGAGACCGCGCTGGCGCCGGACGAAATGGTGGTCGCCCTTGTCGTGCCCAGAACCGCGACGGCCGGTGGGAGCGGTTTCGTCAAGCTCGGCGCGCGCCGCTATCTGGTGATCTCGATCGCGATGGCGGCCGCGCGCGTCGCGTTTGCCGAAGACGGCACGATCGGCGAGATCGCGCTGGCGCTCGGCGCCTGCTCGCCCGTCGCCCGGCGCATGACGGGGCTCGAACACGCGCTGCGCGGCCGCCGCCCGGAGACCGCGCTCGATTTCGGCCCCGACCAGCTTGTCGAACTGACGCCGATCGACGACGTGCGCGCCAGCGCCGCCTATCGGCGCGAAGCGGCCGCCGAGATTTTGCGCCGGGCGATCCGGCAGGCCTGCGACGATGGCGCGGGCAAGGAGAAGGCAGCGTGAGCCCGGTGCGCGAAACGATCGGCTTTACCCTCAATGGCGCGCCGGTTTCAGCCGAAGTCTCGCCGGTGGCCCGGCTTTCCGCCGTGCTGCGCGACGAATTCGGCGCGACAGGCACCAAGCTCGGCTGCGACGCCGGCGATTGCGGCGCCTGCACGGTGCTTGTCGACGGCGCGGCGGTCTGCGCCTGCCTGATGCCGGCCGCGACCGCCGCGGGCCGGCGCGTCACCACGGTGGAGGGGCTCGCCAACGGCCGGCTGTCGGCCCTGCAAGCCTCGTTCCTACGCCATGGCGCGGCCCAGTGCGGCATTTGCACGCCGGGCTTTCTGGTCGCCGCGACCGCGCTCCTGGACCGCAATCCCGCCCCGAGCGAGGAAGAGGTGCGCGACGCGCTCGGCGGCGTGTTGTGCCGCTGCACCGGCTACCGCAAGATCATCGCCGCCGTGATCGACGCCGGTCTGCCCGAAACCGGCCGCGACAGCCCGCCGCCCGAAACCGGCCGCGCGGTCGGCGCGGCGGTCATGCGCCTCGACGGGGTGGCCAAGGTGACGGGCACCGACAGGTTCGGCGCCGATGAACGGCCGGCCGACGCGCTTTCGGTGCTGGTGATCCGCTCACCGCACTGGCATGCGCGTTTTTCCTTCGGCGACCTCGACGGGTTCGTGGCCGCGCGCCCGGGCCTCGCCGCCGTCTTCACCGCCGCCGACATTCCCGGCCGCAACCGCTTCGGCGTCATCGGCCCGTTTGCCGACCAGCCGGCACTGGCCGAGGGCACCGCGCGGTTTCGCGGCGAGGCGGTGGCGTTGGTCGCCGGCGAGCCGGCGGCGATCGCGGCCCTCGACCCGGCCGAGTTCCCGGTTGAATGGCACGAACTGCCGCATGTGCTCGCTCCGGCCGAAGCCGTCGCGGAAGGGGCCGGCCTCGTGCACGAGGATCGTCCGGGCAATATCCTGACGCAGGGCCTGGTCGCACGCGGCGACGCCGAGGCCGCGATCGCGGCCGCGGCGGTGTCGGTCTCAGGCACGATCGAAACGGCCTATGTCGAGCACGCCTATATCGAGCCGGAAGCAGGATATGCCGTGTTCGACGGCGACACGCTGGTCGTCAGGGCCTGCACCCAGGCGCCCTATATGGACCGCGACGACACCGCCGCCGTGCTCGGCCTTCCGCCGGACAAGGTGCGCATCGTGCCGGCGGCGACCGGCGGCGGGTTCGGCTCCAAGCTCGACGTCTCGCTGCAGCCGCTGGTCGGGCTGGTGGCGCTGAAGACCGGGCGGCCGGCGGTGCTGGCCTATACGCGCGCCGACTCGATGGCCTCGACCACCAAGCGCCATCCCGCCTCAATGCGCGCCACGCTGGCCGCCAATGCCGAGGGACGCATCGCCGGGCTGGCATTTGCCGGCGATTTCAACACCGGCGCCTATGCGAGCTGGGGCCCGACAGTCGCCAACCGCGTGCCGGTGCACGCCTGCGGGCCCTATCTGACGCCCAATTACCGCGCCAGCGCGCGGGCGATCCACACCAACGGGCCGGTCGCGGGCGCGTTTCGCGGTTTTGGCGTGCCGCAGGCCACGATCATGCTGGAAACGCTCTACGACGCGCTCGCCGCGAAGCTCGGCATCGACCGGCTGGAACTGCGGCGCCGCAACGCGCTTGCCGACGGCGACAGGACCGCGACCGGGCAGGTGCTGGCGTCCGGCGTCGGCATCGGCGCCTGCCTGGCCGCGCTCGAACCGCATTGGCGGCGCGCGCTGGCCGACGCCGAAACGGCCAACGCGGCGGCCGGCGACGGGACGGTGCGGCGCGGCGTCGGCATCGCGTCGTGCTGGTATGGCTGCGGCAACACCTCGCTGCCCAACCCCTCCACGATCCGGGTCGGCATTTCGCCCGCCGGCCGGGTTGTCCTGCACCAGGGCGCGGTCGATATCGGCCAGGGCTCCAACACGGTGATCGCCCAGATCTGCGCCGACGCCGCCGGCCTGCCGCTGGCCGCCTTCAGCCTCGTCGACGGCGACACCGCGCATACCCCCGACGCCGGCAAGACCTCGGCCTCGCGCCAGACCTATGTCAGCGGCAAGGCGGCCGAAAAGGCCGGCCGCGCCCTGCGCGACGAAATCCTGCGTTATGCCAATGTCTCCCCGCAGGCCCGCATCGAGATCGAGCCCGGCCTGCTGGTCGTGCGCGAGGGCGAGGCGCGCCGGCAGATCGCGCTCGACACGCTGCCGCTCGATGGGCGCGGTTACGTGTTTTCGGCCGAGGAGAGCTACGACCCGCCGACGACGGCGCTCGACGAGAACGGGCAGGGGGTGCCCTATGCCGTTTACGGTTACGGCGCGCAGATCGTCGAGCTCGCTGTCGACCGCAGCCTCGGCACGGTCGCGCTTTTGAAAATCACCGCCGCGCACGATGTCGGCCGCGCCATCAACCCGCAGCTCGCCGAAGGCCAGATCGAGGGCGGCATCGCGCAGGGGATCGGCATGGCGCTGATGGAGGATTACGTGCCCGGCCGCACGGAAAACCTGCACGATTATCTGATCCCGACCATCGGCGACGTGCCGCCGATCGAGACCATTCTGGTCGAAATCGCCGACCCGGAAGGCCCGTTCGGCGCCAAGGGGCTGGGCGAGCATGTGTTGATCCCGACCGCGCCGGCGATCCTGAACGCCATTCGCGACGCCACCGGCGTTTTGGTCGACAGGCTGCCGGCGACGCCGAGCCGGGTTCTGGCGGCGATCCGGGCGGCGGAGGCGGGGCGATGAGCGAATTGTCGGAACGGTTCGAGCCGTCGCCGGAAAGGCCCGACCCCACCGGCGAAAAGGTCCGCTGCGATGCCTGTCCGGTGATGTGCTACATCGCCGACGGGCGCACCGGCGCCTGCGACCGCTACGGCAATGTCGGCGGCAAGATCGTGCGCACCGATCCGCTGACCATCCTGCACCACGCCGCCGAGGAGGGCACGCCGCTGGTGCCGTTCCTCGACCCGGAGGAGCCCTGGGACGGCGAACTGGTCAATACCGGCCGCCGCTTCGTCTCCGCCATCGGGGCCGGCACCACCTATCCCGACTACAAACCCGCCCCCTTCATCGTCAGCCAGGAGGTCGAGGGCGTCGACCTGGTGACCGTGGTGACGGAAGGGATTTTTTCCTATTGCGGCGTCAAGGTGAAGATCGACACCGATCGCCATATCGGGCCCGAGACGGCGACTGTGCGGGCCAACGGCGAGCCGGTCGGCCACGTCACGACCGCCGAATACGGTTCGCAGATGCTCTCGCTCGGCGGCGTGCGCCACCTGACCGGCGGCTCCAAGGCCGAGGGACGGGTGACCTGCGACACGCTTTTGGCGCTGTGCAATCGCCAGCCGGTCGAACTGACGATCGACGACGGTGCGACGCTGGTGGTGGAGGCCGGCAAGGCGCCGGTGATCGACGGCCGCCAGGAACAGCGCATGCGCGTCGGCTGCGGCTCGGCGACGATCGGCATGTTCGCCACCCAGTGGCGCGACCTGGTCGACGAGGTGGTGGTGGTCGACGACCACATCACCGGCGTGGTGTCGGAACATCAGGCCGGCAAGGTGCTTGGCTGGCCCGACACCGGCATCAAGATCATCGGCCGACGCTCCACGCCCGGGCGCTATTTCAAAGTCTCCGAACCCGGCCTCGGCTGGGGCGGCACCACCATCGCCGACCCGCTGGAGATTCTCGGTCCCTTCAACGCCAACAAGGGCGCCCGGCCCGGCCTGTCGCTTTTGATGGTGTCGACCACCGGCGAGCAATTCGCCTATTACGAGCTCGACCAGGATTTAAAGCCGGTTGCGAAGCCTTTTCCGGATCGCTTGAAGAAATCTGTCGATCTTATTGAAGATAATTGCGAACCGGCTTTGTGTACGGTGCTGTTCATGGGCGGTGCCGGCGGGTCGCTCCGCGCCGGCGTGACAGAAAACCCGGTCAATCTCACCCGCTCGGTCCAGGGTCTGAACACCTATGTCACCTGCGGCGGCGCGCCGGTCTATGTCTGGCCGGGCGGCGGCATCACCATCATGGTCGACGTCACCCGCATGCCGCAAAACGCCTTCGGCTACGTGCCGACCCCGGCGCTGGTGGCGCCGGTCGAATTCACCCTGCGCCGCGACGACTATCTCCGGCTCGGCGGTTATGCCGAGGAGATCCGTTCGGTCGACGACATCGCGGCGCGCGGCGGCGCGTATCACAATCCGCGCCGGGATAGGCCCGCGCCGGGCGGCAATCCCTGGCCGCCGCTCCGCCAGCGGCGGCGGGAACGGCCATGAGCGGGCCGCGGATCGCCTGGCTGCCGGACGGGCGGCGCCTGCACATGCAGCACGGCCCGATCGACCTGATCGTCGAGGCGTTCGGCGTGCCGGCCGAGCGCGCGGCCGGCTACCGGCAGGCGGCGGCCCGCTTTTCCACCGTGCTCGACGAGCTGGTCGGCGAGCTCGGCGCCCTGCGCGCGCCGTCAACAAACATCCCGCGCCATTTCGCCGGCGCCACCGCGCGCCGGATGGAGCAGGCGGCGTGCCGGCATGCCGGCCGTTTCGTCACCCCAATGGCCGCCGTCGCCGGCGCGGTCGCCGACGAGGTGCTGACCGCCCTGGTGACCGGGCGCGAACTGGAGCGGGCTTATGTCAACAATGGCGGCGACAGCGCCATTTTCCTCGCGCCCGGGCAAATGATCCGTCTTGCCGTCGCCGGCACCGGGCACGGTTTTTCCGACCGGGTGACGATCGACGCCGACGATCCGGTGCGCGGGATCGCGACCTCGGGCTGGCGCGGCCGCAGCCATTCGCTGGGTATCGCCGACGCCGTCACCGTTTTGGCCGCCGACGCGGCCGCGGCCGACGTCGCCGCGACGCTGATCGCCAACGCCGTCGACCTGCCGGGACATCCCGCGATCGCGCGCGCGCCGGCCAATACGCTGTCGCCCGAGAGCGATCTCGGCGCGCGGCCGGTCACGACCGGGGTCGGCGCGCTGGATGCGGTGGAGATCGACACGGCGCTGGCGCGCGGTCTCGCCGAGGCGGAGTCCTGCCGCGCGCGCGGCCTGGTTGTCGCGGCGGCGCTTTTTCTTCGCGGCGCCCGCCGCCTGTCCGGTTCCTTCGGCGCGATGCCGGCCGGGACCTTTCAAGGAGATTTGCTCGATGCCTGACTTTCCAATCCGCAAGCTGGCGGTGTTTTTCGAGGAGATCGTCCACGACGGCGGCCCGGCGGCGGCCGAACCGCGGCGGCGCGCGGCGGCAATGGCGCTGGTCAAGAACCCGTTCGCCGGCCGTTATGAAGAAGACATCGAAGCAGCGATGGACGACCTGAAACCGCTCGGGGCGACGTTGACGGAACGGTTGATCGCCGCGCTCGGCGGCGACGCGGAGAAGATCGACGGCTACGGCAAGGGCGCGATCGTCGGCACGCAGGGCGAGATCGAGCACGGCGCGCTGTGGCACGTGCCGGGCGGATACGCGATGCGCGAGCGGCTGCCGAAATCGATGGCGATCGTGCCCTCGGCGATGAAGGTGGCAGGCTTCGGGGCGACGCTCGACATTCCGCTCGGCCACACCAACGCCGCCTATGTGCGCAGCCATTTCGACGCCATCACCGTCAGCGCGCCCGACGGGCCGCGCCCCGACGAAATCCTGTTCTGCCTGGGGATGAGCCGCGGCGGGCGCGTCCACGCCCGCATGGGCGGGCTCACCGCCGGCGAGGTCAAGGGACTGGACGGGTTGCGATGAGCATTGCGGCGAAGGCGGCCCGACCGGAAAGGGCGGCGGCGGAAGAAGACTACAGGCTCGAAGACCATATCGGCTTCGTGCTGCGCAAGGCCAACCAGCGCCATCTGGCGCTGTTTTCGGCCCGCATTTCCGACCTGACGCCGCCGCAATTCGCCGCGCTCGCCAGGCTGGAGGAGGTCGGCGAGACCTCGCAGAACCAGCTCGGCGCCCTGATCGCCATGGACGCGGCCACGATCAAGGGCGTCATCGACCGGCTGAAGGCGCGCGGCCTGGTCGAGCTCGACACGCACAAGCAGGACCGTCGCCGGCTGGTGGTGCGGCTCACCGGCGAGGGGCGCGAGACGCTGGCGCGGCTGCGGCCGCTTGCCTTTGCCATCACCGAGGAGACGCTGGCGCCGCTGACCGGGCGCGAGCGCGCCAGCCTGATGCGGCTTTTGGCCAAGATCGGCTGAACGGGCGACGGCACGCCCGCCGCGCTTCAGGCCTCGTCGTCGGCGAGCAATTGGGCCGTGACGCCGAATTTCTCCATCGCTTCGGCTTCGGTGTAATAACCGAGCGCCACGTCGCGGCGCACCAGGGCGGGATGGCGTTCGCGCGGGTTCCCGTAACCGCCGCCGCCCGGCGTGCCGACACTGACGCGGTCGCCGGGTTTGAGCGCGATGTCCTGTTCCTTCGACAGATGTTGCGGCACGTGGGCGATCCCGTCGCGCCACACGGTGACGGTGTTGACGCCGCCGTCGGCGCCGCCGAGCACGCCCTGCGGGCCGAACCGGCCATGGTCCATGACGAAGGAGGCGCGCGCCTCGCCGCGCAGGAGCTCGACCTCGTAGGCGAGCCCGAAGCCGCCGCGATGCCGACCGGCGCCGCCGGAGCCCTCGCGCAGCGCGTAGTGGCGGTAGAGGATCGGATAGGCCTGCTCCATCACCTCGATCGGCGGCGATTTGGAGATGCCGATGGTCGAACAGCCATTGCTGAGCCCGTCATGGTCGCTGTTGCCGCCATAACCGCCGCCGGAAATCTGGTACATGACGTAATCGCGCCCGCGCGCCGGATCGTGGCCGCCAAGCGCAAAATTGCCGGACGAGCCGGCCGGTGCGGCCGTCACGTGTTCGGGCAGGGCCTGGACCAGGGCGGCGAACACCGCTTCGGCGATGCGCTGCGAGACCTCGGCCGCGCAGCCGGAGACCGGGCGCGGATAATGCGCGTCGAGAAACGTGCCTTCGGGGCGGCGGATCTCCAGCGGCTCGAACGCGCCGGCGCTGAGCGGCACGTCGGGGAAGATGTGGCGCATGGCGAGGTAGACCGACGACAGCGTGGTGGCGAGCACGCTGTTCATCGGCCCCGCGCAGGGCGGGCTCGAGCCGGCAAAGTCGAACACCAGCCGGTCGCCGGTTTTTTCGACCGCCAGCGCGATGGTCAGCGGCCGGTCGACGACCCCGTCGGAATCGACATGGGCCGTCGCGCGATAGACGCCGTCGGCGATGTCGGCGATACGCGCACGCATCTGCTCGGCCGCGCGCCGGCGCAATTCGGCGATCGCGGCCAGAACGGTGTCGTCGCCATAGCGGTCGAGCAGGGCGCAAAGCCGCTCCTCGCCGACCATCAGCGCGGCGGCCTGGGCCTTGATGTCGCCGATGCGCTGGTCGGCGACGCGGATATTGGAGGCGATGATGGCGTGGATTTCGGGATCGAGTTCGCCGCGCTTGAAAAGCTTGACCGGCGGCAGCCGCAGTCCCTCCTGCTCGACGGCGGTGGCCGACGCCGAAAACCCGCCCGGAACCGAGCCGCCAATATCGGGCCAGTGGCCGGTATTGGACAGCCAGCAGAAAATCTTGCCGTCGCGCCACACCGGCCGGGCAAAACGCACGTCCATCAAATGCGTGCCGCCGAGATAGGGATCGTTGACGATATAGATGTCGCCCGGCTCGGGCGGCAGGCAGCGCCCGTCGGCGATCATCTCGATCAGCGTGCGGGTGGAATATTCCATCACGCCGACAAAGACCGGCAGGCCGCCGACGCCCTGGGCGATCAGCGCGCCGTCGTCGGCCGCATAGATGCCGTCGGAGCGGTCATTGGCCTCGGCGATCACCGGCGAGAACGCCGCGCGCGAAAAGGCCAAATCCATCTCGTCGCAGACCTGCTGCAGCGCGGCCTGGATGACGGTCAGGGTGATCGGGTCGAGCTCGGCCATGGCTCACGCCTTTGCAACGGTGATGATCAGATTGCCGTCGCCGTCGCTCACGGCCCGGTCGCCGGGTTCCAGCACGGTGGTGGCGTCCATCTGTTCCAGGATCGCCGGGCCGTCGATGCGGGCCGCAAGCGGCAGTTGTTCGCGGGCGTAGACGGGCGTGTCCAGCCAGTCGCCGGCAAACCAGACCGGCCGCGTTGTCGCCAGCGCGCCGGCGAGCGTGTCGGCCCGCCCGGCCGGATCGATCAGCGTCGACAGGTCGAGTTCGGGGCGGATACCGATCACCGAGGTGTTGAGATTGACCAGATTGGCGCGGATTTCCGGCAGTTTTACCTTGAAACGGGCGAAATAGGCCTTTTCGAACAAGGCCTGCAGCGTGGCGCGCTCTACGGCGGGGCCGGGCAGCGCGACATTGAGAAGATGGGTCTGGCCGACGAACTGCATGTCGGCGGAATGGACGATCTCGATGCGTTCGGGCCGCACCGCCTCGCGCGCGATCAGGTCGCGGCCCTCGCCGGCCTGTTCGTTGAGGATCGCCTGCACCGCCGCCATGTCGAGATCGGCCAGCGGCCGGTTCAGCGTGCGCACGAAATCGTGCCTGAGATCGGCGACCACGCAGCCGAGCGCGTTGGTGATGCCGGGCCGGGCCGGCACGATGACGCGCGGAATGCCCAGCTCGCGGGCGAGCGCGCAGGCATGCAGCGGGCCCGCGCCACCGAAGGCGAACAGCGAAAAATCGCGCGGGTCGTGCCCCTTGGCGATCGAGACCATGCGGATGGCGCCGGCCATCCTGAGATTGCCGATCCTGAGCACGGCGCCGGCCGCCCCGGTCGCGTCGAGGCCGAGCGGCGCGCCGAGCGTGCGCGCAAACACGTCGCCGATCGCGTCAAGATCGGCCGCCCCGTCGACGGAAAGCAGCTTTTGCGCATTGAGCCGGCCGAGCAGCAGATTGGCGTCCGACACGGTCGGCCGGGTGCCGCCGCGGCCGTAGCAGATCGGCCCGGGCAGCGCGCCGGCGCTCTCGGGGCCGACCTCCAAAAGCCCGGCATCGTTGACGCGGGCGATCGAGCCGCCGCCGGCGCCGACGGTGCGCACGTCCACCATCGGCACGTGGATCGGCATGGCGTATTCGATCTCGATCTCGTTGGAGACCGCCGGGCGGCTGGCGCGCACCATGGCGACGTCGGTCGAGGTGCCGCCCATGTCGTAGGTGACGATGTCGCCGAAGCCGGCGCGCCGCGCGGTGTGGGCGGCCGCCATCACGCCGGAGGCCGGACCCGACATCACCGTCTTGGCGGCCTCGCGCGCCACCAGTCCGGCCGAAATCATGCCGCCATTGCCGTTCATGACCAAAAATTCGCGCTTGTAGCCCTTGCCGCGCAGGTCGCGGCGCAGCCGCTCGACATAACGCTGCAGGATCGGCTGCACGGCGGCGTTGACGGCGGCCGTCACGCCGCGTTCGAACTCGCGCGCCTCCGACAGCAATGCGTGCGCCATGGTGATGTGGTCGTTGGGCCAGAGCTCGGCCGCGATCTCGGCGGCGCGCAATTCGTGGCGGGGATTGGCGTAGGCGTGCAGAAAATGAATGACGAGCGCCTCGCAGCCGCGGTCGCGGAGCCGGACGACGGCGGCGCGCAGTTCGTCCTCGTCGAGCGGCGTGTGTACCGTGCCGGCCGCCGTCATGCGCTCGCCGACTTCGAGCCGCAAATCGCGCGCGATCACCGGCTCGAAACGGCCGGTCATGCCGTAGGGCTGCGGCCGGGTGCGCCGGCCGAGCTCGATAATGTCGCGAAAGCCGCGCGTGGTGATCATGCCGGTGCGCGCCAGCCGGCGTTCCAAGACCGCGTTGGTGGTGGTGGTGGTGCCGTGCACGATCAGGTCGATCGCCTCGACGGGAAATCCGGTCTGGGCGAGCGCGTCGACCACGCCCTCGGCCTGGTTGGCGCCGGTGGTGGGGGTCTTGGCGAGCCGCACCCGGCCGCCCGATGCCGCGTCGATCAGGATCAGGTCGGTAAACGTGCCGCCGACGTCGATGCCGGCCACGGTTGAGGCGGGGCCGGCGCGATTTTTTTCGTCCATCTCGGTTTTCCCGAACGCGCGGCCTAACAATGGCCGGCAATTTGGAACAGCTCTCCCGGTCTCGATCTTGACCCGATATTCATTTGTATACTAATTAATTTCGCGAGCAAGACACAGGGTCGAACATCCCACGGACGGGCCCGGCACCGTCCGCCACAGCCGGCCGCCGCGCGGCCATTTCAACCGACGCTTGCCAGGAAGGTGCACCGGATGACAAATGTCGCCGCCAACAGCAATGAGACCGCCCGCAAGCCGGACTTTCCGATTCCCGCCGGCGTGCATGCCGAGACCGTGGTCTCGGTGAAACACTATACCGACCGGCTGTTCTCCTTCCGCATCACCCGCCCGCAGAGCTTTCGCTTCCGCTCGGGCGAATTCGTGATGATCGGCCTGCCCAACGCCGAAAAGCCGGTGTTCCGCGCCTATTCGATCGCCAGCCCGGCCTGGGACGAGGAACTGGAGTTTTATTCGATCAAGGTGCCGAACGGCCCGCTGACGTCGGAATTGCAGAAGATTGTGCCCGGCGACACCGTTTTGTTGCGCCAGAAATCGACCGGCACGCTGGTCAACGACGCGCTGAGCCCGGCCAAGAGGCTCTACATGATCGCCAGCGGCACCGGCATCGCCCCCTTCGCCAGCCTGATCCGCGATCCCGACACATATGAGAAATTCGACGAGATCGTGCTGACCAACACCTGCCGGGATATCGCCGAGCTCGCTTATGGCGACGAGCTGATCGCCGCGTTGCGGGCCGATCCGCTGATCGGCGAGCTGGTCGCCGGGCGCGTGCATTATTATCCCACCACCACGCGCGCGGACGGCGCGCGGACCGGCCGCATCACCACGCTGATCGAATCGGGCAAGCTGTTTTCCGATCTCGGCGTCGCGCCGTTCGACCCCGCCAGCGACCGGGTGATGATCTGCGGATCGCTCGATATGATCCGCGACGTCAAGGCGCTGGTGGAAAAATCCGGCCTGGTCGAGGGCTCCAATGCCGCGCCGGCCGATTTCGTCGTCGAGCGCGCCTTCGTTGGCTGAGCGGCGGCTCCGAACGAAGCCGCAGCAACATCGCAAAAACCGCCTGGCGTCGCCCGACGCCGGCGGTTTTTTCGTGAAAGGCCCTGCCCATGCCTCGTCCATGGGCAGGGAACGGACCGTGCCTCCCGAATGTTGCCAGATCGCGTGGGAGATACGCTTTCAGGAATCACGGTCCGCAGCCTCGAACCTCGCCCATGAAGCCCGCCGCGTGTATGGTGCGATCACGCACCCCGCCGTCGCGGCGTGCGGGGCGACGCCGGGCGGTCCTGCGTTGAATCACCGGCGGCCGGACTTGGGCGATCCGGGCGGGATCGGGACAGAATGGCGTCACGGCTGCCGCGGCGGTGCGAAAAACCAGGAAACCTGGCGAAAGTCTTTGATTTTGAAGAAAATTCTGGTGAGCGCGCAGGGGCTCGAACCCTGGACCTACTGATTAAAAGTCTACGTAGCCAAGATATAAATATCTGATACTAAATGCATTTGGCCGTCAGAACATCGTATGTGTCCAATTCTGTGTCCGAAATATGTGGCCACTCGTTCCCATGCTGGACTGATTCGGAGCGCCGCCGCCATATCGCGCGACGTTGGCCGGAAGTGGCAGGTGAGGGCGGCCAGCCGCGAATTTGATCGGAACCGGAGGCGCGTTACACGAAAGTTACATGGCGGGTTTCGCTTGCGACCGAAGCGTGGGTAAATCATTGAAATTTCTGGTGCTGCTGGGCAGGATTGAACTGCCGACCTCGTCATTACCAACCGGGATCAGCCTAATTTGTAACTTCAATAAACTGCGGGATATGTTTATAACATCATCATTTTTTCAATATTTGTCACAGTTAATACTTTAATTTTCATGTAGCATTTGGTATAAATCCGTTACATGGAAGTTACATTGAATGCCAAGTTTATTTCTCACTGACGCCTTCGTCTTTAATGCCCATTGCCCGTCTGGAAAAGACCAAGAGATTTACTGGGATCACCCTATCGCTGAAGGTGGGCGCGTGCGCAACGGCTCCGTCTCGGGGCTTGGATTGCGCGTCACCGCATTGGGACGCAAGGCGTTTGTTCATGCCTATCAACTCAACGGCCGGAGATACCGGAAGGCGATTGGTTCGACCGTTTCGATGAACGTTGGCGAAGCGCGCCTTGCGGTCATCGAGCGCCAGCAGGAGCTGGATGCTGGCGAGAACCCGGATATCAATCGCGTCGATCCCCGCCGGAAACACTTTCTGACGGTACGCGAGGCCATCGATAGCTATTGGGAGGAGCACGTACAAGGGCTATCCGAGGGGTACAAGGCCGCGTTCGCGCGATACATGGCGAAATGGCTGCACGCGTCGCCGAAGGTAGAAAGCCGGAGAGGGCGCAACAAACGGAAGGCATACATCGATTTCGGGAGCATGTTTGCCGACAGCGCGCTCTCAGCGATCAAGCCATTGGACGTTGAGCGGTTCCAGAAACAATTCTCGGCTCCGCACAGTTACAACTCGGCTCTGACGCGCGTCTCGGCTCTCTTCAACTGGGCCATCCGCATGCAACTGGTGGACATGCGGAACCCGTGTACGCCAATCCGGCCGCGCAAGACCGTGCGCCGGCGGAGGGATTACTCAACCGAGCAGATCAAGCAGATCGCCGCACACATCTTCAACCCGCCGATCGAGGTCCTGCCGGACGTCGAAGGGCTGGAGGGCGTCGAAAAGCGAGACAAGGCCCTCGCCAAGGCCCGCCTGGTCATCGCTAACGATCAGATGACGGAGCTCTGCCGACTCATGGGGATCCTCTTCCTGACGATGGCACGGCCGAGCGATCTGGCCACAGCCAGGTTCGAACATTTCGATCTCGAGAAGCTCGTCTGGCACAAACACAACACCAAGGGCATCAAACTCTCTCGGGCGGCCTATGAATACGCCTACCGTTCCGTGCCGATCCACCCGAAGGTCGCCGAACTGGTTTGGGCGCAGCGATCCCGCTGGCCAGCGAGTGAGCTGCTGTTCCCATCCCATACCGATCCAACACGTCCGCGCGACAACTTCCGCAAGGGGCTGGAGCGGTTCAAGGCGCTGCCGGGCGTTCCCGCGTATTTCCAACTGTACGACCTCAAACGCATCGCCATCTCGCTTATGCTGACGGGGCAGGGCGTGTCACACGAGGCGATCTCGCATTACGTCGACCACAAGGGGAACCTGGAAACGACGATGATCTACGATCTGGGCCTGGTTGACCCGCTACGGCCAGTCACAGAACGCCTTGGTCATTTGCTGGGCTTGCAAGGTTGACGTCATTTTCGGCCTGTGCGGCAATTGTCCCGTCGGTAATTCCCGACGCACAATCCCACCGATGAAAGCCGATCGCCATGGAAGCCATGCAGGCTGTGGTGTTGACCCACACCCAACTCACCGAACTCCTCGAACAAACCGGGCGCCGCGCTGCGCAAACGGTCGTCGAGGAACTAAGGTCGGAACTGAGAGAGGGACCGGACGAACGGACGCTGCACCAGCTCCGGGCCTTTCTCGATGACCCAGCCTCGATTCCCAACCCTCATGAACATTGGGCCCATAGCGGCATCATCCGCGCCGTTCGGCCAACGCCTCGCGGCAAACCCAAATCCGTCGCGTGGTTCATGAAATTTCAGCGCGAGTCTGGTCTGGCCGGCTGCCGCCACCGCCCCAGCCCCGCGCATGGCAGACGCAAAGAGTGGTCCTTTACAGATATCCGGCTCGCGTGGACGACGTACTACCACCGCCGGTGATTTGCGTCCCTCATTTCTCATCAGCTTGGGTACGGTCGCGCACTGGGCAGATTCTCATTGTGCCGCAACAGCGGAGGCCTTGCTGAATTAGATGATCAATGATTTCAGCCTCGATGCGGCGCCGCCGGTATTCGCGGAGCACCAGTTCCTCAACGACTGACCTATGGGGGCAGCTCGCTCGCACCAAAGGGACATGGCGTCGGACGCAACCGGGATTGCAGGTCACAACCTCACACGATTGTTTTCGAAGCAGTTTATGTTTCCGGGTGCAGCCTCGCGGACATGGGGCCCGGACGTTGAGCACTCGGTCAAGGGATTTCGATGCTCGCGGGAGCTTCCCGGCTAGCCAACCTTTTCCGCGAAACAGAGCTTTCAGTATTTCGTCTTTCCATCCCGGTAGGGATTCGACGAGAGCTTCCATCGCGAGTTGCTCTTTGGCCGCGTCCCCATGACTCAGGCCGCGTTCGAGAGGCCATACTGCCCGCTTCTCCGCGTAGATTTGATTGCTCAAGAAGACCTCCAAGCACCCCCACCACGAAATGGCGGCATCCGCATCATCAAGCGCAGCCTCGGAGCCAAAATAGATACAAAATGTGCCGTCGCCATTGATGTGGCGCTCAAGGCAAAACGATGGTAACGCCCGCGAAACAGGCAGTTCCTTGACCTGGACTCCACCTTTGTCTGACTTGGCCAATTCAAGCTGGAACTGTCGTCCTAAGTCAGAGGCGGCTGAAGGCAAGCTTGCTGTGATACGCGCGCGGGCTCCTTGATACTCCTCAAGCTTCACCCAGGCCGGAATGTTATCCAGAAGCAGCCTAAGGGACGTCATTCGACCTTCAAATGTGCTCGCGGTTCAGGTGCGGTTGGCGGCACATGGGCGCGGGCGTAATTCGGAGCTGCTACTGCGGGTGCCGTAGCCGACAGGCAGGTCGCGACGTCGCCGTAATCAAGCACAGAGGTATGACCGTTCTCATCAACAAGGTCCTCCAGCGCAGCTGGCGCGGCTTGAAGCGCATTTGGACCCAGCTTGAGTCCGTTGTCTTCACAGTCCCGCTGCATTTGTTCGGAGCGTGTCGTGGCGATGCTGGATGCGACCCGAACGGAGCGGTCCCCCCCGATGCCGATCCTGGATATCGGTGTGGAGCCGAGTTCGATGCCGACTGCCAGGCCAAGGCTGTCAAGGTGGCCCAAAACCGACTTACACAATCCGAACGAAGAGTGGAGCCCACCAGCGCAAAGCGCGGCCGTCGAGACGCTTCGTCGCTCATCCGTGTCCGTTCGTGAGCCTTCGGCCAAGACGGCGTGAATGCAGTCGCCAATGAAACGTACCTTGCGACCGCCAAAATCCTGCTCGACCACGTTCTGGAATTCTTGTCGGATCACAAACAGGGCCCGGACGGCATCGCGGATATCGCCCAATCTGACGGCAGTGTCGATGTAGTCCGTGTAACCGCACAGATCCGCGAAAAGCGATACAAGCGGCATCCTGATCGATTTGCTGGGCTGCAACTCAGCGTAATCGATCTCGCGCAAGGGTGGTTCCTTGTGGAAGAATTGGAAGCTGGGATTGGTGAAGTCCGGAGCCTGTTCCCGCCGGATGTCCTCGCGCCACTTGTTCACAATCTGGTCGGCGAATTCACCCCGATCAAGCGAGCCTTCCATAAGTCCGCTTGCATATTGCCGGGCTGCATTCAGCTTCACTTCGTCATCGGTGAGGCTCAGGAAATCGGTGAGAATGCCTGTTTCCTGCTTTCCGAGCAGCTTCCGAACGCGGCTGGAGACATAGACACCAGGTTCATTGCCGAAAGCGAGCTTGGCCGCGTGGTTCGCCGCGCTGCCTAGGAACATCGGCTCTTGCTCACAACCTGTGCCGTTGTTGATTGCGACGCAGGTCCCGATGTCAATCCCGACACGGAAGGATATGCCGAACTCGCCACCGGCGAGTTCCTTGTTTGCTGTCTCGGCGACCTTCTTGAAGTCTTCGACAAAAGCGAAGGCTTCAGCGAGTGTTTGGCGGGTCACGCCACCTTTTTCCCTCTCAACAATAACGGTGTGAACTCGTCCGCTGTGGAAATCGACCCGTTGGGCCGCCGATGCTTCAATGACCCGATCGGCGGCGCTGTAGTAAAGGTGCAGGAGCCGCATGGCGCGCTCATGAGACCTTTCTGTCTCCCGGCCTTCGTGAAGCCGGTATTCGTCGTAGTTTGTGATCGCGATATATATCTGCACCGTATCGACCACGACAGCCTTGTTCTTGGGAAGGCTGAACAGCGGTGGCGTTGTAGGGAGCTTTTTCAAGGCCCTGATGGCCTTCTCCTCGTCGTAGACACGCCGATAGTCCTCGAAGCGTTGAACGTCCAATTCTGGCGTATTTTTCGCCAGTTTGCTGATGCGCGCGAATGCCGCCGCCCTGTTCCATGTCATATCAATCGTCCTTCCCGATGCGAGCCGCTGGACGGCACACAAAGTGTGATACTCCTATGTATTAGGACTATCCTAATCAATGTCAAGACGCTAGTATTGCGGATCGAGGACGCCGACTCATGAAGCACGACACCATCAAACCCAGCCTACGCAGACGATACGAGTTCATCGAGTTTCAGCTTATGTGGGACGGGACGGTTGGACGCAGGCGGCTCCAGGACCAGTTTGAGATTTCTCCTCAACAGGCCACTCTTGACCTAACCTCATACTTAGAAATCGCCCCCCGAAACATGGTCTATGACCCCCGGCAGAGGACCTACGTCGCGACTGCTCATTTTCGGTCGATTTTCTTGAAGGGAGAGGCCTCAGAATATCTCCAGCAGTTGGAGATGGTGCATCGGGGGTATCGACATATCGGTGAAGTCTGGCCTGCCGAGATGCCGTCTTTCGACGCGGTTGATGTCGCCACAAGACGAATCGCACCGGCGACGCTGAAGTCGGTCCTTCACGCGATCCGCACCCGGAAGTGCACCGAAGTTACCTACGTTTCACTGAGTTCCGAAACCGAAGGCCCGCGACACCTTTTTCCTCACGCGATCGCCAGCGATGGCCATCGCTGGCACATGCGGGCGTTTGATGCGGACAAAGGTCGCTATTCCGATTTTGTGCTATCGCGCGTCGACAAAATCAAAATCGTTGAGCATGAGCGGGATGAGTTGCCGGAGGACCTTAGCTGGCAGACATTTGTGGCTCTCAGACTTCAGCCCGATCCAGCACTTCCCCGGCGACAGAAGGAGCAGCTTCAACTCGAATACGACATGGACAATGGAGAGCTATGCGTCAACGTCCGCAAGGCGATGATGTTTTACTATTTGCGGCACTACGGTTTCGATCCTCTCGAAATGGAGGGCAGTTGCATGCGCAACAAGAGCAGTTTCCACCTATCGATTGCCAACCTTGTGGAAGTAGAAGAAAGCCTCGGCCGAAGATGACGCGAAGCCTAGAAACTCCCATGTCAGCTGATACGGACATAGCGGAACGTCGGCGGGCTGTTCTGCTGCAGAACGATTTCATCGGAGGCAACGCTGAGATTGTGACACGCATTTTGGCGTGTGCCCAACCCAGGACGTTCTTAAAGGGCCATCACCTCATTCAGAAAGGCGCGGCCGATGATTGCGTCTATTTCATCACCTCTGGAAGTGCAGACGTGCGGATCCACGGGCGCCATATCGACACGAGAAGCGCACCGAACACCGTGGGTGAAATGGCAGCAAAGAGGGCCGGAAAACCTCGCACGGCCGATGTCATAGTTTCCTCGAACGCGCTCGACGCTTTGGTAGTGTCAGGAAGTGAGTTCCGAGGGCTGATGAGAGATTTCCCGTACTTCCAGGCCAAGCTGGACGATTGGATTGATGAACTGTCTCGCACTAAGATCTCCCAACTGGCTGACAAGCAAGTTGGCTGGTTCTCTTGGCCTGTCTTATCGGGCATTGCTGCCAGCGTTATTGCCGCAGTTGCCGCCCTCACAATGTGGTTGGCTGACTTTATCGGGTGGCAATGTGTGGCTGGAGGTCTTGCATTCGGTACATTTACTTATATCGGCCTCTTACTCGCGAACCCCGCTCATCGGTATCGTAACATGTCGCGCGCTGCTAGTTTGGCGCTATTCGGACTTATCCTATACGGTGGGATAAGTTTCTCGGTGACTGTAGATGGAGAAAAGTCGACCGTCCCATTTTTCATAAACTTTGATGCCGGGCTACAAGTCAACCTTGGATTCTTTGCCGTCAGCTGTGCTGCATTGCTCGCGATAGCCTGGTTAGGGGCTCACTTCGACGCGAAAATCAGCCAATCAGATGGTACGCACTAAGTTTTCGCTTCTGCTTCTCACTGTTGCCGGCGCTGCAAGCCAACCCTGCGGGCGGAATGCTTGAACGCCCATTGGTTCCTGAGCCTTGCGGATGCCCGCGAAAAGATGGAGGATTGGCGTCGATACTACAATGAGGTTCGGCCTCACTCGGCGATCGGATACAACGTCCCGATCGCGCTGCAGAGTCCCGGTGACGCAGCCAGCCCGTCACCGTGACAGAAGCCGGAAATCTCCAGCCTCCGGCGGTCCAAAGCCCAGAGCAACACCCCTGAAGTTCCGGTTCCAGGTATAACTTTTAGACGCGGACAAAACGTGGAGCAGGTCAACACAGATGCCATAGTCGGTCAAATGTGCGCGCCATCAGCGACCGCTTGCGGCGCGAACCTTTTACTACAGGAAATGCTCGATCCAGATTTCGGCAACCTCGCGGCGTTCTCTATGACTTAATCCGGGGAGGTGACCGTTACTCGGCGGTACCTCGCCGTCGATCAGTGCCTTGATAGCACGCAGCTTTTCGCCCTCGATGAGCTGAATTGCAGGCCCAATCACCGCGCCGTGTAGAAAATTTGCTGCGTTGCCGTCAGCGATCAAAAAGAAGTGTCTACCACCCGGGCGATTTTCTTGGTAGCGTACTAAGTTGTCGCCAACCGGTTCGCGAACGTACCCCTTCTCAAGCACACTGAGATCGAACTCGTCGTCCGCCGAAGTTACGCTAGCAATCACGCAACCTGACTGCAGCATCCCGAAACCACGGAGATCGAACGCTTTTTGGCCCGTGGCGCACACCACCAGTGACGCTCGTTCAAGGGCGTCATCAAGCCGTACATTAGCCTGGAACCCGCGGGCTGCAGCTTCTGCGAGCTTCGCGGGATCGGTGTCGTATACAACTGTGTTGATTCCACGCCCCCGAAGGATGTCGGCTATGGAACTGCCGACACGTCCATATCCCACTACAGTGGCGGATCGCGTTTGGAGTATCTCAGCCTGATCTCGTAGGACTGCTTCGATCGAAAACACCATACTGGATCCGACCAAGTAGTCTTCGGGCAACTTTAGGGGGCTGCGGGCTACGGTGATCACAGGTGTCTTGCGGTCACCGTGTTCCTCGTATTTCGCGGCGCCGTTCTCGGTCCCCTCCATTACGCCTAGGATATTACCATCGAATCGCGCCGCGATGGTGTCGACCGAGGTGGCAAAGTAGCCACCGATGTCCACGAGCACAACCTTGCGGCCCGCGAGGCCGAGATCATCGAATGTAGCGAGTACTGCGTCAACATCCGCCGCCCAGCCACGGGACAGGCTTGGTGTCTTGTACTTCCGTGAGAGAATGCCATACTCGGGACGCCCCACAGACTTAGGCTTCGCGAGAATGGCCGCTAACGTCAAGAAATCATCAAGCGCCGGCGCGAAAGAAAGAGTATTTGGCACCATGTGAGCGATCGCTACACAGTGTATATCTCGGAATGAGCCAAGACGACTCACAAGGTGCGAGAAGTATGCCGATATTCTGCCAGAATTTGCGGACATTCTTCTTGCGGCACTTAGGTGTGATCGCCCATATTTCGGCTCCTTGCTTTAGGTGAATTCATAGCACCAGGTTTGTTCTATGTCTAGTCTTGAGAAGAATGCGTCCATTCGATGCGGTGACCCATATTATTCCTGTTTGGCTTAAAGATCTCCTTTTCAAACACAAGTCGTCCTTCACACGCAGACCTGCCCATGATTTCCTCCGACTCGATGACCTTTTCTGTGTCGTGGGTAAAGCGAAGATACTGGACACGCAAGCCCGACCATTCGGGGAGCACGACAGTTAGTCGCAAGACGTTCTCGATGGCCTTCGTTGGCCTGACTCGCAAGAATGGCCTGAAGGATCCACCCAAGTCCTTCATTTTGTGTCGGAACACGAGAGTTTCCTGTTCTCCCACATTGATCGTCCGTCCTAGATCAACCAGGACGATTCGTGCTTGTCCCTCCACAATCAAGGGGCCATGGATGCGCTGCAGCGGAAAACCCCAAGCGTCGATGTCCGAGACCAATTCGGGAACAGGCTCCTTTTCCACGCCGGACCCGGTCCAATAGTACTCACGAACGAAAAATCGGCTAGGCAAGGTCGCTTCCACCACGAAAGTATGCTCAGAGCGGAAAGTCGTGGAGCTTCGGTCTACAACTTCCAGCTGATGGATCGCGTCAACGACCTTAAACGACGACGACATTCTATTTTCTTCGAACTAGGTTAGAAATGCAGGCGCGCGAAATTTCCCGATCGACTACCCTGCAGCGAACTTGCCGAAGAAGCCATCTTAAGCACTTACTTGGCAATTTTGCGAAGAGCACCCTCCCAGGTACTCGATGAGTGTCAGTGACTGTCATCGACGCCAAGGTCCTCCACCCGAATACGCTCAAACCAAAATTGTCAAAGAAGCAAGTCATCTTGGCTCTTTACGTGATCGCGTACAGAAAAAATACGGGAAATGGGCTTTAACCCCCAACGTGATGCGGGCCATCCCGCAGAATCAATAGAATGCGCGCTCCGATGCGCCTTCGCGCAACTCGGCATGCCTCGGCCGCATTCCTCATCGGAATATGAGGCAAAGGCCTGCCCAAGAAAGGCGTTCCGCAAGCCTCTGCTCGGGAGACCGCGTAGCGGCGGCAGACGGCTTGCGGGTTGCCGAAGGCAGGTCAACCTCGCCGCCATTCCGATGAACACTGCGGCCTGTAGCGTTCGGGCCGGGCAGGTGCGCGAGCGAAGGCGCCAGCGTTTGTCGGACGTCTGACAATCGGCGTGCGCGGCGGGTGCCGTCACTACCCGGAGCATCCGGTAGTGACGGCACCCCACTTTGCCAAGCTCATCCGCGCCTTTCTGTCAATGAACGCACGTGCCACCCGCGTGATCGGACACACGAAGTCCTCTAACTTCATCATTTTCCGCACCTTTTTCTCGCTTTCATTTTCTTGCTCTCCCAACGTGAACCCGATCCGCAACAGCCGATCAAATCTCACATCCCTTTTTCCAACCACAGGAGAGCAGCATGCGCGCTCTATCGATCAGGTCGCCGCCGCGCGACCACCCAACCGGATTCAACGATCCGGTTCGCCCATCCGGGCAACCCACACCGGCCGGTCTCCAGACCGGCTCTAGGAGGCTCTTACCGCTTGAAAGGAGTTCATCACGTCTTCGGTCCTGAGCCGCAGACACGCTCTGCGGGTCGCTTTGGCTACGGCCATGGCGACGGCCATCAACACTCACCGACAAGAACAATACTGGAAGAGACTGATGGACGATCTCACGATGGACCTGGGCCGCATGTGCCGTCATAACCGCGACGGCGCCTACGGCACACAGAAGAACCGATTGCGCGGCCTCACCGCGATGGCCGCTGATCTGCGGCGACTTGGCTACCGCCTGCCGGGTGCCCGCTCTCTCAAGACACGGCACGTCAACGCGCTGGTCGAACACTGGCAGGGTAATGACCTGGATGACGCCACCATCCGCAACCGCCTTTCCTGGCTCAGATGGTGGGCCGATCGCATCAACAAGCCCAACATCGTCGAACGTGACAATGCCACCTACGGACTGGCCAAGGAGACCGAAGCGCCGATCAACCGTGCCCGCAAACTCGATCCCGCTAAGTTCAAGCAGATCGCGTGCCCATTGATCCGGGCATCTGTCCTGCTCCAGGTCGCGTTCGGCTTGCGCCGTGAAGAGGCGATCAAGTTTCAGCCGGCGTATGCGATCCAGGCACACCGCATCGTGCTCAAGTCCAGTTGGACGAAAGGCGGTCGCGCACGATCGGTACCCATTATTGCGGAAGCCCAGCGCCGAGTGCTGATGGACATCCGCCGCCTGATCCCGGGCCACGGCTCGCTGATCCCGACCAACAGCACCTACGCCGAACAACTCAGACGCTATGAATATCAAACCCTCCAAGCGGGACTGCGCAACACGCACGGGTTCCGCCATGCCTACGCCCAGCAGCGCTACCTCGCCCTGACGGGCCAAGCCTGCCCCCTGCAAGGTGGTAAACGCCGCGGGGACATGTCCGAAGACGAGCGACAGCAGGATCGAGCCGCACGCCTCAAGATTTCCGGGGAGCTTGGCCACGCCCGCCTCGCCATCACCGATACCTACCTGGGGAGGGCCTGATGATGTCTGATGCCAAAAGCAACTGGGAACTCACCACTCAAGCCAGGGAGCGCTACGCGGTCCAACTGTTCGATATCATCCGTGTCGTGGAGGCTATTGAGGAACGGGCGAGGGAAGGGTACCGCGATCTCCGGCTCAGCCAAATCTATCCGTTCGATCTGTCCCGCACGGAGCCGGCGCGCCAGTTGGAAGGTTGGCTCGAGGTCGGCCACTACCGCTATGTCTGGTATCCGACGGTGCCAATCCCCGACCCGCTGAATTCCTCGCAGGACGATTATCCTGAGTTGGTTATCTTCTGGTGAGCTCGCTGATTCTGCTAGCGCTGCTACCACTGGTGCTGGGGAGCCTGCGCATCGTATTGACCCTGACTGGATGGATAATTTGGCTTCTGTGCGTGGCGACCTTGCTGACTTTGGCCTTTATCCTCTTTGATCAGGGACATGCCGTGTGGTGGAAGCCATATTGATGTATCGCACGCCGGCTCCGCCGGCCTGAACAGCACAACCCTTTGCAGGACATGCCTTGCGGCACGCTCACGCGAGAGCTGTGTCGAGACGGTTGGGCGAGTCTTGAACGGGGACATCAAGATATTGCCTGTCACCGGCGAGTCGAAGCAATGGTACCATCGACGTTCTGGTCCTATCTGTGGACCGGAATGATCAAAGGTGTCTGGTGAGGACGATGCTGATTGCTTCGAACATAGAGCCTCATCTCAGCCGGCGCCCGGATGTGGCCCAAATATCCCACTTGACATGCGGCACGCGGATCAAGCTTATTCGCGCCATGCAAATCGGGCATGCCATCAAGCTCATGTATGCCGCGCCGCTCCGGCTGGCGCTCGCGATTCTTTTTCTCGCCCTCACATCGGTGCAGCCTGGCCTGTTTTCTCTGGCGAGCGCCAAGGGTCTGGCTGTCAAGCCCGCCGAAGTTGCACAGGGCCACACACCGCATGCCGTTGCGGACCACGCGCATGAAGACGGCCATCACGCTGGCCCCGATACCGGACACGCGCAAAGCAAGGTCCAGCATCACAAGAGCGGCAAGTTCTCGGACGGCGGCTGCGAAGTCCATTGCGCGCCGGTCACCGCGGTGCCGGTCGACTGCCCGTTCCCGCAATGGCCGGCCAGCAGTGGCCACGGTGCGATATGCATCGTCGCGCTCGTCGACGGCGAGACCAGCGTCCTCGCAAAACCTCCCAGATACCTGAACTGACGCGCCCGCATCGGGCGGAGCCTGCCGCGTGACGTTTCGTGTCACGACGGCGCGATCCCTCGTTCAGTTCAGGTAATTCAGGATGAAACTTGCATTTGTTGCGGTGCTCGCGCCGCTTTCGGTGACCGCATGTGCGGCGACACCGCCGGTCGTGCTGCCGGCCTACAACGCGGCCGACCCGGCGATGGGCGTTCGCGAAACCAGCTATCGTCCCGTCGTGGGTGATTATCACCACCGCCAGCCGGTCGGCCCGCAGGATTGGCGGCGGCTCAACGAGCGGCTGTCGCCGGCTTCGAAAGGAGCCGGGTCATGAGGACTGGCATTCCCAGGATCATCGCCCTTGCGGCCCTGCCTCTTCTAACCGCCGGCTGCGCCACGACGGGAGCGGTCGACACCGATCCCTTGAGCGCCTTTGCGCCCGTTTCCGACCGGACCGCGTCGGTGACGGGCAAGCAGACGGTCTGGCTCCAGTCCGCCGAAGAGGCACGCAAGGTCGGCGAACGTGTACAGGCGCTTGTCCGAAACAGGACGGTCGGACCCGACACGGCCGTGCAGGTGGCGCTCCTCAACAACAAGGGGCTTCAGGCCGCCTATGCCGATGTCGGCCTGTCGCAGGCCGAGGTCTGGCAACAGAGCCTGCTCGTCAACCCGACCGTCTCGGTCGGGCTGACCGGCGTCGACCCGGTCCGCTCCATCGAGGCGACGGTGGCCAACAACATCCTTGCCGTGATCACGCGCCCGAAGCGCATGGCCATCGCCGATACCCGGCTGAGGCAGGCTCAGTTGCGCGCCGCCGAAGAAACCTTGCGCGTGGCCGCCGACACGCGGCGCGCGTGGATCGACGCGGTTTCGGCATGGGAAAGGGTTGCCTATCTCAACCAGGCCCAGGCGGCCGCCGATGCCGCCTCGGAACTTGCCCAGAAGCTCGGCGAGACCGGCGCCTTCACCAAATCGGGCCAGGCGCGGGAGCACGTGTTCTACGCCGAATTGGCGGGCCAGACCGCGGAAGCGCGGATGCAGGCGCGCATGGCCAAGGAGGCGCTGACCCGCCTGATGGGCCTTTGGGGCTCCGACCTCGACTATCAGGTGCCCAATGCGCTGCCTTCGCTGCCGAAGCGTCCAACGGCAAAGCGGGCGATCGAGGCGGAGGCGCTGCGCAACCGCGTCGACCTGGAGGTGGCGCGGCTGGAACTGGAAGCCCTTGCCCGCGCCTACGGGCTGACCTCGGCGACCCGCTACCTGACCGATCTCGATATTGTCTCTGGGGCCGAAGTCGAGCGCGAAAAAGAGGATGACGGCACCACCACCACAACAACCACACCGAGGATCGAGCTGGACTTCGTAATCCCGATCTTTGACAGCGGCCAGGCACGCCTGCGCAAGGCCGAACTCGCCTACATGCGGGCGGCGAACCTCTTGGCGGAGAAAGCGGTGAACGTTCGTTCCGAGGCCCGCGGCGCCTATGACGGCTATCGATCGAGCTACGACATCGCCCGGCATTACCGCAACAATGTCGTGCCGTTGAGGACCACCATCGAGGAAGAGGCGGTGCTGACCTATAACGGCATGATCACCAACACATTCGAGCTGTTGGCCGACACCCGCGCCAGGATTGGCGCGATCATGCTGTCGCTGAACGCCAAGCGTCAGTTCTGGCTGGCCGACGTCAATCTGGGCACCGCAATTCATGGCGGCGGTCCGGGATCGTCCCCGGCCGTTGCGACGGAGGTCGCGGCGGCTGGCGACGGCGGCGGCGGACATTGAGCAGGAGAACCGAAAAAATGATCACCAGACGACAAATCCTCGGTGGCGGCGCGTTCCTTGCCGGAGCGGCCGCCTGGACGAAGACCGCAGCCATGGGCCTGCCCGAAGCGCCGATCATGGAATCGGCCGACATGCAGCCGCCATTGTTCCCGTCAAGCGGGCCGGACTACCAGCCCGTCGTCACCCTCAACGGCTGGACACTGCCGCATCGCATCAACAACGGGGTCAAGGAGTTCCATCTCGTGGCCGAACCGGTCGAACGCGAGATGGCGCCCGGCATGACGGGTTATCTGTGGGGTTACAACGGACAGTCGCCCGGCCCGACCATCGAGGCCGTGGAAGGCGACCGGGTGCGCATCTTCGTCACCAACCGGCTGCCGGAGCACACCACGATCCACTGGCACGGCATGATCCTGCCCAACGGCATGGACGGGGTGACCGGGCTGACCCAGCCCGGTATCCCGCCCGGCAAGACCTTCGTCTACGAGTTCGATCTCGTGAAGAGCGGCACCTTCATGTACCACCCGCATGCCGACGAGATGGTGCAGATGGCGATGGGCATGATGGGCTTTTTCGTCATCCACCCGAAAGATCCGGCGGAGCATCGGGTCGACCGTGACTTCGTCTTCCTGCTCAACGCCTTCGACATCGACCCCGGCTCCTACGTGCCGCGTGTCATGGAGATGACGGACTTCAACATGTGGTGCTGGAACAGCCGTCTCTTCCCGGCCATCAGTCCGCTGGTGGCGGCCAGGGACGACCGGGTTCGGGTGCGCGTCGGCAATCTGACGATGACCAATCACCCCATCCACATGCATGGCTACGACTTCGAGGTCACCTGCACCGACGGCGGCTGGGTTCGCCCCGAAGCGCGCTGGCCGGAGGTCTCCATCGACATTCCCGTGGGCGCCATGCGCGCCTACGAGTTCGACGCGACCTATCCCGGCGATTGGGCCATCCACTGCCACAAATCGCACCACACCATGAACGCGATGGGCCACGACGTGCCGACCTTCATCGGCGCCGACAAGACCGAGGTGGCCAAGAAGATCCGGCGGGTGCAGCCGGAATACATGGCCATGGGCACTCGCGGCATGGCCGACATGGGCGAGATGGAGATGCCGCTGCCTGACAATACTGTCAAGATGATGGAAGGCTGGGGACAATTCGGCGCGATAGAGATGGGCGGCATGTTCTCCGTCGTGAAGGTTCGCGAGGGATTGGCCTCCGACGATTATGCCGACCCAGGCTGGTACGAGCACCCGGCCGGCACCGTCGCCTACGAATGGACGGCCGACACGCCCGAGCCAACAAGATCAGGCAACACAAAAGAGATGCCCCCGGCCGATCCGCATGCGGGGCACAAACAGGGATGAAACTCCTTCAACCGACAAGCAACCAGGAAAGGAACAGCATGAGACATCTGATCATTGCGCTCACCGCGTCGGCGCTCGCAGTGGGCGCGGCGCATGCCGCTGGCAAACACGCTGGTGGACACGACGAAATGGCGATCGGCAAGCCGGCGGACGCTGACAAAGCGAAGCGGACTGTGACCATCACCATGTTCGAAAACGACGACGGCGCGATGCTGTTCGAGCCGGCGTCGTTGGAAGTGAAGGAGGGAGAGACCATCCGCCTCAGCTTCGTCAACAAGGGCGAAACCGACCACGAGTTCGTCATGGACGACCATGAGGAACTCATGAAGCACAAGGAGATGATGGCGAAGTTCCCGGAAATGGAACACGACGATCCCAACTCCGTCCGGCTGGCGCCGGGCGAGAAGGGAGAGATCGTCTGGACCTTCGCCAAGACCGGAAATTTCGAATTCGCCTGCCTCATTCCAGGCCACTACGAGTCCGGCATGAAGGGCGAGATCACGGTCAGCAATTAAGCAGAAAGGAAAGACAGCCATGAAATCCATCGCAACCGCGATAGCCGCCCTCGGCCTGGCAATCTCGCTCGGCGGTGCAGCCTCGGCCACCGAATACACCAAGGGCGAGGTGACCAAGATCGACGCCAAGCAGAAGAAGCTGACGATCAAGCACGAGGAACTGAAGAATCTCGACATGCCGGCCATGAAGATGGTGTTCGTCGTCGCCGACGACGCCATGATCGACAAGGTCAAGGAAGGCCAGCCGATCGAGTTCGTCGCCGAACGCGTAAACGGACGACTCACGGTCACCGAGATCAAGTAGCAAATGCCTTTTCTCGGTCCGACGAATCGGACCGAAGCGATCCAGCCCATCCCAATAACCAAGAACGGTCTAACCCGTCGATAGAGATGCAGCGTACCCGCCGCCGGGCGCCGCCGGGCGCGGTGGGTACGCTTGCCCCTGCCAGAGGTCACCATGTCGGCATAACTACAACCGAGAAGGCGACCACAATGAAAATACTCCTGGTCGAGGACGATGACCGGACCAGCAACTACATTGCCAGCGGATTGCATTCGTCGGGACACACGGTTGATATTCTGAAGGATGGCCGCGATGCACTCGGTATCGGCCTTAGAGAGCCCTATGACGTGGCCATCGTTGACCGCATGCTACCCGGGTTGGATGGCCTTGCGCTTGTAAAGAGCCTACGTGCAGCCGGTGGCAAGATTCCAATCTTGTTTCTCACGTCCCTTGGAGGAGTGGAAGATCGTGTCGCGGGACTGGAAGCGGGCGCAGATGACTATCTGGTGAAACCGTTTGCGTTTTCCGAGCTAACGGCGCGCGTCAGTGCCCTTGCACGCCGCCCTCCGATGTCCGGCGAGAAAACTCACCTGCAGGTGGCAGACCTCGAATTGGACCTCGTGCGACGAGTGGCCAAGAGACAAGGCAAAGTAATTGATCTTCTGCCCCGAGAATTTGCCCTGCTGGAAATTCTCATGCGCAACGAAGGTCGCATCCTGACCAAACACATGCTCTTGGAACGTATATGGAATTTCAATTTCGATCCTCAGAGTACGGTCGTCGAGACGCATGTCAGCAGGCTCCGGAGCAAGATCGATAAGCCGTTTGAGGTTCCTTTGCTGCACACGACACGAAACACCGGTTACAGCATTCATGTCCCAAGGTAGTATCGCGCGCACTACGTCGTTCCGCCTTGCAATACTTTATTTGGCTCTCTTTCTGGTCTGCTATCTTGGGGTGAATTTGGTCGCCTACAATATGGTCGCCAGTCACCTCAGCCAGCGTCTTGATTCGCACGTGATGGAGCGCTTCCGAGAAATCCAAACAGCTTTCGACAAGCGAGGACTAGCCGGCGCCAGCGCGATGATTGAAAACCACGGTCCCGCTATCCGAGGTCAGGAAACAATCTATTCGCTACGCGCACCGGATGGCACTCTGCTCGCCGGGAACATCGACATCACTGACGCATCGCCAGGCTTTTCTACCCTTGATGCGAGTAATCACAATGCCATCCCAGTCAATTATCGACTCTATCGGAACGCGCTCGGCCCAGCGGAACTCATCATAGGCGTAAGCTACGATGATACCAACAGCCTGCGCAGCATCGCCCTGACGAGTTTCGGTTGGGCGACGGCCATACTGCTCGCGACCGGTTTAGGCGGGGGCGCCTTTCTTGCCCTGAGGACGCGAAAGCGGATCGCAGCATTGTCGGCCGTCATGCGCGAGGTAGCTTCCGGTAAGCTTTCGACGCGCTTGCCAGTCTCGTCGCGCATGGATGACATTGACGCGCTGGCAGAAGAGGTAAATGTGTCACTTGCGTACCTTGAAGCCAGCGTCAATGCCATGCGGCAGGTTACCACCGACATTGCTCATGATCTCAAGACTCCAATCTCCCGCTTGTTCCTGCTGCTGGAGGCAGCGGCACAAGCCTCAACCCTTAGCGCCGCCCATCCGCTGATTCAAACGGCCTTAACTGATATCCGCGCGATCACCGCAACGTTCGATGCGCTCTTGCGCATTTCCCAGATCGAGGCCGGGGTGCAACGCCAACGGTTTCGGCGAATTAACGTGAATGAACTTCTCCAGGATGTATTCGAAGTTTATGCTGATATTGCGGGCAACAACGATCGTCACATTCGTCTTGCCATGGAGCGAGGCGGCCAAACCATGCTACGGGGTGATCCGGATCTGCTTAGACAGATGCTGGCCAATCTAGTCCAAAATGCCATTAGTCACACGCCGCCAGGTTCGCAGATCGAAATTGGAAGCGAAACGCAGAAGGGGGAAGTCGTTGTTGTGGTCAAAGACAACGGCCCTGGCATTCCGGTTGAAGAGCGATTGAATGTTCTCAAACGCTTCTATCGATTGGACAAGAGCCGACGGACGGAAGGCTCGGGGCTGGGACTGAGCATGGTAAAGGCCATATCTGATCTACATGGTGCTACGCTTCACCTAGCAGACAACAAGCCGGGGTTGGCCGTTCACATTCGGTTTCCGAAGCCGGGCGATAGTTTATGGAAAAACCCGCCCGCGGAGGTCAGATACGCGGGCGGGTAAAGGGCATCACATGGAGATGCTTTTTCATCTAGAGATGCGGGTGTACCCTTACAGAGCGAGTTAAGCTGCGCTTTTCTCCGTGTTTACATCTCTGTAAAAATGCTCGCCGACGAACTACCGCCCCCCCCGGTAGTCAAAACCACGCTCCCACGGTGCGAGGGGTCGAATGTATTGGACTGTGCCGTAGCGATCGTTCCTTCTTTCAACCAGTCCATTTTCCATCACAGTAAACGTAACGTTCGGATCAGAAACTGAGGTCACCGAGTCACCGGGTCTGCCCTCTCCCTGCAGCAACGCTTCTACGCGCTGCGCGTTTGAGACAGCTGAAGTCGTCAAAGGATCGACCGTCTGCTGGTGAGGGAAAGCCAGAGATGCTGAGCTAAGCAAAAGGGCGGTAGTGATTGCGGAAATGCGGGTCATTGTTTTCTCCAGTTTCTACGGGGTGACGGGTTGCTCACCCAGACTACTGCTCCGGCGGCCGCCGCAACGTTCTCTCAGAGAGGGTATCGACCCTTGCTTCCTGAAGAACGCGGAGCTCAGTACCGATGCGTGAACGAATCTAGAGGCCGCGGTTCACCTTGCCTTTTCGTCCGACTTACGAATCTGACAAACGCCATGATCGGCCGGAGAAACGGTCCATGCGAATGTTGCCACTCGGCAACAGCATTCGTGCAAGACGGCGAATGCAACGTATCTTACGCAGATGTAAAGTTGGAGGAAAAATCTCGACAGGCTTCCGCCCCCTATTTCTCCGGCAGTCGGGATGGACGCTTGTGGCACCTCTGTCTTCGGCTGGTTAACCCGCAAACAACGGAGGTGGGCAACGTGAAGAAAACATTGGTACTTTTGTCATTCGCAGCAAGCGCTGCAGGGATTACATCGGCGAGAGCAGCCGACCCGATCATCATTGCCGAACCGGAACCGGTTGAATATGTACGCGTCTGTGACGCTTATGGTGCCGGCTTCTTTTACATTCCCGGCACCGAAACGTGCCTACAGATCTCGGGCTACGTCTATTATCAGATCGGCGCTGAAAGCCGTGATGTTGGAGATACGCCACCGCTCACCTTTCACCCAGGTGATCCGGTCACCGAAGGCTTTTACAAGACGGTACGAGCCCGGTTGAACTTCGATGCTCGTTCGCAGACGGAATGGGGTTTGCTTCGATCGTTCATTCGGCTCGAATCAAGTTGGAACGGTGTAGGAGACGGCCCAGCGGTTTTCGACCAGGCCTATTTGGAACTCGGCGGTCTGCGCATGGGATATACCGAGTCAGCCTGGACAAGAACCCAAGGCGGCGGTGTGTCCAACTTCCCAGGCTCCCACTCCTGGTCAGGCTTGGGCTATGGCTATCAGCAACGAGCGCAGGTTTCCTACACGTTCAGGGGCGGCCCCGGTTACTACGGGACGGTCTCGCTAGAGGATGATGCACTAGCGGGTGACGGATATCTGCCAGATGTCGTTGTCAAGGCCGGCGTTAACCAAGGCTGGGGCGGCGCGTGGGCACAATTCGGCTACGATGAATCGTTTTTGGGTACGGACGGATGGGCTGCCAAGCTTGGTCTGCATGTCAATATGCCAAACATGCCTGGTTCGTCACTTCGCCTGATCGGGACGTATGCCAACAACGCCAATATCTATTCTACAGGCCAGTTCGACGCCATCAGCGCCGAATGGTCAGCGCTGGCATCCTACAACCATCAGTTTAGTGAACAACTCGGCATTTCCGTGGCTGGGCACTACTACAGCAACTTGCATGCCGGCCTGGTGACCACTGGTATCGATGCTTTCGCGGCAGAAATCTCGACGGTTTGGATGCCTGTTGAGAATTTCGAGGTGCGCGGCGAACTTGCCCACAGCAAAATCGAAAATCTCGGCGGAACGACGTCGGGCTTCCTCCGATTTACCCGGTACTTCTAGAAGCGTTGGTAGGGCAAATACCCGCATGAGAAAAGTGACGAAATCGCTCTTGATGTAACCCGAAAAGCGCGGCCGCAGCCATCGGAAAGCTGCGGCCGCCAAACCGGTGATTTAATGGATATTCCAACGGTCTTGGTCATCTCTTCGGGGGCGAATGCCGCGTCGCAGCTATTGCTGAAACTGGAAGCCAGATCATCGTTGCACGCAGAGAAGATCGATATCGCAATTATCATTCGCCTATTAACGAGAGCGCGCTTTATTGGCGGGCTATTTTTATTTGCGCTATCTCTTTCGGGTTATGTTTTGCTCATATCTCAATATGACATCATGATAATATTTCCAGGGATGGGTTTAACCTATGTCTTCGTCTCCCTGTTAAGCGCGTTTGTTCTGGATGAAAGGTTCGATAGCATTCGGATCGCGGGCGTCGCTCTCATCGTCGTCGGTCTTGTATTCTTGATGGCCGGCAGCCAGTAAGGTGAAACGGAATATGCGACGCCGCTTCATCATCATTCCACCCAACAATTCGACCCGGTATAGCTTCGAATTCTTAACTGCGCTTGAGGCCGCGTTGCGTGATCAGCTTCCGGAGCATAATATCTGCATCGCGAAAATTAAACAACAAAGATACGATAAGTTCATGGTTTTTTGCTATCCATCCTACAGAAATGATACTAAAAGTGCAGCTATTATTCAGACAATTGAGATAGCGCTATCTGATATTATTGAACAGAAGAGGTGATATTCTGATGGACCTCGGAAGCAGCCCACGCAGCCATCCATGTCCATCGTCGCGAAGACTATCTCTTCTGAGGTTTCTGTCGCGCCCATGGCTAGGCCATTCACGACGCCGAAAGCGAGGGCAACGACGATCAGCGCAGCAAGCAGGGCGCGAAGAGATGACATCGCACGAGAGGTACGCTTTTCGGTCACTCAAGTCGACATCTTTGCCAGACAAGCTCGTCATCGCAGCGGTACAGGTAGCTTTTCCGGAACCTTCTCCTGCTTCTCGGGTTCTCCATACTCCCGCAGGGTATGGAGATCGTGATGCCGGGCGACCGGAAAAAGCAGAAGGTTGACCGTCTCAACCGGATCGCCGGCCAGGTGCAGGGCCTGGCGCGCATGGTCGCCGGTGATCGCTACTGCATCGACATTCTTCACCAGATCCAGGCCGTGAAGGCAGCACTGGCGCGAGCGGAAAGCGAAATCCTGCGCGACCACGCCGCACATTGCGTCGCCGATGCGATCGCTTGCGGGAGCCCGAAAGAACAGACCGAGAAGGTCGACGAACTCGTCGACCTGTTCGATCGGGCCCGGCGCTGAGCGACAATGAAGGACACATGATGACGACAGCAACCAGGCAAGCATCACTCTACCGCATGGTCATGCCGCAGCACGTCTGCCCGTTCGGGCTCAAGTCGCTCGCCCTCTTGAAGCGCCAGGGCTACGCCGTGGACGATCATTGGCTCGAAACGCGTGAGCAAACCGACGCCTTCAAGGCGGAACATGATGTCGATACCACCCCGCAGACATTCATCGACGGGGAACGCATCGGCGGCCACGACGATTTGCGCCGCCATTTCGGCAAGTCGGTGCGCGATCCCGAAGCCGTCACCTACCAGCCCGTCATCGCCGTCTTCGGCATGGCCGCCCTGATGGCGCTGGCCGCGAGTTGGCGCGCTGACGGGGAACTTCCCACGATCCGGGCGGCGGAATGGTTCGTCGCCATCTCGATGTGCGTTCTCGCCATCCTCAAGCTGCGCGATCTCGAAGGCTTCTCCAACATGTTCCTGGGCTATGACCTGCTGGCACAGCGCTGGGTCAGGTACGCCTATCTCTACCCGTTCGCCGAGGCTCTGGCGGGTGTTTTGATGATCGCCGGCGCGCTTCTTTGGCTTGCGATCCCGGTGGCACTCCTGATCGGAAGCATCGGCGCCGTCTCGGTGTTTTATGCCGTTTATGTCGAGCGCCGCGAGCTCAAATGCGCCTGCGTCGGCGGCGACAGCAACGTGCCGCTCGGCTTCATCTCCCTCACCGAGAACCTGATGATGGTCGCGATGGCGATCTGGATGCTCATCAAATAGGAAAGGAGAAGTGCATGTCCTACAGGCGTTTTGGCGCGATGATTGCCACCTCGACGGTGGTGATGTTCGCTCTCATGTACCTTAACACCTATGCGGTGGATCACATCACCTTCAGCCAGACAAGGACGTGGATGGCCCTGTTGATGGGCGCCGTCATGGCCGTGGTCATGATGGGTTTCATGTGGTCGATGTATCGAAACAGCACTCTGAATGCGGCGATCATCGGCGGCGCCGTCCTCGTCTTCGCGGCATCCTTGTGGCTCGTTCGCAGCCAGGAGACGGTGGACGACGTCAGCTACATGAAGGCGATGATCCCGCATCACTCGATCGCCATTCTGACCAGCGAACGCGCCCATATCCGCGATCCGCGCGTGCGCCAGCTGGCTGACGAGATCATCGAGGCGCAGGTGCGCGAGATCGACGAGATGCACCGGCTGATCGCCGACCTAGAGGCCAATCCGGTTCCCGAAGATGCGCCAGATCTGCCTCCCTATCGCCAGGACGGCCCAGGCACACAGGAGTGAAACGGAAATATCGCGGCCGCCGCCCGCCGCGCGGGGGCGAAAAGAACCGGTGCCCCACATCGCGTGCGATATGGGGAAGGCTTCCTACCGCGACAGTCTGCCGATCGTACTCCGACTGACACGATAATCACTTGCGACAGTTTTCCGCGGCTCCCCTGCCGCCAGCCGCGCGAGGGCATCGCGACGCTGTATGTCGTTCAGTTTTGGCTTCCGCCCGAACTTTATGCCCAAAGCCCGAGCGCGCGCGCGCCCCGCGGCCGTGTTTTCAAGTATCCGCCGCCGATGCCATTTGGCAGCCCAACCGACTACGAACAGGATGAGGTCGGACATTTCCGATGTGGTGTCGATAAAGGGCTCGTCCAGCAGCTTGAGGCCCGCGCCCTTCGCGGTGATCCGGCGCAGAATGTCCAGCATGTCGAACGGGTCGCGTGCAAGCCGGTCGGTCACCACCGCCAATACGATATCGCCGGTACGGAGCGCGCTCAGCATCCGCTGGAGTTGGGGGCGGTTCGCGTCCGCGCCGCTTCGTTTCTCGCAGTAGATGCGCTCGCAGCCCGCCTGCCGCAACCGGCCGATCTGGACCTCCAGGTCCTGGCTTTCGGTTGATACGCGGGCATATCCGTAGATCACTTGTGGTCTTCCCTGGGTGCAAAAATCACGAGTTTTGCAAGGCCCAATCGTCTGGCGATGTTCATGTTTGCACAAGGCCAAGCGGTAGGGATTTGCCTAAAACGCCAGCAGAAAACCAAACGGCTGATTAGAAAAGCACGCCTATCTTACCCCGTTCAAAACTCGTGATTTTTGCGTACGCCATGGCGAAGGGACGATCGACAGGGTGAGCGCGGCCACACCGGGAGGACTGATGGATTCGGTCCTTTGGTGGATTGGCCGTCACGGGAGATTCCATGGTCATTTTGATATTGATCGGGCTTGTGTTCGCGGGCGTTGGCGCCGCATGGGCAAGTTCAAAGAACCTGAGCCCGTTTCTGTGGGGGTTACTGTGCTTTTTCACCGGGTTCATTGGGCTGATTATCCTGGCGTTCCGGAAGCCCGCGATCGCACCTGTTCGCCCCGGTGAAAGCGCATGAGGCGTCGGTACCTCGCCGCCGCTTTCGCCGTGGCCTTCTCCGCTTGTTCCGTCGGCAATCAGAGCGTTGGTGCGCCGGCTTCCGGCCCGCTACCTTCCGACCTCAACGAGTTGGTTCGGTTCCTCGCGCACAAAGACGCAACTTGCGAAGCTAAAGGCAAGTATGGCGACGTTTCTTGCAGCATCGGCAACCGATCGGGAACCTTGGCGATCATCCGCTCGCGGGACAACCTCGTCATCGAACAGACGATCGCCTTCGATGCCGGCAATGACACGATGATGTTCTTTGCGATCCATCTCGGCGATATCGTGCAAAGATTGGGCATGAGACCGGCGCAAAGAGAGGAATGCACCAACAGCCCGCTCTCGGGCGCCGTTATTAGATACACGCTGCCGCGCTTCTACGTTCGGTGCGAGGGGACGGCGCGATCGAACATCCACCTCGTTGTGTGGTTCACGCCCAAATAGCTCGGCCCGGACGATCTCGGGCACCGGGAACATTCACTCGAGAACAGTATGCGCGCCTGCGTGGTGAGACCCTTTCCCGGCGGAGGGTCTGCGATGGGAGACTCCGATGCACAAATACCTAAGAGTACTACCAGCCTGCCTTGCCGGCCTGGCAACGGCGTGTTCTTTCGATGCCCCGAAGCCCCAGGATGCGATCAACTACCTGACCCAGAGGGCAGGCTACATGGGCTGGCAGGACGTTAAGGTCAGCGATTGCAGCGGTCCGAAGACCCTGACCACGTGCGTGATCTCGTACAACCGCACAACGGGCGGCTACCGCTTCTATGAAGAGCTCAAGATGGAGTTCACGAAGACGCCATCGGGCTGGACGCCGCAGGGCTACCAGGTCCTCAAGACACAGCCTCTATAGAACGATTCCCGACCGGGGCGGGAAGGGTGCGCGAGGGAAAGGGCAGGGGTTTCCCTCGCCTAACGACAACGAGAAGCGCCCCAAGGCCAGTGGCCCTGGGGCGTGCGCTAGAGCATCTTCGAAGAACGCAGAGTCGGTTTTGGGATTCACGCGGTCGTGTTTGTCTGATTCACTGACGCTGGTGATTTGCCAAGAGGTGAAGATGACGAGGAGCCTGAGCGGCGACCTTCGCGGTCGGGTGATTGCGGCGATCGAGGATGGGGTTTCGACACGGGAGGCGGCGCGTCGCTTCCGCATCGGGATCTCGACGGCCGGGGCCTGGTATCGCCGCTATCGCGAGACTGGCGAGACCGAGCCTCGCAAGCAGGGCCAGCCGTCGCGCTCGAAGCTCGATGCGCACGAGGCTTTCATTGTGGGCCTGATCGAGGCGGCGCCGGACATCACGCTTGCCGAGATCGGCGAGCGCCTTGCCGCCGAGCGCGGCGTGCGGGCTGCGCCCTCGACAGTCTGGCTGTTCCTCGACCGGCGCGGCATCACGTTCAAAAAAAGTCGGCGCATGCTGCCGAACAGCAGCGCGCGGACGTCCTGCGCCGCCGCATAGCCTGGTTCGACGGCCAACTCGATCTCGATCCCGAGAAGCTGATCTTCATCGACGAGACCGCGGCATCCACGAAGATGGCCAGGCTGCGAGGGCGCGCGCCTTGTGGCGAACGATGCCGGGCGGCCGTTCCCCATGGCCATTGGAAGACAACCACCTTCACCGCCGGCCTGCGACTGTCCGGCATGGCGGCGCCGATGCTGCTCGACGGTCCGATGAATGGTCCCGCCTTCCTGGCCTATGCCGAGCAAGTGCTCGCGCCAGAGCTGCGCCCTGGTGACATCGTGGTCATGGACAATTTGCCGGCCCACAAGATCAGCCGTGTGCGCGAGGCCATCGAGAAGGTCGGAGCGCGGCTCCTGTTCCTCCCGCCATACTCGCCGGACTTCAACCCGATCGAAATGGCTTTCTCGAAGCTCAAGGCCCTGCTCAGAAAGGCCGCCGCGAGAACCGTCGACGAACTCTGGTCCGTCGTTGCCGATTGCCTCTCCGCCTTCACAGCCGAGGAATGCCGGCACTATTTCGAGGCAGCCGGATATGACCCGGATTAAGTCGAATCTGCTCTAGGTACAGGGTTCGTCAGGCGGCTTCCGATTGAACCTCATCGGTGGCGTTACGCAGCACAGGCGGCAGCCATCCCTTGCCGTCCAGCGCCTTCACCGCCAGCACCACTGCCTCAACCTTGGGAGCTTTCTCGACCGCTTTGGCGACGTCCTCCGGGCATCCGGCTTCGCGCATTGCCTCGGCGATATCCGCCTTGGAAAGCCGCGACAGGAACGTTTCCTGCGGGGTCCACCAAGCTTTCATGTCCAGCGCAACGGCTTCGGCCACCTGCGCCGCCTGCGCCAGCCGGGCAGGGGAGGCGTCATGCCTTGCTTCGACGCCGTTGAGGTTGGCGGCGGTGACGACCGCCAGAAGGTCGGTCAGTGTCGCCATGTCCTGCGCAAGCAGCCACGGCCACAGATCGGCGCTATCGCCGGGAATACGGTCGCCCCACGGTTCCACGACCGCGAGCCAGCCCTTGAGCGCCTCACAGGCGTCCGGCTCCTTGACCGACGGTTCCAGCGCTTTCCTTTGGCCACGCACCTCCACCGCCGAACCGATACGGACGTGATAAGGATGGAACACCTCCGCCACGAGAGGATGAAGCAAGGCGGCGAGGGCAACCTCCGGCTTGTTTGCCAGTACCACGCGCAGCGCGGCAGTACGAACAGCGGTCAGTTCCTCAACGAGCGCGGCGGACATGCCTCGCGTCTCGGGTTCTTGCCGTTCATCGACGCTGCCGTCGCCGGGTTCGCCCTCGGCGTGCAGCGCTGCTAGCGCCTTCCGGTCTTCGGGCTTCACGACGCCCCGCACGACCTGCAGGGTGCCGTCATAGGCGATGCCAACTAGACAACCCGACAGCGCCTGTTCCTCGGCTTGGTAGCTCGCCGTCCCGTTGCGGATGGCCTCGATGCGCTGCTCGACTTCCACCTGCTGGGCTTCGGTGACCGCGATGTCGGGGTCGCCTTCGGCGTAGCCCTCAAGCACGTCCGCCAGTTCGTCGAACCGTGCCGAAAGTTCAGCCAGTTCGGCGTTCTCGGCCTCGGTCAGCGCCCGCCGTACAGGGTGGATGCGCCCAAACCCGCCCTGATGCAGGATATTGGCGTCCAGGCTGACCTCCACCCATTTCCAGCCATGGTCACGGAGTTCGTCGGCAACCAACTGAAGGCTGTTGTTGGCCAGCCGCACGAGGGTGTCCCGGTCGGTGAGGTAGGTGTCACCGTCTTCGCCGAACAAGTCGCGCAGCACCGTACCGCCCGCTTGTTCGTAGGCTTCCATGCCCACGAACCGCACCAGCCGTTCGCTCGGCCGCACATGGTCGCTGGTCAACTGGGCACGCAGGTTGGCAGGCGTGCGGCTCCACCCGTCCCGTTCAAACCACGCCGCCTCCTGCGCGGCATGGTCATCGGTGATGGCGAGCGCCTTCGCCTGTTCGAGCGTGACGTTGCCGTCGCGCATTTCGTCGAGGATACGCGGCGACAGGCTGGCCAGCTTCAACCGCTGTCTCACGGTCACAACCGACTGGCCGAACCGCGCGGCGATATCCTCCACCGCCATGCCGCCGTCGACCAATTCGCGGTAGGCCACCACCTCGTCAACCGGGTGCATGGCCTCGCGCTGGACATTTTCCGCGAGCGAGAGTTCGGTGTCGTTGCCCTCCTCCTGCACGACCACCCGCACGGGATAGTCCTTGTCGACGGCGACGCCGTCGACGCTGCGCCCGTCCTTCAACAACTGGCGCAACGCGCCGAGCCGCCGCCCTCCGGCGACAACCTCGAATTTGCTGCCCTTGGCTGCTTTCCTGACGACGAGGTTCTGGATAAGGCCATGCGCCTCGATGCTGGCCGCCAGCGCCGCCTTACCGGCATCGCCGTTCACCCGCCGCACGTTGAAACGGCCCGGTACCAACCGGCCCAGCGGCACGGTCTGTTCATGGTTTTGCGTTGTGGTCATCTTTTTCTCTCCTTGATTGTCCGTTCAGACAACCCAACCCTCAAAAGGAGGGTTCAGGCCGCCTGAACCCTTGCCTCGTGGCGAACAGCGGGGAGAGTGGGGGGCAAGCCCCGGGACCGGAGGGGTCTCCCCGGCCTGCACGAAGCAAAAGCGGAGGAAGGTAGGGGAAACCGGGGCCGGGACTTGCTGGGGAGAGAGGGCCGCGCGCCTCTCTACCCTTGGTGCCGTTCGAAGAATGTTGGCAGGCCCGCAACCAGAAAGTGCGGTCTCGGCGACTTGGTTGACTTTTCCACAGACATATCCTTCAATTTACACTTTCTTAGCAAACCGAGAAAACGTAGCGGGCGTGGCATGGAAAACGAGGATCGTGTGCTAAGACTCCAGCACAAGCTTCCGGCAAGTATAATGGAAGCTCTCAATAGAGATTTTGTAAATTCACACCACATGCAACTCAGTGAATACTTTGAGAGCGTGTTAGAGCACGGATTTCAATCAATAAAAACTAATCCGAATGCAAATGAAATGCTGGCCAAGCGTATTGAGCAGCTAAGACATACACAGCAGCAAAGGAAGAGATGGTTGATGTAAAAATCAACACAAAATACAGTGATCAAGCCAATAAACTAAAAGAACTAATACCCCGCCAATATGGAAGAAAAGGAAGAATATATAGAGAATCTCTTTACAGATATTTGATCGAGAAGGGGATAATATCTATTGATGGTGACATCTTGGTGGTTAATATTTAGGAGCTGAAAGTTATTTTCCTGTTAATGAGGGTGTGTTAGGCTTGATTCGTTTGAAAGAGAAGCCACATCTGTTCGCCTTGACAAAGGCGCTATAAAGTTTATATCTGTGACTGCATCTACAGGTGGCGTTGACCACCGTGGGCCCCGATGTTACCAGCTCGGGGCCTTTTTTGTGCGAGCTCCGAAAGGAGTCGGACCTGCATCTCGGTTTGCCTGCCCGACTCCCCGCATCACCTTGCGGTGTCTGCCCGCACGCATCAGCGGCTGCTATGCAGCATGATCGCGATCTGGGTCAACATCAGCATGATGATGACTGCATCTACAGGCGTCATTAGACCTCCTTGTCAACGCCAGAGGTTTAGATTTCTCAACATCGTTTACCAGCCGATGCATGAGAGCCTCCGACCACTCCCCGTGATAACCAGTTCCCGAGGCGACCGGTCTCCAGCTTGCGCCTAATGGTTGCGGCGGCGCCAACAAACACAAGTAAGCGCATTTAGACGAAAAGGCCAAGCATGAATCTGGGGTTGCGTTGGGTATGAATTTAATGTCGCCACGTCGATTCTGAAGCGTCGGCTGCGTGGTTATTGCTAGTAAAAGCGCTGGTTTGAACAAGTTTTCAATTGTTAGTTCCGCATCGACGCGCGACCTGGCGGACGCCGAGCATTGATGTGATCGCCCTTCCATACAACATACTGATTGATTGCATTGAGCTGCATTCTCGCGGTAGCGGGGCCGTCGGTATTTCCTACCTTCGGTCTTTATCGTTTATGCTGGATGGTTGTCGTTCGACAATGGCAGTCGGCATCCCCTTGCCTCCCGAGATGGCGACTGCCCGTGCATCGACAATCCGTAGGAGGTGATTGGCAAGAAGGATAATCTCGAGCGCCTCGGCTGGGTCATTCATGTCAACGTCCCGATGTGAATTCGGGTTCTTGTAGGAGCCCATGGCGCCGCAAAACAGCTGCATGCGGCTCACCTGTTCGCCCCCCTCACTGTCGTTGTCCGTCAGAGGTCCATCTTTTGGCTTAAAGGCCTCCTGCATCAATTTCACACCTAGCAAATCTTGGCCGAAGCCCCCAGCCTCCCGGACATAGACCTCAACTGCTTTCATCGCCTGGAAGACTGCGCCGTCAAACTCGCCACGGAGAAATGCGGACCATACGCGATCCGCAATGCGTCTGTGCAGCAGTTCCTTGCGAAGCATCCGAGTCGCTTGAAACTCCGCGAAGGTACTCGCATCGGCGATGTGTTGTGCTCGGCGGCCGAGAACGCGGAAACCGCTTTGGCCATTGGAACCTTCGGCAGCGATTAGCAGTCCGTTAACTTCAAGCCAATTCCAAGCCTCAGCAATTGCGACACGCAGTTCTTCGCGCCTCTCGAGTGGATACGGGTAGTTGCCGTTCCGATCCTTCGTTGTGAGTTCGTTGATGTAGTTGCCCAGGTGAGCATATGGATGATCGCCTGCGGACAACCGCTGCTTGATCAAGAATAATAGCTTTGCAGCCAGTTCTTCTGGTTCCATCGCAAGGACCAGATCGGGGTCCGGGATCGCTTTGGCGAGATCAAACATCAGCTAACCTTACCTTAGGTAAAGACATTACCATAGGAAGAGCGGAAACGTGTCATAACTCAAAAAATGAGAACGGCGCGGATCCGCTAACAAAGCGCGAAGTACAACACGGCCGCCTGACGTTGCGATGGAGGATGGCGTCTCTCCGAGGACGCCATCCTTGCTCGCGCGAGGCTTGGCTAATGATCTGCGAAAAAAGAAGGGGCCGAAGGCCCCAAGGTGTTACCGAAAACCATCGGTTGATGGTAAGAACCAAGCTTCGCATGCTAAAGAAAGATAAGCAATAGACACTCTAACGCAAGAAAATCGATCTACCGATCTGTTTTCACCACCGCGCAGAACGTCACGAAATCGCCACCGGCGCGACATAAGAATGATAGGTCATCGGGTAGGGGATCTCATGCACCGTCCGAAATCATCAAATGAATACAATGGTCGCAATCTGGATTGCCAGGACGCGATGGAGGCGAAATTCACCGCGCTTTGCGAAGACGCCATCCGTTCCGGCTGGCGCGATACCGACATCACGAGGGCACTCGCCGAACTGATGAACGATTGGGTTCTGTACCGGCGCACAAAGCAGATCGAAGGGACGGCTTCGTCAGTTACGGTGGGCTCCAAGCATTAGCACACGGCTGACGTTTACGCGTGCGACGAATGTGGAGTCTTTCACATTGCAATCTTGACGCGATGCTACCCTAGCGTTTGGCAACGTTTTCTCACGCGTGAGCGACATTCCGTCGGAGGACGGCCTAATGCGAACCCTGCTTATTGCTCTAGTGGCCTCGCTCAGCCTATCAACCGCGACCGCCGCCGACACCCTCCGGATTGGCTCCTGGAATATTCAGGATCTCCACCATGAGGAGGGGGTCAACCTGCGGAGCTTTGACGGGATCTCCAGCGTAAAGCGCACGCCGCAGGATTTCGCGCTGCTGGAGAAGTACCGCGACCTCTTTGGCCGCGACGGCACTGCGGCCGACGTGATTGCGCTCCAAGAAATCGGCACGAAGGCCGCGCTGGAGCGGCTGTTTCCGAAGGATACTTACGACATCCTCATGTCACCGCGTTGGCGTGACGACGACGCGCCCGCAGGGGAGGGCGACGTCTACACAGCTGTTGCGGTGCGCAAGGATAGCGGTGTTGCGCTCGTGAGAGCTGATCCGTTCCCTGAGTTGTCTGTCCTCCATAGCGACGGCCGTGCCACGCGGGCTGGAACAGGGGCCTTGCTCGAGGCTGGCGACGAGCAGTTCTGGTTCCTGTCCGTCCACCTGAAATCCTCGTGCGCGACGAACAAGAACATCCACACGTCGTCGGACGATGATTGCGAGACCTTGTGGAAGCAGGTGCCGCTCCTGGCTGACTGGGTCCGGGCAAAGCGTGAGAGCGGGATTCCGTTCGTCATCGCGGGCGACTTCAACCGGCGCTTCCGTCAGATGAACTTTGAAGGAACGTTGTGGGAAGCGATCAACGGCGTCGGCCCGGACGATCCTATCGAAACGCCTTGGGTTGTACCCCATCCTCAAACGGTGACCCGCCTTTGCCCCACCCGCAAAGGGACAAGCACACAACCCATCGACTGGATTGTGCTCGATACGGGGCTTGCGGGTCGATTTGTCGAAGGTTCTTTTTGGGAGCGCCGGTTCGCCCGCGACGATATCAATGCCGCGCAAGGCGGAAGCGGCTTGAGTGATCACTGTCCGATCAGCATCGACCTCGACCTGCCTGGTTAATGGTTCCCGGAGCGCATCATGAGAGGAATCGCATTCGTAGCACTTCTTGCAACCATCGCCGTGAGCGCGACGTCGGCCAGGGGCCAGACTTTGCCGCCGATCGTCATCGAACACACAGTCGAGGGGATCAGGTTCGCGACGCCGATTACGGTTCAAATCGATCCAGCAAACGATCAAGCCGTACCCTTTACGGCCCGTGCCCAGCTTGATGAGTTCATTGGCGTTCTCAACACGCTCGCCAACCGTCACGCCGGTGGTGATATCAGCCACACGGGGACGCAGTTATGGGCCGAGGCTGGCTTGCTCAAGGTGAAGGTCCACGTTCGGTACGATGGTGGGTTTCTGGGCTCGACCAATGGGAGCGTAGTTGCGCTTTTTCAGGCGGCCGTCACTGACAACACGGTTTCGCTGTCGTCGCAGTCGGTAGAACTCAACATTTCTAACGATGCCATACGAATCGGATCGGACCTGAGCGGTTTTCGAGACGAGATGCAGGCGCAGATCTTGAACGGGCTCAACAAAGCCCTCTCCACGAAGGACGCTGTGTTAGCGCTGCCCGAAGAGATCCAAAGTCTTGGTATTTCGCTCGACGGTGCGCACTTCGAAAGCCGGGACGGTGGATTGTTCGCCGTACTTTCCGGGACTCTTCCGCTGGAAATCAGAGTGTCGCGATGAATCCGACGTCGATCCAAAGGGCGTGGCTGGCTGTAGCTCTTATTCAACTTGCGTTCGCACTGACCGTGATGGGCGAGACGCAGAATTCACCGGTTTACTTTGGGCTGAAATCCCTGCTCGGCATTACCTTCGCGAAGGACACGCCGGACGCCATCGTGGCCCTATGGGGGATTCTGTGTCTCTCGGTCCTGCTTACGATCTCGCTCGGATTGGTTGCCGAGCATGCGCGCATCGAGGGCACGACCTGGCGCGCCCGATTTCCGTTGCGCATATTCGATTTCGAGCCGGGTTCGAGCATCGGCAAATGGTTCACCTTTAGCGGCATCGTGCTCGGGGTTGGTGTGCCGATTTGGGCATTGGGGCACTCGTGGCGCGTCATGCACAACGAAGGTACGCTCTGCGCTTCGGTAAGTGGGCAGCCGCTCGAAGAGATTGGGCGCGGCGGGTTGTCCCTGTGGTCAGTTCCCGATGGCGCTAGCTTCAGCTCCCTTTTGGCCGACGGTTATCGCATGGCTGGGGAAGCGGGCTGTAGTTCGCAGGCGACGACGTTCTTCCCGCTTGTTGAGCCATTGATCTTTCTGCTGCTGACGATATGGGCGGTATGGAACCTGGCGCGGGCTGGCCGGGCTGTCTTTAAGCAGGGCGATCGCTAGCTAGGTGCGTACGCACGATCACCACAGAGTTGCGCATCCGTTGAGTCGCACCTGCTCGAAAAAGCGGCAAAAAAACCGGCAAAATGTATGCGCGGCTTTATGCTTATGTTATTGCTGGTAAACGCTAATCAACCGGCAACGAAAGCGGCAAAGAATGACCGATATCGCAGCTATGGAGCCGCTGTTCCCTGATATAGGTCGTGAAATCGAGGACACCGTAATCGACCTTATAGAGGCCGCCAGCGCCTTTGGTAGCCGGCTGCACCCGATCATGCGAGCGTCGTTGGGTGATCTGGTTCGCTCAATGAACTGCTATTACTCGAACCTCATCGAGGGTCACCATACGCACCCCGTTGATATCGATAGGGCACTTGCCGGTGATTACGCTCAAGAACCGGAACAACGAAATCTGCAGCGCGAAGCCAGAGCCCATATCGAAGTTCAGGCGATGATTGACCGGGGGGAGATGCCGTACCCAATCCTCTCTGTGGACGCCGTTAGGTGGATGCACCGGGAATTCTGCTCTCGTTTGCCCGAAGAGCTATTGGTTGCCAAGGATCCGAAAACGGGGGAGGAGGTTCGCGTTGTCCCAGGAGAATTGCGCACCAGGCACGTGATTGTCGGTCGCCATATTGCTCCCGAGCCCGAAGCACTGGAACGGCTCTTGCTGCGATTTGCTGAAGGCTACGACCCGGCGCGCCTGTCTCGCATACAGCAGCTGGTAGGTGTTGCCGCGTCCCACCACCGCCTCGTCTGGATCCATCCATTCATGGATGGCAACGGCCGTGTCTCGCGCCTGTTTTCTCACGCCCTGCTGCGCGAGTTCGGCGTGGGCTCAGAACTCTGGTCGGTGTCTCGCGGCCTTGCCCGGGACGTTCAATCCTACAAAAGCCTGCTCACCGCGGCCGACGAGCCCCGCCGCGGTGATCTCGACGGCCGCGGCAACCTAACCGAGGCTGGGCTATCCGAGTTCTGCCGGTTCTTCCTCGCGGCTTGCCTCGATCAGGTGCGCTTCATGGAAAAGCTTACAGAGCCACAGGAATTGCTCAATCGGATGGAAATCTGGACAGATGAGGAAATCAGGGCAAAGCGCCTTCCCAAGGGGAGCTGGTCACTTCTGCGCGAGGCCGTTCTTACCGGCGAGTTCCAGCGCTCTCAAGCGGAAGCGTTGACGGGCTATCAAGAGCGCCAGGCTCGCTCTGTCTTATCGGCGCTTCTCGACAAAGGCCTGCTGACCTCCCCATCGCCAAAAGGCAAGGTCAGGCTTGCCTTTCCTGCGACTGTCGTCGAACGCTGGCTCCCAAGACTTTATCCTGTCGGTGGCTAGAAACGAACGCAGGGTTCACCTGTGCCGAGAAAACCGGTGCACTCTCAAACGTCGCATCAAGGTTGCCAGGCGATGAAAGGCTCTACGGAACTGGCCGTGACTGGCTCCCAGATCGCGATTCTTGTTTTCGGCTATGACGCGCACGGCATCTCGTAAGTCCGCTGGTCGGATGGAGCGCAGGTTCAGGCGCGACGGGAAATACATGATATTGCCGGCGCTGTTTTTGAGCTCGGTTTGAAGCTCGGCGATGGCCATGCCGAAAACAAGCGCGATCAGTTCGTTTGGGTTGCGATGGGCGATGGCGTCAAGCAAGCCGACAGGCTTGTCGTCGGCATAAACAAAGAGCGGTCTTGAGATTGGGGGGTGAAGGGCGATCGCATGGATCGCCAGTGCGACGGCCAGGATGGATCGTTTGGATTCGCGGAGCTCACCGCTCCATTCTATCTGCATGTAATGATAGGCGAAGTATTTTTGGGCAGCGTCATCCTGAATAAGGTTGTTATCGTTGATTTCAAAATCTGCTGCCAGCGCGGTTTCTTCGACCGCGCTGGCAAGTATTTTGTAGAAGATTTCGGGGTTCACGAGAGATTGAACGCCGGTATACTCAAAAGCCACTCAGTCTAACCTCGGCCTCGTCGAAAGGGGGTGTGGAGCAGGTTTTCGGCGGTCTCGCGAACGATCGACCGCACCCGTTTCTCCGACAGCGATACGTTATGTCCGGCGACAAAAGCCTTATCTGCGGCGGCAAGCTTAGTGATCAGCGCTTCACGCTGAGCCACACTGAGTGCAGGCGGTTCAGGCGGCCTCCGTTTTGGCGGAGGATAGCGGTAGGGTTTTCCCATGAGGTTCTCCGTTCGGTTGCCCCGTGCGGGCAACCGCCCGACAAAAAAGGGCGGATTGATTCCACATGAACTGTTTTACAGTTCTCTAAATATGACAAGGAAAAAGTTTCCACGCGAAAGTACAACAAGCGCGCGCGACCGCGCTTGTGTAATAGGCGGGCCGCGTGAACCGCGGCCCCAAGGTCAGGCGCAAATGCGCCCAATCCGTGAAGCCTCAGCCGCATAAGCCGACAGAGGCTTCGCGCCACTGAACCATCGGTCCCGCTCCACCGACAATCCCAACCTGCCGCGGATGGTTTTGATCTCGGACAGTCGGACCGAGCCCAGTTCGGGGCAACCGAGACCGAGATCGCAAAGCCCGAACGCGATATCCGGGTCGTCCGGATCCAGTTCGGTGAGAAGCCAGGTGGCCCCGGCGTCCGGCGTGAACAGCTTCACGACCGGCTTAGGGTCAAGATCCTCGCCGGCCGCCGACCGGCGGCCGTTGGCGAGGAGCGCAGTACGCTGCGCGACGGTGAGCAGAGGGCTCATGCCTCTGCCTCCTGCGGGGCCTTGATCCGGCGAACCACCGTCCGGCCTTCAACCAGCGGCGTGTAGTTGATGATCAGGTTCATGCCTTCGCCGTCCTGATGCTGCCAACCGATGCCGATTTTGGTCCAGCGGGCTTTGTCCTTGTCGCCCACCACGTGGAAGACCTCGTGGGTGGGAACTTTGGGTGTGTTGGTTTTTGACATGGTGTTGTCTTTCGTTGGTTGCTCCGGCCACCCCTTGCGGCCGGTCGCCAACGGGTAGGACTGATCTTCGAGGGACAGGGGCATGGTTCTTCTCGGGAGACCGCTTGCGGCGGAAGACCATTGCGCATGGGCCGGATCGGGCCAGTTTGGCGAACCTACCGGCCATTGGGAGCGCCGGCGCCCAACGATCGGTGCAACAGCGACAAAAGCCGAGGCAGCGAAAGCAGCCCTGCCGATCGACACCGGTGGGAGAGGATTGCCTGCGAACCGTTCGGGGGGCGGCATTCAGGACACGATGGCCAGTCCCTGTTCACGGCCGCGACCACAAATATGCGGGCGGATACCCGGTACCCGGTTATGATGAGGCATGGCAAAAGAGATCAAAATCAGCCGCTCTGCGACAACCGGCAGGTTCGTCACAAAGCCCATCGGTAAAGGCAAAGCGGAAAAGTTCACCGCCGTCGAAGGCATGAAGAAAAGCGCCGCGGCAAAGGCCGTGTCGAAGGAACTCACGGGCCGTGGCCTCAAGGGCGACGCTTATCGCGCGGAACTTGTGAAGGCATTCAAGAAAGCCTGACGGGTGACCCGATAGCTCCTGTCGAATCCTGCTAAATTGTCGCCATGGTGGGCACCTACCGTTCCGGCTCGCCCCAATCCTCTTCACGCTCATAGTCTTCGATCATGCGCGTACGGGCCCGTTCCAACGCATCGCGCGACACCTCACGCTGCGGCGGCTCCGGTTCGGCCTCGCGGTGACTGTCCTCAAGCATGCGGTCCCGCGCCTGATCCATTTCCCGACGAAAACGAGGCTCCCGATCCGGTCCCGGCTCGGGGAGCTCGTGCTCCCAATCGAGGTATTGGGGCCGTAAGGGCTCGAGTTTGGCGCGGAGCTCCGGTTGGACCTGCTCCAGCCGCCGGGCGAGATCCTGGTCACGGATGGTCTGCATACGCCCGTGCAGGATAAATTCCTGAACAAAGCGGCGGGTTTCGACAGGTTCGTGACGAACCGCCCGAAAGGCCTCGTTCTCCTCACGGGTGGCTTTCATCTCGATCGCACGCTTGCGAACATCGGCATCGTAATCTTCATGGGACCAGGTCTGCTCGCGAAGGGTTTCAGGGTTGACGTCCTCGTGCCGGATACGCTCTGCGTCGGGCACGTGACCGGCTTCGGCCCGGGCCCGGTCCAGCGCCTGCTCAAACCAGGGCGCGTCCGGTTCAACCTGCTGCGCGCTTTCAAGACGGTCCAACTGACGGTCCTGCCAATAGCGATGATGTTCATCCCGCTCCTGTTCGGTCATATCGGGAGACGGCTCCGGTTCCGGGGGCCATGTCTCCCGTGTGCTGAGCAAGGGATAAATGCGCCTTTCATGAACATCGGGTCGGCTCATGGTGGTCTCCTCTCTTACGCGCCGCGCGTGTTCACGCTTGATCCGGCGCTCCATCGGATTAGGCCCGCGATGCACGGTCGGTTCCGCCTCGATGCCGCGGGCACGGTAACTGCGGTGATCCACCCGGATCGGTGAACCGGCTTTCTCAAGATACCGGTTGCTGAGGTCGGCCCAGCGTTCGCGGGTCCTCTTGACGAAGCTGCGCTGTTCCAGCGCGGTCAGCTTGTCGCCGAACCCGTCCGGGGTCAGGCGACGCGTGGTCAGCAACACATGCAGGTGAGGATTGTGGTCGGTGCCGTCCTCATGGATGGCCACATCGGCGATACAACCGAGCGCCACGAAGGGCGCCACGAAGTCGCGCACAAGTGCGACCCGACGGTCCTGCGGTATATCCCGCGTGATCGCGGCCACGATGCTCTTGGCGAGCCGGGCATCCTTTCTTCGGGCGGTGAGGTCGACGGTGTTCCAAAGCGCCGCGCGATCCGCCACCCAGGCGGGCGCCCCCTCAGGGCGTACGATCTCGGAAAAGACGACGTCCTCCCGCATGCTGAATTCCACGAACCGCTGCTCGACCTCCGACCAGATCCGCTGCCCGGAAAGGTAGGCGGCGGACGCCACCGCCACGCGGGTGCCGTGGTTTCGGTCGCGCCGCGAGACGTTGTCGATATGGCAATGGATGTTGCCATCCTGCATGCCCATGTCTCCCACCCCAACGGACAGGGCACGGACGTTTCCGATGGCACGGAGGGGGGTGCAGGGGGTTTCCCCTTGCCGCACTTTGGCGGTTCGGGGCGTCCTTTGCGCAGAGCCCAAACCCGCCCCGACCGCCACAATGTTGGCTTAACCTGTATGAGTACAAGTCAGCCAACATGTAAGTGCGCTGTACGCGTTCGTACACCTTAGAGTTGACGGGATCGCATTTCAATTTCTAATGTCCACCCGGGAGTAACGCGTACCGGGGGTTGCGGGGTGGCGAAGGGCCCGTTCGACGTTTCAAAACAACTGGGCGTGCCCGGCGAGATCACCGGCGCAATCCGCACGGGCTGGCAGCTGGGCCGCTCGTTCACCGCGTGGCGCGTCAAGCAGCGCCTCGAAAGCGAAGGCTACGACCCTCTCACGATTGAAACGGCGGTCGATGCCATCAAGGAGGGCCGCGACCCAACGGGCATTCTGCAGCGGGCGAGGGAGGCCTACGAACTGCGCGAGCGGCAGGCCGAGATGCGCACCAATCCGCCACCGATCCACGGTTCCGCGCGCTGGTCCAACCTCGCCGACCTGGAAACCGCAGGGCTGCTCCGCCCGGCAAGCGGACGCAGCATCGTCTTAGGAAATGTCGAAAACCACCCCGTGTCCTGGGATGGCGAGAGCCATCTCCTGACCGTGGCGCCGACTCGCACCGGCAAGAGCGTCTTGCAGATCATCCCGACGCTTCTGACCTACCGGGGTGCCGCCGTCGTCCTGGATCCCAAGGGAGAACTCTACCAGCACACGGCCCGCTGGCGCGAAGCCCATGTCGGACCGGTGCACGTGGTCAACCCGTTCCGCGTTCCCGGCATACCAGCGTCAACGGCCTTCAACCCGCTCGATGCCGTCACCGACAGCCAGAGCGCGCTCGAACTGGCCGAGATCCTGTACCCGCGCACTCACGAGGAAAAGCAGCAGTTTTTCGAGAACGAGGCGGTCGCGTTCCTCACCGCCGTTGTGGAATTTACCGCGCGGTTCGCGCCGGAGACGCACCGCAACCTCGGCACCATCCGCGACACACTGTCCACGTTGGACAAGAACCTCAGCGGGCTCGTGGCCGCTATGGGGGATGCCGCGATGCCGAGCTCGATCCGCAACCCGGCCGCCAACTTCCGTACCAAGAGCCGCGACACCGGCCAGCCGCGCGTCCTCGATAGCCTCAACAACCATCTGCGTGTGTGGGATACCGAAGGCCTGCGCCAGGCGACGCGGCGGAGCGATTTCGACTTTAAGAACCTCAAGGATAGCCCAGCCACGGTCTACCTCGTCCTGCCGTTCAATCAGATCGCACCCTATTCCACGTTCGTGCGCATGCTGTTCGCGTCGGCCCTGGACGCCATGCTCATCAACCCGAACAGACCGGAGATTCCGGTGCTGTTCGTACTCGATGAATTCCTGATGCTCGATCGCGACGACCGCTTTGTCGGCGCCCTGCGTACCCATGCCGGGGCGGGCGTACGCTTGTGGTTCTTCCTGCAGGACCTGCCAACCCTCGAGCAGAAATATCCCACCACCTGGAAGTCCTTTCTCCAGGCGGAGGTGAAGTCGTTCTTCGGAACGGACGATCCCCACACTGCCGAACTGGTGTCCCGTTACCTCGGCGATACCACCATCGCCTACGAGGTGCCCAACATGTCGGCGTCCGTCAGTGGCGGGCACGCGACGTCCAGCAGCTTTTCGATTTCGGAGAACCTGCACCTGGCCGCGCGCAAGCTGCTCCTGCCGGACGAGGTGATAGCCGTCATGCGCGGGAACGCTCAAGGCCGTAGGGCCGTGCACTTCGTGCGCGATGTGCCGCCCGTCCAGGCCGACCTCACGCCGTGGTTCGCTAACGATGACTTGAAGGCCCGCTTATGACCGCCAAACGACACCAGTTCCCATGCTACCCAGTCTGGCCCACCGTCGTCTTCCTGATCGTTCTTGCGCTCGTAGGCGGCGGCTTCTGGACCATGGTTTCCTTTGGCGCAAATTCCACAGCCATCATGGCGAGCGGCCCGTTCGCCTGGATAACCCTTGGACCACCCATGATCGCCGTGCATGTGTCGGTCGCGACCTTGGGTGCTTGCATCTTGCCGATCTGGTCCATCATCGGAGGGCAACTGTTCACGAATAATGCCAGCCATAGTGCGGCAAGGCAGATGGGCGTGACGTTCTTTTCCGATACGCATCCGATCGCCAGGGTCACGCAGCGCCTGGCCGAAACCATGGGCCTTCCCCGCGTCGCCCATATTGGATGGTTCCCGAACGAGGATATCAATGCCTTCGCCATGGGCGACAGCCCATCGAATGCCCTCATCGCCGTGAGCAAGGGCGCCGTCGAACGTTTGACTAAGGAACAACTGGTCGCTGTGATCGGCCACGAGCTAGGGCACGTTGCAAGCAACGATATGGCGAGGATGACCCGGGCCCGAAGCATTCAGGAGTCGCTGACGTTCTTTCTACTGCTCCGCGGCCTCAAGACGTTCGCACGCTGGGTGTTCACGCCGCTTTCCGAGCTTGAGATCCTGCGCCTGTCCCGTGCGCGCGAGTTCACCGCCGATGAGATCTCTGCCATCGTGTTCAGCCGCGAGCATATGATCTCCGCGTTGGAGCGCCTGAAGAAGGAGAAGAAGCCTCCTCAAACCAACGGATTTGCCAACGTCATGATGTGGGCTGGTCTGGGGGAAGGACACTTGTTCAGTACCCACCCATCGCTCGAGATGCGGATCGCCCGCCTCAAGACCCTGCAAATGGCAAAGGAACCAGAGCACCACGTCAACCTTGGGCGCCAATGGTCGCTTTTGGGTCCGCCCGTCTGCGTCCCGACCGCTTCACGTTAATCGCCCTGGCATCAAGCGTGTTCTTCAAGTGTACGGCGTAGTGCTTTTCGATCATTTCCACGCTGGTGCGGCAGTTTTTGGCTATCTGATAGATGTCTGCGCCTTCAAGCAGGCGCAGGCAGATGTAGGTGTGCCGCAAGCTGTAGGCCGAGCGACGGTTCCCCTCGCGATCGAACTTGAGCGCGCAATCGGTCAAGGCGCGGTTGAACTGCTTCTTGTGGTCCTGCGGAAAGACAAGATCGTTGGGTTCCGGATCGTTGCGCTTCTTCAGCCGCAAGAACGGATAGACGGCACCCGTCGTGCTTTTGCAATAACCAACGCCACGCTTGCCCCGCACCTCGATCAGGAGGATGCGCTCACCACCTTCCTGGTCCCGTTCAACGGTCACGTCGCGATACTCGAGCCGGTTGGCCTCGTCAGGCCGCAGGCCCGTATTGGCCATGAAGAGGATATAGTCGTGCAACTGTTCTGCGGCGTGTTCCCAGTTCAGTCCCTTGGCCTGTTTCGCCCGCTCGCGGGTGTAAGTGTAGAGGGTCTTGTATTCCTCCGGCGAGAACCAAGCCCGATGGCTGATCTTACCCGACGTTCGGTAGGGCGCCGAGAAGTCGGGCAGATGGTTGATCCACCCATGCCGCAACGCCGTCTTCATCACCTGCCGGAGGGTGACGGTCTCATGGTGCAACGTGCTGCGTGATGGCACCTTGCCGGTTTCCTCGTTCGGCTGGAGCCGCATCACCCGGTAATCCTGCACCAACCCGGCGGTGAAGGTACTCAATCCCTTGTCGCCGAAGTAGGGAAGCAAGTGGTTGTCGAGCCGCGCGGCATGGTCCTTGACATAGCGCGGGTTCCGCTCGCCGAGCGTGATGGCCTCGTACTCCTGAAGGAACTGCTTGGCCGCATCCGCGAAGGTCTTTTCCTGCGTAAGCTCGCCAACGCGGCTCTTGCCGCGCAACTCAAAATACCAGTCTTCGGCGATCTCCTTGGCCTGCGAAAGGCTGTCCGTTTTGGTGCTGACACGCCACTTTTTGCCTTCCAGGCGGGCCTGCGCCTGCCACGCAGTGCTGTTCTCGCGCTGATAGAGCCGTACGCGGTCCCCAAGAATGTAATGCGTCGCCATTCCGCCCTCCAGACTGTGTCCACAGTGTGTCCGGCGATTTTGGCTATTCTTTGACGGAAGAGGAAGGCTAAGTCGTTGATTTTTCTGGTGAGCGCGCAGGGGCTCGAACCCTGGACCTACTGATTAAAAGTCAGTTGCTCTACCAACTGAGCTACGCGCTCCCGCAGGGCCGTTGCCGCCCCGAAAGTGGGCGGAAAATAGGGAGGCGCCACCCTCGGGTCAACCGCAAAAGCGCGTCCGCGGCGATCTTGTTGGTGAAAGGTCGCGCGCCGGGCGCGGACCGGGACAATTCGCCCACAAAAGGGTGATTGGCACAGCCCGGTCGGCGAGGGTATAGCCGGGTCACGGCGGCGCGGCCGGCACGGGCCGGGCGCGCGCGGACACGAGGTGCAAGGGCCGTCATGGCGATCGATGTCGGATATGCGAGCGCGGTCGGGGCAGGGGCTCTGTCCTTCCTGTCGCCCTGCGTCCTGCCGCTGGTGCCGCCCTATCTATGTTATATGGCCGGGGTTTCGGTGGAGGATTTCCGCGACGGCAACGCCGCCGCACAGGTCACCCGCACCAAGCTCGCCCTGCTCGGCGCGGCCGCCGCATTCGTGCTCGGCTTTTCCACCGTCTTCGTCGCACTGGGCGCCGGCGCCTCGACCATCGGCGGCCTGTTGCGCGCCTGGCAGCAGGAACTGGCGATCGTCGCCGGCATCCTGATCATCCTGATGGGGCTGAATTTTCTCGGCTTGATCCGCATTCCCTTCCTGTCGCGCGAGGCCCGTTTCCAGACCGGCGGGTCGCAGGCCGGGCCGGCCGCGGCCTATCTGATGGGGCTGGCCTTCGCCTTCGGCTGGACGCCGTGCATCGGTCCCGTGCTCGGCCCGATCCTGACCCTGGCCGGCGGACGCGGCACGGTCGGCGAGGGGGCGACGCTTTTGTTTGCCTATTCGCTCGGCCTCGGCATTCCGTTCCTGCTGGCGGCCCTGTTTTCGGGCGCCTTCATGCGCTTCCTCGGCCGTTTCCGCCTGCATCTTGGACGGGTGGAAAAGGTGATGGGCGGACTGTTGGTGATTGCCGGCGTGCTGTTTCTGACCGGCGGCATCCAGGCCGCCTCCTACTGGCTTTTGGAAACCTTTCCCGCGCTCGGTCAACTGGGATAGGCCGCCGGCCCGCCGGGGCGATTGGATTGCCGGGCGCGCAATGATAAAGACGGCGCGACCCGTCCCCAATCGCGATACGGAAATCTCCATGAGTGAACGCAGTTGCCTGTCGATCATCCTCGCCGCCGGCGAGGGCACGCGGATGAAAAGCGATCTGCCGAAAGTGCTGCACCCGGTCGCCGGCCTGCCGATGGCCGCCCATGTGCTCGGCGCGGCGCGCGCGGCCGGCAGCGGCGCGCTCGCCCTGGTGGTCGGCCATGGCGCCGAAACCGTCTCCGAGACGCTGAAGTCCCACGCCGCCGGCTGCCGGACCTTTGTCCAGGCCGAACGGCTGGGCACGGCCCATGCCGTACTCGCCGCCCGCGACGCGATCGCCGACGGGTTCGACGATATTTTGGTGATGTTCGGCGACACGCCGCTGATCGAGGCCGAGGCGCTGGCCGAGGCGCGACAAGGCTTGGCCGACGGCGCCGCGGTGGTGGTGATGGGTTTTCGCACCGACAAGCCCGCCGGTTATGGCCGCCTGGTGGAACAGTGCGGCGAGCTGGTGGCGATCCGCGAGGACCGCGACTGCAGCGCGGCGGAACGGGCGATTACTTTTTGCAATGGCGGGCTGATGGCGATCGACGGCGCCCGGGCGCTCGGCCTGCTCGACGCGGTCGGCAACGACAACGCCAAGGGCGAATATTACCTGACCGACATCGTCGAGATCGCGCGGGCGCAGGGCTTGCGCGTGGTCGCGGCCGAAGTGGCGTTCGAAAACGTGCTCGGCATCAACAACCGCGCCGAACTGGCCGAGGCCGAGGCGATCTGGCAGACCCGCCGGCGCCGGCGCATGCTGCTCGACGGCGTGTCGATGACGGCGCCGGAGACGGTGTTTTTCGCCCACGACACGGTGATCGGCCGCGACACGGCGATCGAACCGCATGTCGTGTTCGGACCCGGCGTGCGGATCGGCGACCGGGTGCGCGTGCGCGGCTTTTCCCATATAGAGGGCGCCACGATCGCCGACGGCGCCGAAGTGGGTCCCTTCGCGCGGCTGCGGCCGGGCGCGGATCTCGGCGCCGGCGCCAAGGTGGGCAATTTCTGCGAGGTCAAGGCCGCCGAGATCGGTCCCGGCGCCAAGGTCAACCATCTCACCTATATCGGCGACGCCACGATCGGCGCCAAGGCCAATATCGGCGCCGGTACGATTACCTGCAACTATAACGGCTTTACCAAGGACCGCACCGAGATCGGCGCCGAGGCCTTCATCGGCTCGAATTCCTCGCTGGTCGCGCCGGTTTCGATCGGCGCCGGCGCCTATGTCGCCTCCGGCAGCGTGATCGTGGCCGACGTGCCCGACGACGCGCTCGCCTTCGGCCGCGCCCCGCAAACCGTCAAGGAAGGACGGGCATCGAAGCTGAAGGCGCGCTATCAGGCCGAAAAGCAGCGCCGCGCCGCCGAAAAGGCCGCCAAGGACCGGGCCGCGCGCGGCTGAGCCGCCGCTACCGCCGTGGGCTCTACAGCCGCGACAGGAATTTCGCCAGGAGAAGCGAACCCTCGGGCCAGGGCCCGTATCCCGATTCGGCGTTGAGATGCCCGGCCTCGCCGGCATCGACGAACAGCGCACCCCAGGCACCGGCGATGTCCTCGGCGACGTCGAAGGCGCAGAACTCATCGTTGCGGCTCGCCACCACCACCGAGGGAAACGGCAGCGGCTCGCGCGGATAGGGACCGAACGTCATCAGATGTTTCGGGCGGATCTTTGGGTTGGCCACGTCCGGCGGGGCGACGAAGAACGCGCCCGCGACCGGCTTTTCGATCGCCTGCAGGGCATGGATGGCGGTCGGAATACCGAGCGAATGGGCCACGAGCAGGATCGGCCGCTCGGCCCGGTTGGCCTCCTCGGCGACGCGGGCGATCCAGTCGTCGCGCACCGGCTTCGACCATTCGCGCTGCTCGACCCGGCGCGCCGTCGACAGTTTCGACTGCCAGCGGCTCTGCCAGTGGCCGGGGCCGGAATTGGTGTAGCCGGGGATGATCAGGATATCGGTGTCTTTGGCCTTCATGGCCGCCCATGTAGCGAGGCGGTCCGCGCCGGGCAAGGCCGCCCGGACGCGAAACGGCACGGCGGCTCCGTTGCCGGCGCGGCGATCGCCTTAGGCCTGACCGAACACGCGGGCAAAAATCGTGTCGACATGCTTGGTGTGATAGCCGATGTCGAATTTCTCGCGGATCGCGTCTTCCGAAAGCGCGGCGCGCACCTCGGCGTCGGCGAGCAATTCTTCAAGGAAATCCTTGCCTTGCTCCCAGACTTTCATGGCGTTGCGCTGCACCAGCCGGTAGGCGTCCTCGCGCGACACCCCGGCCTGGGTCAGCGCCAGCAGCACGCGCTGCGAATGGACCAGCCCGCGGAACCGATCGAGATTGTTCTGCATCGCCTCGGGATAGACCAGAAGCTTGTCGACGACCCCGGTCAACCTGGCCAGCGCGAAATCGAGCGTGACGGTGGCGTCGGGCCCGATCATGCGCTCGACCGAGGAATGCGAGATGTCGCGTTCGTGCCAGAGCGCGACGTTTTCCATCGCCGGCAGGGCGTAGGCACGCACCATGCGGGCAAGCCCGGTGAGATTTTCCGTCAGCACCGGATTGCGCTTGTGCGGCATGGCCGAGGAGCCTTTCTGGCCGGGCGCGAAATATTCCTCCGCCTCCAGCACCTCGGTGCGCTGCAGATGACGTATCTCCACGGCGAGGCGCTCGACCGACGAGGCGATCACGCCGAGCACGGCAAAAAACATCGCGTGCCGGTCGCGCGGGATCACCTGGGTCGACACCGTCTCCGGTTCCAGCCCCATCTTGGCCGCCACGTGTTCCTCCACGCGCGGGTCGATATTGGCGAACGTGCCGACGGCGCCCGAGATCGCGCAGGTCGCGATCTCCCTGCGGGCGAAGACCAGCCGCTCGCGGCAGCGCGAAAACTCCGCATGGGCCTGGGCGAGCTTGACGCCGAAAGTGGTCGGTTCGGCATGAATGCCGTGCGAACGGCCGATGGTGATCGTGTCCTTGTGCTCGAAGGCGCGTTTTTTCAGCGCCGCGAGCAGGGCGTCGAGATCGGCCAACAGCAGATCGGCGGCGCGCACCAGTTGCACGTTCAGGCAGGTGTCGAGCACGTCGGACGACGTCATGCCCTGGTGGACGAATCGCGCCTCCGGCCCGACGATCTCGGCCAGATGGGTCAAAAAGGCGATGACGTCGTGCTTGGTCTCGGCCTCGATCTGGTCGATGCGTTCAATGTCGAACGTGGCCGCGCCGCCCTTGTCCCAGATGGTTTTGGCGGCCTCTTTCGGGATCACGCCGAGTTCTGCGAGCGCGTCGCAGGCATGCGCCTCGATCTCGAACCAGATGCGGAACTTCGTCGCGGGCGACCAGATTGCGACCATTTCGGGCCGCGAATAGCGCGGGATCATGCTTGCATCCTGTTTGCGGAATAGGTGGCTGCGTCGTAACAGAGCCGCCGCCGCGGCTCAACGCGCTTTCGCCGCATGCCACAGGGCAAACAGGCAAAGCGCCGGGATGCCGAGCGGCAGGTAGAGCCGCATGCCGAACGCGGCGAACTGGTAGAACGCGCCGGCCACGGTGAAAAAATACTGGATCGACCAGGTGACGGTGAACGGCGCGGCGTGCCACTGCGAGAAATAGGCGCGATGGTCGAGCCCGTAAAACGCCGCCGTCAGCCCGAGCGTGCCGGCGCCGAGCAGGAAGAGATGGGCGGCAAGCCGCGTGTCGAATTTCTTGCCGCCGCTCGCCCAGCCGGCCAGGATCACGGCAACGGGATAGGCGAGGAAGGCCGCCAGACCGAACAAGACCGCCACCGCGCGGATATGGGCCGGCTCCTGCCAGCCGTCGCGGTAAAGCGTCAAAACGGCGCTGGCCGCCATCAGCAGCGACCACAAAAGCGCGCCCGCCGCCAGGCCCGCCAGGGTTCGTTTGCCGGCGACGGCGGCATAGAGGCCGGCAAACGCCCCGGCCGGCGCGGTGCGTCTTTCAGGGGTCACAGCCGGCCGGTCACGGCCAGCCAGCGGATGTCCGGCCCCTCGAAGCCCAAGCCGCGCACCGCGATCATCACCGCGAAGGAGGGCGGTCCGCCCTGCGGATAAACCGTCTGCACCGCGCCGAGCCGGTATCCGAAGGGGCAGCCGCGGCTTTGCGGGATCGCTTCGTCTTGATGCAGGCGAACGAACGTGCCGCCCGGTTCCAGATCGACGCGCGACAGGCGGTAGCCGACGACGGGACCGAAGGCGGCGCATCGTTCCGGCGCGGCGATGCCGATCTCCTCGAGATGGAAGGCGACCGCCGTGTCGATCGGCGGCAGAACCGGGCGCGGATTGACCACCATCCGGCCCGGCTCGCCCGACAGTTCGGTGACGGGATTGTACCCGGCAAGCCAGCCCCTGTTGCGTGCCAGCTCGTCGTCGGCGACGATGGTTTCGGCCGCGGCCTTGACCTGGGCGCGGGCGGTATCGAGGCTAACCGTTTCGTCCCTGATAAGCACGCGAAACGGCGAACCGGGCAAAAAACGGTCGTTCTCGACGTCGATGTAATAGCGGTTGGCATAGGGAAAACCCGAGCCGTCCTGGATGCCGTACTCCTCGAAGGCGAAGATCGAGGCGTCATCCGAGAAGCCGAGAATGTCGAGCTCGGCGACATCGCCGGCCGAGGCCGCCGGCGCGCCCAGGAAAAGGGCTGCGGCACACAGCATCGCGGCGGCACGGTAGAACATGACGAAATCCTTGTTGCGGGCCGATCCTGGATCGATTCTGAGGCGAGTCTATCACGGGCAGCCGCCGGGCAGGAACGGTGCGGCCAACCCCGTGCGCCGGCTTTTCGCAACCAGAACCGTTCGGCCCCAAGCTATTGTTTTGACGTGTTTTTGAACGGCGGCCCGGTTTCCATTTCGCCTGCCGACGCCTCAGCCCAGCGTCGACCAGGCCGGCATCGGGTCGCGCGGTCCGGGACGGGCGGCATAAACGCCACGCGCGATGGCGCGCGCCAGCGTGGCCGCGCCCGCGGCATAAAGCTCCATCATCGCCACGCTGTCGGGCGCCGGCCGGGCGCCGGTCGCAAGCGCGAAGACCAGATCGCCGTCGGCCGGCGTGTGCGCGGGCCAGATCGCACGGGCGATCCCGTCATGGGCGGTGACGGCCAAGCGCTTGGCCTCGGCCTTGGTCAAGGCGGCATCGGTGGCCACCACCGCGATGGTGGTGTTGGCGGCGAGCCCCGGATCGCGGAACTTCAGCCGCACCCGGCCGGCATCGTCGGGCAGCGGGCTTGGCAGGCCGAGGCCGCCGAACTCGGAGCCGGCCTCAAACGGGGCCGCCCAGAAATGGCGCGTGCTGCCGACGGTCACCGAGCCGACCGCGTTGACCGCGACCAGGGCGGCGACCGTGGTGCCGTCGGCAAGCCGCGTCGAGGCCGAGCCGAGGCCGCCCTTCAGACCGGCCGTCAGCGCGCCATAACCGGCGCCGACCGTGCCGAGTTCGAAGGCCGTGGCCGCGTTCTGCGCCGCCTGGTAACCGAGCTCGCGATAGGGCGGGTAGCGTCCCCAACCCTTGTCACCGCCATTGACGAGGTCGAACAGGATCGCCGCCGGCACGATCGGCACGCGCTGGTCGTGCACCTGGAGCCCGATATCGTGCTCGCGCAGCCAGGCCTGGACGCCGGACGCCGCGTCGAGACCGAAGGCAGACCCGCCCGAAAGCACAAGGGCATTGACGGTCTCGACGCTGTTGTGCGGTTCCAGAAGATCGGTCTCGCGGGTGCCGGGCGCGCCGCCCATCACCTGCACCGAGGCCACGGCGGGCGTGTCGCACAGAACCGCGGTGACGCCTGAATTGAGGGCCTCGTCGTGAGCCGCGCCGACGCGCAGGCCGGCGATGTCGGTCAAAAGGTTGCGGGGACCGGGGGTAAAACTCATTCCAGATCGACCTGCTTGAAATCCTGGCCGTCATAGCGAAACAGCCGGTAGCGTGTGCCGGCCCAGTCGCCGATATCGTTGAAGCGCACGGCGCCGAGCGCGGTCTCGAAGCGCGTCGCCGCGAGCACGCCGGCGAGCGGCGCGTCGGCGGCGGCGCGTTTTGCCGCCAGCGCGACCTCGACGGCGGCATAGGCCGGCAGGACGTAGCCGTCGGGCTCGGTGCCGGCCTGGCGCAGGGCGGCGACGATTGCCGGGTCTGCGATGTCGGCCCAGTCGGGCGGCGCGACCATCAAGGTGCCGGCGACAAGGTCGACCTCGTCGCGCGCGGCGCGCAGGGCCTCGCCGCCGGCGATCTGCACGTCGTAGCCGAGTTCGGCCGCCGCCTGGCCGAGAAGGGCGATGTCGGCCCGGTCGCCGCCGGCAAACACATGCGTCGCGCCCGCCTTGCGCAACCGGCCGGCGAGCGCGATCTGGTTGGGCAGTTGCGGCCGGAACGTATCGATGAACACCGGCTCGAGCCCGGCCAGTTCGGCCGCCACGCGCAGGCTTTCGGCCAGTTCGCGCCCGTAAATGGTGCCGTCGTCGATGATCGCGAACAGCTCGCCGCGCCACGCCCGGGTCAGCATGCGGGCAACGGCCTGCGCCTCCGCGTCGGCGCGCGGGGCGAGGCGAAACACCGGCCAGCCGGTCTTGTCGCGCCGGTCGGTGAGGGCGTCGACGCGCACGCCGGTGACGATGACGGGAATGCCGGCTTGGGAGAGGACCGGCATCGCGGCCTCGACCGCCGCCATACACACGAAGCCGGTGACGAGATCGACGCCCTCGGCGACCAGCGCGCCGGCGGCGCGCGCGCCGCCCTCGGCCGAACAGCCCGTGTCCTCGACCACGAGCGCGGCCTTGCCGTCGGCGGCGACGGCCGCCGCCGCGCCGGCTTCCATCTGCGCGCCCAGCAGCGCGCTCGCGCCCGACAGCGGCGCGGCCAGGCCGAGCCGCGGCTCGGCCGCGCGGGCCGGCAGCGCGCCCAACATGGCGGCAAAAAGGATCGCCAATCGCTTCGACATGCGCATCGCGTGATGGTTTCCGCTCGCGGGACCGCTTTCGCCGTTTCGTAAAGAAGCCGCCGGACCAGCGCAACTCGTCTTGCGCCTACCCGGCTTGTGGCGTAAGCGCACGGGCCTATATTGCATGTCAGCAGGGCCAGCGCAGCGCTGGCGGAAAGGCCGGGCGGCAGGTGTTGAAGAAAAGCGAAATCGAACCGCGCCATTATCGCGATGCGATGGCGCAATTCGCCGGCGCGGTGCATGTGGTCACGACCGACGGGCCTTTCGGCCGGCGCGGCGTGACGGCGATCGCCGCCTGTTCGGTCACCGACAACCCGCCGACGATCCTGGTCTGCCTCAATCGCGAGAACGAAAACAACGACTGCTTCCTGCGCAACGGCGTGTTTGCGCTCAACACGCTGACGGCCGCCCACGAGGCGCTGTCGTCGGATTTTTCCGGCCTGACCGGCAAGAGCCAGGACGCGCGTTTCGCCGCCGCCGACTGGGACCGTATCTCGACCGGCGCGCCGGTTCTCAAGGGCGCGCTGGCGGTGTTCGACTGCGAAATCGTCGACACCAAGGAACTGGGCACCCACCGGGTCTATTTCGGCAGGGTGACAGGCCTCGATATCGGCGATAGCCTTGAGCCGCTTCTTTACCACAACCGCACCTACCGCGTGCTCTGACGGTCGGGCGGTACACCGCTTCCAGGGTCGATCCCTTATCCGGAGACGCAATGACGCGCCCGACACCGCCCGCCCTTCCGCAGTCGATCGACGACACGCTTGCCCTTTTGCAAGGCGCCGACTACGTCGCCGATCGCGCACTGGCGACGGTGCTTTTCCTGGCCCTGCGCATGCAGCGGCCGCTGTTCCTGGAAGGCGAGGCCGGCGTCGGCAAGACCGAGATCGCCAAGGTTTTGGCGAGCGCGCTCGACCGGCGCTTGATCCGTCTGCAATGCTACGAGGGCCTCGACGTCGCCTCGGCCGTCTATGAGTGGAACTACGCCGCCCAGATGATCGAGATCCGCATGGAGGAGGCCGCCGGCGCGGTCGACCGCGGCACGATGGAAAAGAACGTCTTTTCCGAAAAATACCTGATCCGCCGGCCGATCCTGGACGCGCTCTCCGGCACGGACGGCCGCGCGCCGGTGCTGCTGATCGACGAACTCGACCGCACCGACGAGGCTTTTGAGGCCTTTTTGCTCGAAATCCTGTCCGATTTCCAGGTCACCGTGCCCGAACTCGGCACGATCCGCGCCGCCGAACCGCCGATCGTGGTGATCACCACCAACCGCACGCGCGAGATTCACGATGCGCTCAAGCGCCGGTGCCTCTATCACTGGGTCGACTATCCCGATGCTGCGCGCGAGCTGGAGATCGTCCACCGCAAGGTGCCGCAGGCCAATCAGCGCCTGTCGCAGGAAGTGGTCGCCTTCATCCAGAAACTGCGCCAGATGGACCTGTTCAAGGCGCCGGGCGTGGCCGAGACGATCGACTGGGCGAGCGCGCTGACCGAACTCGACAAGGTCGCGCTCGATCCCGAAACCGTGTCGGACACGATCGGCGTGCTTTTGAAATATCAGGACGACATCGCCCGCATCGAGGAAGGCGAGGGGCGCAAGCTGCTCGACGAGGTGCGCAGCGAACTCGCGGCGAGCGACTAGGGCCGGCCGGGGCCATGGATCAGCAGGTTTCCGCTCCCCGCACGCCACCGCCGGACGGCCGCATCGCCGACAATATCGTCTATTTCGCCCGCGCGCTGCGCAAGGCCGGCATGCGCGTCGGCCCGGCCGCGGTCAAGGAGGCGATCGAGGCCGTGCTGGCCGGCGGCATCGGCACGCGCGACGATTTCTACTGGACCCTGCATGCGGTGCTGGTGACGCGCCGCGAGGACCACGCTGTCTTCGACGAGGCGTTCCGGCTGTTCTGGAAATCGCGCGAGCTGGTGGAAAAAATGCTGGCGATGTTTTCGCCGCAGGCGGTCGACCAGCGCGAGAAGGAACGGCCGCGCGCGGCCGAATCGCGCGTCGCCGACGCCATGTTCGAGGGACACGAGAAAAACCGGCCGCGCGAGGAAATTCCCGAGATCGAGGTCGACGCGCGGCTGACCACCTCGACCAGCGAGACCCTGCGCGCCAAGGATTTTTCGCAGATGACGGCCGCCGAACTGACCGAGGCGAAGCGGGCGATCGCGGCCCTGCGGCTGCCTTTCGACCAGGTGCGCACCCGCCGCTGGCGCCCGGACCCCCGCGGCGCGCGCACCGATCCGCGCGCCATGCTGCGGGCCGGCTTGCGCACCGGCGGCGAACTCATTCTGCCGAAATTCCGTTCCGTGCGCGAAGTTCATCCGCCGCTGGTGGCGATCGCCGATATTTCCGGCTCGATGAGCCAGTATACCCGCATCTTCCTGCATTTCCTGCACGCGTTGACCGAGCAGCGCCAGCGGGTGCACTCCTTCGTGTTCGGCACCAGGCTGACCAATCTGACCCGGCAGATGCGCCATCGCGATCCCGACGCGGCGCTGGCCGACTGCGCGGCGGCGGTCAAGGACTGGTCGGGCGGCACGCGCATCGGCCATACGCTTTACGAGTTCAACCGGCTGTGGTCGCGCCGCGTGCTCGGCCAGGGTGCGATCGTGCTTTTGATCACAGACGGGCTCGAGCGCGACGATATCGATCTGCTCGGGCGCGAGATGGAGCGGCTGCACAAATCCTGCCGGCGGCTGATCTGGCTCAATCCTTTGTTGCGCTTCGACGGGTTCGAGGCGCGCGCCCGCGGCGTGCGCGCCATGCTGCCGCATGTCGACGAGTTCCGCGCCGTGCATACGCTGGAGGCGCTGGACGATCTGTGCGCGGCGTTGTCGACACGGCGCGGCGCGCGTGCGGCCGATCCGCGCCGTTTTCTGGACGCGGTTTCCCTTGGCAAGCGTGCGGCGTGATCCTAGTGTCGAGCAAAGGAGTGCAGTCATGGAGAACCTCTCGGCCCTCGACGACCGTCGCGATCCGCTGCTGATCGCCGAACGCTGGATAAAGGACGGGCGCGCACTCGCGCTCGCGACCGTGGTCGAAACCTGGGGCTCGGCGCCGCGCCCGGTGGGCAGCCATCTGGTCATCGACACCGAGGGCAATTTCGAGGGCTCGGTCTCCGGCGGCTGCGTGGAAGGCGCGGTGGTGGCCGAGGCCGCCGACGTGATCGAGACCGGCGCGCCGCGCCTGCTCGAATTCGGCGTCGCCGACGAGACGGCCTGGGAGGTGGGTCTGTCCTGCGGCGGGCGCATCAAAGTCTATGTCGAACCTCTCGGCTGAGCGGAGGACGCCATGCGTGCTGAAGCCCTGAGAGCGCTGAATGCCGAACGGCGCGCGCGCCGCGCCGCCATCCTGGTCACCGACCTCGCGGACGGGAGCGACCGGCTGGTGCGCGAGGGCGATGTGCTCTCAGGCCAGCTCGGCGAGGCGCTGCAGCGCGCATTCCGCTCCGGAAAATCCGGCACGGTCGAGGCCGAGGGCGGGTCGTTCTTCCTCAACGTCCATCTGCCGCCGCCGCGCATCGTGGCGATCGGCGCGGTCCATATCAGCCAGGCGCTGGCGCCGATGGCCCGGATCGCCGGTTTCGACATCGAGATCATCGACCCGCGCACCGCCTTCGCCACGCCGGAACGCTTTCCCGAGACCCGGCTTGCAGCCGAATGGCCCGAGGACGTCTTCAAACGGCGGCCGCTCGATGCCTATACCGCGCTCGCCGCACTCACCCACGATCCCAAGATCGACGATTTTCCGCTCAAGGCGGCGCTGGAGACGGGCTGTTTTTATGTCGGCGCGCTCGGCAGCCGCAAGACCCACGCCAAGCGCCTGGCCCGGCTCGCCGAAGCCGGCGTGACGGACGAGGCGAGCGGACGCATCCATGCGCCGATCGGCCTCGATATCGGCGCGGCAAGCCCGGCCGAGATCGCCGTGGCGGTCCTGGCCCAGATCGTCGCCGCCCTGCGCTCGCGCGGACTGGCGGCAGTGACCGAAAGCCGCGCGGCATGAAGTTCGGTCCCGTACCGCTCGACCGGGCCGAGGGCGCGATCCTCGCCCACGCCACCCAGGCCGGGACGCGCCGGATCAAGAAGGGCACCCGCCTCGGCGCGGCCGAGATCGCGGCCTTGAAGGAGGCCGGCATCGCGGAGGTCGCGGCCGCCGTGCTCGACCCCGGCGACCTGGACGAAAACGAGGCCGCCCGCCGGATCGCCGCAGCACTCAAAAGCCGCGGCGTGGAGGTCCGGGACGCGGCGACCGGACGGGTCAATCTGCATGCCGGGCCGGCAGGGGTGTTTTGCGTCGACCGCGCGCTGATCGACGCCATCAACGCCGTCGACCCGGCGATCACCATCGCGACGCTGAACGACCATGTGCGCGTCGAGCCGGGCCGGATGGTGGCCACGGTAAAAATCATTCCGTTCGCCGTCGCCGGCACGCTGGTCGACGCGGTCGAGGCGATCGCCGCGCGGGGCGCGGTGTTTGGCGTGCATCCGTTCGCGGCCCGACGCGTCGCCCTGATCCAGACGAGCCTGCCGGGCACCAAGCCGAGCGTGCTCGACAAGACGGTCAAGACGATGCGCGCGCGGCTGGAGCCGTCGGGCAGCGCGATCGCCTTCGAGCGCCGCACGCCGCACGACGAGGCGAGCCTGGCGCGCGCACTCGCCGACGCCACCGCCGGCAGCGACATCGTGATCGCCTTCGGCGCGTCGGCCGTCAGCGACGGCGACGACGTGATCCCCGCCGCGATCCGCGGCGCCGGCGGCACGGTCGAACGCTTCGGCATGCCGGTCGATCCCGGCAATCTGCTGGTCAAGGGGCACATCGGCGCGGTGCCGGTGCTCGGCGCGCCGGGCTGCGCCCGCAGCCCGAAGGAAAACGGCTTCGACTGGGTGCTCGACCGCATGCTGGCCGGTCTGGACGTCGATGCCGGCACGATCGCCGGCATGGGTGTCGGCGGGCTGTTGATGGAGATCGCCACCCGGCCGCAGCCGCGCGAGGCGCGCCCGCCGGCAGACACCCAGACAAAACCGGCAAACGTGCACGCCGTGCTGCTGGCGGCCGGACGCTCGAGCCGCATGGGCGGACCCAACAAGCTTCTGGCCTCGTTCGACGAGACACCGCTGGTGCGGCGCAGCGCCGAGCGCGCGCTGGCAAGCCGCGCGGACGGGCTGACGGTGATCCTCGGCCATCAGGCCGAGCGCGTGGCCGCGGCGCTTGCCGGGCTTGCCGTCGAGACCCGCCGGAACCCCGATTTCGCCCAGGGCCTGTCGACCTCGCTGAAGGCGGGCCTGCACGCCGTGCCGGAGGCGGCCGACGGCGCGCTGGTGCTGCTTGCCGACATGCCCGCGATCGGCACGGCGGCACTCGATGCGCTGATCGACGCCTTCGAGCGGTCCGGCGGGCGCGCCGTGGTGCGCGCCACCCATAACGGCAAGCGCGGCAACCCGGTTATCCTGCCGCGGGCGGTGTTTACCGCCGTCGACGGGCTCGCCGGCGACACCGGCGCCCGCCATCTGGTCGAAAGCGGGCTCGCCGAGGTGATCGACGTCGAAATCGGCGCGGCGGCGAGCATCGATGTCGACACGCAGGATGCGCTCGCCCGGGCCGGCGGCGTGCTCGAGGAATAGCAGCGCGGCAACGCCCATGCCGGGCTTGCCAAGCCCGGCAGCGGACGGCACAGTCGCGGCGATGATCGCGACCCTTTGCCGTTTTCTGCTTGTCGCCGCCTTGTCGCTTGCCGCCGGCGGCGCTGGCGCGTTCGAACTCGCCCCCCACAAGGACCGGCTGTTCGCCTATCCGGCAACCCTCGGCTCGGCCGACGGCGGCCGATACCGCGTCGTCGACTATCGCGAGATGCGCGACATCAACGGCCGCGACGCGGTGCCGGAACGGCGGGTGCGCGACGACTATGTGTCGCTGCGCGTGCGCGCGTTCCAGCAGCAATACGCGCTCGGCGATCTGCGCCACTACGCGGTCGGCCGGCGCGAGGGCGCCAAGATCATCACCATCTATCTGCACGGCCAGGGCGGCAGCCGCCGGCAGGGTGTCGACGATTTCACCTTCGGCGGCAATTTCAACCGCATCAAGAACCTGATGACGCGCAATGACGGGCTTTATCTGTCGCCCGATTTTCCCGATTTCGGCGCCGGCGGCAAAAAGGCGATCGCGATGCTGATCGATCACTACGCCGCGCGCTCGCCGGCCGCGCCGGTCTTCGTTGCCTGCGGCTCGATGGGCGGGGCGCTGTGTTATGCGTTGGCAGAGGACGAGCGTGTCGCGTCGCGGCTGGGCGGGCTGCTTCTGCTCGGTTCGCACTGGGATACGGGTTTCTTGAAAAGCCCCGCCTTCAAGCGGAAGGTTCCCTTCTTCATCGGCCAGGGCAGCCGCGACACGGTGTTTCCGGTCGAAAAGCAGGAAACGTTCTTCCGCGCGATCCTGGCGGCGGCACCGGACTATCCCGTGCGCTTCGTGCGCTTCGAAACCGGCACCCACGGAACGCCGATTCGCATGACCGACTGGCGCGAGACGCTCAACTGGATGCTGGCGCAGCGCTGACACGACCCGTTTGATTTTTTGGAGATCGCCCATGGCCGGCTTCGTCGATCCGACCCGCGAGACATTCGGCACTTTCCGGAAAATGGCGGAGGAGGGGCCCGTCCACATGCTCAATCTGGTGCGGCTGCGCGCGCAGGCGGCCTATCCGGACGGGCGCCAGGCGACCGGCGCGCAGGCCTATGCCGCCTATGGGCGCGAGAGCGGCCCGATCCTGCGCCGGGTCGGCGGCAGGGTGGTGTGGGCCGGAGATTTCCGGCTGATGCTGATCGGCCCCGAGGACGAGCACTGGGACCGGTGCTTCATCGCCGAATATCCGTCCGCCGCCGCCTTCGTGGAGATGGTCAAGGATCCCGACTACCAGAAGGCGGTCGTGCATCGCCAGGCGGCGGTCGCCGATTCCCGCCTGATCCGCCTGGCGCCGAAAGCGACCGGCAGCGGCTTCGACGGCTGAATTTCTGGCCGGCTACGGCGCGGAATAATAGTCCAAAAGTAGTTCGGGATTGACCGCGCCGTCATAGGTCGCGTCAACCTCGTATTTGACCAGCGAGAACTGGCCCTGGCGGAACAGCCACGTGCCGGAGGCGGCGGCATCGCCCAGCCCGCGCCATTTGGCGTAGGCGGTGACGACGAAGTTTTCCGGGTCGTAATCCGAGTTCACGAGCTGATTTTCGGCGGTGAAACCGACGATGCGCATCGAATCGACCGGACCCTCGCTGTCGTCGTCCCGATAGCGGATGTCGAGCTCGGGCATGGCAAAATGCAGTTCGCGCACGCCGTCGATCTCGTCCTCCCGGTAATAGACATGCATCTCGTTGTAGGCGCCGGCCCGGCAGTAGAACCGGAACAGTCGCATTTGGCGTTCCGGCGCGTCGGCGTCGTCGGTGCTGTAGCGGAAGCCGATCGTGTGCACATCCGGCGCGCGCGGTCCGTCGCTGCCGGGCGGCGCCCCGCCGCAACTCTGGGCGTAACTCGCCTGAAACAGCGCCTTGGCGCGCTCGAGTCCGGCATCGCCGGCCGGCCCGGCCGGTGCATCGCCGCATTGCGCCGGCAGCGCATCCTCCAGCGGTTCGGAGGCGGGCTCAAGGCTGGCTGCGACGATGAACAGCGGGCGGAACGGCTCGTCCTGGATCTGCGGATCGATCAGCCGCGCCGTGTAGCAGCCGGCAAAGAGTTTTGGGGTGCCGCCGTCTTCCGTCGCCCGGATCGCGACCGGGACCCGGTAAAACACGCTACCGGCCGCGCCTTCCGCGGCCGCGGCCCCAACAACGAGCGCGACGCTTTCGGTCGCAGCATAGCCGGCTGCGAAATCGTCGAGCGTGGCGGCCGGCTTGTCGTCGCCGAAATAGCTCCAGGCGCGGGCATATTCCTTGCGGTTGACGGCGTTATAGTAGGAGGCGATCAGCGCCGCCGCATCGGAACGGTCGTCCAGATAGGGCCGGTCCTGCGCGGCGGCCGGCGCGGCGGCCGCCATGGCGGCGACAAGGCAAGATAGACCGGTGCGCATGCTGTTTCTCCTGCGGTCACGGTGTTGCGCTCGCACCCAGCATAGGCAGCCATCGGGGCGATGCTGTGAACAGTCTCACCCAGCGCGCGCGAGACGCAAGCCCTCCGCCGGGCAATGACTCAATTTGGTCCGGTTTTTCAGTCAGCTTGTTAATCCCTTGCGCCTATCGTGTCGGTGCGTTCGTGGCGAAACCCTTGGAGCAGGTGGTTTGAGCGGCTTCTCGACCAGCGAGTTTGCAACCCTTCTCGACGAACTCATCGCCGCCAAGGCCGACGAGGGCGAGGCGGAGCGCGCCGGACCGTCAGTGCCGTTCGGCTTCGTGCCGTCCTCCGAGGCGGTGGAGGAATTGTGGGCCAATGTTCCCGGCGAGGTGGTGGCGAGCCTTTACCGCCGCACCGGCCTGGAGAGCCTGGCCGAGAACGCGCCCGGCATCGAAACGCCCGATCCGCCCGAAGACCCGTTGCCGCCGGCCGATCCGGGCGCGATCGCGGCCGAACTCAAGATCGCCTATGCGCGCTGGCCGAAGGATTTCGACCGGATCCGGCGCGAGTTCGCCCGCGACAACCACCCCGACAAGGTGGCGCCGCATCGCCGCGAGCGGGCGCTGGTGCGCATGCAGATCGCCAACATGCTGATCGACCGGGCCAAGCGCAACGCGGCGGCCAAACGCTGACCGTTGTAACTTGAGTAATTTTGTCAGATTTAACTTGCTTTCCGGACCGCGCTGACCGATCTCTCCTGGCTGACATCAACAGGAGACGATCATGACAGCCCCGCAAGACGCTTCGCTGAGGGCCACCGCGACGGTGGCGACCGACAAGGCCAGCCGCTATCTGCAGCAATTGTGCAAGCATTTCGGGCACAAACGTCCCGTCACCTTCACCCCCGAACGCGGCTCGATCGCCTTCGATTTCGGCGCTTGCGAGCTTGAGGCCGGGGACGAGACGCTGACCATGACGGTGAACGCCGGCACGCCGGAAGACCTCGAGCGCATGCGCACGGTGATCGCCAGCCATCTCGAGCGTTTCGCCTTCCGCGAACCGCCGGCGATCGACTGGCGCTGAGGCGAACGCTTTTACGCGCATCGATCGGCCGTTATAGTCGGCTCTCCAAGATCCGCCCGGATCGATCACTCCCGGAGAGTTTTTATGCAAAAGCGCCGCATCGGCCGCACGGACCTGCTTGTTTCGCAAATCTGCCTCGGCTCGATGACCTGGGGCGAGCAGAACACCGAGGCCGAGGGCCACGCGCAGATGGATCTGGCCTTCGCGCGCGGCGTGAATTTCATCGATACGGCCGAGCTCTATCCGATCCCGCCCAAGGCCGAGACCCAGGGCCGAACGGAAGCGATCATCGGCAGCTGGATGAAGGCGCGCGGCAATCGCGGTGATGTGGTTCTGGCCTCGAAAGTCGTCGGGCGCACGGCCAACGACTGGTTTCGCGGCGGCCGGCCGTCGAAACTCGTGCGTGCCGACATTTTTGACGCGATCGACAAGTCGCTGGCGAAACTGCAGACTGACTATCTCGACCTCTACCAGATCCACTGGCCCGAACGGCCGATACCCTGGGGCTCCAACCCGACCCGCGTCGGCGCCGCTGACAAGGCCGACGGGCCGGCGGACGAGACCCCGATCGCCGAAACGCTGGCCGTGTTCGACGAGCTGGTGACGGCCGGCAAGATCCGCCATGTCGGTCTGTCGAACGAAAGCAGTTGGGGCCTGATGCGCTTCATCGCCGAAAGCGAGCGGCAGGTCGGGCCGCGCGTGGCCTCGATCCAGAACGCCTACAATCTCGTCAACCGGACCTTCGAGGTGAACCTGGCCGAGGTCTGCCGCCGCGAAGGGGTCGCGTTTTTGGCCTATTCGCCGCTGGCGCAAGGCTATCTGACCGGAAAATATGAGGGCGGTGCCTTGCCGAAGGGCTCGCGCAAGCAGCTTTTCGACCGGCTGCAACGCTACGAGACGCCGAACGCGGCCGAGGCGTTCGACGCCTACAACGCGCTCGCGCGGCAATTCGGTATGGAGCCGGCCCTGTTTGCCAACGCGTTCGTCACCCACAGTCCCGTCGTGACGTCCAACATCATCGGCGCCACCTCGATCGCCCAGCTCGAGACCGCGCTGGCGTCGGCCGCGGTGGACTGGACCCAGGAGATGCAGGACGCCGTCGACGCTGTGCACCAGCGCCTCGGCAATCCCTGTCCGTGACGGCGCCGCCCGTTCCGGCCGCACGGCGCGGCGGCCGGAACGGGCGCGACTCAGCGATTGTCCATCTGCGCGCGCACCAGGGCGAGCCCACGGCGCGTGATGCGGTAGGGACCGCCGCGGCTGGAGGCGATGGCGCGCTTGCGCCGGAGCTTGCCGAACAGAAGCGGGTCGAAACGCGTCAGCCGCCAGCCTTCGCGGCTATAGCACTCGATGTCTTCGACCTGTCCGTCTTCGTCGCGCAGCAAACGGATGAAACCGCCCTGCGCCAGCACGTGCAGAACGCGCTGTTCCTTGCGTGAAATGTCCATTTTTCGGTGAAATCCACGATGCGCGGCGCCAGGCGCCGCGACCACGACAGGCAGCGCCGCGCCCCGGGGGCGCGCCGTGCCGGCTCATGGGTGGGCCCGATCCGCGAGCGGATCGGGCTTTATCGGGATTCACAAAATGTGGACATAAAAACTCCGAACTGCCGGGTGATAGACGAAAACCGCCTCGGGTCAATCCGGTACGGCAGGCACGAATTGTCGTAAGCCGCGCGCGTTGATAATTTGCAACAGGGTCACGGGTGGGAAATCGGACATATGAGTGATGCGACGGATCGGGCCGAGCGCGTGCCGGCGCGCCGACAAGGGCGGATCGTCATCCGCGAAACCGAGGATGGCATCGGCGTCTACAACCCCGCCCGGCGCGAGCCGCTGGCGATCGGGTTCTTGTCTTTTTGGCTGATCGGGTGGGCGGTGGGCGAAGTCTTCGTCGTGACCCAGGTGCTCGGCGGCGGCCCGCAGGCGCTCGACATCTTCGTGCTGCTCTGGCTGGCGGTGTGGACGGCGGCCGGTTTCCTGATCGGCGGGGTGGTGCTGTGGCAATTGGTCGGCGTCGAAAAACTGTTTTTGGTCGGCGCCGGCGCGATCGTGGTCGAACGCGGCTTCCGGCCCTTCGGCCGCAGGCAGGTCTATCCGGTCGAAAAGGTCTCCTCGGTCGGGTTGATGCCCGACAAGCCGCCGGAAGTGTCGAGCATTTTCGCGCCGCGCCGGATCGGATTCGTCGTCGACGGCACGACGCGGAGCTTCGGCATCGGGCTCGACGAAGCCGAAGCCGCCGCCGTGCTTTCCGAACTGCGGCAGTTCGTCGACCGGTTCGCCCCGCCGGAACCGGAGAGGACCGAGCGGCCGAAAACGGACGAACGAGAAAACCCGGCTCGGCCCTGAGCCGGTCGGGCGCCGATGCGCCAGGGGAGAAATCCAGCTTGTTTTACGTCGTATCGAAGATCTTCTGGGCGCTGGCCAATCCGTTGAGCCTGGCGGTCCTGCTGCTGATAGCCGGGCTGATCGCCGCCTTGGCGGGCTGGCGGCGCAGCGCCGGAACCGCGACGGCCGCCGCGGCCATGATTCTGCTTCTCGGCGGGTGGACGACGACGGGCGCGCTTGTGCTGCAACCGCTCGAGGACCGGTTTCAGCGCCCCGGCGCGCTGCCCGACACCGTTACCGGCATCGTGGTGCTCGGCGGCGGCTTCGAGGGCGGGGTCAACCGGGTGCGCGGCGGCTACGAACTGAACCGCGGCGGCGACCGTTTCGTGGAAACCGCGATCCTGGCCCGGCGTTTGCCCGAGGCCAAAATCCTGATCTCGGGCGGCAGCGGCGCCTTGCGGCTAAAAGGCGAAGGCGACGCCGACACCGCGCCGCGGCTCTTGCAGGCGCTCGGCGTCGACCCGCAGCGGCTGATCCTGGAGAACCAGTCGCGCAACACCTACGAAAACGCGCAATTCTCACTGCGGCTGGCCGATCCCCAACCGGGCGAGCGCTGGCTGCTGGTGACCTCCGCCTTCCACATGCCGCGCGCCATGGGCCTGTTTCGCCAGGCCGGTTTTGCCGTCATCCCCTGGCCGGTCGACTACCGTACCAGCGGCCTGGAAACGCCGGGCCTCGCCCAGGACAACCCGATCGATTCGCTGCATAATATGGTGATCGCCGTACGCGAATGGATCGGGCTTGCCGCCTACCGGCTGGCCGGCTGGACCGACGCCCTGCTGCCCGCGCCGCGCCAGGACGAGATGGCCGAACGAGGCTGACGGGGCCAAACCTGGAGCCGTTCTGCTTTTCGCGGAAGCGCAGACCGGCTCCACCTTATCGTTTTGACGCGTTTTTGAACGGCGAACCGGCGTCCACTTCGCCTGGAAATGCTTTAGACGTGCGCCGCGAGCGCCTCGCGCGCCTTGGAAAAATATTGCCGCCGGACCAGCACCGTCAGAATGAACAGGGTCGTTGCCGCCAGCGCGATCGGCCCCAGGAACCAGCCGAGATACCCGATCGAAAAGAACATCGCCCGGAGGCCGGCATTGAAATGGCCGCCGGCCACGACATTCATGCCGATGGCGCGCGCGACGCTGCGCTCGACCGTGTCCGCGTCGGCCGTCTCGCCGGCCTGCGGCACGGCGCCGATCAGGATCGAGCAATAGTTGAACAGCCGGTAGGCCCAGCCGAACTTGAAGAAAGCATAGGCCAGGATGATCATCAGGCCGAGCACCTTGTCCTCGAACAGCGCCCGCGTCGGCTCGGGCGAATAGGGCACGTCGGCCAGCACCGCCACCACCGCGTCGGAGGCCTGCAGCAGCGCGAAACAGCCGCCGAGCGCGATCAGGGAACTGGAGGCGAAAAACGCCGTGCCCTGTTGGAGCCCGGTCATGATGCCGGTGTCGACCATGCGCATCTCGCGTACGGCCATCGTGCGCAGCCAGGCCTCGCGCTGGGCGTTCATCAACTGGCTGAGACAGGGCCGCGAGAAGAAATGCCCGGCCGTCGTCAACGCATGGCCGATCCAGGCGACAAGGAAGAACGCGAACGCGGCCAGGTCGGGGGCGGAAAGGGAATCACCGATCATGGCGACGAGCATAGTCCGATCCGGTCGAAAATTCCGTTCTTCTCGCCGCCTTGATTTGGACCAAACCGTTGCGCTTTCGTTACCGGGTGTAAAATTTTAATCTATTGATAAAGAAGGATGTTTTTAGGAGGGACGGGCTGGCGCCACCGCTTTTGGCCGCAATTGCGCCGCTTTTGGTGTTGCAGTGCGGCAGGCGAGGGGCTAAAGCACGGGCCTCGAAGCGGCGCGTGCGGGACACGACGGTGGCGCGCCGGGGGCAAACACGGAAAATACGGAACATCATGGACGATAGCGTTCAAAAGTCGTGCTGGGGTGTGACTGCCAAGGCCATTGCGGGCTTTGCCTTCGTCATTCTCGTCGCGTGGCTGATCGGCGGCGCCGAAACGGCCGTGATCGCGACCGCGGGGTAGGCCTGAGCCCGATCCAGAGAATTCACAAAGACCGGGGCGCGGCAGCCATGCCGCGCCCTTTCTGTTTGCGCGTATCGGGTGTATGTCGCGCACGGACCAGGGATCGTCGGACCGCGTGAAGCGGTCCGGCGCGAAACGGCAGACAACGGCGCGAAGCACCGGACTGGAAAAATGTTTCTTTCCGTATTCGATCTCTACAAGATCGGCATAGGCCCATCGAGTTCGCACACGATGGGGCCGATGAGCGCGGCCGGCCGCTTTCTCGACGAGATCGCCGGCGACGAGTGGCCGCGCCCGAGCGGTGTCGCCGTGGAAAGCCTTTCGGCCAGCCTGCACGGTTCGCTCGCCTTTACCGGCATCGGCCACGGCACCGACCGTGCGGTGATTCTGGGCCTGGCCGGCGAGAACCCGACCACGGTCGACCCCGATCAGATGGAGGCCATTCTGGCCACCGTGCGCGCGGACAAGACGGTCAGGCCGGCCGGCCATCCCGCCTACCGCTTCGATCCCGACGCAGACCTGGTGCTGGACAAGTCCACGCCACTGCCCGGCCACGCCAACGGCATGGCGTTTTGCGCGCATGACGGGCAGGGGCGGGTCCTGTTGCGGCGTGTCTATTATTCGATCGGCGGCGGCTTCGTGGTCTCGGAAGAGGAGATGCAGCGGCTGAAGGCGCGCGGCGCGGCGCCGGCGGGCCCGAGCGTTCCCTATCCCTTCGGCACCGCCCGGGAAATGCTCGACATGGCTGCAAAAAGCGGGTTGTCGATCGCCGAGATGAAACGGGTCAACGAACAGACCCGCCAGAGCGGCGAGGCGCTCGACGCCGGCCTCGAAGGCATCTGGGCGGCGATGCAGGCCTGTATCGAGCGCGGCCTGTCGAAGGACGGCATCATGCCGGGCGGGCTGAAGGTGCGCCGGCGCGCGCGCGTGCTGCACGACAGGCTGGAACAGGACTGGCGCGAGAACCGCCCCAATCCGCTGCTCGCCAACGACTGGCTAGCGGTGTTTGCGATGGCGGTCAACGAGGAAAACGCCGCCGGCGGGCGCGTTGTGACAGCGCCGACCAACGGGGCGGCCGGCGTGGTGCCGGCGGTGCTGCGCTACTGGCTGAAATTCCACGTCGACGCCGACGCGCGCGGCATCAAGGACTTTTTGCTGACCTCAGCCGCGATCGGCGGCATCATCAAGCACAACGCCTCGATCTCGGGCGCCGAGGTCGGCTGTCAGGGCGAGGTCGGATCGGCCTCGGCGATGGCCGCGGCCGGGCTGGCGGCGGTGATGGGCGGCACGCCCGAACAGGTGGAAAACGCCGCCGAGATCGCGCTCGAGCATCATCTGGGCATGACCTGCGACCCTGTCGGCGGCCTGGTCCAGGTGCCGTGCATCGAACGCAACGCGCTCGGCGCGGTCAAGGCGGTCACCGCCGCCTCGCTGGCGCTCAAGGGCGACGGGACGCATTTCGTGCCGCTCGACGTGGCGGTCGAAACCATGCGCCAGACCGGCCTCGACATGAACGAGCGCTACAAGGAAACCAGCCAGGGCGGGCTCGCGGTCAACGTGGTGGAGTGCTGAGGCCGGGCAGGGGCCGTTGTGGAGAACCGACGCTGCCGCTTGACCCGGGCCGGATCGGCGCTACACCCTTTCACGCATGGCACTTCACTTGGTCAAACTGTGTGTCGGCGCCGACAGCGTCGAGGATCTTCAGGGCTGGATCGAGGCCAGGCTCGACGCCATGCGCGGCGCCGGCGAGACCCCGGAACATTTCCACACCACCCGCATGATCCCCAAACGCCGCGACGAACTGCTCGACGGCGGGTCGCTCTATTGGGTGATCAAGGGCAACGTCCAGTGCCGGCAGCGCCTGACCGACATCAGGCCGTTTACCGACAAACAGGGCGTGTCGCGTTGCCGGCTGGTCTTCGATCCGCGGATCGTGCTGACCGAATGGCAACCCCGTCGCGCCTTCCAGGGCTGGCGCTACCTGCAGCCCAAGGACGCACCGCGCGACATCGACGACAGAAGCGGCGGCGGCTGGCAGACGCTGCCGCCGGAGCTGCGGCGCGAACTTGCCGAGCTCGGTCTGCTTTAGACTTCGTTCACCGCGCCCAAACAACACCCGCCCGCCTGGGTGAAAGAAGCCGCGCGCTTTACCAAAAATCGCACTTCTTGCTGTAGTGCAGCGGAAATGATTGATGCTGCCGGAAAAAAGAGTCAGTCTCGCCATTGGGTGGAGTGACAACGATGTTGTTGGCGGGGGTGAAGGGACATGCGACCGAGCGGCGCGATCGCGGCGCTCACGTTGTCGTGTGCGGCAACGAAAAGGGCGGCTCGGGCAAGTCGACGACGGCGATCCACATCGCCGTCGCGCTGCTGAAGTCCGGCTATTCGGTCGCCACCGTCGATCTCGACGGGCGCCAGCTTTCCCTGACGCGCTACGTGGAAAACCGGCGCCGCTGGGCACACAAGGCCCAAATCCCGCTCGCCGTTCCGCAGCATTTCCACGTGCCGCCGGCCCGGCACGACACGATCTCGGATGCCGAGAGCGAAGAATTCCGCAAGCTCGCCGGCGGGCTCGCCGATATCGAGAACGCCCACGATTTCGTGATCATCGACACGCCCGGTTCCGATACGTTCCTGAACCGGCTGGCGCATCGCATCGCCGACACGCTGGTGACGCCGATGAACGATTCCTTCATCGATTTCGACGTGCTCGCGCGCATCGATCCGGTGAGCTACGACATTCTGGAACTTTCGCAATATTCGGCCTCCGTGCGCGACGCACGGCGCGAGCGCCGGCAGACCGACAATGCGATCCTCGACTGGGTGGTGGTACGCAACCGCATGTCCTCCTTCACCTCGCGCAACGAGCAGAAGGTCGATTCGTGCCTAAGAAACCTGGCCGCCCGGCTCGGCTTCCGGCTCGCCGACGGGATTTCCGAACGCGTCATCTTCCGCGAGTTCTTTCCCATCGGGCTGACCGCGCTCGACGATTTCGACGAACACGTGCTGGGCACCAAGCCGACCCTGTCGCATCTGGCCGCGCGCCAGGAAATCCGGCTGCTTCTGTCCGCCCTGCGGCTGCCGACCAACGAGATGGGCCGCAAGCGGCTCGCCATGCGCCGCAAGCTGGCCGATTCCTCGAGCCGGCCGCTCGAACTGCCCGACATCTTCGCCAACTGACGGGCCGGCGCCGCGCCGGTTCCGACCGGATCGCCCACATCTTTGGCCCATCGACGGGCTTGCAAGTTCCCTCCGCACGCCACATTTTCCAAAAATGATGAACAAACGGGACAAACCGCTCGCGCGCAGGCAGGCCGACCGGCCGGCCGAACAGCGTTCCGACGCGGGGGCGGTGGACGCCTTCCTGCGCCAGGCCAAGGCGTTGCGGACCGTGTCGGGCCTGGCGCGCGGGCGGCTGGTGCTCGCCCTCGACGCCACGATGAGCCGCCAGCCGACCTGGGATCTGGCCTGCCGTCTTCAGGGCGAGATGTTCCAGGCGGCGGGGCAGTCGGGAAAATTGCGGGTCCAGCTGGTCTATTTTCGCGGTTTCGGCGAATGCCGCGCCTCGAAGTTTGTGCTCGATACCGACGAGCTGACCCGGCTGATGACCCGGATAGACTGCCGCGGCGGGCGTACCCAGATCGGCAAGGTGCTGTCGCACGCCCTCAAGGAGAACGAGCGCGAGAAGATCGACGCGCTGGTCTTCATCGGCGACGCGATGGAGGAAAATGTCGACGAACTCGCCGATCAGGCCGGCCGGCTCGGCCTGCGCGGCGTGCCGGTGTTCGTTTTCCAGGAGGGCCATGACGGTGCGGCCGAAGTGGCGTTGAAGGAAATCGCGCGGCTGTCGCGCGGCGCCTGGTTCCGGTTCGACCGCGCCGCCGCCGGCCGGCTGGCCGAACTGTTGTCGTCGATCGCCGTCTACGCCACCGGCGGCTTTGCCGCCCTGGAGGCGCGCGGCAGCGCCGGCGACCGCCTCCTCATCGAACATCTGGGCAAGAAACGGTAGCGGACGCGCGACATGACGGTGCTGTTTTACCTTGCGGCGATCCTGCTTGTCGCCGTACTGGCCGCGCTGGCGTTCCTGCGCGCCAATCCCGCCAGGCTGGCCGCCGGGCTGAATGTGGCCGGGCCCGTGTTTGTCGGGCTTGCCGGTCTCGGCCTGATGCTGGCGGGACGGGTCGGCCTGGCCGGGGTTTTGATGTCGATGGCGGCGGCCTGGTTTGTGTCCGGGCGCCGGCGCCGGCAGGCACGCCCGTCGCGGGGGCGGGTATCGACCGTGCGCACGGCGGCGCTGGAAATGGAATTGGACCACGATTCCGGCGCCCTCGAAGGCGCCGTGCTCGCCGGCCGGCACGAGGGGCGCACGCTCGGCGGCATGGATCGCGACGAGCTTCTCGAGCTTCGCGACGCGCTCGGCGGCGACGCGGAAAGCCTGCAGCTATTGGAAACCTATCTTGACGGCCGATTTGCCGGTTGGCGTGAAGGCCTTGACGGTGACGCGCACGGGCGGGAGCGAGCCTCTCCAAGCACGGGCCCCATGACAAAGGAGGAGGCCTACGAGATCCTTGGTCTTGAAGCGGGGGCCGGTGCGGCGGATATCCGCGAAGCGCATCGCCGCCTGATGCAGCGTGTGCACCCCGACCTCGGCGGCTCGTCCTTTCTGGCCGCCCGGATCAACGAAGCTCGCGATGTCCTGCTGAATGGTCATGACTGAAGTCTCCGTCGACTAAAAACCTGCCCGGGAGAGGGTCGGGAAATTCCGGATGCGGATGCCGCCTATTGCTGGGCGGCGTAGCACTCGATCTTCTTGCGTTTCAGCGCCTTGCAGGCGTTCCACGCAGCCGTCTTGGTGGTGAACCCGCCGAAACGGGCGCGATGATAGATGGTGCCTTCATGTTCGAACGGAACCGTGAAGGGCGAGGCGTCCGACAGGATGTTGCCGGCCGCGGCCCGCGTCTGTGACAGGGCGACCAGCGCGTCCTTCTGGTTGGGCGAGGAGGCAACCTGCACCACCCATCCCGAAACGGCGGTGGACGACGTCTTGACCGGGTCCACCCGGGCGGCGACGGAATTGCGGATCTCCGTGGCCACATCGCCGCCACCGCCGGGCACAGGCGCCCCCGGCCGCGGCGCGGGTTCGGGCGCATAGGCCGCGACGACGACCTCCTGCGGGCGCGCCTTCGGCGTGGGAATGTTTGCCTTGGGCAGAGCAACCATGCCGGCAACGGCGATCGAGCCGGGGTTGATGGTGCGCTTGGCCACCAGCGGACCGCGGTCGCGCGTCGAGGCCTTGGGCAGATATTTCTTGATCAGCTCGGCCATGTGGGCGTCGCGGGTGCGGCCGGACCGGCCGCCCATGACCACGGCCACGACGCTGCGCCCGCCGGTTTTGACCGACGAGACCAGATTGAAGCCGGAAGCGCGCGTATAGCCGGTCTTGATGCCGTCGACACCCTTCACGCGGCCGAGCAGCTTGTTGTGGTTGCGCATCCGGCGCTTGCCGAACTTGAACGAGCGCGTCGAAAAGTACCCGTAATATTTCGGGAAATGCTCGCGCAGCGCGATGCCCAGAACGGCCATGTCGCGCGCCGTGGTCTTCTGGGCCGAGTTCGGCAGGCCGGAGGCGTTGCGGAACGTGGTCTTCGTCATGCCGAGCTGGCGCGCCTTGGCCGTCATCTTGCGCGCGAAGCCGGATTCGGTGCCGCCGAAATATTCGGCCAGTGCCGCGGAGGCGTCGTTGGCCGACTTCGTGACCAGCGCGTAGATCGCTGTTTCCAGCGAGATCGAGCCGCCGGCGCGCACGCCGAGCTTGGTGGGCGGACGCGCGGCGGCATGTTTGGAAAACGGAATCCGCGTGCTCTTGTTGACCTTGCCGGCCTCCATCGCCTCGAACACCATGTAGAGCGTCATCATCTTGGTGAGGGAAGCGGGATAACGCGGCGCGTCGGCATTGGATTCGTGCAGCGTCTTGCCGGTATTGGCGTCGACGACGATCGCCGCATATTTCGACGCGTGCGCCGGCGCCAGGGCGAACACTGCCAGCGCGACCAACGTTGCTGAAACCGTCCGGACCGCGGACCGGACCCTCGATGAACCAAATACGCTCACGCTTGCCACCTTCAAAAACCTTCCGGTGTGTGTGTTGCGGGCCGCGAACCAGCCGGACGCCGCGACGCCATTTCCCCCAAGCTAGAAGCCACGCCGTTACCATTCCGTTTATGGTAACCGAGTTCTTCACCATTTCCCTGGCATTCGCCTCTCATTCGAACGGCCGCGCCGGCGGCAGGCCTTGGAAACGCCGCCACCCGCGGCCGGCCCCCTGATTGCGTCGGCAGGGGTTTTCCCGCGCTGCGCAGCGGCAAGCGTGTCGATGGCAGCACGGCGCAATCTTGACATTTGCTGCAGTGCAAACTAGTTTGCTGCATCGCACATAGGTGCATGCAGCCTCCTCCAACACGCCGGGAAAACACCATGATGCAGTCGTTCGAAGACACCAACAAGCTTGGCAAGGAATATATCGACAGCGGCCTGCAGAGCGCCGCCGCGCTGTCGAAGGGGTTTCAGGCCATCGCCGTCGAAACCACCGAATTCTCCAAAAAATCCTTCGACACGGCGACCGCCGCCATCGAAAAGCTGGCCGCCGCCAAATCGCTCGACACCGCGATCCAGGTGCAGAGCGACTACGCCAAGCAGGCCTACGAGGCCTTCGTCGCCGAGGCCACCAAGCTGAGCGATCTTTATGCCGACCTGGCCAAGGACGCCTACAAGCCGTTCGAATCGGTCGTGTCCAAAACCGTCTGACGCGCGTCCCGTCGCGCCCGACGAGAGATTGCCCGCATTTTTTGCGGGCTCCGCAGAAGCCCGGTCGCGCAAAGGCGGCCGGGTTTTTTCGTTTCGCGGTCATGATCGGTCAATCGTGACCGGATTTCGCCCCGCCAACGCCAACGCTCATATTGTCAGCGCCCGAGAAGGCCTTAAAATCGGCATAGGATTGACTACATAGGTCGTTCTGTCCCGCGAACGAGATGAGGGCTTCCAAGACTTGACGACAGGTAAGGCAGCCATGGGAGACCAGGCCGTAAGAATGCAGGGCGACGACGGCGATCGGGGCACCCCCGGGCGGGGGACCACGGTTATCACGCGTACCAAGCCCAAGACGAAGAAGCCGAGCCTTTATCGGGTGCTCATCCTCAACGATGACTACACCCCGATGGAGTTCGTCGTGCACGTCCTGGAGCGTTTTTTTCAGAAGGATCGTGAAGCCGCCACACGCATCATGCTTCATGTTCACAACCACGGCGTGGGCGAATGTGGCATATTCACCTTCGAGGTGGCGGAAACGAAGGTATCCCAGGTGATGGATTTTGCCCGCCAGCACCAGCATCCGCTACAATGCGTGATGGAAAAGAAGTGAGGTTCTAATGCCGGCTTTCTCGCAAGGCCTCGAACGGGCGCTGCACCAGGCGCTGACCTACGCCAACGAGCGGCATCACGAGTATGCCACGCTCGAACATCTGCTGCTGTCTCTGATCGACGATCCGGACGCGGCCGCGGTGATGCGCGCTTGCAATGTCGATCTCGACGAATTGAAGCAGACCGTGCTCGGCTATATCGACACCGAGCTCGATAATCTGGTGACCGGCTACGGCGAGGATTCCAAGCCGACCGCCGGCTTCCAGCGCGTCATCCAGCGCGCCGTCATCCACGTCCAGTCCTCCGGGCGCGAGGAAGTGTCGGGCGCCAACGTGCTGGTCGCGATCTTCGCCGAGCGCGAAAGCCACGCGGCCTATTTCCTGCAGGAACAGCAGATGACGCGCTACGACGCCGTCAACTACATCTCGCACGGCATCGCCAAACGTCCCGGCGCCACCGAAACGCGCTCGCCGCGCGGCGCCGAGGAAGAGCAGGGCCATAGCGGCGGCGAGGCCGAGGAGGGCGGCAAGAAGAAACAGCAACAGCAGGACGCGCTCACCGCCTATTGCATCAATCTCAATGAGAAGGCCCAGGCCGGCAAGATCGACCCGCTGATCGGCCGCGAAAGCGAGATCAACCGCACGATCCAGGTGCTGTGCCGCCGCTCCAAGAACAACCCGCTCTATGTCGGCGACCCGGGCGTCGGCAAGACGGCGATCGCCGAAGGCCTGGCCAAGCGCATCGTCGAGGGCGACGTGCCGAACGTGCTCGCCGAATCGACCATCTTCGCGCTCGACATGGGCACGCTGCTGGCGGGAACCCGCTATCGCGGCGATTTCGAGGAGCGGCTGAAGCAGGTCGTCAAGGAGCTGGAGGAGTTTCCCGGCGCGATCCTGTTCATCGACGAGATCCACACCGTAATAGGCGCCGGCGCCACCTCCGGCGGGGCGATGGATGCCTCCAATCTGCTGAAGCCGGCGTTGTCGTCGGGCACGATCCGCTGCATCGGCTCGACCACCTACAAGGAGTTCCGCCAGTTCTTCGAAAAGGACCGCGCCCTGGTGCGCCGGTTCCAGAAGATCGACGTCAACGAACCGACCGTCGACGATGCGATCGAGATCATGAAGGGGCTGAAGCCCTATTTCGAGGAATTCCACAAGGTCAAATACACCAACGAGGCCATCAAGGCCGCGGTGGAACTGTCGGCGCGCTACATCAACGACCGCAAATTGCCCGACAAGGCGATCGACGTGGTCGACGAGACCGGCGCCTCGCAAATGCTTCTGCCGGAGACCAAGCGCAAGAAGACGATCTCGATCAAGGAAATCGAATCGACCATCGCCACCATGGCGCGCATCCCGCCGAAGACGGTTTCGGCCGACGACGAGAAGGTTCTGGCCGGCCTGGAGGCCGAGCTCAAGAGCGTCGTCTACGGCCAGGACCGCGCCATCGAGGCGCTGGCGTCGTCCATCAAGCTGGCGCGCGCCGGCCTGCGCGAGCCGGAAAAGCCGATCGGGGCCTATCTGTTCTCCGGCCCGACCGGCGTCGGCAAGACCGAGGTCGCCCGCCAGATCGCGTCCTCGCTCGGCGTCGAGCTGCTGCGCTTCGACATGTCGGAATATATGGAGCGTCACACGGTCTCGCGGCTGATCGGCGCGCCGCCCGGCTATGTCGGCTTCGACCAGGGCGGACTGTTGACCGACGGCATCGACCAGCATCCGCACTGCGTGCTTTTGCTCGACGAGATCGAGAAGGCGCATCCCGATCTGTTCAACATCCTGTTGCAGGTGATGGATCACGGCAAACTGACCGACCACAACGGCAAGCAGATCGATTTCCGCAACGTGATCCTGATCATGACCACCAATGCGGGCGCGGCCGACCTGGCCAAGCCGGCGATCGGCTTCGGGTCGTCCAAGCGCGACAGCGACGACATGGAGGCCATCAACCGCATGTTCACGCCGGAATTCCGCAACCGGCTCGACGCGGTGATCCCGTTCGGCTCGCTGCCGGTGCCGGTGATCCACAAGGTGGTGCAGAAATTCGTCATGCAGCTCGAGGCCCAGCTTTCCGAACGCGGCGTCACCTTCGACCTGTCGCAGGACGCGATCGCCTGGCTGGCCGACAAGGGATATGACGAGCGCATGGGGGCGCGCCCGCTGGCGCGCGTCATCCAGGACAACATCAAAAAACCGCTCGCCGAGGAGGTCCTGTTCGGCAAGCTCAAGAAGGGCGGCACGGTCCGCGTCAGCGTCGAGACCAAGGAGGACGGCGAGACCGGCCTGAAACTCGACGCGATCGCCGACACCGTGCCGGTGAAGCCGAAGAAGGAAGTGCCGGCCAAGCGCAAGCCGGCCAAGAAGCCGCGCGCCCGGCCGGCGGCGAAAAAGACCAAGCCGGCAGCCGCGCCCAAGGGCAAGGACAAGGAGCCGCCCAAGCGCAGCCTCGTGCCGCAAATGCCGCGCAAGAGCTGATCCGGCGGCCGGCACGCAGGCGATGAACCGGCTGCGCGACCGTCTGGCCGAGAATGCCCGCGGCGAAATCGGGCAGGCGAGCGCCGTCGCCCGGGAGGTTCTGGACTGTCCCGGGCAACTCGATGCGCTGGTCGCGCTTCTGGCCGACGACGATGCAACCGTGGTCGCCCACGCCGCACACGCGGCCATGCAGGTCGCGCTAGACCGGCCCGACCTGTTCCAAGGCCGGGCCGCACACCTGATCAGTCTTCTGGCGCGCCCGGGCCCTTGGGAACGCGGCGAACAGCTCCCCAAAATCCTCGCCCGGCTCGACCTCGAGAAGGGCGAAGCCTCCCGGCTGGCGAAGATCCTTCTCGGCAAGCTGGACGAACGTTCGACCATCGCCGCCGCCTCTGCCCTGTCGGCGCTGGTGGAGCTGGCTTGTACCGGCCGGATCGAGCCCGCCGTGGCGCGCCGCGCCCACAGCCGCGCGCTGGCTTCGCCGCGCAAGGCGCTCGCCGCCCGCGCGCGCCGTCTCGCCCAAAAGGTGCGCGACCTTGGCTGAGGCCGCGCACGCGCACATCGCCGGCACGCGCCCGGCGCAAAAGCGATGAGCCGCGCCGATCCGCCGACGACCAAGGTCGACAATGCCGGTCCGTGGCGCTGGTTCCTGCGCGGCGTTGCGGCGTCGTTTTCGATCCCGGGCCTGATCCTGGCCAGTGCCTTTGTCGGCTTCGCCGGCCTGGCGCGCGAAGCCGGCCTGACCATGGCCGAGACCGTGTTCATGGTCGGCATCGTGTGGGCGCTGCCGGCCAAGGTGGTGCTGGTCGGCGCGATCCTGTCCAACACCACGCTTCTCGCCGCCGCCTTCGCGGTCGCGCTCTCCTCGGTGCGGCTAATGCCGATGGTGGTCGCGATCGTGCCGGAAATGCGCGCGCCGACGACACGCAAATGGGTGCTCTACGCTTTGTCGCATTTCGTCGCCGTCACCTCCTGGGTGGTGGCGCTTGAGCGTTTTCCGACCGTGCCCCGGCACCGGCGCACGGTTTTCTATGCCGGGCTGGGCGCAACGCTGGTGGTTCTCAACATGGTCGTGGTCGCGGTCGTGTTCAGCCTGGCGCAGAACCTGCCACCGATCGTCGGCGCGGCGCTGTTTTTGCTGACCCCGATCTATTTTCTGACCTCGCTGTGGGGATCGGCGCGCGAGCGCGCCGGCCATCTCGCCATGGTGTTCGGGCTCGCGCTGGGACCGGTCTTCCATCTCGTCGCGCCGGGCGTCGACCTCTTGGCGGCGGGCCTGCTCGGCGGCCTGATGGCCTATGGCTGGCACCGCTTCGCCAGCCGGAGGGCGCGCGAATGAGTTTCGCCGCGATCGACACCTGGTGGTGGCCCTATCTGTTCATCCTGCTTGCCGGCTGGCTGGCGACGGATTGCTGGCGTTATCTCGGCGTCTATCTCGGCGACCGTCTGTCGGAGGACGCCGACATTCTGGTCTTCATCAGGGCAGTGGCGACCGCGCTGGTGGCGGCCGTGATCGCCAATCTGATCATCTTTCCGGCCGGCGCGCTCGCCGCCACGCCGCTCGCCCTGCGCATCGCCGCCGCCATAGCCAGCTTCGTGGCCTATCTCGCCGCCGGCAAGCGCGTCTTCGTCGGCATTCTGGCCGGCGAGGCGGCGCTCTTGGGCGGGCTTTTCCTGCTGGGCTGACTTTTTGCGGCTTCCCGCAAGACTCAGAGCGCGGCCAGCGCTGTCCTGATCTTTTCGGCCTGCTCGGCCAGGACAGCCTGGTCGGCCATCTCGCCGGTATGGGGACGAAGCTTCACCCCCTCGAAACGCGGAATGACGTGCACGTGCAGATGAAAAACGACCTGGCCGCCGGCCGGCTCGTTGAACTGCTGGATTGTCACACCGTCGGCCGAAAACGCCCTGGTGACGGCCCTGGCCAGAAGCTGGGCCGTGGCCATCACCGCGGCCAGGTCGGTCGCCTCGACGTCGAGAATGGTGCGCGACGGCTTTTTCGGGATCACCAGGCAATGGCCGTCGCCGCGCGGCATGATATCCATGAAGGCCAGCGTGTGCTCATCCTCGTAGAGCCTGTGGGCGGGCAATTCGCCGCGCAGGATCTTGGCAAACACATTGTCGGCGTCGTAGGCGGGCTGGCTCATCTGATCCTCGTCGTGTGACCGCTATCGCGGCCATGTTTCGGCGCTAGTTTCACCGTCGTCAACCGGGCAGGGCCCGAATCGCGGAGCCGTCGATGACCTATTTTTACCTCGCCGCCGCCATCATGTTCGAGGTCGTGGCAACCACCGCGCTCAAACAGACGGACGGCTTCACCAAATTGTGGCCGTCGCTGGTCACGGTCGGCGGCTACGCGCTCGCCTTCTATTTCCTGTCGCTGCCGCTGCGGGTGCTGCCGGTCGGCGTCATCTACGCGGTCTGGTCGGGTGTCGGCATCGTGTTCATCACCGCGATCGGCTGGCTGTGGTTTCGCCAGACGCTCGATCTTGCCGCCATCATCGGCATCTTGTTGATCGTCGCCGGCGTGCTGGTGCTCAACCTGTTTTCCAAGACACTCGCCCACTGAGCCCGCCGCCGTCAGCTCTTCTTGAACGGGGCGTGCTCCTCGAAATAGGCCCCGACGCGGGCGACATCGGCGCGCTCGTGGTCGAGATAGTCGGCAACCGCGCGCCTGAGCCCCGGATGGGCGATGAAGTGCGCGGAATGGGTGGTCACCGGCACGTAGCCGCGCGCCAGCTTGTGCGGTCCCTGCGCGCCGGCCTCCACCACTTTCAGCCCGCGTTCAATGGCATACGCGATCGCCTGGTAATAACAGACCTCGAAATGCAGGAACGGGTGGTCCTCGACGCAGCCCCAGTGCCGGCCGAACAGCGTGTCGCCGCCGATGAAATTGATCGCGCCGGCGATATAGCGTCCGTCGCGCCGCGCCATGATCAGCAAAATGTCGTTCGCCATACGCTCGCCGATCAGCGAAAAGAAGCGGCGGGTCAGATAGGGCCGGCCCCATTTGCGCCCGCCAGTGTCGATGTAGAAGCGAAAAAAATCGTCCCAGACCGCTTCCGTCAGGTCGCGGCCGCTCAGCCACTCGATCGCGATTCCGGGCTCGAGCGCGTCGCGGCGTTCCTTGCGGATCGCCTTGCGCTTGCGCGAGGCGAGCGAGGCGAGAAAATCGTCGAAGGAACCGTAACCGTCGTTGCGGAAATGAAACTGCTGGTCGGTGCGGCGCAGGAACCCGGCCTGTTCGAGGGCGTCGGCTTCGGCCGCCGGCGCGAAGGTGACATGGGCCGACGACACGCCGAGCCGCTCGGTTAGCGTTTTCAACCCGGTCGCGAGCGCGCCGTGCACCGCGGCGGGACCGTCGCCGCGCCGGGCAAGCAGGCGCGGGCCGGTGGCCGGCGTGAACGGCACCGAGACCTGGAGTTTGGGATAATAGGCGCCGCCGGCGCGTTCGAACGCATCGGCCCAGCCGTGGTCGAAGACATATTCGCCCTGGCTGTGCGACTTCAAGAAACACGGGATGGCGCCGAGGAGGACGCCGCCCGGTCCTTCGAGCCGCAGGTGCTGGGGCTGCCATCCGGTCTCCCTCACGGCGCAGCCCGCCTCTTCCAGCGAACTTAGAAACCCGTGCGAAACAAAGGGATTGTAGGGCGTCGTGTCATCGCTGCTGCAGGTGCCGGCAAGGCTCCGCCACTCGCTCTCGCCGAACTGGCTGAACGAGGGCACGACGCGAAGGACGAAATCGTCCGCTTCTGGAGAGCCATTGCATGCGGGGTCTGTCACCATCATGCCAAGATATGGCGCCCGGTCCGGCTTGCAAGGCAAAACCCGGCGGCCTGTCTCAGGCGGGATCGGGGATCGGCTCGAAGCCCTCGAACGTCATCTGGTCGGCAAAGGCGACGGTGCGGGCGATGTCGTCCGGGGTGCGCACCGTCCAGGTGATGACCGGCATGGCGAGCCGGTCGCGCACGAAGGCGACGAACGGGTTGGGCAGATCGGAAACCCCGTAGGACACGAAATCGATGTCGTGGGCGAGCATGGAAAAGTGCTTTTCCAGTTCCTCCGTCTGCGTGCCCATGGCGGTCAACCCGGCGGGAACGCCCGGCGCGTCTGTCGAAAAGCGCCGCACCAGCCAGGGGTCGAAGGACATGATCGCCGCCCGGCCGGAATAGGCGGCGAGATCGCGGCCCACGGCGCGCACCAGCCCCGCATCGGCGCCCTCGGCCCCTTTCAGCTCGATCACCAGCGGCACCCGGCCGGCGACGCAGGCGAGCGCCTGGGAAAGCGAGGGCACGCAGGCGTCGGTTTCCCCGACGCGCATGGCGCCCAGTTCGGCGGCCATATGGTCTTGCACAAGCCCCGGCCGGCCGGTGAGGCGCTCCAGTTCGGCATCGTGAAAGACCACCGCGACCCCGTCGGCGGCAAGCCTGACGTCGCATTCGATCGCGTACCCCTTGGCGCAGGCCGCCTCGAAGGCGGGCAAGGTGTTTTCCCAGCAACGCCGGTTGAGGTCGTGCAGGCCGCGATGCGCGATCGGGCGCGCGGTCAGCCACGACAGGTCGTGCCTGGCCGGGTCAACCAAGTTCGAACATCGCCTCGATCTCGACCGGCGCGTTGAGCGGCAGGACCGCGGTGCCGACGGCGGCGCGCGCATGCCGGCCGCGCTCGCCCAGCACGTCGGCCAGCAGGTCGGAGGCACCGTTGGCGACCAGATGCTGTTCGGTGAAGTCCGGCGTCGAGGCGACGAAGACGGTGATCTTGACCAGGCGGACGATGTTTTCCAGATCGCCGGCGGCCGCCTTGGCCTGGGCGAGCAGGTTCAAGGCGCATTGGCGCGCGGCGTCCTGGCCCTGTTCCCGGGTCAGCTCGCGACCGAGCAACCCGGTTGCGACCAGCTTGCCGTCCTTGAGCGGCAATTGTCCGGAGGTCATCAAGAGCGTGCCGGTCCGCACGAAAGGCAGATAGTTGCCGGCCGCGGCCGCCGCGGCCGGCAGGTCGTGGCCCAGTTCGGCCAGGCGCTGTTCGGCTGTCATGATCGTGCGGCTCCCCTCTCTCGTGGCTGTTCGCGCCGGCGTCTGCATCGTGCCGGTGCGGCCACAGTGTAATTTGCTCTGGCTTCCGCCAAGCCATATTTAATACTGTGCCCAGGAATCAGCTCAATGACGGCTTAACCGCCACCGACCGTCATGCAAGCTCCGCCGCGGCGGAGGTCAGGGAGACTACCATGCGCGTCATCCGCGCTTTTGCCACCAGCACCTTGTGCGGGCTTCTCGCCGCGCCGGCCCTGGCCCAGCCGGGCCTGGCGCCGCACCGCGCCGTCTACGACATCGCGCTCGAGGAAGCCTCCGACCGTTCCGGCATCACGGCCGCGCGCGGGCGCATGGTCTACGAGTTCAACGGATCGGCCTGCGAGGGCTATACGGTCAATTTCCGCTTCGTCACCCAGATCGAGACCGCCGACGCCGCGCGCATGACCGACCAGCAGACCTCGACCTACGAGGGACCGGGTGGCGACAGTTTCGACTTCGTCACCAAGGCCTATGTCGACCGGGCGCTCGACCGCGAGGTCAAAGGCCGCGCCCGGCTGCAGGACGGCGCCACCGTGGTGGAGATCGACAAGCCCGAGCCCAACACCGTCACGCTGGAGGCGACGCAGTTTCCCACGCGCCATCTGGAAGAGCTGATCGCGAAGGCCGAAGAAGGGGAAACCTTTTACGAAACAAATCTCTATGACGGGTCCGAGGATGCCGACCGCATCATGACGACCACCGTCATCATCGGCCAGCCGAGCGCCACCGATCCGCAGGACGGCGAATTTCCGGCCGCCGGCGCGATCGAGCCGGCGCGCTACTGGCCGGTGTCGATCGCCTATTTCGATCTGTCCAAGGGCGAGGAACTGCCCGACTACCGGATCGACTTCAAGCTGCATCCCAACGGGATCACCCGCGATCTGGTGATGGACTACGGCGATTTTTCCATGACCGGAAAGCTGGTCGATCTGGCGCTGTTCGACCAGCCGGCAGGCTGCGAGAACTGACGGCGGCGCGGTGGCCGTCTATGTAGACCGCCCGCTGTGGCGCTTCGCCGGCCGCAGATGGTGCCATCTGCTGGCCGACACGCCCGAGGAATTGCACGGCTTCGCCGCCAAGCTCGGCATCACCCGCCACTCCTATCAGGGACCGCCCAAGACCTCGGCACCCCATTACGACATTACCGGGCTCGAGCGCAGCCGCGCGCTGGCGCTGGGGGCCGTCGCCTGCGGTCGCGAGGAGATCGTCGCCGTGTTCCGCCGGGTCCGGGTCAAGAACGGCAAGCGCCGCGACCAAGCCGGCGAGCAGGCTGCGCGCCCCGCGCCGCCAGGGCAAAGGGCGAGGACGGGCCGACAAAAATAGCCGGCCGGCACCCGCGCAGGCGCGCAACCGGGCGCGAGACTTGCAATGGCGGGCGAAATCGCCTATTTGCGCGCTCATTCCACACACGGGGATTGGTAACGCGCCGGGACAAATCCGGTCGTCGCCGCCGGTGGCGCCATCGCGAACGCGGTGTCGTCGTTCACCCGTGGAGGCAAACCGGAAAGGAAAAACCTATGGCACTGCCCGACTTCAGCATGCGTCAGCTCCTGGAAGCTGGTGTTCATTTCGGCCACCAGACCCACCGCTGGAACCCGAAAATGGCGCCTTACATTTTCGGCTCGCGCAACAATGTCCACGTCATCGACCTGTCGCAGACCGTTCCGCTGCTGCACCAGGCGCTCAAGGTGGTCTCCGACACGGTGGCCGCCGGCGGCCGCGTGCTGATGGTCGGCACCAAGCGCCAAGCCTCCGAGATCATCGCCGATTCGGCGCAGCGTTCGGCGCAGTATTTCGTCAATGCACGCTGGCTGGGCGGCATGCTGACCAACTGGAAGACGATTTCCCATTCGATCCAGCGCCTGCGCAAGCTCGACGAGCTGCTGGCCGGCGACGCCCAGGGCTTCACCAAGAAGGAGCGCCTCAACCTGGAGCGCGAACGCGAGAAGCTCAACAAGGCGCTCGGCGGCATCCGCGACATGGGCTCGACGCCCGACCTGATGTTCGTGATCGACACCAACAAAGAAGCGATCGCCATCCAGGAGGCCAAGCGCCTGGGCATTCCGGTCGTGGCGGTCGTCGATTCGAATTGCGACCCCGACATCGTCGACTATCCGATCCCGGGCAATGACGACGCTGCCCGCGCCATCGCGCTTTATTGCGACCTGGTCGCCAAGGCGGCGATCGACGGCATCGCGCGTCAGCAGGGCGCGCTCGGCGTCGATGTCGGCGCGGCCGAGGAAACGCCGGTCGAGCCCGCGCTTGAGGCTGAGCCGGCGCCCGAAGCCGCCGCCGGCACGGATGGCGAAGCCGGCAAGGACGCGTAATAAATCCGTCGCACTAATCTGCGAGGCGGACCGGCACGGTGAGCTGCGTGCCGGCCGCGAACAAGGGCATTGTCCGGGCGTGCGCAACGGTTGCACGAGACCGCCGAACGGCGTCTAACCCGACTTGGTACGAGAGGTAGAGATGAGCATTTCGGCTGCACAGGTGAAAGAGCTCCGCGAGATGACCGGCGCGGGCATGATGGACTGCAAGAGCGCACTGACGGAGACCGGCGGCGATATGGAAGCCGCAGTCGACTATCTGCGCAAGAAGGGCGTCGCCAAGGCCGACAAGAAGGCCGGCCGCACGGCCGCCGAGGGCCTGATCGGCGTCGCCGCCGACGGCACGGCCGGCATCGTCGTGGAGGTCAATTCCGAGACCGACTTCGTCGCCCGCAACGAGGCCTTCCAGGATCTGGTCCGCAACATCGCCACCGTCGCGCTGTCGACCGACGGATCGACCGACGCCGTCGCCCAGGTCGCCTATCCCGGCACCGGCAAGGCGGTGGTCGACCAGGTGCGCGACGCGATCGCGACCATCGGCGAGAATATGAGCCTGCGCCGCTCGGCCAAGCTGGCCGTGGGGCAGGGGGCGGTGGCGACCTATGTCCACAACGCGGTCGGCGACAATCTCGGCAAGCTCGGCGTGCTCGTCGGCATCGAGACCGCCGGCGACGCCGAGGCCGCGCGCGCCTTTGCGCGCCAGGTCGCCATGCATGTCGCCGCCACCAATCCGATGGCGCTGACCACGGAGGAGCTCGATCCCGCCGCGGTCGCCCGGGAACGCGAGATCTTCGCCGACCAGGCCCGCGCCTCCGGCAAGCCCGACAACATCATCGACAAGATGGTGGAAGGCCGGCTGCGCAAGTTCTACGAGGAAGTGGTGCTGGTGAAGCAGGCCTTCGTCATCAATCCCGACCTGACCGTTGAACAGGCGCTGAAGGAAGCCGAGGCCGCGATCGGCGCGCCCGCCAAGCTGACCGGCTTCGTGCGTTTCGCGCTCGGCGAGGGCATCGAGCGCGAAGAAAGCGATTTCGCCGCCGAAGTCGCCGCGGCGGTCAAAAAATAACTCTATCTTAGCACCGCAAGCACTATCAGGGCGTCGCGTGACAACGCGGCGCCCTTCGTGTATCGCAAGCCGCGCAACGGTTTCCCGAACGATAAAGAGTGTGTGATGCCCGCCAATCCGCCCTACCGCCGTGTCTTGCTCAAAGCATCCGGCGAGGCGTTGATGGGCAAGCAGGGTTTTGGCATCGACGTTTCGGTCGCCGACCAGATCGCCGCCGACATCGCCGAGGCGCGAAAACTGGGCGTCGAGGTCGGGCTGGTCATCGGCGGCGGCAATATTTTCCGCGGCGTGGCCGTGGCCTCGGCCGGCGGCGACCGGGTGACCGGCGACCATATGGGCATGCTGGCCACCGTCATCAACTCGCTCGCCATGCGCACCTCGCTGGTCAAGATCGGGGTCGACGCGGTGGTGCTGTCGGCGATCGCCATGCCCGAATTGTGCGAGAGCTTTTCCCAGCGCAAGGCCACCGCCTACATGAACGCCGGCAAGGTGGTGATCTTCGCCGGCGGCACCGGCAATCCCTTCTTCACCACCGATTCGGCCGCGGCCCTGCGCGCCGCCGAGATCGGCGCCGACGCGCTGTTCAAGGGCACGCAAGTCGACGGCGTCTATTCGGCCGACCCGAAAAAGCACCCCGACGCGCGCCGCTACGAGCACATCACCCATCGCGAGGTGTTGCAAAAGGGGCTGGCGGTGATGGATACCGCGGCGATTGCGCTTGCGCGCGAAAACAACATTCCGATAATCGTCTATTCGATACACGAAAAAGGCGGCTTCGGAGCGATTCTCAAGGGAAAAGGCCGCTGCACCGTCGTTTCCGACGAGTGAGACACGGCCCGCGAATGCCACCGGAAGACGGAGCCAGACAATGAGCAGCGTTTATGACTTCAAGGACTTGCAACGACGCATGGAGGGGGCGGTAAACGCCTTCAAGCACGATCTGGCCAGCCTGCGGACCGGACGCGCATCGGCGAATCTGCTCGACCCGGTCATGGTGACGGCCTACGGCTCGCCGATGCCGATCAGCCAGGTGGGCACCGTGACCGTGCCGGAACCGCGCATGATCCAGATCTCGGTCTGGGACAAGACCCTGGTCGGCGCCGTCGACCGCGCGATCCGCGAATCCAATCTCGGCTTCAACCCGATCGTGGACGGCACGACGCTGCGCATCCCGCTTCCCGAACTCAACGAGGAACGGCGCAAGGAACTGGTCAAGATCGCCCACCAATATGCCGAGAACGCCCGCGTCGCCGCCCGCCATGTGCGGCGCGACGGCATGGAAGGGCTCAAGAAGATGGAGAAGGACGGCGAGCTCGGGCAGGACGAGGTGCGGTCGCGCTCCGATCAGGTGCAAAAGCTGACCGACGACACGATCGCCTCGATCGACAGCGTGCTTGACGAGAAGGAAGCCGAGATCATGCATGTGTGATCGGGCAAACGGGGCTGCTTGCTGATCTGGAAGGCGACGATGACCAAACCGGCCCATATCGCGATCATCATGGACGGCAACGGCCGCTGGGCCAAGGCGCGCGGCATGCCGCGCACCGCCGGCCACCGCGCCGGCGTGGAGGTGCTGCGCAAGACCGTGCGCGCGGCCGGGGAAGCCGGGATCGGCTGGCTGACGGTCTATGCGTTTTCCTCCGAGAACTGGTCGCGCCCGGCCTCCGAGGTCAACGATTTGATGGGGCTGTTGAAGCTCTTCATCCGGCGCGACCTGGCCGAACTGCACCAAAACGGCGTCAAGGTGCGCGTGATCGGCAACCGCAAGGGCCTGAAACCCGACATCAAGGCGCTGCTCGAGGAAGCCGAGGCGCTGACCCGCGACAATGCCGCGATGAACCTGGTGATCGCCTTCAATTACGGCGCGCGCGACGAGATCGCCCGTGCCGCAGCCAAGATCGCCCGCATGGCCGCGAGCGGCGAGATCACCGCCGAGCAGATCACGGAAGACACGTTCGCCGCCTATCTCGACACGGCCGGCATCCCCGATCCCGACCTGATCATCCGCACCGGCGGCGACCAGCGCCTGTCGAATTTCCTGCTCTGGCAGGCCGCCTATGCCGAATTGGTCTACCTGCCGGGCCACTGGCCCGACTTCACCCGCGACGACCTGCTCGCCGCCATCGAGATCTTCGAAAACCGGGACCGGCGCTTTGGCGGCGTCGCCGCCAGGGACGTGGCCTCGTGAGCGCCCGACCGGGCGTGTTGCCGAGCGGGCGCCGGGCACCGCGATGAGCAATTTTTACCTGCGGCTGTTCTCGGCCCTCGTGCTGGCCGGCGTCGCGCTCGGCCTGACCTATCTGGGCGGCCTGGCCTTTCGTGTGCTTGCCGTGGCCGTCGGCGGCGCCATTTTCGTCGAATGGTGCCTGTTGAGCGGCCAGCGCCGCCACCGGGCGCATTTCGCGCTGCTCTGCGCGGTGGCGTGCGTCCTGCTCGTCATGGTGCTTGCCGGCCTGCCGCCTGCCACGGTGCTTGTCGCGCTGGCCGCCGGCATCGGGCTGGCGCTGGTCTCGGGCCTGGTCGCGGGGCAGGGCGCTTGGGGCGCCGGCGGCGTCGCCTATGCGCTTTTGCCGGTGATCGCGGCGAGTGCCCTGCGCGGCGACGCGCCCGCGGGCCTGGTTGCGGTGCTGTTCTTGTTCGCGGTGGTGTGGGCGACCGACATTTTCGCCTATGTCGTCGGCCGAATCGCGGGCGGGCCGAAACTCGCGCCGGCGATCTCGCCCGGCAAGACCTGGAGCGGGGCGTTCGGCGGCGTGTTGTTCGCGGTGGTCGCGGGGCTCGGCGTGGCGATGGCGGCGGGGCTGCGTGTCGGCTGGCTGGCGATCCTGTCGATCGTGCTGTTGAGCGCGCTCTCGCAGATCGGCGACCTGTTCGAATCCTGGCTCAAGCGCCGGTTCGGCGCAAAGGATTCCTCCAACCTCATTCCGGGCCATGGCGGCGTCATGGATCGCGTCGACGGTCTTGTCGCCGCCGTGATTGCCCTTTACCTGATCGGCGTGGCCGCTTCGGGACCGAACGATCCCCTGGCCGCCTTCGCATCCGGCTGAGCGGCGGCGCGGCCTTGCCGCACACACAGCCCAACGCATGGATGGGACAATAAAGAAATGGAAGTGGGCGGCATGCTGGATTCGATCATCGGCACGAACGGTCTTCTGATCGGGACCATCGTGCCGTTTCTGTTCGTGCTGACGGTGGTCGTGTTCGTGCACGAGATGGGACACTATCTCATCGGCCGGCTGTGCGGCATCGGCGTCAACGCCTTTTCGATCGGCTTCGGTCCGGAACTGATCGGCTTCACCGACAGGCACGGCACGCGCTGGAAACTCTCCGCCGTTCCGCTCGGCGGCTACGTCAAGTTCGTCGGCGACATGAGCGCCACCAGCCAGCCCGACACCGAGGAGATGGAGACGCTCAGCGAAACCGATCGCGCGCGCGCCTTCCACCTTCAGCCGGTGTGGAAACGCGCGGCGACGGTGGTGGCCGGCCCGCTGTTCAATTTCCTGCTGACGATCGTGGTGTTTGCGGTGATGTTTGCCGCCTATGGCCGTTTCGTCTCCGAACCGGTGGTGTCGGAAGTTCGCGCCGAGAGCCCGGCCGACGCTGCCGGCTTCTTGCCGGGCGACCGCTTCGTCTCCGTCGACGGCAGCAAGGTCGAGACCTTCGCCGACGTGCAGCGGCTCGTCTCCGGTCGCGCCGGCGACGAATTGACTTTCGTTATGCTGCGCGAGGGCGAGGAGGTGTTGCTGCGCGCGACGCCGGAAAGCACCGAACAGACCGACGCGCTCGGCAACACGATCAAGGTCGGAATCATCGGGGTCGTCAGCTCTCCGGAGGCCGGACAGCCGCGCGCGGTGGAGTACGGCCCGCTGGAAGCCGTCGGCGAAGCGGTCACCGAAACCGGCTATATCATCGCACGCACCGGTCAATTTCTGAAACGGTTTGTGGCAGGGCGTGAAGACCGGTGCCAGCTCGGCGGCCCCGTGCGCATCGCCGACATGGCGGGCAAGGCGGCAAGCAAGGGCTTCGAATGGTTGATACAACTCGTCGCGCTTCTGTCCGTCGGCATCGGTGTGCTAAACCTTTTGCCGATCCCGCCGCTGGACGGCGGCCACCTCGTGTTTTATGCCGTTGAGGCAGCGACCGGGCGGCCGGTGTCGGAGCGCGTGACGGAGGCGGTTTACCGGGTCGGTCTGCTGCTGGTACTGGTGTTCATGGGATTCGTTTTCTGGAACGACATATTCGGGTGCTGAGGTACGAGAACGGCGGGCGACAGCGTATTGGATTGACTAGCCATTTACCATTTCCGTCAAATTGCGTGACGTGAAAGCCACGCAGGGCGGATTAGTAAATGCAAATTAACCAGAAGCCTTGCGTGTATGGAATTTCCGGGTAATAGGGTATCAGGCACGATCAGATATCCGGTTTCTCGCCGTGGGGACTACGAGAACAAGGTAATTTAGCCCGATGAAGGCAACTAGGAAATTTTTGAGCGCCGCGTCGGCGGCCGCTCTTTCGGCCGGCATGATTGTGTCCGGCTCTTTGGCAATTCAGATGGCCAGCGTCGTGGTCGCCGAAGCGGCCGTGGTCCGGTCGGTGGACATTCGCGGCAACCGCCGCGTCGACAACGAAACCATCCGCAGCTACCTGAATATCCGCCAGGGCCAGAACTATTCCGGCGCCGACATCGACGAGGCGGTCAAGCGGCTGTTCGGCACCGGCCTGTTCGCCGACGTGCGCATCAATTTCCGCGGCTCGACGCTGGTGGTGGAAGTCGACGAATACGCAATCGTCAACCAGGTCATCTTCCAGGGCAATCGCAAACTCAAGGACGCCGACCTTGCACGCGCCGTGCAGCTGCGGGCGCGGGGCTCGTTCTCCAACGCGGCCATGGAAGCCGACGTGGAGACCATTCGCCAGGCCTATGCGCAGATCGGCCGCGAGGACGCCATCGTCACCGCGCGCACGATCGATCTCGGCGAAAACCGTGTCAACGTGGTCTACGAGATCACAGAAGGCGGCCGCACCAAGATCGCGGCGGTGAATTTCGTCGGCAACAACGCCTACAGCGACAGGCGCCTGCGCGACGTGATCTCGACCAAGAAGTCCAACATCCTGTCCTTCCTGTTCCGCGACGACGTTTATGACGAAAACCGGCTGCGGGCCGACGAGGAGGCGCTGCGCCGCTTCTACTACAATCGCGGTTATGCCGATTTCCGTGTGATCTCCGCCTCGGCCGAGCTCGACGAGACCGCCAACGAGTACAACGTCAACATCACGATCGAGGAAGGCGACCGCTACACGTTCGGCGACGTCTCCATCGAGACCACGCTCGACGGCATCGACACCGGCGCGTTCGATTCGCTTTTGGAAACCCGCCGCGGCAATGTCTATTCTGCCAAGGACGTGGAAGACACGATCATCGCGCTGACCGAGCGCGCCGTGGGCATGGGCTACGCCTTCACCCAGGTGACCCCGCGCGGCAATCGCGATTTCGAAACCCGCACCATCTCGGTCGTCTATTCGATCGACCAGGGTCCGCGCACCTATATCGAGCGCATCGAGATCCGCGGCAATGACCGCACGCGCGACTATGTGATCCGGCGCGAGTTCGACATCAGCGAGGGCGACGCCTTCAACCAGGTCCTGGTGCAGCGCGCCAAGCGGCGCCTGGAACGGCTCGACTATTTCACCGCCGTCAACATCTCCACCGTGCCGGGATCGCAGCCGGACCAGGTCTATCTGGTCGTCGACGTGGTCGAGAAGTCGACCGGCGAGTTTTCCGTCGGCGCGGGTTATTCCACGGGCGATTCGGCGCGCGGACGCGAGGGCGTCAACATCGAGGGATCGATCTCGGAGAAGAACTTCCTCGGTCGCGGACAATTCATCAAAGTGTCGGTCGGCGGCGGCAACGGCTCGCGCGATTACGGCCTGTCGTTCACCGAGCCCTATTTCCTGGGCCGTCGGATCTCGGCCGGGTTCGACATTTACCGGCAGACGCGATCCTTCGACAACTACACGTCCGAGCTGACGGGTGCGACGGTGCGCTTCGGCCTGCCGATCACCGAGGCGCTCACCGGACAGGTCGCCTATTCCTATTCGGTCGAGGAGTACGGCCTCACCGGCGCGTGCGACAGCATCACCAACGGAACCGGCGTTGCCCCGCCCGACGGCATTCCCGATCCGGGCTGCGTGATCTCCCCGGCGATCGTGACCGCCGTCGGCCAGAGCCCGTGGGTGAAGTCGGCGGTCTCGGGCACGCTGCTCTACAACACCATCGACGACATGAAGAACCCGCGCGAGGGCATCTACTCGACCTTCTCGGTCGAGGTCGCCGGCCTCGGCGGCGACGCCCAGTATGTCAAGCTGACCGGACGCGGCACCTATTACCACACGCTGCTCGACGAGCAGGACGTGGTCGGCGTGCTGGTCGCCGGCGCCGGTCATATCATCCCGACCGGCCAGACCCTGCGCCTGTTCGACCATTTCCAGAACAGCGACCGCATCATTCGCGGTTTCGAGGGCAGCGGTATCGGACCGGCATCGCTGACCTCGCCCACCGATCATCTCGGCGGCACGACCTATTTCCACGCCTCCGCCGAGGCGCAGTTCCCGCTGCCGCTGGTGCCGTACGGCTTCGGCCTGAAGGGCGCGCTGTTCGTGGACGCGGCCACGCTCTACGGCAACACGCTGCTCGACGCCGACCCGTCGACGACGGGCATGAAGTGGCGGGCATCGGTCGGCGCCAGTATTCTGTGGTCGTCGCCTTTCGGCCCGATCCGCCTCGACTACGCGTTCCCGATCGTCAAGGAGCCGACCGACGAGGTCCAGAATATCAACTTCGGCGTTTCCACCCGCTTCTAGGGTGGAAATCCGCGACCGCGAGCCCGGGACGACCGGGCCCGCGCGACCGAGGGTTCGGATCCAGAATGGCTGATCCGCAGTTCTACGTGCCGTCGCGCCGCTATACGGCCGGCGAGATCGCCACGTTGGCCGGGGCCGTGCTGGCCGACGACACGCTTGCAGGCAACGAGATCAGCAGTCTGGCCGCCGCCGAGGACGGCGGCGCCGGCGCGCTGGTCTATGTCGAAAAGGGCCGCCATGCCAGGCTGCTCGACACGCTGACGGCCGCCGCCGTGTTGTGCCCGGTCGAACTCGTTTCCCGTGTTCCCGCCGGCATCGCCGCCCTGACGACATCGGCGCCGGCCCTGGCCTTTGCCGACATTGCCGGCATTGTGTGTCCGACAGCCGCGTCGCCGCAGCCCGTCACCGGCGAAACCGGCCTGTCGCCGGCCGCCCATATCGCGGCCGACGCGCTCATCGAGCCCGGCGCCATCGTGGAAGCCGGCGCGGTGATCGGAGCGGGCGCTGCGATCGGGCGTGGCACCATCGTGGCTCCGGGCGCGATGATCGGCCCGGGATGCCAGATCGGCCGCGACGGATATGTCGGCGCCTCGGCCAGCATTGTCGCCAGCCTGATCGGCGACAGGGTGATCATCCATGCCGGCGCGCGGATCGGCCAAGACGGGTTTCGTTTCATGCCATCGCCGCGCGGCCTGAAAAAGATGCCGCAACTCGGCCGCGTGGTGATCCAGGACGATGTCGAGATCGGCGCCAACACGACCATCGACCGCGGCGCGCTCAGCGATACGCTGATCGGCGAAGGAACCAAGATCGACAATCTGGTGCAGCTTGGCCACAATGTCCGCATCGGCAGGCATTGCGCCATCGCCGCCCATGTCGGCGTCTCGGGCTCGGTCGTGATCGGAGATTTCGTCATGCTGGGCGGCCGTGTCGGCATTGCCGATCACCTCAAGATCGGCGACGGCGTCCATATTGCGGCGGCCAGCGGCGTGATGCATGACATTCCGGCCGGGCAGAAATGGGCGGGACTGCCCGCCCAGCCCGCCAAGGACTGGTTTCGCGAGGTGAACATGATACGCAAACTGGCCGGCAACAAGGCGCGAAAGGGAAACCGGGATGTCTGACACCCAGGCCAATCCAGTTCTCGACACGCTGGACATCCAGGCATTGTTGCGCCATCTGCCGCATCGCTATCCGTTTTTGCTGGTCGACCGGATCGAAGAGGTCGACGGCGACGATTCGGCCGTCGGCATCAAGAACGTCACCGTCAATGAGCCGCATTTCCAGGGACATTTTCCCGAAATGCCGGTCATGCCGGGCGTGTTGATCGTTGAGGCGATGGCGCAGACCGCCGGCGCCATCTGCGTGCGCAACTCCGGCAAGCACACGCCCAACCTGGTCTATTTCATGACCATCGACGGCGCGAAATTCCGCCGTCCGGTGGTCCCAGGCGACCAGTTGCGCATCGCCGTGCGCAAGCTCAAGCAGCGCGGAGCGATATTCAAATTCGCCTGCGTGGCGACCGTCGCCGGAACCAAGGTGGCCGAGGCGGAGATATCCGCCATGATGACGCCCAAACAGAACGGCTGAATACGCGGCCTCATGCAAAAGCGGTCCGAAGATCTGATTCACCCCAGCGCGGTCGTCGAGCCGGGCGCGAACCTGGCGCCCGACGTGCGCATCGGTCCGTTCTGCCATGTCGGTCCCGAAGTGGTTCTGGAGGCCGGCGTCGAGCTGCTCAGCCATATTTCAGTGACCGGCGCCACCACGATCGGCGCCGGCACGAAAGTCTATCCGCATGCCGCGCTCGGCGGACAGCCGCAGGACACCAAACACAAGGGCGGACGCACCAGCCTGTCGATCGGGCGCAACTGCACCATTCGCGAGGCGGTGACCATGCATGTGGGCACCGACGGCGGGCGCCAGGCGACCGTCATCGGCGACAACGGCTATTTCCTGTCCTATTCCCATGTCGCGCATGACTGCATCATCGGCAACAACGTCACCCTGACCCACGGCTCGACGCTCGGCGGGTTCTGCGAGATCGGCGATCACGTCATCGTCGGCGGGCTGACGGCGGTCCACCAGCATGTCAGGATCGGCACCCGGGCCTTCGCGGCCGGCTGCTCGGCGATCGTCGGCGACGTCATCCCCTACGGCATGGTGGCCGGCAACCGGGCCAAGCTGCGTGGCTTCAACATTGTCGGCATGCGCCGCTCCGGCATGCCGCGCGCCGAGATTTTGCGCATGCGCGAGGCCTATCGACGGATTTTCGATCCGCAGCGCCCGCTGACGGAAAATCTCGATATCGTCAGGACCGAGTTTTCCGACGTCGAGGCGGTGATGCAGATCGTCGCCTTCATGACCGATCGCGACAAACGCTATTTCTGCGTACCACCGCGAGGGGAAAGCGATGCGGCCGCTGACGATGAGCACGCCTGAGGCCGCCGAAACCGGCGCCCGCCCACGGCGTGTGGCAATCGTCGCCGGCGGCGGCCGTTTGCCGGCCGATCTCGCCGTCGGCCTGGCCGAGCGCGGGCAAAACCCGTTCGTGGTGATTGCCGGCGGCGAAGTGCTGCCGGGCTCGGAACTGTGGCGCTTCGAGCATGAGGTCATCGAACTCGAGGAATTCGGCCGTCTTGCCCGAGTGCTGAAAAAGGCCGGGGCAAGCCATGTCGTGCTCGCCGGCGCCATCGAGCGCCGTCCGGCCCTATCGCGCCTGAAATGGACGTTCGACCTGATCGCGATGCTGCCGCGCGTCGCCGCCACGCTAGGGCGCGGCGACGACGGCATCTTGCGCGGCATTGTCGGGTTTCTGGAAGGGCGCGGCTTCACGGTGATGGGCGCGCACGAAATCCTTCCCGACCTGGTGGCGACGACGGCGACGCTGACGCGCGCGCGGCCGACGGCCAAGGATCGGCGCGACATCGCGGCCGGCCTGGCCGCCGTGCAAGCGATCGGCGCGCTCGACATCGGCCAGGCCGCGATCGCCATCGGCGGACGCGTGGTCGCGCTCGAAGGCATCGAGGGCACCGACGGGCTCCTGGCCCGGGTCGCCCGGCTGCGTTCGCATGGCCGCATCGCGACCAGCAGCCGCGGCGTGCTGGTCAAATGCGCCAAGCCGGGTCAGGAGTTGCGCGCCGACCTGCCCACGATCGGCCCCAAAAGCGTCGAAGGCGCACACGCGGCCGGCCTGGTCGGCATCGCTGTCGAGGCCGGGCATTCCATCATTCTCGACCAGCGCAAGGTGATCGAGGCCGCGGACCGGCTCGGGCTTTTCGTGACCGGGGTCGACGGGCGCGCGCCATGAGCGCCGCCGCACCGCTTCGCATCGCGGTGATCGCAGGCGAAGAATCCGGCGACCTTCTCGGCGCCGATCTGGTGCGTGCGCTGGCCGACGCCTTCGGACATGCGCCGCAGCTCGTCGGCGTCGGCGGCCAACATCTCGCCGGGCTCGGACTGCGCTCGCTGTTCGATCCCGAGGAGATCGCGCTGATGGGCTTTACGGCGGTGGTGGCCCGGCTGCCGCAACTGGCCCGCCGCATCGCCACCACGGCACGGGCGCTTGCCGAGATCAGGCCGGACGTGCTGATCACCATCGACAGCCCCGATTTCAGCCTGCGGGTGGCGAAGTCGCTGCGCAAGCGCGCGCCCGACATCCCGATCGTGCACTATGTATGCCCGAGCGTCTGGGCCTGGCGCCCCGGACGCGCGGCTCGGATGGCCGCCTTCGTCGACCACGTTCTGTGCGTGCTGCCGTTCGAGGTCGACGTGTTGCGCCGGCTGGGCGGCCCGCCAGCCACCTATGTCGGCCACCGCCTGGTGCACGATCCCGCCATCAAGGCCGCCGCCGCCCGCCAGCGCGCCAAGAAACCGGCCATGGCGGGGGAGGCGGTCAAGCTGCTGGTGCTGCCCGGCTCGCGTCGGTCGGAGCTGCGGCGGCTGACCGAGCCGTTCGGCAAGACCGTCGCGCTCATGCAGCAGCGCGGGCTGAAGCTCGACGTGACGATACCGACATTGCCGCATCTGCAAGAAACGCTCGCGACAACGACGCGCGACTGGGCAAGCGTGCCCAACATCGTCACCACGACGCAGTGCAAATACGACGCTTTCGGCCAGGCCCACGCCGCGCTTGCCGCCTCCGGCACGGTGTCGCTGGAACTTGCCCTTGCCGGCGTGCCGCTGGTGTCGTGCTACAAGGCCGATTTGTTGTTCAAGTTCGCCTACTCGTTCCTGACGACATGGAGCGGATCGCTGCCGAACCTGGTGGCCGACTACCCCGTCGTGCCGGAATATTACGACGCGTTCGTCAGCCCCGACCTGCTGGCCCGCCAGCTCGAGCGCCTGGTCGCCGACACGCCGCAGCGCACGGCCCAGCGCGCCGGCTTCGCCGAGATCGCACGCGCGATGGCGACCGAGCGGCCGGCCGGCGAGCTTGCGGCCGAAACGGTCAAGACCCTGCTGAACCAACGAAAAACGGCGCCCTGAGGCGCCGTTTGGAGCGGGACCGGTCTTGCGGCCGGCGCAAAACCGCTTCAGCGCTTGGCGATCGCCACGTAGTCGCGCGACTTTTCGCCGGTATAGAGCTGGCGGGGACGCCCGATCTTCTGATGCGGGTCCTCGATCATCTCCTTCCACTGCGCGATCCAGCCGACGGTGCGGGCCAGCGCGAACAGCACGGTGAACATGGTGGTCGGAAAGCCCATCGCCTTGAGCGTGATGCCGGAATAGAAGTCGATGTTCGGATAGAGCTTCTTTTCGATGAAATACTCGTCCGTCAGGGCGATCTTTTCCAGCTCCATCGCCACTTCCAACAGCGGGTCGTCCTTGATGCCCAGTTCGGCCAGCACCTCGTGCGTGGTCTTCTGCATGATCTTGGCGCGCGGATCGTAGTTCTTGTAGACGCGGTGGCCGAAACCCATCAGCCGGAACGGGTCGTCCTTGTCCTTGGCGCGGTCGATGAATTCGGGAATCCGCTCCGGCGTCCCGATCTCGGCCAGCATGTTGAGCGCGGCCTCGTTGGCGCCGCCATGGGCCGGCCCCCAAAGACAGGCGATGCCGGCGGCGATGCAGGCAAACGGATTGGCGCCCGACGAACCGGCCAGGCGCACGGTCGAGGTGGAGGCGTTCTGCTCGTGGTCGGCATGCAGGATGAAAATGCGGTCCATGGCGCGCGCCAGAACCGGATTGACCTTGTATTCCTCGCACGGCACCGAAAAGCACATATGCAGGAAATTGGCCGCGTAGCTCAGCTCGTTCTTGGGATACATGAAGGGCTGGCCGATATGGTATTTATAGGCCATGGCGGCGATGGTCGGCATCTTGGCGATCATGCGCATGGAGGCAACCATGCGCTGGTGCGGATCGGCGATGTCGGTGGAATCGTGATAAAAGGCCGACAGCGCGCCGACCACGCCGCACATCACCGCCATCGGGTGGGCGTCGCGGCGAAAACCGGTGAAGAAGCGCGACATCTGCTCGTGCAGCATGGTGTGACGCGTCACGCGATAGTCGAAATCCAGCTTCTGCGCCTTGGTCGGCAACTCGCCGTAAAGCAGCAGATAGCAGACCTCGAGAAAATCGCCGTGCTCGGCCAGCTGCTCGATCGGATAGCCGCGATGCAGCAAAATGCCCTCGTCGCCGTCAATATAGGTGATCTTCGATTCGCAGCTTGCCGTGGAGGTGAAACCGGGGTCGTAGGTGAACATCCCGGTATCCCTGTAAAGTGACGCGATATCCACCACGCTCGGGCCGACGGAACCTGGCCTGACGTTCAAATCCATACTGTTGCCGCCATATTCGAGCTTCGCGGTGGAATCTGTCATAGAGAACTCCTTCGTCTAAAATGGCTAGCCAAACGGGAACCGCCGCGACGAATTTTCGCGGCGTCAAAAGTGCGCTTTAGCTATCCTATTTCCCGTTTCGTGCCAAGCAGGCCGAAAGGGTGATGCTGCGGTGCAAAAGAGCCGGCGCGACCGGCTCTTCCGTACCCACAATACCCTTTGGAGACACGGTTGCGCAAATCGCGATCAGCCGATGGCGTCGCCGATACGGGCCAGGCTCTCGTCGCGTCCGAGCACCGCCAGCACGTCGAACACGCCCGGCGAGACCGTGCGCCCGGTAAGCGCGGCGCGCAGCGGCTGGGCGACCGCGCCAAGCTTCAGCCCGGCCTCGGCGGCGAAGCCGCGGATCGCGGCTTCCGCCGTCTCCGCGCTCCAGTCCTGGCCGACATTTTCCAGCGCCGTCCTGGCACCGGCCAGCGTCTGGCGCGCCGCTGCGTCGAGCAGGGCGGCAGCCTTGTCGTCGAAGGACAGCGGGCGTTCGGCGAACAGATAGGTTGCGTTCTCAAGCAGCTCGACCAGGGTCTTGGCACGCTCCTTCAAGCCGGGCAGGGCGGCCAGCAGCATTGTTTTTTTCGCCGCGTCGAGCCGCTCGGCCACCGCCGGACCGCCTTCCAGATGGGGCAGGGTGGCGAGCAGCAGGTCGAGCAGATCCGCGTCGGCCATCGACCGCAGATGATGGCCGTTCACCGCTTCCAGCTTCTTGAAATCGAACCGGGCCGCGCCTTTGTTGACGTCCTCGATCTCGAACCAGCCGATCATGTCCTGGGTAGACATGATCTCGTCGTCGCCGTGGCTCCAGCCGAGCCGGGCCAGATAGTTGCGCAGCCCCGCCGGCAGATAACCCATGGCGCGATAGGCCTCGACCCCGAGCGCACCGTGCCGTTTCGACAGTTTTGCCCCGTCCGGCCCGTGGATCAGCGGGATATGGGCCATTACCGGCACCTCCCAGCCCATCGCCCGGTAGATGATGGTCTGGCGCGCCGCATTGGTCAGATGATCGTCGCCGCGAATGATGTGGGTCACCCCCATGTCGTGGTCGTCGACGACGACGGCCAGCATATAGGTCGGGCTCTTGTCCGAGCGCAGGATGACGAAATCGTCGAGATCCTTGTTGGGAAAGCGGACGTCGCCTTGCACCCGGTCGGCGACCACGGTTTCGCCGGTTTGCGGCGCCTTGATGCGCACCACCGGGTCGATTCCGGCCGGGGCCTCGGCGGGATCGCGGTCGCGCCAGCGCCCGTCATAGCGCGGCGGCCGGCCCTCGGCGCGGGCGGTTTCGCGCATCGCCTCCAGCTCGGCCTGGCTGGCATAGCAATAATAGGCCTCGCCGCGCCGCACGAGCTCTTCGGCGATCTCGCGGTGTCTGTCGGCGCGCGCGGCCTGGGAGACGGGCTCGCCGTGCCAGTCGAGGCCGAGCCAGGAAAGCCCGTCGAGGATCGCCGCCGTGGCCGCCTCGGTCGAGCGTTCGCGGTCCGTGTCCTCGATGCGCAACAGCATCTGCCCGCCCGTATGCCTGGCATAAAGCCAGTTGAACAAGGCGGTGCGGGCGCCGCCAATGTGCAGATAGCCGGTGGGCGAGGGCGCAAAACGCGTAACGACGGTCTTGGTCATGGCACTGTCCAGGAGATTCTTGGGCTGCCGCCGCGCCGAACGGGCGGCGCATGGGTGATTTTGATCGGCGTTCATGTAGCATAGGTGTCCGCCCGCGCAAGCGCCGGCCGCATCGTGAGGCGACGGCCCGATGAGCACGATGGAGACACAGCGCCTGGAAAGGGCGGCCGCGCCTGCCGCCGCGGGCGCGCATGTGCCGGCCAACCGGCAGTCCGATCGCGCCCGGCCGGCATCCATATCGGGCGCCCTGGTGTCCACCGGCCGCGCCCTTGCCGCGGCATTGGCGCTGGAAGAAGCGCGCGGCACGCCCTTTCTCCTGGTTCCGGTGCTGTTTTGCGCCGGGGCAGCGCTCTATTTCGCACTGCCCTTCGAGCCGGGCTGGCCGCTGCTTGCGGCCGCGCTTGTCGGGCCGGCGGCGGCCCGGTTTCTTGTCGCCCGGCACAGGGTCGCGGCACGGCTATGCGCGGCGTTCGCGATTGCGGCGGCCGGCGCGGGTGCCGGCAAGATCGAAACCGTGCGCGCCGACACCGCCATGCTGGGCTCGGCCGTCTCGACCGTGCTGACCGGGCGCGTGGTCAGGGTCGAGCACCAGGCGAGCGGACGCACGCGCTACACGATCGACGTGGAGACGACGCGGCGGCCGCTGCTGCGTTACGCGCCCGATCGCGTCCGCGTCACGGCGCGCGCCGATCCCGGCATCGCCGCAGGCGAGCGCATCGAGGGGGTCGTGCGGCTTTTCCCGCCCTCCGGCCCGGTTCGCCCCTATGGCTACGATTTCGCCTTCGAAAGCTACATGGCCGGCATCGGCGCGACCGGGTTCTTTCTCGGCATGCCGGACAGGCAAACGTCCGCCGGCGCGAGCGATATCGCCCCGCGCCTTGCCGCCGGGCTGGCCAATATGCGCCAGGCGATCGCCGGGCGGATCAGGCGCCATGTCGCGGGCGCGGAAGGCGAGATCGCCGCCGCGCTGATCGCCGGCACCCGCGCCGGCATTCCCGAGGAGGTCGACGAGGCGCTGCGCCGGGCCGGCCTCGCACACATCCTGTCGATATCCGGCCTGCACATGGCCCTCGTCGCCGGCACGGTGATGCTGGCGCTGCGGGCGCTGTTCGCGCTCGCGTCGGGCTTTTCCTCGCGCCGGCCGGTCAAAAAATACGCCGCCGCGCTGGCGCTTGCCGCGGCCGCCTATTATCTGGCGATTTCCGGCGCCGCGGTCGCCGCCCAGCGCTCGTTCATCATGATCGCGGTGATGCTGGTGGCGCTGCTGTTCGACCGCGCCGCAATCACCATGCGCAATCTGGCAATCGCGGCGCTGATCATCGCCGCGCTGGCCCCGCACGAGGTGGTCGGGCCGAGTTTCCAGATGTCGTTCGCCGCCACGGCGGCGCTGATCGCGGCCTATACGGCCTGGTCGAACCGGGTTTCGGCAAGGACGGGCGCCGGCCGCGCCCCGCCACGGGGCGGGCTGAACGCGGCCGGGCGCCGCCTGGCTTATTTCGCCACGGGGATCGCGGCAACCTCGCTGATCGCCGGCGGCGCGACCACGGTCTACGCGATCTGGCATTTCCACCGTGTCGCCCCGCTCGGGCTGGTTGCCAATCTCGCCGCCATGCCGGTCGTGTCGACGCTGATCATGCCGCCGGCCGTCGCCGCAGGCGTGTTGATGCCGGTGGGGCTGGAAGGTCCGCCGCTGACGGTGATGGGGCAGGGGATCGCGATCATGGTGGCTGTGGCGCGCTGGGTTGCCGATCACAGCCCGATCGACGCTGTCGGGGCGATGCCGCCGCTGGCGCTGATCCTGTTCACCGCCGCGCTTCTCGTCGCGACCATCGCGACCTCCGGCCTGCGCTGGCTGGCGCTGCCGCTGGCGCTGGCCGCAACGCTGGCCTTCGGCTTGCGCACGCCGCCCGACCTGCTGGTTTCCGAGGACGCCCGGCTGGCCGCCTTGATGCGCGATGACGGCCTATTCGCCGTCAATCGCCCGCGACCGAACGGTTTTACCATCGGCATCTGGCAAAAGGCGCTGGCAGCCACGGGTTACGTCAAGCCGCGCGACCGCGCCGACGGCAAGCCCGAGGCGGAGACGCGCTTCGTCTGCGACGCCGCGGCCTGCGAGGCCGTCCATGCCCGCGGCGCCGTGGTGGTGCACGCCAAGACCCGGGCCGCGGCCGCGCCGTTTTGCGGCGTGGCGAGCGTGATCGTGATCGCGGACGCGACCGCCGCCAATCCGTGCCGGGCGAAAGACGTTCTTGTCGTGACCGCGCGCGACCTTGCCCGCCGCGGCAGTCTCGAAGTGCGCTTCAAGCAAGTTGGAACCGAAAGCGCCGGCGCGAGCGGGGGGCCGTTGCGCGCCGAAGCGCGCTTCGCCCTGCCGCGGAACGAACGGCCATGGTTCGCGCACCGCAAATTCTCGCGCGAGGCCCGCGGTCTCGCGCCTTACAAGCGCGGCGAGAAAGGCAGGAACAACAAGAACGGCAAAAGCGGGAAAGGCGACAAAAGCTGAGCCATCCGCCGTGGCGGCGAGATCGGCGGCCGACAAAGCGGCGCCCGATCGAGCCGCGGCCAGACTACATATGTGCCGACACCGGCCCGACCTGGGTCGCCGGCGCGACCGACACCGGGAAACGTCAGTAGCGGCGGATCAGGCCGACCAGCCGCCCTTGGACTTTGACCTGGTCGGGGCCGTAGATGCGGGTTTCGTAGGCCGGGTTGGCAGCTTCGAGCGCGATCGAGGCGCCCTTGCGCCGAAACCGTTTCAGGGTCGCCTCGGCGTCTTCCACCAACGCCACGACGATGTCGCCGGGATTGGCTGTCGCCGCGCTGCGAATGATGACGGTGTCGCCGTCGAGAATGCCGGCATCGATCATGGAATCGCCGCGCACCTCGAGCGCGTAGTGCTCGCCGGCCGACAGCATGTCGGGCGGCACGGCGATCGCATGCGTTTGATGCTGGATGGCGTCGATCGGCACGCCGGCGGCGATCCGCCCCATGACCGGCACCGACACGCCGCCGCCAGCGTCGTCATTGGCCGACACGGGCGGGGCCGGCTTGGGTTTGGGCTTGCCGAGACTGCCCTCGATGACGCTCGGCGAAAAGCTGCGCGGCCGCCCGAGCCCCGGAGAGATCGATTCGGGCAGGCGCAGCACTTCCAGCGCACGGGCGCGATTGGGCAACCGGCGGATGAAACCGCGCTCCTCCAGCGCCGTGATCAGCCGATGAATGCCCGATTTGGAGGCGAGATCGAGCGCTTCCTTCATTTCGTCGAAGGAGGGCGGAATGCCGGTTTCCTTCAGCCGTTGATGGATGAAAAGCAGCAGCTCGTGTTGTTTTCGGGTTAACATGGCGGCCCCAGTGGAATCATCGACAAACAAAACCAGAACAAACTGTATCTGTTCTCACCTTGTTCCGCAAGTGTCCGAGCGCCGAAAGACGAAAACGATGCCGGCAACGCCGCCGACGGCATGCCGCGCCCGGTCTTCGGGCAGGCACCGATACCCGCGACAAGGGAAGGCCGCGGATGTTGAAACGCGGCGTCCCCGTTTCGAGCGCCGGTCTCTCGGCGGGTTTTGCGCCCGGCCTACGCCAGCCGGCCGTTGAGATAATCGTCGGTGACCTGGTTTTGCGGCCGCTCCGACAAATCCGCCATCGTGCCGTGCTCGAGCAGGTAGCCGGTTCCGCGCCGTGTCCAAAACAGCGCGCACTGATCGGCGATCCGTCGTGCCTGAGACAGATTATGCGTGACGATCACCAGCGTGACGCTGTCCTTGAGTTTGAGCAGCAGGCGCTCGATCGTCATCGTCGACATCGGGTCGAGCGCGCTGCACGGTTCGTCCAGAAGCAGGATTTCGGGCCGCGTGGCCAGCGCCCTGGCAATGCACAAACGCTGCTGCTGGCCGCCGGACAGCGCGCAGGCGGACATGTCGAGCCGGTGGCCGATTTCCGCGTGCAGGCCGACGGCACGCAGGCATTCGTCGATGCGCGCGTCCCGGTCCGCCCGCCGGCGCACGCCGAATTCACTCAACACGATATCGAAATTGCGACGGATGGAGAACGGAAACGGGTTAGGTTTCTGAAACACCATGCCGACCCGCTTGCGCAACCGCAGGAGATCGGCGCCCCGCGCCAGCACGTCGGTATCGCGAACAAGGATACGGCCGGACGCGTTCGCACCCGGGATCAGGTCGATCAGCCGGTTGACGCAGGTCAGCAGGCTGGTTTTGCCGCAGCCGGACGGGCCGATCAGCGCGGTGATGCGCCCTGGCGGGATCGACAGGCTGACATCCGACAGGGCCTTGATGGCGCCATAGGCGACCGTGACGTTTTCGACGCGGATATGGCTCGCCTCGGCGCGGCCCGGCGACAAGTCGAGCTTTCGGGTTCCTGTGGCTTGCACGTTCATACGAAATCCCTGCCTTGCTTGCTGTCCAAAGCCGTGAACAGGGCGACGACGGCGGCGACCGACGCCAAGAGCACGGTGGCGGTCGCGAACGCATTGCCGTCGCCACCGGGAACGTTCATCGCCAGGTCGAGAATATGGACCGCCAGGGTCCGTCCCGAATCGAAAACCGAATCCGGCATGCGCACCACGTAGCCGCTGGTGAAGATCAGGGCGGCGCTTTCGGCGACCGCGCGCCCGAAACCGAGCCCCAGCCCGGCGAAAATGCCCGGTGCGGCGGCCGGCAGCATGATCGACCAGACGATCCGCCGCTGCGGCAGGCCGAGCGCGTAGCCGGCCCTGCGGTCTTCGCCGTGCATGCGCAAGGTGGTTTCGGCCACGCAGGCCGCGATCGGCAGGATCATCAGGGCGAGCGTCAGCCCGCCGGCCAGAATGGAAAAGCCGAAGCCGAGCCAGTCGCAGAAGATCATGTTGCCGGCCAGACCGAAGACGATCGAGGGAACGGCGGCCAGCACGCCCAGGCAGCCCCGCGTCAGGCGCGCGGCCACGGTGTGCGGGCGTACCGCCTCGACCAGAAACACCGCCGCCCCGACCGCAAGCGGCAAGGCGGCCGCCAGCGCCACCCCCGTCACCGCCGCCGTCGACACAAGCACCGGCGCGATGCCGCCGGCGCGCCCGGCCGCGCGCGGCGCGGTGGTGAGGAAGTCCCACGACACCAGCGCAGCACCGCGCGTGACCACATGCATAACGATTGCAGCCAGGACGAGCACCACCGCCGCCACCGCCGCGCGCACCACAAGGTCGTTGACGAAGGGTCTAAGATTGCGGTGCATCGGCCCCGCCCCAGCAGCGGCGCAAGACGAGCAGCAGCCCGACCATGGCCATCAAGAACAGGCCCGAAACGAACAGAGCCGAGCGGTGGACGTCGATGGCGTAGGCCATTTCGAGCGCGATATTGGCCGGCAGCGTGCGCACGGACGCAAACGGACTGTCTGGCATCGCGACCGCGTTTCCGACCACCATCAGCACGGCCATCGTTTCGCCCAGCGCGCGGGCGAGCCCGAGCATGCAGGCGGCCGCCACCACCCCCTTGGCCGACGGCAGCACGATGCGCTTGATCGCCGCGTGACGGGCGCATCCGAGCGCCAGGCTGCCGAGATAGAGCGAGGCCGGCAATTGGCGCAGGCCCGCCTCCGCCAGAACGGCCACGGTCGGCAGCACCATGATCGACAAGACGATCACGCCGGCCAGGAGCGAGGTGCCGGGCGGCTGCCAGGCGGCGATGTGCGGCACCAGCACGGTCATGCCCCACAGGCCGTAGACGACCGAGGGAATGGCCGCCAGGGTCATCAGCACCACGCGAAAGGCGGCACCGCCGACATCGCCGGCGTAATAGCGGATATAGACCGCGCACAGGATTCCCAGCGGGCCGGCGACGGCAAGCGCGCCGGCCGAAACCGCGAGCGTGGCCGCGACCATCGCCACCAGGCCGTATTCGCCGGCGGTCGGATACCAGTCGCCATCGGCCACGAAGGCGCCCAGTCCCGCCTCGGTCAGCGCGGGCGCGGAGCCGATCGCCAGCACGATCAAGACGCCGGCCATCGCTCCGATCGCCAGAACGCCCGATGCCCACAAGACGACGACGAAGACGGCGTCTTTCAGCGCGAGCGGGCCGCGAAACAGCCTAATTCGAGGCGGGCGAGAAATAATGGTCTGAGATGAGGTCATGCACCTGTTGTCCGGAGGCAAACCGCAAAAACGCTTCGACCGGCGCCGCGGGGTCGGGATACGTGACCAGGTTCAGCTCTCGTCTGACCGGGTACGACCCGTTTGCGACATTGGCGGAAGTTGGAGCGACGGCCCCGAGCGCGATCGCGCGTATCGGGGTCATGGCGCTTGCGTGATATTCGGCCGCGCCGATCGAGATGTAGCCCACCGCCCTCGGGTTGCCGGCCACCACTTTCACCGCCTGCTCGTTGTCGCCGATGATGGTATGGGCGCGGATGTCGCGAATATCGAGATCGAGATAATCGAGGAAGATTCCCAAGGTCGAGCGGCCTTCGGCCTTGCTGACCACGGTGATCGGCCCGTCCCAGGAACCGAACGCCTCCCAGCGCGTCGCCTGGCCGGTGTAGATCGCCCGCACCTGGTCGTCGGAAAGCCGTTCGAGCGGATTTTGCGCATGAACGATCAGCGCCACGCCGTCCCATGCGATCCGCGTGGCCGCGACGTCGTTTTCATCCGCGCCGAGCGCCCGCGACACCATGCCGATATCGGCGAGCTTGCGCCGGACGTCCGACAGGCCCCTGGAAGAGCCGCCGGTCTGGACATCGACCTGCACGCCCGGATGCGCGGCCTCATAGCGCTGGGCGATATCCATCATCAACGGCGCGATCGTGCTCGAGCCGGTAACGACGATGCGCACCTCCTCCTGGGCATGGGATACACCCAGGCCGGCGAACGTCAGCGCAAGGGAGAAGGCGGCGATCACAGTCTTTCTGGCCGACATCATACGCTCCTCGTTGCCCAGCTTGCCGTTTGCGGCGGCCGCGCCGCGTGCCGGATCTCGGCGTCAGCCCGCATGGGCTGTGTCAGCACCGCGCTGGTGGCCGCCTCGGGCAGGCTGCCGTCGGCCAGAAGCCAGCGCGGGCGGGCGAAATGGCTGATCGCCGGCAAACGGGTCGTCGCGGCCTCGAAAACCAGTCCGCGCCCATGGGAAAACGCGGCCCGGACCCCGCCCAGAGGGTTCAAGCCGGCCACCGGTCGTGCCAGGCCGGCAATCAGGCAATGCGCGACATCCCAATCGCACCGGCGTCCCGCCGTCTCGGTGGCGATCCAGCAATGCATGCCGTCGGCGCGGCAGCCGCCCCGGTTGCGGCCGAAATGAAACCCGGCGAAATAGGCCGCGCGGCGCCCGGCAGCCCGCAGGCAGGCAAGCAGGGCGGTGTTGATATCGATGCAGTTGCCGGATCGTACGCCGCAAAACGTCGCCGGGCGCGCCAGATCGGGATTCGGCCCGCCATAGCTGAACCGGCGCGCCACCGCCGCGACAATGTCGTCGTCACCATGGCCTGCCGCGCATGCGGGTCGCTCGAGGGCGAGAAATTCGGACAGATCGCCGGCAAGCCTCGTATAGGCATTGTCGAAATCGGCAAATTCGTCGGTTTTGACCGTCCCTGTCCCGGCCGCGAAATGGAAGGAAAATTCGAGGCTCGCGCCGAAATCGCCCTCGAACAGATAGGCGCGCTGGCCGCTCCGGCTTTCGCGGACGATCCGGTAGGGCAAGGGGCAGGGGGCACAGAATCCGACCAGGGTCTGGTGCACCGTGTCGGGCGGCTCCGGCACCAGCAGGCCGATCGCGGCGGCGGCACGTTCGTGCGGGTCGATGCGCAGCGTTATGATCATGCCAGGCTCCGTTGTCTGCAAATCAGCGATGGCGCGTCGCCAATCCCGGCCGGATCGACGCCCAAAAGCGCGGCCATGGTCGCTGCGACGTTGTCGAGCCCGCCCGTCTCGAGCGCCCAGTCGGCCCGCCCGCCATCGGCCGCAACGATGGTGAAGGGGACCGGGTTTGCGGTGTGGGAACCGAAGCCGCGGCCCCGATCGTCCAAAAGTCGTTCGGCGTTGCCGTGATCGGCGGTGACCGCCAGCGTCCAGCCGGTGTCACGGGACTGGGCCACGATGGCGGCAAGGGCCCGGTCGACGGCGGCCGCCGCCTGCCGGCACAGGCCCACATCGCCGGAATGCCCGACCTGATCGAGATTTGGAATATTGACGACAAAACCGGTCTCGCGATCGCTCGTCATCACCGCGCGGCAGGCGTCCACCGTCTCGTCCACCCGCATGCGCGGGTTTTGTTCGGGACCGCCCGGCGTGTCGGGGATCGCCACCTGGCGTTCCCCGAGCGATTGCCGGAAACCGTTGAAGAAATAGGTGACATGCGGAAATTTGCAGTTTTCCGCGATCCGCGTCAGCGCGATGCCGCGCGCCTGCAGGGCCTGCGCCAGACCGCCCGAAAGGCTGCGGGTCGGAAAGAAGACGTGCGCGGCCGGCACGTGTTGCGTAATGGTGGTCAGCGTGGCGACACGGCAGCGCGCGGCAAGCGCTTCGACCGTCTGCACGGCGCGATCGGCGCGATGGCTGGTGACCAGCAGGGCCTCGCCCGGCGTGAGCTGGATGTCGGCATCGACCCGGTGGGCGGGGAAGTCGCGCTCGCTGTTGTCCTGGCAAAAACCGTCGAGATGCCGGCGATCGAAGCGCGGCAGCGCGTCGGCGCTCATAAGCGCATCGACCAGATGCCGCGCCAGGGCGCGGTTTCCAGACCGGTCGGCGAACCAGCTCCGTCCGATCACGACCCCGAGCCGCGCCGCCGGAACCCGCGCCGCCAGCGCCTGCCGCAACGTGTCGAGCAATGCGGGCCCCGAGCCGCGCATCGCATCGACCCCGTCGAGCACCGGGTGCACCACGACGGTGGAAAATCCGCCGCGCCCGGCCAGGTCAGCCGCCTGGACGATGGTGCGCCAATGGCCGTGCACGCCGGCGTCGGACAGAAGGCCGAGAACGTGGATCCGGCCATTTTGGGCCGTCTCGTCTCGCAAGACTCGCCAGACGGGGCTTTTTTTCCATTCGCCCGACCGGTAGGCACGGTCAATCTCAACCAGCGAGGAGACCACGGTGCGGCCCATGCCGAGGGTGAGATGCCCGACTTCGGAATTGCCCGCCTGGCCGTCGAACAGCCCCACGGCATTGCCGCTGGCCCTGAGCGGAACCATGCCGTAGCGATCGAACAGGTCGAACAGAACCGGCATGCAGGCGCGGTCGACGACATTGCCGGGCGAAGGCGCGGCGAGGCCGGCGCCGTCCAGGATGACCAGACCGGCTTTGGCACGAGCGGTCATCGGTCCGCCGCCGTGGCGACATGGATGACGAATTCCGACCCGTCCGGGTCGAAACCGACCCCGCGCGGGCCATAAAGGACGGGCGCGCAGAAGCCGCTCGCCCGGATCGCCGCGCCGACCTCGCCGGTCGCCCAGGCGCGCGTTCGAATGGTGGCCGGCGCATGGCCGGCCGTCCGGTAGGTGATGTCGACAACATCGGGCTCGACCACGGCAAGATCGACCGAAGCCTTGAGACCGGTGCAGCAATAGGTGCGATCCTGTGCGGATATCCGCCCGGCAAGCAGCGCGTCATAATTGCGATGATCGAGCACCAGCGTGCCCCCGTCGCCAAGCAGCCGCCGGAAATTGCACAGCGCGCGCTCCAAATCGGCACGCGAAAACAGATGCGCGATCGAATTGCCCATGCAGATCACCGCGTCGAAGGGACCGGCGGGCAGGCTTTCGTGATCAAGCCAGTCGCCAAGCGCGCAGGGCACCGCCCGTGCGGCCATGGTGGCGATGTTGCGCCTGGCCTGTTCGACCATCTCCGCAGCCCCGTCGATCGCGGTGACGGCGAACCCGGCCTGCGACAGCAGAACGGCATGAAAACCGGTGCCGGTGGCCGCATCGAGCACCGAGCGGGCCCGCCTCGCGCTCAAGACGTCGACAAGAAAGCTGCCTTCGGCGGCGCGCCGGTCGGTCCAGCCGAGCAGGGCGTCCCATTGCGCGACCAGCGCCGTGTCGTATTCGTCGCGGTAACGCGTGGATGAGGTTTGCATCGTTTCCTCCCGGCAACACACACCAGCTAGAGACCGACACCGTAGACTTCGGCCAGACGCGCATATTCGCGCCAATAGTCGGGAAAGGATTTTGCAACGCAGGCCGGGTCCTCGATCGTGATGCCCGGGCACGCAAGCGCGGCCAGCGAGAACGCCATGGCGACGCGATGATCGTCATAGGTGTGCACCGAGGCGGGCCGGGGCCCGGTTCCGTCCGGCGCGATCTCCAGCCAGTCAGGGCCTTCCCGCGCCGGAATGCCGATGCGGCGAAGCTCCTCGGCGGCCGCATGAAGCCTGTCGCACTCCTTCAGGCGCAAATTGGCGATGTTGACGATTTTCGTCCTGCCCTTTGCGAACGCGGCAACCACGGCGAGCGTGAGCACCATGTCGGGCATGGTCTCCAGGTCGACCTCGATGCCGCGCAACGCGCCTTCGGATCCGCGCAACTCGATCTCGCTCGGCGTCGCCGCAACCGCGCACCCCATCTCCTCCAGCACGCGGACAAGGCCGACATCGCCTTGCGCGGACGCCGTACCCAAGCCCGAAACCCGCACCGTGCCGCCGAGAATGGCGGCCGCGCCGAGGAAATAGGACATCGCGGAGGCGTCGGGCTCGACCGCGATCGAGGCCACGGCCGGCTGTCCGGGCTGTACGCGCCAGATCTGCGGCCCGACCGGCGCGACGTCGACGCCGGCCGTCCGCATGGCCGCCACGGTCATGTCGACATAGGGACGGGAGACGAGATTCCCGGTCGCCTCCACGTGAACCGGGCCGTCAGCAGGTTCCTGGCGCGCGGCCGACAGCAGCATGGAGCTGGTGAATTGAGACGAGACCGAGCCGTCGACCCGCCAATGCGCGCCGGTCGGCCTGCCGCCGACAATGCGCACGGGAAGGCACCCCGGATTGCCGGTTTCATCGACCCGGCGGCCGAGCGCCCGCAACGCCTCGATGCCGCTCGCCATCGGCCGTTCGCACAGCCGCCGCGTTCCGGTAATGATCGTCTCGCCATCCGCATCCGCGGCCATCGACAGCAAGAAGCGAGCCGGCGTGCCCGCCGCGCCGATGTCAAGCGGTCCGCCCGGCGCGCCAGGCCTTCCGCCGGCGCACGCATTTTCGACCCGGAAGGCGGCCCGGGCCGTGTCGGCCTGAACCGACAGCCCACCGAACCGGTCGATGCAATCGGCGAAGCGTACCGTGTCGTCGGCATGCAGCGCACCGGTCACGCTGGTGGTGCCGGACCGCGCCGCAGCCAGCGCGAGCGCGCGATTGGTGAGGGATTTCGATCCCGGCAGACGGGGCTCGAAAAACGGCGACCGGGTACGGGCGGAGGTAGTGGTGGACGCGACTGTCATCAAATTCACCAACAAAAACAAACGGTACATCGCCCGCCGACATATCGACGGAACCCGCATGACGACCGGGAAGTCCCAGGATGAGGCGGCAGGTCGAGAAACGACTGAACCAGCCGCCGAAGGATCGCCACATAACTAGTTTATTAGAATTTACATACAACCAAAAGTCAATGATATTTATTTGATGCAATTTATAGGCGAATTTGGCGCGAACGAAGCCCGGACCCCATCGTTCGGGTCGCGCACACTCGGTCTCCGCTTCATCCTCACGCTTCCGCCGCCGGCCTGTGCCGCCACCTCGCGTCTGGCGCTTGACAGGGCGTTAATACAACTATAAAGTTAGTTTTATAGTGACATAGCAACCGATACCGATGCCCGGCCGCAGCCGATGCGGTCGTCGATGGCGCGCGCCGATCCGCCGACCAGGCGGGCTTTGCAAGGCAACCGCCAACGACCTCACCCCAGGGAGGACCAGGAGATGACAGCAACGACTTCTTCCAACCAAACCGACGCCCTGCCGGCCGGCGAAGCCGCCCGCGCTGTGCCGCCCGCCAAGTCGATCCCCTTCACCGAAATTCCGCTCGTCGACTTCCAAGGCTTCCGGAACGGCACGGACGCCGACAAGAAGCGCGTCGCCGCCGAGGTCGGCAAAGCGCTGAACGATGTCGGGTTCTTCTACCTGGTCAACCATGGCATACCCGCCGAGGACGTGGCGGCCGTGTTCGCCGCAGCACGCGGCTTCTTCACCCAGCCCGGCGCGCGCAAGAACGCGGTTTCCAGCGCAAACACCAGCAACCATCGCGGCTATTTCCCGATGGGCGGCGAGAATGTCGATCCGCTTCACACACGTGACCTGAAGGAAGGTTTCGACATCGGCTTCGAGGGGACGCTCGCGCAGGAAGAAGCGCGCAGGGGCGGCTTGCGCGGCCTCAACCAATGGCCCGACGAACCGGCCGGTTTCCGTCCCGCCCTGGAGCGCTATTACGAACACAGCGTCGCGCTCGGCCGCGATTTGTGCCGCGCCTTCGCGCTGGCGCTCGACATGGAGGAAGACACGTTCGACCGCGAGATCGAGCACTCCGAATCGCGTATGCGCCTCCTGAGCTACCCGCCGCAGCCGGGCGGTCCCAAGGACAGCCGCGCCTTCGGCGCCGGCGCCCACACCGATTGCGGCTGCCTGACCATATTGGCTCAGGATGCGCTCGGCGGATTGGCGGCACGCAACAGCGCGGGAGACTGGATTGCCGTCGATCCGATCGAAAACGCGCTGATCTGCAATGTCGGCGACATCATGGAGCAATGGTCCGGCGGACGTTTTGCCAGCACGGTCCACCGGGTCATCAACGATTCGGACCAATATCGTTATTCGGTGGCGCTGTTCTTCAACCCGAATCTCGACGTAGTGGTCGACAGTTTCAAGAGCCTGACCGGAGCCGAGAGCGCCGGCGGCAAGACGACGACCGAGGAATATCTGGGCTGCTGTTTCAGCGAAACCCGCTCGGCCTGCCAATTGCCCTGACCAGACCGGGGCGGCTGGAGGACGTGGCGCGCGCCGTGGCACCAATCGTGGCGCGCGCTATGTCGCGGCGGCGGCAAAAACGTTCGCGATGACCGTTGCCAGCCTCGCCGCCAGCGGCCCGGTCCGCCCGGGGGCTGCACTCAATACCAGATGGGTCTCGCCCAGCGGCGGCAGCACGTCGTCGGCGAGCATGCGCAACCCGGCCTGGCCCGACAGCGTGCTGTGCGGCAGGACGCCGACGGCGATGCCGGCGGCGATCGCGGCGCGAACCCCGGCAACGCTCTCGCTGGTCAGCACGATCCGGTAGTCGAGGTCGCAATGCCGCAACAGATCGAGGCAACGTTCGCGCCACCAGCAGGTCCGGTCGAACAAGGCCACCGGCAGCGGACGCAGGCTTTCCAGGTCCCGGAACCGGGATCCGGCCCACACCGCCCGCTCGGAATGAACGACCCGGTCAGTTGCGGCGATCTCCTGAGGCGAGTGCAGAGCGAGATCGAGTTCGCCATGCGCGAGCGCGCGCGGAAAATCCATGCTCGACATGCAGCGTACGAACAGGCGTGCCGCCGGCTGGTCTTCGGCGAAGCCGGCCAGGATCGCCGGCAGGATCGTGTCGCTATATTCCTCCGGGACGCCGAGGCGGATTTCTTCGACGACCGGCGCGCCGCGCAATCGTGCGGCGGCCTGATCGAGCACGTCGACGACATGACGGGCGACCGGCAGCAATTGCTCGCCGGCCGGCGTCAGCATCACCCCGCGGCCATGTCTTTCGAACACGCGCTGCCCGAGCGCTCTTTCCAGTTTCTGTACCTGCAGGCTGACGGCCGATTGCGTGCGCAGGAGCTGCGCCGCGCCGGCACTCAAGCTGCCCGCCCTGGCGACGGCGAGAAACACGCGCAGCAGCGCGCTGTCGAGCGGGTCGCCCAAGCTATCTGTTTCGATCATGGCTGATATTTATCCTATTCGATTTATCAATAAAAGCTTTTCCCGTATGGGTCGTGTTCGAGGAGAGATGTCTTGAACAGCGTCCTGTCGCATGCCGACCGCCGGTTCATCCTTACGCTCGTGGCGATCGCCGCCGGCCTCGCCGCGACGGCGTTGTGGCCCCAAAAGGCGCAAGGCGCGGCGCTGTTCGCGCTCGTCAGCCTGGTCAAGGTCAGCCCGATGGTCGCCCTCGGCATCGTGCTGTCGGCCTGGGTGGCGGCCAGCGGCGCGGGGGCGGTAACGGCCAACCTGTTCAAGGGCCGGCCGTCGAGCGTGATCGTCACGGCCGCCGCGATCGGCGCCGTCACTCCGGTGTGCGGGGTCACCGTGCTGCCCCTGATGACCGGACTGTTGGTGTCGGGCGTGCCGCTGGCGCCGATCATGGCGTTCTGGCTGTCCTCGCCGGTGACCGATCCGTCGCTATTCACCGCGACCTGGGCCGTGCTCGGCCCCGGCTTTGCCATCGGCAAGACGCTCGCCGCCTTCGCGATCGGGATTTTCGCCGGTCTGGCAACGGCGCTCTTGCACAAAACGCGCATGGTGCAGGTGCCGCTGCGGGCGCATCCGCGGGGCGGACGAAATCCCGGTTGCGCGCCGGAAGCCGGCGGGTTTCGCCCGGCGGTATGGCGCGATCCGGTCCGCATGCGGACTTTCGCGCGCGAGCTCGCCTGGATGACGAAGCTCGTCCTGTTGTGCCTGTCGCTCGCCTTCGCGGCGGAATATCTGCTGCGCGACCTGGTGCCGCCCGAGCTTTTGAGCGCCTATGCCGGGGCCGACTCACCCTATGCCATCCCACTCGCCGTAACGCTCGGCGCGCCCTTATATCTCGACGGCTACGCCGCCCTGCCGCTGGTGCGCGGCCTGCTCGACCTCGGCATGTCCGCCGGCGCCGCGCTCGGCTTTCTGGTCGCCGGCAGTGCGGTCAGCATCTGGGGCGTGCTGGCGGTCGTGCCGGTGCTGCGCGCCTCGACGCTGGGCCTGTTCGTGGCGCTGGCGGTGGCGGGATCGCTCGTCTCGGCCTATGCCTTCCAGGCGCTGTGGCAGGTTTTTGCCTGATCCCCGACCTGCGCCGCCCTTTCAAAAGGGCCAGACGGTCAACCGCCGGCAGCGGCGGCCGGCTTGACACCCCTCCATCCGACTAGTTTTATCGCGGCAAACCGGGGGAACGATCTCGATGTTGTCCGCACAGGACGCCGCAAAGGGTTTTGATGCCGTGGGGGCACCCGCGCGCATCGTCGTGCTTCTGGCGCTGGTGCGCGCCGGGCCGGACGGTCTTTTGATCGGAGAACTGCAAAAGCGGCTCGAGATTCCGGCCTCGACCCTGGCGCACCATATCCGCATCCTGCTCAATGCCGGTCTGATCAGCCAGGAGCGCCAGGGGCGCACCACCACCTGCCGGCCGAACCTCGACGCCATCGAGGAACTCGCCGCGTTCCTGATGAAGGAATGCTGCGCCGACCGCGCGCCGCAGCCGGCCGGGCAGGGCACCGGGAGAGACGGCAAGGACGACGCGCGCGCCTGAGCGCGGTCCGCCGCAACGCGATGCGATCACGCCGCGCGGGCGGCGATCGCGACCAGGTTTTTGAGAAGCATGGCACGCGTCAGCGCACCGACCGAGCCATGGCGCGGCGTCACGAAGCCGGCGACCTGCGCCACCGCATCGTCGATGTCGGAGACGGTGCGGCCATCCGCGTCGGAAGAGATGCCCACGCCGATGACGGCCGCGCCCGGCTTGACCATGGTCTTGTCCACCAATCCGATTGTACCGGCCGCGGAAACCACGATATCGGCGCGGCGCACCGTTGCGGCCAGATCGCGCGATCGGGAATGCAGCAGGGTGACGGTCGCGTCGATCCCCTTCAGCGACAACAGCATGGAAAGCGGCCGGCCGACCAGCATGCCGCGGCCGATAATGGCGACCGCGCGGCCGGCGATGGCGATCTCGTGATGGCGCAGCAGCGCCAGCACGCCGGCGGGCGTGCACGGCACGATGTCGGGCGTTCCGGCAAGCAGGCGTCCGAGATTGACCGGATGGCAGCCGTCGACATCCTTGGCCGGGTCGATGGCGTCGAGAACCGCCGTCTCGTCGAGAGGGGCGGGCAGGGGAAGCTGCACCATGAAACCGTGCACGGCGGGGTCGCGGTTGAGCTCCGCGACGACGTCGAGCAGGCGCACCTGGGTCGTCTGCACCGGCAGGCGCACAATGTCGGCGGCAATTCCGGTTTCGGCGCAGTCCGCGCTCTTGCGCGCGACATAGGCGGCACTGTCGGCGCGGTCGCCGACGATCACGATGACCAGTTTCGGCGTGACGCCGCGGACCCTGAGGTCCGCGGCGGCGGTTGCGATCCCGCGCCGGAGCCGGGCGGCGAGCGCCTCTCCGTCCAGCAGGCAGGCGCGGGAAGCCGGCATCACTTCAGGCCGATCGCCGGATCGATGAAGCGGTTGGTGACAACGTCTTCCGGCTTGACGTCCGGATCGGAGCGCTCGTCGAGCCAGGGTTTTACGATGGCGTGCATCTCGGCGACGCGCTCCATGTCGAAATCGCCCAGCGTGTCGTTGGCGCCATTGCCGACGATGCCGCGTTCCTTGAGCGTCTTGGAGGCGTATTCCATCTTGCCCATCGGGGTCTTCCACCAGCTGGTGGCGTGGCCGGCCTCGTTGAAGTCCGAGATCAGCTTGTTCACCTCGTCGGGATTGTTGACGTAGTCGATCCAGGCCTGCTGCATGATCGGCACCACCTTCTCCAGGCAGGGCGCGAGCTCGTCCAGGCGCGGCGTCGCCACAGATAGCATGCCGGTATAGTTGCGATAGCCGAGTTCGCCCACCGTCACCGCGTCGATCGGCTTGCCCCAATTGTTGCCGGTCGAGAAGCTGTAGGGTTCGCTGGTGACAAACCCCTGGTTCAGCCAGGTGCCGTTATTGGTGACGAAGTTCTCGCCGTCGCCGCGATAGCCTTCCACGAACACGTCGCGCGACACGCCCGACTGGACGAGATAGAGGCCGAAGGTGCGCTGGATGGTCGAGACATAGATCATGCCCTTGCCCGACTCGGCGAATTCCTTCAGGTCGTCCAGCGAGCGGAAGCCGTCCGGATAGGTGCCCTTGTCCCAGAACAGGCCCTGCGGGGCGTTGTCCAGCGGCGCGAACACGCCAACGGTCGGAAAGCGCTCGGAAAACAGGAAGGAATTGTCCAGTTCCTGGTAGCCGAGATGCGGCGTGACGCCGGCTCTCGAATTGCCCAGATGCAGCGCCGAATAGGCGGTCTCGCCGTCGCCGAGGCCGATGCCGCCGCCGCCTTCGAGGATCATCAGGTCGATGCCGGTGGAGCCGAGCGGCCCGACATATTTGCCCGCCGACATCTCGCCGGCAGCGCCGATCATCTGGTAGAAGCCGCCGTGCTCGGCCTGCGCCAGCCAGTCCTTCTGGATGATCAGCGGGTCGGGGCACACATCGGCCAGCGGCGTGGTGTAGTTTTCCTTGGCGAAGGCGCCGGGCTCCTGGGCGGCTGCGGTGCCGAGCGCGCCGGCGAGCAGGCCCGAGGCGAGGGCGGTTGCTAATCTGTATTTCATCCGAAGTCTCCCATTTTCGGTTGCGAAGTGGTTCAAGGCTTGCGCCTTTCGTGGTCAGGTCGGTGCCGCGCCGGATTCATGCCATTCCGAAAACAGCTTGTTACCGAGCCAGGCGAAGAACAGATAGACGCTGATCGACAGGGCGGAGGAGGCGATCAGCGCGGCATACATCTGTTCGTATTTGAAATCGATCTTGGCGTTGATCAGCATCTGGCCGAGACCGCCGCGGCCGGCCAGGAAGAAGATTTCCGACACGATCGCGCCGATCACGGCCAGTCCGGCCGAGATGCGCAACCCGGCAAACAGCGCCGGCGCTGCCGACGGAAAGCCGGCCTTGCGCAGGATCACCGGCCAGCCCGCGCCCTGCAGCTTGAACAGGTCGATGACGCCGCGATCGACGCTCTTGAGGCCGAGCAGCAGGGTCGTGGGGATGGCGAAGAACGTGAACAGCGCCACGATCAGCACTTTCGGCATGAAACCGAAACCCAGCGCGCTCTGGATCAGCGGAATGATGGCCAGGATCGGAATCGACTGCAACGCCACCAGATAGGGAAAGAAGGCGCGTTCCATGACGTGGAAGCGGAACATGATGATGCCGAGCACGATGCCGATCGGGATCGAGATGCACATGCCCACCACCGCGATGGTGATGGTGACGAGCGCGCGGTCGACAAGCTCGGCGCGCACCTCCGGCAGGGCAAAGGCGTTGGTCCACAACGACCAGGCGTCCGGCATCAGAAACTGCCGGTGCGGTTCAAGCTGGGCTCTGGTCCACCAGTAGAGCAGCACCAAGAGGATGCCGAGAAGGATCGGCGGCATGATGGTGGTGAAAAAGCGCTGCAGCATGTTGGCCGGCGGCGGCAGCGGTACGGCGCGATAGGTCCGAGGCTTTGCTACGGGGGCTGTGGTCATGTCTGCCTCTCAATTCTCGATGGCCGCGCGCAGCGATACGGACAGGTCGCCGCACAGTTCGGAAAATTCCGGTGCGTAGCGCAGTTCCGGCGTGCGCGGATAGTCGAAGGGAACGTCGAACACGTCGAGGATCCGCCCCGGCCGGCGCGACATGACGACGACCCGGTTGGACAGATAGACGGCCTCGGGGATGGAGTGGGTGATGAACAACCCCGTAAAACCCTGGCGCATGAACAGCGCGATCAACTCGTCGTTCAGCCGCTCGCGGGTGATCTCGTCGAGGGCGCCGAACGGCTCGTCGAACATGAACACGCTCGGGTTGAGCGCCAGCGAGCGGGCGAGCGAGGCGCGCATCTTCATGCCGCCGGACAGTCTTTTGGGATAATGGTTTTCAAAGCCGGTCAGGCCGACCAGATCGATTTGTTCCTTGGCGATGCGCCGCCGTTCGGCGGCCGGGAAGCCGCGCAGCTCCATCAAAAGCTCGACATTCGGCATCACCTTGCGCCACGGCAACAGCGTGGCGTCCTGGAACGTATATCCGAGGTGGTTGCGGTCGACATCGACGGTGCCGGCAGTGTGTTTGACCAGGCCGGACGCGATCTTGAGCAAGGTCGACTTGCCGCACCCCGATGGCCCGACGATCGACACGAATTCGCCCGGCTTGAGCGCCAGCGATACATTGTCGAGCGCCTCGGTGCCGTCGGGAAACTGCATCGACACATGATTGAAGGAGAGGGGCGCGTCGGCCGTCCCCGTCTCGGAGCGGGCGTTGGACGTATCTGCAGGGTCGTTTTCGGGCGGCATTGTCAAGGCTTGTGCCGTCATGGGTGTTCCTCCCTGGAATCTATGGTCACCGACTGGTCATGCGGCCAGCCGCCTGGCGAAGCGTTGTACGGAAAACGGCGATCGATCGATCGAGGACGCACGGCCGACCATCAGATCGGCGACAAGCCGTCCCGTCGAGGCGCCCGAACACATGCCGACATGCTGGTGTCCGAAGGCAAAGACCACGCCCGGATAACGCGGCGAGCGATCGATGACCGGCAGGCTGTCGGGCAGGCAGGGCCTGTGGCCCATCCAGCGCGACGGCTTGCTGCGGTCGAGGTCGGGAAACAATTCGCCGGCGATGTCGGCCAGCCGGTCGGCGCGCGCATAGTTCGGCTTCGCCTTCAGCCCGGCCAGCTCGACCGTGCCGGCGATCCGCAGGCCGGGCCGCATCGGATTGACGAACACGCTGCGCTTGTTCCACATCACCGTGCGGTTCACCTCGATACCGGCCTGGGGAAAGGTGACGTGGTAGCCGCGCTGGGTCTCCAGCGGCACGACGGCGCCGAGCTTGCGCGCCAAACCCGCAGACCAGGCCCCGGCCGCCAGAACCAGCCTGTCGAGCGGCTGGCGGCCCTGGTCGGTGACGAGCGCGGTCGGGCCCTCCGGCGCCATCTCGATGTCCTTGACCTCGGCGCGCACGAATTCGCCGCCATTGGCGAACACCTGGGCCATCACCGCGTTGACCAGCAGGCTCGGGTCGACGGTCGAGCCGTTGTCGGGCGCGAAAATGCCGATCCGGAACCGCCGCGCCAACGCCGGCTCAAGCTGGCGAATCTCGTCTTCGCCGATCAGGTCCATCGCCGCGCCCAAATTGCGCCGCAGGTCGAGGGTCCACCGCGCCGCATCGAGTTCGGCCTGGTTTTCGTAAACATAAAGACAGCCATTGCGACGGATCAGAGTGCGGAACTCACCCTGCGGCAAAAGACGCTCATAATCGTCGAAGACCGGTTCCATCAAGGCGCGCATCGCGGTCGCCACGCGGGCCACCTCGTCGCGGCTGGCGTGGCGCAGGAAGCGCAGCAGCCACGGCGCGATCCACGGCAGATAGGACCAGCGCACGGTCAGCGGCCCCAGCGGATCGAGAAGCCAGCCGGGAATTTTGCGGAGCATACCGGGCATGGCGACCGGCAGCACCGCGCTGGGGCTGATCGAGCCCGCATTGCCGAACGAGGTCGCCATGCCGGGCTCGACACGGTCGACGACCGTCACCGCGTAACCCTCGCGCTGCAGATAGGCCGCGCAACAGGCGCCCACGATGCCTGCGCCGACGACGGTGACGTGGCCGGGCGTGTCGGCCTTGGCTTGGTTCATCATGCCTCGCGCCGCTAGTGTTTCAACATTTCGAGCCGGACCCTCTCCACGAAGCCCGCGGCGCGTTCTGCCGAGATATTGTTGATGTCGTAAAGGGCGTGGTAGCGCACTTTCACGCGCGGATTGCAGATCACCCTGAGGAAACGGGTGGCGTTCTTGCGCGGCGGATCGCCCAGAACCGCGGCGCGCCAGCGTTTGGAGCCGTAGGTCGTAACCGTGGTCAGCTTGCGGATATTGGTCAGGCCCGGTCCGATCTTGCCGTCCTTGAGCACGAAGGAGACGTCGGGCAGGAAGACGCGGTCAAAATAACCCTTCAAAATCGCCGGCCAGCCGAAATTCCACACCGGATGGCACAATACCAGCGAATCGGCGCGCCGCAGGCGCTCGACATAGGGATCGATGCGCTGGCGGTTGATCTCGACGTCGTGATAGTTGCGCCGGTCGTCGGCCGACAGCACCGGATCGAACCCCTCGCGGTAAAGATCGAGGTCGTCGACCTGGTGCCCGGCCTCCTGCAGGCTTTCCACCACGGTTTTGTGCAGCGTCGCCGACAGGCTGTCTTCAAGCGGATGTGCATAGACTACGTGTACGTTCATCGTTCCGGCTGCCGGTTTCTACTTGGCGAAAAGGAAGGTCTTGCCCGCGACCGGCGTCCAGTCCGGTTCCGTCCAGGCGATCATCTTGCCGGGGTTCATCAGCCCCTTCGGGTCGGTCTGCTTCTTGAACTCGAGCTGGCCGACATCGGTCCTTTTCATGCCGCCTTCCTCGAGCGTCACGCGATGCGGGTTGAAGACCGGCAGGCCGAGCTTGCCCTCGATCGTCATGATGATCTCTTCCAGCCGCTCCTCGGAGGTGAAGCGCACCAGCGGCAGGCCGACCGGCGTGACGACGCCGTCGAAGCGGGTGAATTCGCAATGCATCATCAACTCGTCGCCGAACGTGTCGCGCACGGCAGCGAAGCTCTCGGTGAGTCCTTCGCGTGGCAGCATCATCTGCAGATAGGTGATCGACGGATCGATGCGCAGCGCGCGCAGCGTGGTGTGGTTCCAGGCCAATTCATAGACCGCCGGCAGCTTGCCTGACGGTTTGGCCGTGTCGGCGCGGAAGCGCAGATGAGCGTGGTCGAGAGGCGACAGACAGGCCTCCAGCGCGGGTAGGGTGCCGCGCGACACGATCATGGCGATCGCAGCCTCGCCGTCGACCAGAAACGGGCCGTGGCGGCGGAAATAGAGTTCGGGGATCGGCGCCTCGAAGGTCGACAACATCCGCTTGGAAATCGCCTCGTCCTCGCCGAGCGCGATGGCGAGCGCGGTCGCCTTGTCGAACCCGTCGACGCCGATCAGCACGTCGACCCAATCGGAAGCGGGATCGATCGGGATCTCGACCTCGGTGAGGACGCCGTTGACGCCGTAGGCATGGGCGGCCTTGGATATGTCCTCGCCGGCCAGCTCGATGACCCGCGGCGTCTCCTCCATCGTCACCAGACGAAGCCGGCGCAGATTGGCCGGGTTGCGCAGACCGCCCCAACGGATGGCGCCGACGCCGCTCGAGCCGCCGGCGATGAAGCCGCCGATGGTGGCCGTGCCCGCAGTGGAGGGAAACAGCCTGATTTCCTTACCGCTTTCGCGGGCGGTCTTTTCCAGGTGCTCGATCACCACGCCCGGCTGGGCGACCATGTGGTCGCTTCCGACCCTGACGATCCGGTCGAGATGCTTGGTGTGCAGCACCGCGCCGCCGAACAGCGGCATCGCCTGGCCGTAATTGCCTGTGCCCGCACCGCGCACGGTGACCGGCACGTCGTGTTTCCAGCAAGTGGCGAGCACGCGCACGACCTCCTCCTCGTCGCGCGGCGCGACCACGAAATCGGCCGTGACGGCGCCGAGCTGACGTTTCAGGATCGGGCTGTACCAGTAAAGGTCCCGGCTCTTCTGCTGGACGGTGGCCGGATTGACGTCGAGGTCAAGCCCGGACAGCGCCTCGAGACAGCCCTTCAAATCCCCGCTCATATCGTCTCCTGTGCGGTCATGGTGTCCGGCCGCTGCGGGAGCCTCCCGTCAATCGGCCTGCCGTTGCGAACGACGCAGCGCGCAAGGCGCGAACGGCAAAAAAGATCAATCCAGTCCCGTGCCGCGAACTGGACGAAGTCCGCCGGCTGACCCGGCGCCAGCCGGCCATGGGGGGCCAGTCCCAGCGTCTCGGCCGGACGCCGCGCGAAAGCGTCGGCCCAGGCGCCGATTTCAGTTTCCAGATGCGCGAGGCGCACGGTTTCGCGCATGATCTCGAACATGTCGAAATCGCCATAGGGATAAAACGGGTCGCAGACATTGTCGGAGGCGAAGGAAACCGCAATGCCACGGGCGCGCATTTCCTTGACCAGCGTCAGGCCGCGCCGGCGCGGCGTGCAGCCGGCGTCGCGGTCCTGCAAGAACAGATTGGTGGCGGGCAGGGCAACGACATGCAGCCCCGCCCGGGCGACGCGATCGAGTGTCGCGGCGGCGACGTCGTGCGGTTGCGCGGACAGGCTGCAGCAATGGCCGACGACCACGCGGCGCGAAAAGCCGCTCGCCAGCACCGCCTCGGCGATCGTCGCCAGGCCGTCGGCCCGCACGTCGAGCGTTTCGTCAACATGGAAATCGACGTCGAGACCGTGTTTGCCGGCCTGGTCGAACAGCCGCCCGAGACGCTCGGCGTCCGCCATCGCCGGCGGAACGAACATGCCCAGCACGCCGCCGAGACGCGCAATCTGCGCGCAGCGCTCGGAAAAACCCGGCGCGTCGACCCGTTCCAGCGCCATCAGCGCCACCGCCTGAAGCTCGAGCCGGTCGCGGAATTCCTCGCGCAGGGCAACGAAGACCCGCCAGGCCGGGCTTTCCTGCGGCAAGTCGGGTGTATCGAGATGCGTGCGCAGGGCGACCGTGCCATTGGCGTAAGCGCGCTCCAGGGAGCGGCGCATGCGCGCGCGCAGATCGTCTTCGGTCCGGTTCGGCGCGTCGGCGACCGACAGACGCACGGCGTCGAGCAGGCCGCCTTCGGGCAGGCCGGTGCGATGCACCGTATAGGCCTTGTCGAGGTGGACATGCATGTCGACGAAGCCCGGCAGCACCAACGTGCCGGCCGCGTCGATCGAGACATGTTCTTGCCTCTCCGGCGCTACCGCAAACCTGCCGTCGCGTATATAAAGGTCGGTCGTGGCCAGACCCGAGGCCGGATCGGCATCGCGCAGGGCGAGACCGTCGCAGACCGCGACCGGCACACGCGCGTTCACAAGGGCGAACGCACCGGCTGGCGGGACCGAGGCGGCGCTCACGCCGGACCCGTCATGCGCGGCAAATCGTGACGGGCGACTTCCTCGATCAGGCGCGCATAACGCCCGGCTGCGTGCTCGACGATACGCGCACCGATCTCCGGCGTCGCGGCGGCGGCGTCGCCGGCCGCCCCGTCGGCATGCAGATCCTCGATCGACCAGCCGGCCGAGACCGGCCCCATCAGCCGCAGCACCTCGTTGGAGGCGGCGACCTCGGCCGAGGCGGGCACGAAATGGCGCGCCTTGCTCATATCCACCAGCGCGGGCCGGAAATGGAGCATCGCCGCGGTTTCGACCAGCCCGCCGTGAATGCCTTCCTGGGCCTCGCGCGGCGAGACGACACCCTCGGGAAAGCCCATGCTGACCCAGCCGGCGGCGACGCAGAACAGGCCCAGTTCAACCCGCAGGCGCCGGATGACGATCTGCAGCACCGGCACGTTGCCGCCATGGGCGTTGAGGAACACGATGCGCCTGAGGCCGGCGCGCGCGATGCTGCGGCCGATCTGGGTCAGGACTGCGATCAGCGTTTCGGCGTCGAGACTGACGGTGCCTTCATAACCCAGATGTTCGTCCGACTTGCCGTAGGCGACTACCGGCAGCACCAGCGCCTGCGCGTCGCCGACCCGCGACGCGGTTTCGCGCGCCATCTCCTCGGCCAGAACGGCATCCGTCGACAGCGGCAGGTGAGGGCCGTGCTGCTCGATTGCGCCGACCGGCACGATCGCGACCGCATCGGCAAGCGCCGCGTCGCGAAACGCCGTGTGGTTCAGGTCCGCCCAAAAGTTGAAAGGCATCAAACTCTCGATTATCGAACTTATGTTCGCAAATAGTACAGAACGGACAATGAGCGTCAAGCCAAAAATCATCACCCGGTGACGTCTTCCCCCATTCACCTATGGTACCGACGACGGGCGCCGCGCCCAGCTTGACATCGGGCGTCAGGTCACGATTTATGATATTAGAACATTTGTTCTATTATCGACCAAAACGATCAGGAGTCCGCTATTGATCAGTCCCGTCTTGTTGACTCCCGCAACATTCGCCCCGTTCGGTCGGGTTCTTCAGCCGGGATTGGGGGCGGTAAAGAGGATTCGCGACGGCGCGGTGCGGCTGTCGCAAAATCCCGATTTCCTGGATCGCGACGCCGACGCCGTCGACCTGGCGCTCGACTTTTACGACGTGGCCCCGCACGGCGCGCAGCTCGACGCGGTCCAGGCCGAGCGCCATCCGCATTCTGCCCAGCTTTTCGTGCCGCTCGCCGAGGCGCGCTATCTGGTGGTGGTGTGGCCGATGCATCCTGACGCGCACGCGCGCGCCTTTGTCGGCGGCCCGGGCCAGGCGGTGATCTACAAGCCCGGCATCTGGCATCACGGCATCGTCGCCATCGAACGCCAGACGCCGTTCGCCTCGCTGTTGTGGCGCACCAGGACCGGCAACGACACGGAATTCTTCGCGCTGCCAAAGCCGGTCGTCATCGATCTCGAGGGGCCGGTGCAATGAGCATCCTGACCGCCGATATCGGGGCGCGCTTCGTCGATATCGCGCTGTCGGTCGACGGGACCTTGCATGCCCAAAAACATCCGATCGGCACGCACGAACCGGCCGCAGCCCTGTTGCAGGCGATCGACGCCGTGCTGGCCCAGCGGAACATCGCCGTACGCGATCTTTCGCAGGTACGGATCGGATCGACCGGAGCTGTCAACGCGCTGATGGCGCGTACCGGTCCCCGGATCGGCCTGATCGTCACCCGCGGTTTCGCCGACACTTTGGCGCTCGCGCGCCAGAACCGCGTCGACCTCTACGATCCGGTCGCCCGCTCCGCCGGGCCGACCTTCCTGGTGGCGCGCGACGACATCGTGGAGATCGACGGACGCATCGCCGCCGACGGCGGGGAGGTCGAGGCGCTCGATCCGGACGGTCTGGCGCGGACGGCCGCGCATTTTCGCGAGTGCGGTATCGCCAGCATCGCCGTCTGCCTGCTGTTTGCCCATGTCGCGCCGGGTCACGAACGCCGCTGCCGCGACGTCCTGGCCGCAGAGCTGCCGGCGGCCGACATCGTTTTGTCGCACGAGATCGACCCGCAGCCGCGCGAATATGAGCGCATGGTCTCGACCTGCGTCGAGGCCTGGCTGCGGCCCGGCGAGACGGCGCTGATGACCGGCCTCGCCGACGGTCTTCAGGCACGCGGCTTTGCCGGCGCGATCCGCTTCGCCGATGCCGGCGGCGCCCTCGTGGCTCAGGATCAGGCGCGGCGGCGGGTCTCCTCACTGCTCGGCAACGGTCCGGCAGCGGCGATCCGGCTTGCGGCCGCGACCGCGCGCGGCGAGGGCAAAAATCCGGCGATCGCGCTCGATATCGGGTCCACCAGCACCGATTTCGCCCTGACCGACGCGCAGGGCCCGGCCCTGGTCGACGAGGCGCCGTTTTGCGGCGTGCCGCTGCGCCAGAAAATGGTGGATATGGAAAGCATGACCATGGGCGGCGACAGCCGTTTCGAGACCGGGCAGGGCGCCACGGCCGCCCTCAGCGACGCGGTGGCGGCGTATTTCTTCGCCGCGCGCGCCGACGCCCCCGGTCTGCCGCAGGCCGCCGCCAGGACCGTCATCGACCAGGCCGAAACCGAGATCGCGGCACGTATCATCCGCCATGCCGTGCGCCGCAATGTCGATCCCGCCGGGGCCGCGCTGGTGGCGATGGGCGGGCTCGGCGGCGTCCTGGCCTGCGGCATCGCCGAAAAGCTCGGCATGGCGACGGTGATCGTGCCGGCAGCGCCGGCGGCCGCCGGCGCGCTCGGGCTGCTGTTGAGCGCGCCGGCGCTGTCGGCCGAGACCCGCATCGCCGCGCCGGTGCCAGACCTGTCCGACGCGTCACTGGCAAGAACCGCGCGCGCCCTGGCCGAGACGCTCGCCGCGCAGGATAAGACCGCGCCGAAAGATGCGCCGGCCGCGCTCTATGCGATCCGCGCCGCCGCAAACGGGCACATGCACGGCTTTTCGCTCCGGCTCGGGAACCGGCCGCCCACCGTGGCGGCGATCCGCACCGCGATCGACACGCATTACCGCGCGCGCTACGGCGTCGCCTGTCCCGGCGAGGGATACGTGTTTTCATTGAGCGCCAGGCTCGAACACACCGCCTCGACGACGCTGCCAGCACTGAGCGGCGGCGCGGCGCAGGCGGGCAAGACACGGTCCGGCGTCGTCGCCACGCCCTGCGGCGACATGGTGGTGCGCGACGGCTGGTCCATCGCGCGCGCGTGCGACACGCATTTTCTCCTGACGCGGAGCCCGCACCATGGATGATTCCCGCCTGCCGATCCTGCAGATGCGCCTCGACGGAATCGCCCAGGCGATGCAGGACACGCTGTTTCGCTGCGCCGTGTCGCCGGTGGTGCGCGAGGGCAACGACGCGGCCGCCGCGCTGATGGCCGCCGACGGCGAATTGCTGGCGCTGTCGGATGCTATTCCGCTGCTGCTCGGCGCGCTGCAGGGCTCGGTCGAGGCGATCCTGGCGCACTATCCGGCCACGGCGATGCGGCCGGGCGAGCTCTATGTCATGAACGATCCCTATAGCGGCGGCACCCATTTGCCCGACATCACCGTGGTGATGCCGGTTTTCGCCGGCCCGACGCTGATCGGCCTCGCCGCAACCATCCTGCACCATCAGGACGTGGGCGGCATCCGCGCCGGCTCAGTTCCGCCCGACGCGGTGGAAATCTTCCAGGAAGGCTTGCGCCTACCGCCGATGCGGCTGGGGCAGGGCGGCGCCGTCGACCCGGCGATCAGGCGGCTGATCGAGGCCAATTCGCGCGCGCCGGCAACAGTGCTCGGCGATATCGGCGCGCAGATCGCGGCCGCCAACCGCGCCGCCGAGGCGCTGGGCACGCTGGCAAGCGAACGGGGCACGGACGGTTTTCTGGCCGCAACGGCCGCCTGTCGCGACCGGGCCGAAGCACAAATCAGAGCGGTGATCGACGCCCTGCCGCCGGGGCCGTTTTTCGGCCTCGACGGTCTCGACCCGACGCCGGGCCTGCCGGAGATCGACGTGCGCGCCAGGCTGACATGCGCCGACGGGCATTTCGACGTCGACTTCACCGGCACCACGCCGCAAGTGGCCGCGCCGATCAATTGCGTGCGCTCCGGGCCGCTGGCGGCCGTGTTCTACGCCCTGCTCAGCCTCGCCGGTCCGGCGCTGCTGCGCAATGGCGGCGTGCTGCGCGCCATCCGCCTGACCCTGCCGGAGGGCTGCATCATCAACGCCCGCCCGCCCGCCGCCGTCAACGCGCGCATGGGGGTGGTGCGCGCCACCACCTCAGCCGTGCTGCAGGCCGTCGCCCAGGCCGCACCCGACCGGATGCCGGCGGCCAATTCGGGCATGTCCTACGTGCTCGCCTTTTCCGGCCGCAACGGCGACGGCACACCCTTCCTGGTCACCGAGATCATCGCCGGCGGGGCCGGCGGCGGACCGCACGACGATGGCGCGCCCGGCATCTCGACCGATGTCGGCAACGCCATGAACATGCCCGCCGAGGCGCTGGAGGGTATGATCCCGGTGCGGCTCGTCCGCGCGCAGATCCGCCAGGGCTCGGGCGGCGCCGGCCGATTTCGCGGCGGCGACGGCATTTGCCGCGTCTACGAGGCACTGGCAGACGCGGTCGCCGTGTCGCTGCGCGGCGAGCGCTTCCGCCGCGTGCCCGAGGGCTTGCGGGGCGGCAGCGCGCCGGCGCACGCGCGGGCGCGGATCGTGCGCGCCGACGGAAAGCAGGAAGCGCTCTCGTCGCGCTCGGCGGTGACGCTCGACAAGGGCGACCGGCTGATCGTAGAAAGCTGCGGCGGCGCCGGTTACGGCGCGGCGGAGGGCGCGTGATGGCCGCCGCACGCGGTGGACGCTTTCCGGACCGGTTTGCCTTTGGGCAAAAAAAGCCGATAAGGCGACGGCTGGGATTCGCAATTCCGCGCATTCGCCGCAGGACAGGTCGAGAGGCGCTCGGTGCTGAACGAGAACGACAAGGAAATATCGCTCACCTTCGCCAAGGGCCTGTCGGTGGTGCTGGCCTTCGAGGGCAAGGACCGATCCTTGTCGATGACCGAGATCGCCAAGAAGGTGAACCTCAACCGTGCCGTGACCCGGCGGCTGGTGCGCACGCTCGAACAGCTCGGCTACGTCTCCTACGACCGCGGACGCTACGAACTGACGCCGCGCATCCTGCGGCTCGCGCAAGGCTTCATCGAGGGCCGGGGCATCTCGCAGCTCATCCAGCCGATCTTGCGGCAGGCCTCGCACGATATCGGCGAATCGGTCTCCTTCGCCATGCTCGACGACCAGGACGCGGTCTATGTCGCGCATTCCTTCGTGCCGAGCAAATTCACCTTGAACATGGTGACCGTGGGCAGTCGCGCACCGCTCTTGCCGACCGCCGTCGGCCGGGCGATCCTGGCCTTCCTGGACGACGCCAAGAAGGAGGAGATCATCTCTTCCGAGCAGTTCAAGGCCTATACGGAAAAGACCGAGACCAATCACGACCGGTTTCTGGAACTTTTGACCGCCGTCAAGCAAAGGCGGTTCTCGTTCGCCGAAAGCGAATATGTCGAAGGTGTCAGTTCGCTGGCCGTACCGGTCTTCGGCTCCAATTTCCGCATCATCGGCGCAGTGTCGATCATCTTTCCGAGCGGCACCTATACGGAGGCCGAGATCGAGCCGGACCTGGTCAACAAGCTCAAGCGCTGCGCCGCCGATATCGGCGCCACGTTCTGAGCGCGGCCGCCATGGGGAGCGCTCCTCCGGCGCGGGCGGCCTGACATGTCCGATCGCCGCACACGCCTTTTCAAGGGCCTCGACCTCGCCGCGCGCCTGAACGCGGAAAGCCGGGCGCTGGCCGCCGGCTTGAAGACACCGCCCGTTTGCCTGGTGCTGGCCGACCGCGAAAATGCCGGCGCGCGCGCCTACAGCGACCGGCAGGCGGCCACCGCCGCGCAGGCCGGCATCGCCATGCGCATCGCCGCCTATGCCGGCACGCCCAGTGCCATTCACGCACAGATCGACGCCATCGCCGCCGACCCAGACATCGACGCCGCGGCGATGCTTTTGCCGCTGCCGCCGGGCTGCGATCCGGTCGAGGCCGCGCTGCGGCTGGGACAAGAAAAGGACGTCGACGGCCTGCATCCCCTCAGCGCCGGCCGGCTTGCCGCCGGCCTGCCGGCGCGGCCGCCGGCGACGGCGATGGCGTGCCTTTTGTGCGCGCAGGAGATTTTCGGCGCGCTGCGCGGCCTCGACGTGACGATCGTCGGCGCCTCGCGCATCGTCGGGCGCCCGCTCGCCACGTTGCTTCTCGACGCCGAGGCAACCGTCACGCTGTGCCACGTCGCCACGCGCGACCTCGCCGCCCACACGCGCCAGGCCGATCTGGTGGTGAGCGCGGCCGGCGTACCGGGGCTGATCGGCGCCGGCCATCTCAAAGCGGGCGCGGCCGTGCTTGACGTCGCCGTGACCGCCACGCCGGACGGTCTGCGCGGCGACGTCGATCTCGCCGCCGTCGACGGCCATGCCGGTCTCGTCTCGCACGTGCCGGACGGGGTCGGCCCGGTCACCACCGCCTGCCTGTTCCGCAACGTCGTGGAAGCCGCGCGCGCACGGCACCGGCGGGCGGCACAAGCCACGCGAACGGCTCACTGACGCATCGAAGGCTCTCCATGCAGACAGACCACAACGCCGACATCGCCCTCAAGAAAACGATCCGCCAGACCTGCCTTGCCCGGCGGGACGCGCTGGCGCCAAGCTGGCGCGCCGACATCTCCGCCCGGCTGGGCAGCGCCGACGGTCCGGCGATCGCGCTCGATCCGGGGACCGTGGTCGCCGGCTTTCATCCGATCCGTTCCGAGCTCGACATCCGCCCCCTGTTGGCGCGGCTGGCCGGGCAGGGCGCGCAATTATGCCTGCCAGCAATCGTCGACGCCCACACGATCCTGTTTCGGCGCTGGACGCCGGGCGCGCCCCTGGTGGAGATGGCGCTCGGCACGGTCGGCCCCGGCAACCAGGCCGAAACGCTCGACCCCGACATCATCCTGATGCCGCTGTCGGCCTTCGACCGGTATGGCGGCCGCATCGGTTATGGCGGCGGGTTCTACGACCGGGCGATCGCGGCCCTGCGGACGCGCGGCCTGTCGCCGCGCCTGATCGGCGTCGCTTTCGACTGCCAGCAGGCAGACCGCGTGCCGACCGAGCCGCACGATGTCAGGCTCGACGAAATCCTGACCGAATCGGGTCTGCGCCGCCTGCCATATTGAAGCGGAATGCCGTCGGGACCGGCACCGAAAAAGCCCGCGCCGGCTTTTTGCCATCGGCGCGGGCCCAAGGGCCGGTTCGCTGGAGCCGGTCTACTTTTCACGCAATCGCAGGCCGGCTCCAAATTATCGTTTTGACGCGTTCATCATGACCGGCGCGCGGCCACGGCCTCGATCTCGACGGTGAATTCCTCGCGCGTGAAACCCGAAACGATCATCAGCGTCGAGGCCGGGGCGGGATTGGAAAACAGCCGGTCGCGGACCGCCATATAGGGTTTCATGTGCTCGCGGCCGGTCACGTAGGCATTGATGCGGATGATGTCGGAAAGCTCCATGCCGCCCTCGGCCAGAATCGCGCCGATATTGGCGAAACACAATTCGGCCTGGGCCTGCGTGTCGGCCGGAACCTGCCCGTTCGGCCCGATTCCCAACTGTCCCGAACAGAAGATCAAACGGCTGCCGGCCGCGACCTCGACGCCATGGCTGTAGGCGGCGAACGGCGCGCTGATCGTCTTGGGCAGAAGGAAATTAAGCGAAGAATTTGAATTCATTGCAGGATACCTTTCAGGTTGGAATTCCGCATCTTGGTGTCGCGCCACAGATCGCGAAAAACACCCCGTGAGGCGGCAGACTTGGACTGCCAGCTTGCTTGACAGCCCGATCCAATACTCTTACAAATATGTGGTCGATAAAAGACGAAATGTTCGTTAATCGAACTATCCACATCTTCCTCGCCCGATCCGACCGCCAGACGGCATGCTCGGACAGGGTGCCGGGCTCAAGCTGGACATTGGCCGCATGGACGAAAAGGTAAAGATCGTTTTTCAATCGGTCGACGGCGATCGCAGGATCGAGGTTTCGGCGCCGGCCGGAACCAGCGTGATGGAAGCGGCGATCATGAACAATGTCGGCGGCATCGAGGCCGAATGCGGCGGCGCGTGCGTGTGCGCGACCTGCCACGTCTATTGCGACCTCGTCGCGCCCGACAGTCTGCCCGAACAACAGCTCGACGAGGACGACATGCTCGACATGGCGGCGGCCGAACGTCGTCCGACGAGCCGTCTGTCGTGCCAGATCAAGCTCAGCCGCGAACTCGATGGCGCCGTCTTCATCCTCCCGGAGGCGCAGGTTTGAGCAAAACAGCGATCATTGTCGGCGCCTCGCATGGCGGCGTGCAGGCGGCGGCGGCGTTGCGCCAGGGCGGCTGGGACGGTGCGATCCGTCTGTTTTCGGCCGAGGACGCGCTGCCCTATCACCGCCCGCCGCTGTCCAAGGCGTTTCTGGCCGGCGAAAAGACCGAGGACCAGATCCTGCTGCGCGGCGAAGCCTTTTACCGGGACTCCGACATCGAGCTTCACCGCGGCGAGCCCGTTCTACGCCTCGACGCGACCAAACGCGAGATCGAGACCGGCAATGCGCGTTACGGATACGATACGCTGATCCTGGCGACGGGGTCGCGCGCACGCCGGCTCGGTGTGGACGGGGCGGAACTCGACGGCATCGTCACCCTGCGCTCGCTCGACGACGCGCGCCGTATCCGCCCCGCGCTCGAACAAGCCGGTTCGCTGGCGATCGTCGGCGGCGGTTTCATCGGTCTCGAAATCGCATCCACGGCCGCCAAGGCCGGCAAGAAAACCACCGTCATCGAGGCGCAGGATCGGCTTCTGGCCCGCGCCCTGCCGCCCGTCCTTTCGGATTTCCTGCGCGACTATCATCGCGACAAGGGCGTCGCCTTTCGCTTCGGCGCCGCGGTCGCCGCCTTCAAGGGCGCGCGGGGCAGGGCGCAGGCGGTCATGCTTGCCGACGGCGAGCGCGTCAATGCCGATCTGATCGTGGTCGGCGTCGGCGGCGAGGCGAATGTCGACCTGGCGCGCCAGGCCGGGCTCAAGATCGATGCCGGCGGCCTGCATGTCGACGACGAGGGCCGCACCAGCGATCCCCATATCTACGCCATCGGCGACGTGGCGGCGGCGCACAATCCGCACGCCGGCGCGCGGTTGCGGCTGGAATCGGTCCAGAACGCCGTCGACCAGGCCCGGATGGTAGCGGCCGGCATCTGCGGCGCCGCGGCACCGGCCGCGCCCGTGCCCTGGTTCTGGACCGATCAGTACGACCTCAAGGTCCAGATGGCCGGGCTGAGCCGTCCGGGTACGACGCGGCTGATGCGCGGCAATCCCGGTGACGGCGCCTTCACGCTGCTGGAGCTCGACGGCGACAGGCTCATCGCCGCGCATTCGGTCAACCGGGCCGCCGACCACATGGCCGCCCGCAAACTGATCGCGGCCGGCACGCCGCTTGCCGTCGACCAGGCGCGCGACACCACGACCGCCCTTGCCAAGGCGGTCGCGCGCACCGACGCTTAATCGGATCGACAATTCCCAGGAGGAGACTGCGCCATGATGAGTCAGGAACAAAACGATCTCTTGACCCGGGTCGGACGAGGGACCGGCGCGGGCTCCGTGCTGCGGCTTTATTGGCAGCCGGCCGCGCTTTCCGACGAGTTGATGACAGCGCGCCCGGTGGTACCGGTGCGGCTTCTGGGCGAGGATCTCGTCCTGTTCCGCGACCTCGAGGGCAAGCTCGGCCTGATCGACCGCCACTGCCCGCATCGCGGCGCCGACATGCTTTACGGCCGGCTCGAGGACGGCGGCCTGCGCTGCGCCTTCCACGGCTGGAACTTCGACCGTTCGGGCCAGTGCATCGAACAGCCCGGCGAGCCCGAGGGCAGCCAGATGCACAAGAATATCCGCATCCGCTCCTACCCGGTGGTGGAAAAGAACGGCATCGTGTTCGCCTATATGGGGCCCGGCGATCCGCCGCCGTTCCCGGCGCTGGACTGTTTCGCCGCGCCGGACACCCACGTCTTCGCCTTCAAGGGGCTTTGGGAGTGCAATTGGCTGCAGGCCATGGAAGTCGGCATCGATCCCGCCCACGCCTCCTTCCTGCACCGGTTCCTGCAGGACGAGGATCCAGCCGATTCCTACGGCAAGCAGTTCCGCGACAAGGCCGGCGAGACCGACATTCCCATGACCCGGCTGCTGCGCGAATATCCGCGCCCCGACATCAAGGTCGAGGAAACCGATTACGGCATGCGGCTGATCTCGCTGCGCCACATGGAGGACGGGCGCACCCATGTGCGCGTGACCAACCAGATCTTCCCCGAGGCGATCTGCATTCCCATGTCGAACGAGATGACGATTACCCAGTGGCACGTGCCGGTCGACGACGAGACCTGCTACTGGTATTCGATGTTCACCAGTTTCGGTCGACCCGTCGACAAGACGCTGATGCGCGAACAGCGCCTCAAGGAGCACCGTCTGCCTGACTATGCGCCGAAAAAGAACCGGACCAACAATTACGGCTACAATCCCGACGAGCAGCGCGACGTGACCTATACGGGCATGGGGCTCGACATCAACGTACACGACCAGTGGGCGGTGGAATCGATGGGGCGTATCCAGGACCGCACCGAGGAACATCTCGGCCGCACCGATGTCGGCATCATGAAATACCGGCGCATGCTGCGCGCCGCGATCGACAACGTCAAGAACGGCCAGATCGAGGCGCTGCCGATGCGCGGCGATCCGGCAGGCACCGAGGCCATTCGCGGGCCGATCTCGATCGACGCGATCGCCCAGACCGAGGGCTGGGAGGAGAGCTGGACCCGCAGCGACAGCGCCCGGCGCGCCGGCTGTTCCTGGAACGCGGCTCTGTGAGCCGAAAGGCCCGGCGCGGTCGCGACGCCTTGTCGAGGGGGAAAACGCATGTCGACATCTGATGCCGCCGGTCTGGGCGGCGGTTTCACCGGCCGTCATGGCCTTCTCGGCGACGACGCGCTGCGCCGGGCGAACGAGATCCTCGGCTCGCTGGAGGCGCGCGGGCTGGAAACCGTGCGCTTGGTCTTTGCCGACCAGCACGGCGTGCTGCGCGGCAAGACCGTGGTGGCCTCGGCGCTGAAATCGGCGTTCCGCGAGGGCATGGCGATCACCTCGACCCTGTTGCTGAAGGACACCTCCCACCGCACCGTGTTTTCGGTGTGGGAGAAAGAGGCCGGCCACGGCGTCGGCGCGCTGACGGGGGCGGGCGACGTGATGCTGGTTCCCGATCCGGCGACCTTCCGCGTCCTGCCCTGGTCGCCGCATTCGGGCTGGATCCTGTGCGACGTCTATTTCAAGGACGGCACCGCCTTCCCGTTCGGCTCGCGCACGATATTGCGCAACGCCGTCGACCGGCTCGCCAAAGCCGGCATGGCGATGGTGTGCGGGCTGGAGGTCGAGTTCTACGTCTTCAAGATCGACCAGCCGCGGCTCAACCACGGCGACGGCGGCATGCCGGCGACGCCGCCGGAGACCAGCCTGCTGTCGCACGGCTATCAATATCTGACCGAGGCGCGCTACGACGCGCTCGAGACCGTGATGGACGAGTTGCGCCGCGCCTGCCAGGCGCTCGGCCTGCCGGTGCGCTCGATGGAGGCCGAGTTCGGTCCCAGCCAGTGCGAGTTCACCTTCGAGCCCGCCGGTCCGATGGATCACGCCGACGCCATGATGCTGTTCCGCTCGACGGTCAAGCAGGTCTGCGCGCGCCAGGGACTGCACGCAACCTTCATGTGCCGGCCCAAGGTCGACAACGGCATGGCCAGCGGCTGGCACCTGCATCAGTCCGTGGTCGATACCGGCTCGGGCAAAAATCTGTTCGTGCCGAACCCCGACGGCAGCCTGTCGACGGCCGCCAACGGCTGGATCGCCGGCCTGCTCGACCATGCGGTCGAGAGCTGCCTTTTGACCACGCCGACGGTCAATGGCTACAAGCGCTACCAAGCCTATCAGCTCGCGCCCGACCGCATCCAGTGGGGTCGCGACAACAAGGGCGCGATGATCCGCGCGCTGATGGCGCCGGGAGACCGGGCGAGCCGGGTGGAAAACCGCATCGCCGAGCCGGCCGCCAATCCCTATTTCTACTTCGCCTCGCAGATCCTCGGCGGGCTCGACGGCATCGAGCGCAAGCTCGTGGCGCCGCCGGCGGTCGAAAAACCCTACGACAACACCGCGACCGCGCTGCCCAAAAGCCTGATTGCGGCGATCGAGGCGTTCGAAAAGGCCGGTTTCTACCGCGATGCCATCGGCACCGATTTCGTCGACTATCTCGCCCACATCAAACGGGCCGAGTGGGACCGCTATCTGATGACCGTGTCGGAGTGGGAGCAGCGCGAGTATTTTTCGCTGTTCTGACGCTCGCTATCGCAAAAGGACCGCCCGACCATGCCGCATTTCGTCATCGAACATTCGGCCGATCTCGATCGCGACGACGCGATCGACCGGGCGATCGAGCTGTGCCACGAGGCCGGCGCGCAATCGGGCGTGATGAACCCGAACGACATCAAGGCGAGGGCGCTCTCCTATCGGCGCTTCCGCTTCGCCGGCGGGATAGAGAGTTTCATCCACGTCACCGTGTCGCTGCTGGAAGGACGCACCGACGCGCAAAAGGAGGCGCTTGCCGTGCTGCTGCGCGACAAGCTGTCGGCGCGGTTTGCCGATGTCGAAAGCATCAGCATCGACGTGCGCGACATGAACTCGCTCGCCTATAAAAAACATCTGCGCCAGACCGGATAGGCAGAAACGCCTCAGCGCAGCATCAGCAGCCGGCACGGATCGCCGGCGGCGGCGGCCGGCGCGAACGGTTCGCGCACGATCAGCGCGCCGGCCGCCGCCAGCACCCTGAGCATCGACGAATCCTGAACCGACGCCGCGCTGGCTATCAGCCTGTCGCCGTCCTTGCGGATGTCGGCGCGCAGGAAATCCTGGCGCAGGTCGTTTTTGGGCAATGCCGAACCGAGCACGCCGTCGCGGTAGAGATTTTCGACCGGCCTGCCGGCGAGGCGGGCAATCAGCGGCATCAGGAAGACCAGCGAACAGATCAGGCTTGCAACCGGATTGCCCGGCAGGCCGAGCACGTGCCGGCCGCCAAGCTGGCCGGCCATAAGCGGCTTGCCGGGCCGCATGGCGATTTTCCAGAAATCGATCTTCGCCCCGTGCGTTAGCAGCGATTTCTGCACCAGATCGTGATCGCCGACCGAGGCGCCGCCGATGGTGACGACGATGTCGGCACCGGCCTGGAGCGCGCGCTCGAGCGCCTGGGCGATCGCCGCCTCGCGGTCGGGCGCTATGCCCAGATCGAGCACGTCGGCGCCGCCGGTGCGCGCCAGCGCGGCCACGCCGTAGAGGTTGGAGGCGATGATCTGACCCGGCCCGACCGTGCTGCCGGGCGGCAGCAATTCGTCGCCCGTGGCCAAGATCGCCACCAGCGGCCGCTTGACCACGGCAAGCCTTGCATGGTTGGCCGAGGCGGCCAGCGACAGCGCCGCCGCGTCGAGCAGCCGTCCGTCGTCCAGCAAAGGCGCGCCGGCCTCGAAATCGAGCCCCTTGCGACGAATGTTCTTGCCCGGCGCCACCGGCTCGACCGCTTCCACCTCGCCGTCGGCGGCGGGGCGGGTGTTTTCCTGGATCAGAACGGTGTCGGCGCCGTCGGGCACCACGCCGCCGGTGAAGATGCGCACCGCCTCGCCGGGGCCGAGCGTGCCCGCGAACGGCTCGCCCGCCGGTGCCTGGCCGATCACCCGCAGGCGTGCCGGCGGGTTCGCGACGTCGGCGGCACGAACCGCGTAGCCGTCCATGGCCGAAGCGTCGAAGGGCGGCTGGGTGCGCAGCGCAGCGAGCGGCGCGGCAAGCACGCGACCGGCGCAGTCGGCGATCGGCAACGTTTCGGCCTCGAGCCGCCCGGCTCCGGCAAGCAGCCGGGCCAGCGCGTCATCGACCGGCATCAGAGCCATGGCTCAGCCTTCGCTGCCGGCGCGCCAGGCGCCAGACTTGCCGCCGGTCTTCTCGATGAGGCGGATGCCGGTGATGGTCATGCCGCGATCGATCGCCTTGGCCATGTCGTAGATTGTCAGGCAGGCGACCGACACCGCCGTCAGCGCCTCCATCTCCACACCGGTGCGGCCGGTGAGTTTGGCCGTCGCGCGCACGACGAGACCCGGCAGCCCTTCGTCGGGCTCGATCTCGACCGTCACCTTGGACAGAAGCAGCGCATGGCAGAGCGGGATCAGCTCATGCGCGCGCTTGGCCGCCATGATGCCGGCGATCCGCGCCGTGCCGAGCACGTCGCCCTTCTTGGCATCGCCGGCTCGGATCGTGGCCAGCGTCGAGGCCTGCATGGCGACCCGGCCTTCGGCGACCGCCAGCCGCTCGGTCTCGGCCTTGTCGCCGACATCGACCATATGCGCCTCGCCCGAGGCGCCGATATGGGTGAGGGGACCGGGCGCGCTCATAGCGCCGCGTCTCCCGTCGCCGGAGCAGGCCCTGGCTGCGGCGCGCCGGTCAACAGCGCCCGCGTCGCCGCCGCCACGTCGTCCTGGCGCATCAGGCTTTCCCCGACCAGGAAGGTGCGGATGCCGCAGGCGGCGAGACGCATGCAGTCGGCATGGGAAAAAATACCGCTCTCGCCGACGAGCATGCGGTCGTCCGGCACCAGCCCGGCCAGCCGCTCCGAGGTCTCGAGACTGACGGAAAAACTTCTCAGGTCGCGATTGTTGATGCCGATCAGCGGCGAGGCGAGTTTCAGAGCGCGCTCGGTCTCCGCCTCGTCGTGCACCTCCACCAGCACGTCCATGCCGTGCAACAACGCGGTTTCCTCCAGCGCGGCCGCCTCGTCGTCGCTGACACTGGCCATGATGATCAGGATCGCATCGGCGCCCCAGGCGCGCGCCTCGTGCACCTGGTAGGGTTCGAACAGAAAATCCTTGCGCAGGGCGGGCAGGCCGGTCGCCGCGCGCGCTTGCGTGAGAAAAGCCGGCGCGCCCTGGAAGGAGGGGGTGTCGGTGAGCACCGACAGGCAGGCCGCGCCGCCCTTTTCATAGGCGCGCGCCAGCGCCGGCGGGTCGAAATCCGGCCGGATCAGACCGCGCGAGGGACTTGCCTTCTTGATCTCGGCGATCAGCGCGAAACCGCCCTCGGCGTGCTTGCGCCCCAGCGCGGCGACAAAACCGCGCGGCGGTTCGGCATCGCGCGCCCTGGCGACGATCTCCGCCGGCGGCAAGGCTGCCTTGGCGCGGGCGATCTCCTCGCGCTTATAGGCCTCGATCTTTTTGAGAATGTCGACCATCGCCGTCAGCCGGCCGCGCGGTTCGAGACCGCCACAAGCCGCTCCAATGTCTGCCGCGCCTTGCCGCTGTCGATCGCCTCGGCTGCGCGCGCCACACCGTCACGCAGCGTATCGGCGATGCCGGCCACGACCAGCGCGGCGGCCGCGTTGATAAGCACGATGTCGCGATAGGCCGTCTTTTCGCCGTCGAGCACCAGACGCAACGCCATGGCGTTGTGCTCGGCGTCGCCGCCCTTCAGCTGCTTGAAATCGACCCGCGCCAGTCCGACATCTTCCGGCGCGACAGTGAAGGTCGAGATCGCCCCGTCCTTGAGCGCGGCAACCTTGGTCTCGCCGGCCGTGGTGATTTCGTCGAGACCGTCGCCATGCACCACCCAGGCCGCCTGCGAACCGAGCGCCTTGAGCACCTCGGCCACCGGCTCGACCCATTGCGGCGAGAACACGCCGACCATCTGGCGCTTTACCCCGGCCGGGTTGGACAACGGACCCAGAAGATTGAAGATCGTGCGCGTGCCCAGCTCCACCCGCGCCGGGCCGACATGCTTCATCGCGGCATGGTGTTTCGGCGCGAACATGAAACCAATGCCGGCCTCGCGAATACAGGCAGCGATCTCGGCCGCCCCGATATCGATATCGATTCCGAGCGCGGCCAGCGTGTCGGCCGCGCCCGAACGCGAAGACAGCGCGCGATTGCCGTGCTTGGCGACCGGCACCCCGGCCGCAGCCACCACCAGCGCCGCGCATGTGGAGATGTTATAGGAGCCGGAGGCGTCGCCGCCTGTGCCGACGATGTCGATCGCATCATCCGGCGCCGAAACGGGAAGCATTTTTGCACGCATCGTGGCGACCGCGCCGGAAATTTCCGGAACGGTTTCCCCACGCACCCTCATCGCCATCAAGAAACCGCCCATCTGGGCCGGCGTGGCATCGCCCGACATGACGATGTCGAAAGCCGCGCGCGCCTCCTCGAAGGTCAGGGCCGCCCCGCCGGCGACCTTGGCGATATAGGTCTTGAAGTCACTCATCGCCAGCGCTCAAAAACTTAGAGCCTGTTGGATCGCGGCCTGGTTGACCGTGACCCCGTACTCGTCGCGCAGCTTGGTCACCAACTGGTCGAGCAGGTCGTCGGCAAGGCCGGTGCGGAAGTTCTCGCGGTTTTCCGGCGGCACCGATTCGGCGCTGGCGCCGGCCGGCTCGAAGACTTCCACAACCTTGAAAAGGATCTGCGCATCGCCGGTCGGCGCGGCGACCGTCCCGACCCCGCCGGGGGCGACGCCGTAGACCGCGGCGACACCGGCAGCGCCGAAATCGGCGTCTTCGGCGCCGCGACGCAACCCGCGCTTGGTCTGCTTTTCCAGCGCAAGCTCGCCGGCGATCTCGTCGAGAGAGGCACCGTCCGCGATGCGCTTTTCCAGTTCCTTGGCCCGGGTGGAGAGCCGGTCGTCGCGTTCGGCCGCGCGCCAGTCGGCCACCACCTCGTCGCGCACCTCGTCCAGAGAACGCTCGCGGCGCGGCGTGATCGTGTCGACCTCGTAGAACACGAACCCGCTCGCCCCCAGCGAAAGCGGCGGGTTCTCCACGCCGGCCTCGGTCTCGAACGCCTCGCGCAGCATGTCGCGCGACTGCGGCAGATCGTTGACGACCGTTCCGTCCGGCGTCCGGCCCGTGCGGTCGATGGCCTCGACCGTCACCATTTTCAGGCCAAGCTTTTCGGCCGCTTCGGCCATGGTCGCACCCGAAGCGCGCGCATCCTCGTAGCCGTCGTGAACGTCGAACAAAACGTCTCCGGCTTCGGCGAGCGCCAGTTCCATGCGGATCTTGTCGGCGACCTCCTCGAAGGGCTGGACCTTTTCCTCCTCGATCTCGGTCACCCGCAGGATCACCGGCCCGAACGCGCCTTCGACGATGCCGCTGATTTCGTTTTCGGCAAGTCCGAAAGCCGCCTCCGCGACCGCCGGATCGGCGACACGCGACTTTTCCAGCGTTCCGAGCTGCACGTCGAGCATCGATTTGCCTTCCGCCGCCACCGTCTCCTCGAAGGTGGCGCCGCCGCGAATCCGGTCGAGCGCGATCTGCGCGGCCTCGGTATTGGCGAACACTACCTGCTCGATGGTGCGCCGTTCCGGCGTGGTGTAGGAGGCGATGTTGGTCTCGTAGTCTTGGCGCACCTGGTCGTCGGCGATCGCGCGCGGGTCGGCGATGTCTTCCGGCTCCAGCTTCACATAGGTGAGCTTGCGGTATTCCGGCGCCTCGTAGCGGATCTTGTTGTCCTCGAACCAGGCCGCCAGCACGTCGTCGGACGGATCCTCGATCGGCTCGACCAGGGCCGGGGGCAGCACGATCATGTCGACGGTGCGATCCTCGCCCTGATAGAGCGCCACCGCCTTCAAGAACGTGTCGGGCACGCTCATGCCGTCGGAAACCGCCTCCACGATCTGCTGGCGGATGGCGACCTGCTCGCGATTGCGGATATAATCCTCCGGCCGCATGCCGATCTGCTGCAGCACGAATTCGAACTGGCGTCGGTCAAAAGTCCCGTCGGGACCGCGAAAAGCCGGATCCTCGGCCGTCAGCAGCGCCAGCCGGTCCTGGGAGAGGCCGAGCCCCATCTCGCGCGCCTGTTCGTCGAGCACCGCACCCGCCACGAGCTGGGCCAGCACCTGGGCGTCGACACCGAGCGCGATCGCCTGTTCGCGCGTGATGCGCGAGCCGAAACGCTGCGACAGCACGGAAAGCTGTCGGTCGTAGGCAAGCCGGTAGTCGAGCGCCGACACGGTGGTCTCGCCGGCGGTGACCACCGTGGAGGACGGTCCGCCGGCGATCTGGCCGGAAATGCCCCAGACCGCGAAACTCAGAACGAGCAGCAGAAGCAGGAGCTTCGCAATCCAGGTGCCGGCGGCTTTTCGCAGAGAATCGAGCATGACTTTTCCAGAATTCGTCGCACCGCCGCGGCGGCGCCTTCCTGAGGCGAAGCAAATAACGCCCTTCGCCACCAGTGTCGATTGCTTTATGGCCGCAATTTGCTAGGGAAACCGCTCGTTTGGTGACGTGTGAAGGATAAGCGCCCATGACCGATGGAATCCGCCCGCTCGTGGCAGGCAATTGGAAGATGCACGGCACCGGCGCCGCGCTCGGCGAATTGCGGGCGATCGGCAACGGGTTCCTGCACGGGCTGGACGCCGACGTTGAGGCCCTGGTCTGCGTGCCGGCGACCCTGCTGTCGCGCGCTCACGAAATCGTGTCGCGCACGCCGGTGACTGTCGGCGGCCAGGACTGCCACGCCAAGGCGAGCGGCGCCCACACCGGCGACATCGCCGCCGAAATGCTCAAGGACGCCGGCGCCTCGCATGTCATTGTCGGCCATTCCGAGCGCCGCACCGACCATGGCGAAACCGATTCGCAAGTCGCCGACAAAACCGAAGCCGCCTGGCTCGCCGGCCTGGTCGCGATCGTGTGCATCGGCGAAACCCGAGCCGAGCGCGAGGCGGGTCAGACCCTCGACGTCTTGTCGCGGCAGATCGTCAATTCGGTGCCGGAGGGCGCCAAGCCGTCGAACACGGTCGTGGCCTACGAGCCGGTCTGGGCGATCGGCACCGGGCTGACGCCATCCGTTGCCGACATCGCCGAGGCCCACGCCCATATTCGTCGCCAGCTTGCCGACCATATCGGCGCGGACGCCGCGCGCATGCGCCTTCTTTACGGCGGCTCGGTCAAGCCGGCCAACGCGGCCGAATTGCTGTCGATCGACAATGTCGACGGGGCGCTGGTCGGCGGAGCAAGCCTCAAGGCCTCCGACTTCCTGGCGATCGCGGAAGCCTATCAATCGTTTTGAACGCCCGGCCGGCATTCTGCGGGGCCGATCGTTGAACGCCGCGGCGCCAGGGTCCATATGGCTGACAGAGCCATTAGGCCCGAAAGGCTTGGAATGGCCGCAAAAGGCGTGTAAGGAGCCGCGTCCCCGGGGCGACCTGGCTCAAAACCTGCGGAACTGATTCATGGAAACCGTCCTTATCGTCATTCACCTGATGGTCGTGCTCGCGCTGGTGGGGCTCGTCCTCATGCAGCGCTCGGAGGGCGGCGGTCTGGGAATCGGCGGCGGCTCCGGCTTCATGACCGCGCGCGGGGCGGCGAATGCGCTGACCAGGGCGACCGGCATCCTGGCGGCCGCCTTCTTCGCGACGTCCCTGGCACTGACCGTGCTGGCCCGTTACACAGAACAGCCGATCGACATTCTCGACCGCCTGCCGCCGCAGTCGGGCGAGCAGGATGGCGGCAACGGCAGCGGCGCCGGCGTCCTCGACCAGCTCGGCGGCGATGACGCGCCCGCCCCGCCGGCCGATGCCGGCACGGCCCAACCCGCCGCACCGGCGGTCCCCGACGCCGAATAGGCCCGAGAGACGCCGTGATCGCGGGCGACGCGCGCTAAGCCGCACGACGCCCGCCGGTCCCAGTCGTGAAATCCCGTTGAAAACCCCGCTCGGTGTTCGACAGGCGCGCGCTTGAGCGTCCACCCGGCTTGGCGTTATGATCGAAACATCGGGCGATCCGCATGTCGCGGAGCCGCGCGATGATCGGTACGGATCGCCAACGGGGTCGAATCATGATCGCGAAACGTTTTCTTGTGGCAGCATGCGGCGCGTTGCTGGGTCTTGCCGTTGTCGGCAGCGCCAGTGCGGAATCCAATTTCCGTCCGGAACAGTGGGAGAAGCTGGCAAAGCCGGCGCAACCGGCCAAGCCGCGCCAGCGCGCGGCGTCGACCAGCCAAAAAAATCTCGTCGCCAAGCAGCGCAAGGCCGACAGGAACGACGCCCGGACCGCCTCGGCCTCGGAAGTGGCGAAGACCGGCAACAACGGCGAATTGCGCAGTCACGGCGACGGCAAGGGCAAGCTGTTCGGTTCGCTGTTCGGTGACGACAGCAGCCTGTTGCCGCAGACCCGGGCCCTCGACGCGGTGCTGGAAAAGCAGCAGAACGGCCGCAAATTCAAGGTAAAATCCGATTTCGAGCCGCAAATCGTCGCATATTCCGGTTACAAACGCGGCACAATCGTCATCGATACGTCGAAACGCTATCTCTATCTGGTCGAATCGGGCAGCATCGCGCGCCGCTATGCGATCGCGGTCGGGCGCGAGGGACTGGAATTCAAGGGCAGGGCCACGATCGGCGACAAACAGGAATGGCCGCGCTGGATCCCCACCCAGGCCATGCAGAAACGCGAGCCCAAGAAATACGGCCAATACAAGGACGGCATGCCCGGCGGCCCCAACAACCCGCTCGGCGCGCGCGCGCTTTATCTCTATGACGGCAAGAAGGATACCCATGTGCGCATCCACGGCACCAACCAGCCGCAGACCGTGGGCACCAATTCCTCAAACGGCTGTTTCCGCATGATCAACGACCATGTGATGGATCTGTACCGCCGGGTCGGGATCGGTGCACAGGTCGTCGTTCTTTAAAATCAGAGACTTGATTGGAATTTCCCAAAAGGCTCCGCCGCAGCGGGGCCTTTTGGCGCGAACGGGCTGAGGAAAATCGGGACAAGGCGCTTTTTCCGCTGGCGGAATCGCAATCCGAACGTTAAGCCCTGACTCCCATGGCGCGATATGTATTCATCACTGGCGGCGTGGTTTCTTCCCTCGGAAAAGGCATCGCCGCGGCGGCTCTGGGAGCCCTTCTGCAGGCACGCGGTTACCGCGTGCGCATCCGCAAACTCGATCCCTATCTGAACGTCGATCCCGGCACGATGTCGCCTTACCAGCACGGCGAGGTGTTCGTGACCGATGACGGGGCGGAGACCGATCTCGATCTGGGCCACTACGAACGCTTCACCGGGCGCTCGGCCAACCAGCAGGACAACATCACCACCGGCCGCATCTACAAGAACATCATCGAGAAGGAACGGCGCGGCGACTATCTCGGCGCGACTGTGCAGGTGATCCCGCACGTCACCGACGAGATCAAGAATTTCGTGCTGGAGGGCAACGACGACTACGATTTCGTCATTTGCGAGATCGGCGGCACGGTCGGCGATATCGAGGCGATGCCGTTTCTGGAGGCGATCCGCCAGCTCGGCAACGACCTTCCGCGCGGCGGGGCGATCTATATTCACCTGACGCTGATGCCGTGGATTCCGGCCGCCGGCGAGCTGAAGACCAAACCGACCCAGCACTCGGTCAAGGAGCTGCGCTCGATCGGCATCGCGCCCGATATCCTGCTGGTGCGCGCCGACCGCCAGATCCCGAAGGAAGAGCGCCGCAAGCTGTCGCTGTTTTGCAACGTGCGCGAAACCGCCGTGATCCAGGCGCTCGACGTCAAGCATATTTACGACGTGCCGATGGCCTATCACCACGAAGGACTCGACAGCGAGGTTCTGGCCGCGTTCGGCATCGACCCGGCGCCGAAACCGCGCATGAAGCCGTGGCAGGACGTGTCGGAACTGATCCACAATCCCGAGGGCGAAGTCACAATCGCGATCGTGGGCAAATATACCGGCCTGAAGGACGCCTACAAGTCGCTGACCGAGGCCTTGTCGCATGGCGGCATGGCCAACAAGGTGCGCGTCAAGCTCGACTGGATCGAGAGCGAGGTCTTCGAGCGCGAAGATCCCGCGCCGTTCCTAGAGAAGGTTCACGGCATCCTGGTGCCGGGCGGCTTCGGCGAACGCGGCGCGGAAGGCAAGATCCTTGCGGCGAAATTCGCCCGCGAGCGCAAGGTCCCCTATTTCGGCATTTGCTTCGGCATGCAGATGGCTTGCATCGAGGCCGCGCGCTCGCTCGCCGGCATCGACGAGGCATCGTCGAGCGAATTCGGTCCGACCAGCGAACCGGTGGTCGGGCTGATGACCGAATGGCTGAAGGGCAATCTGCTCGAAAAGCGCCAGTCGGCCGGCGATCTCGGCGGCACGATGCGGCTAGGCGCCTATAAAGCCACGCTTTCGGCCGGAACCCGGATCGCCGGGATCTACGGCGACACCGAGATTTCCGAGCGCCACCGCCATCGCTACGAGGTCAATATCGACTATCGCGAACGGCTGGAGGCGCACGGGCTCGTGTTCTCGGGCATGTCCCCGGACGGCGTCTTGCCCGAAACGGTCGAATATCCCGACCATCCCTGGTTCATCGGCGTGCAGTACCATCCCGAGCTCAAGTCGCGCCCGCTGGAGCCGCATCCGCTGTTTGCCTCCTTCATCGGCGCCGCGGTGGAGCAAAGCCGGCTGGTCTAGCCCGGTCCGGACGCGGCTTCATCCGACATCGTCCGGTTTGCCCCGGCGCGGCATTCGCGGCACAATGCTACGGGGCGAGAAATCGCGGTGTGGGGGAATGAAGCCGTGAGCGACAGCTATCGGGAAGTGACGCGAACCTCGTGGTTCGGGCGTATCGGCAATTCGATCGGCGGTGTCGTCTTCGGCCTGCTGTTGATCCTCGCCATGATCGTCGGCCTGTTCTGGAACGAGGGCAGGGCGGTCCAGACCGCCCGTTCGCTGGCCGAAGGCGCCGGTATCGTCGTATCGGTCGAGGCCGGCACGGTTTCGCCGGCCAACGAGGGCAGGCTGGTTCACGTCACCGGCCGCGTGACGGCCGAGGAGGAACCGGCCGATCTCGCCTTCGGCATCAGCGGAGCCGGCATCCGCCTCGAACGCAGCGTCGAGATGTATCAATGGCGGCAGAACGCCAGTTCGGAGACGAAAAAGAAACTCGGCGGCGGCGAAGAGACCGTCACCACCTACACGTACGAGCGCGGCTGGTCAGCGCAAGCCATCGATTCGGGCGGCTTCAAGAAGCCCGAGGGCCACCAGAATCCGGCCATGCGCTATCGCAGCGAGGATTTTCAGATTGCCGCCGCCAAGCTCGGCGCCTTCGATCTCGACGCCCAGGTCTTGGGCCGCATCGGTGGCGGCCAGGACGTGCCGATCACGCCCGGCCTGATGCCCTCGATCACGCGCGCCTTCACCGGCAGCGAGCCGCTGTCGATCGCCGATGGCCGCCTCTATCTGGGCGAAGACCCCGCCGCACCGCAAATCGGCGACTACCGCGTCGGTTATCGGCTGGTGCCGCTCGGCGCCGTCAGTCTCGTCGCGCGCCAGAGCGGATCGGGCTTTTCGCCATACCAGACCCAGGCCGGCGACCGGCTGTTGATGGTCGAAACCGGCACGGTCGCTCCGGAGCAAATGTTCGCCGACGCCGTCACCGGCAACACGGTCCTGACCTGGGTGCTGCGGATCGGCGGCCTGGTTCTGCTGATGGTCGGCTTTTCCCTGATCATGCGCCCGCTCGGCGTGATCGCGGACGTGATTCCCTTTCTCGGCAATCTGGTGCGCATGGGCACCTCGGCAGTGGCGTTCGTGCTCGCCGTGCTGATCGGCTTCGCGACGATCGCGATCGCCTGGTTCTGGTACCGGCCATTGCTCTCGCTGGTGCTGATCGTGATCGCGGTGGCGCTCGCCTGGGCCTTCGGGCGCGCCGGCAAGAAAAAGGCGGCCGCCGAACAGGCCTCGGCTTAGGCACGTTCCGGGCCAAGCGGCGGCCGGTTCGCCGTTCGCAAACGCGTTGGGACAAAGAAGCCGATCCGAGGTTCCGTGAAAAGCAGTCCGGCTCTGGAGCCAATCCCGATTACGGGCGCGCGATTGCGATGCGGCCCTGGCCGCGCCGCGAGCGTGCTTTCGGCAGATAGGCCTCGATCAACTCGGCCATGTGGGCGTTGCGCGCGCGCGCGGTCTTTTCGCCCATCACCACGGCGACGACACGCCGGCCGTCCCGGTCGACGGATGTCGCCAGGTTAAAGCCCGAGGCGCGCGTATAACCGGTCTTGATGCCGTCGGCGCCGCGCACCGTTTCCAAAACCTTGTTGTGGCCGCGGATGGTCTTGCCGCGATAGGCGAAGCTGGTCAGCGAGAAATAGGGGTAATAGGCGGGGAAACGCCTCCTGAGCGACATGCCGAGCTTGGCCATGTCGCGCGCGGTGGTGCGCTGGCGCGAATCCGGCAGGCCGGACGCGTTGCGGAACACCGTGCCGACCATGCCGAGCTGGCGCGCCTTGGCCGTCATCATCGCAGCGAAACGCTCCTCGGTTCCGCCCAGAAACTCCGCCACCGCGGTGGCGACGTCATTGGCCGATTTGGTCGCCAGCGCCCTTATCGCGATGTCGGCCGGCACCGGCTGACCGGCCTTGAGGCCGAGCTTGGAGGGCGGCCGGCTGGCGGCATAGGCCGACACCGGGATCGGCGTGTCGCGGCTCACGCGGCCCTGTTCCATCGCCTCGAACAAGAGATAAAGCGTCATCATCTTGGTCAGCGAGGCCGGGTAGCGGGCGGAATCGGCATTGCGCGCGAAAAGCACGCGCCCGTCCTGCGCATCGACCACGATCGCGGCATATTTCGGCGACGAGGAGGAGGTCGAGCTCGGCACCGCCGTGCGCAGCGTTTCCGACGTCGAACAGGCCGTAACCAGCAGCACCAGGCACAGGCTGAAAACGCCCCTGCCAAGTGCGGTCAGGATTTTTGCGTCCTTGTACCCACCGCGACCCGGCTGCCACGCCACGGCCTTGCGCCATTCACCCCACGATCCGACCATATACCCACGCCCATCTTCTTCCCCAATCCCGGCGGACCATGCCACGCCAGGCTTTCCCAAGGCTATTCACATCACATGCGATTGCAACCGCGACGCCGGCAAATCTGGAGCCCGTCCATGCGCTGAGGGAACGAATGCGGTCATTGCCGGAGATCGTGCGGACGCAGTCGCCAGACGCGGCAAGCCGGCCGGGACCGACTTGCACCGCGCGCCCAGTTGAGGCAGATGGGCGCTATGTCCGCTCCCTCATCCGCGCTATCGCTCGATCACCTGGTGCTGCCGACGGCCGATCTGGAGACCGCCAGCGCCCGCCTCTGCGCCCTGGGCTTCACCGTCGCGCCGCAAGGCACCCATCCGTTCGGCACGGTGAACCGCTGCGTCTATTTTTCGGATGGTTGTTTTCTGGAGCCGCTCGCCATCGGCGATCGGGACCGGTGCACCGCCGCGATCGCCGACGGCAATGTGTTCGTGGCCCGCGACGAGGCCTTTCGGCGCGCACGCGGCCAGGAGGGATTTTCCGCCATCGTGTTCGCCACGGCGGATGCCGAGGCCGACCACGCGCGCTACGTCTCGGGCGGCATGTCGCCGGGAAAACCGCTTTTCTTCACCCGCCCCTTCCTCGACGCCGACGGCAAGGCGGGCGAGGCGAGTTTCAGGCTCGCCTTCGCCACCATCGCCGGGCTCGCCGAGCCGTTCTTTTTCGCCTGTCAGCGTATCGGCGTCCCGGCCGTCGACCGCACGGCGCTGGAAGCCCATGAAAACGGCGCTCGCGGCCTGGCCGGCGCGGTCGTGGTCGCCGACGACACGGTCTCGGTCCGCGATGCGATCGCCAGGATCGCCAAGGTCGGCAACGGCACGGAGCCTGACGCGGAGGCGGCCGCGCTGGTACTGGCGAACGCCGCGATCGACGTGATGCGGCCGGACGCCTATCGCCGACGCTTCGGCGCGGAGCCCGACTGCGGACGTGCCGGTTTTGCGCTGATACGCGTGGCGGTCGACGCCATCGACGTCGTCCGCGCGCTTCTGACAAGTCGCGGCATCGCCAATCGCCTCGTCGGCGCCGGCCTGTTTGTGCCACGCGCGGCTGGGCAGGGCGCCGACATTCTTTTTGAAGCCGGGCTGCGCGAAGCCGGCTCCACCGAGACCGGAACAGCATCATGACGCCCAATCGAAGAATCACCCTCGACAGCGGCGCCGTCTTCGCCAACGACGCGCCGCTGGCGCTGATTGCCGGTCCCTGCCAGCTCGAAAGCCGGCAACACGCCTTCGACATGGCCGGCGCACTCAAGGAACTGACCGCCGGGCTCGGGCTCGGCTTCGTCTACAAGACCAGCTTCGACAAGGCCAACCGGACCGCGCTGACCAGCACGCGGGGCGCGGGCCTCGACGCCGCCCTGCCGATCTTCGCCGACCTGCGCTCGGAACTCGGCATCGCGGTTCTGACCGATGTCCACACCGCCGAACAGTGCGCGCCGGTGGCCGAGGTGGTGGACGTGCTGCAAATCCCGGCCTTCTTGTGCCGTCAGACCGATCTCCTGGTCGCGGCCGCGCAAACCGGTAAGATCGTCAACGTCAAGAAAGGCCAGTTTCTCGCCCCCTGGGACATGAAGAACGTCGTCTCCAAGGTCACGGGCTCGGGCAATCCCAACGTGCTGGTGACCGAGCGCGGGGCATCCTTCGGCTACAACACGCTGGTCTCCGACATGCGCGCCCTGCCGATCATGGCCGAGACCGGCGCTCCGGTGATTTTCGATGCCACCCATTCGGTCCAGCAGCCGGGCGGGCAGGGCGCCACCTCCGGCGGCGAGCGGCGTTTCGTGGCGACGCTGGCGCGCGCGGCGGTTGCCGTCGGCGTGGCGGGGGTGTTCATCGAGACCCACCAGGACCCCGACAACTCGACCTCGTCGGACGGGCCCAACATGGTGCCGCTGAAGGACATGCCGGCACTGCTGGAGCAGCTGATCGCGCTCGACCGGATCGCCAAGGGCTGACCCTCCCGCGCGCCGGTTTCAAAACGGACCCGTCGCACGAACTCTAAGGTTTTGTCGGCAAAGCCGATTTTGGCGAAACCCGGTTCCGCCACCCTGTCCGATACTCTAGACTCGCCCCGGTTCATTCAAGGAGGCATCCATGTCAGTCGCACGCGTCACCGAAATCACCGCATCGTCCGAAAAGAGCTTCGACGACGCCGTCGAAAAGGGCATCGCGCGCGCGGTCAAGACGCTGAAACACGTCACCGGCGCCTGGATCCAGGAACAAAAAGTCACCGTGGAGGACGGCAAGATCGCCGCCTATCGGGTCAACATGAAAGTGACCTTCATCCTCAAGGACTGAGGCCGCGGCACGCCGGGCGGCCACAAGCCGCCGCCCGGCGTGCGCACTCGCGGACACACACGGGCAGGGCACCGCCGCGCCCGCAACAGGCAAGCGCGGCCGGCGGGATCAGTTCTGCAGGGCCTCGATCTGGCCCGCGAACCAGGCGACGTCGTTCTGCCACACCGACCAGTCCGGGTGTTTTTTCACCAGTTCGGACATGATGCGGTGGCCTTCGCGCAAATGCTCGATCGCCTTGGACGGTTCGCTTTCGGCCCGGTAGATCAGCGAGAATTTCGCGTGGCTGACCGCCACGTCGCGCTGCCAGTCGGGATTGGCCGGGTCTGAATTGGCGAGTTCCTCGATGATGGCCGCGCGGGCCTGATATTCGGCCATGGCGTCGGCATATTTCTCTTGCTCGTAATAGACGTCGCCGATCTTTTCGTGCGCGATCGCAACGTCGCGTTTCCAGGTCACGTTAAGCGGATCGGACGCGGCCAGCTTTTGCCGGATTTCCAGGCTGTCGCGCTGATGGGCCAGCGCCTGATCCATTTTCTTCTGCGCTATCAGCACCTTGCCGATCTTTTCATGCGACAGCGACAGATCCCGCAGCCAGGCCCGGTTCTGCTCGTCCATGGCCACCAGGCGCTCGGCCACCTCCATGCGCTTGCGATAGCTTTCCAGCGACGCGTCGAGATCGCCCAGCGAGAACTGCGCATCGCCGATCTTCTCGTCGGCAATCGCCAAGTCGCGCAGCCAGATGGTGTTTTGCGGATCGGTATCGATCAATCCGACCGTCGTCTTGCGGCTGTCGTTCAGCGTCTCAAGCGCCTCGTCATATTTTCCCTGCTGCAGCATGATGTCGGCGAGCCGGCCGAGCGCCACGGTCACGTCGCGCTGCCAAATCGCGTTGCGGTCGTTCGAGTCGGCCAGCTCCTTGATGATGGCGTGCGCGCGTTCCAGCTTTTCGCGGGCAGGGGAGAGACGCCCGAGATAGATCTCGGCGTCGGCGACGTACCAAAGCCCGGCATAGAGGTCGAAGCGCCAGCCGGCGTTCTGCGGATCCTTTTCGACCAGTTCCTCGCGAATCACCAGGCTCGCCTTGTGCGCCTCCAGCGCGCCCTCGAGATCGCCGGTGGCCGCGCGAATGCGGCCGATCCGCTCATGCGCGGTCGACAGGTCGCGTTTCCAGGTGACGTTGAGCGGGTCCTTTTCGGCGAGCTCGCGCGCCATTTCCGCACGCTGGCTATAGGCATTGAGGGCGCCGGCCAGATTGCCCTGGGCAACCAGCACGTCGCCGATCTTTTCGTGCGACAGCGACCAGTCGCGTTTCCACACAAGATTGTCCGGGTAGGCGCGCGACAGCGAGGAAATGATCTTCTCGGCAGTCGAGAACGCCCGCAGCGCCGCCGCCAGATTGCCCTGCGAGACCCGAATGTCGCCGATCCGGTTGAACACCACCGAATAGTCGCGTCGCCAGACCGCGTTGTCGGGATCGCTGGCGACCATTTCCAGCAGGATGTCGCGCGAGCGCTCCAGCTTTTCGATCGCGCTGGAAAGCCGGCCCATGCTGACCTCGACATCGGCGACGTTCCACAGCGAGCCGTTGACGTCGAAGCGCCAGTTCATGTTGTTCGGATCGCCGGCGGCCAGGTCCTCGCGGATCGACAGCGCCCGGCCGAACGCTTCCAGCGCCTCGACCGAATATCCCTGGGCAAACAGCACCGAGCCGATCCGCGTTGCGGAATAGGCGAGGTCGCTTTGCCACTCGGTGTTGTTGGCGTTGCTCGCCGCCAGCCGGTTGACCGGCTTGGCGCCGGCATTGTAGGCGGCGAGCGCACTGGCCAAATTGCCCTGTTTTTTCAACACGTCGCCGACCTTGCCCCACGCCACGCCCAGATCGCGCTGGAACAGCGTGTTGCCGGGCTCGAGATCGGCGATCTGCACGGCGGCGTCAAGACGCCGTTCAAACGCTTCCAGGGCCCCGCCAAGGTCGCCCATGTTCAACAGAACATTGCCGATCCGTTCATAGGCGACCGAATGGTTGCGGATCGCATGCGGGTCGTCCGGGTTCTTGTCGACATAGTCCTGCGAGATCGCCGCGGCGGCCTTGTAGAAATCGAGCGCCCGGTCGAGGCGGCCCTGCGCCTTGGTGATGTCGCCCTGGCCGAAGGCCGCCCAGATCCGGTTGCTGATCTGGCCGTCGTCGCGTGCCCGCGTGCTGGCTTCGCGGAAGGCGCGCAAGGCCTGCGCCGTCGAGCCGGAATCGCGCGACGTATAGGCGAAGTTCATCCAGGTCTGGATATCTTCGGGCTGGAGCTCGGCCGCCTGGCCGAAATAGCGCGCCGCCTTGCCGACATCCTTGGGCCAGGCCAGCGAGGCGATATGGCGCGCCGCCTCGGCGGCTTCCACCCGCTGTGCGGTTTCGATCTCGGCCGCGGCGCGCGCCTGGGTCGCCTTGGTTTCCAAAACCTCGGTGAACAATTCCTCCGCCGCCGTCTCATTGCCCTCGCGCAACAGGGCGAGCGCACGCTCGGCACGGTTGTCGTTGCGCTCGATCAGCGCCTTGCCGGCCTTGGAAATACCATCGAGGATGCGCTGGCGCTCCTCCTGGGTAAGGTCCTGCTGGCCGTCGAGGCCGGCGCTGCGGACATAGGCCGCGCCGATTTCAGCCAGTTCCTGGTTGCGCGCGTTTTCCTGGCGCAGCTTCTCGACCTCGACGCGCAGCGCCACGGCCTGGGGATCGCTGCTACACGCATCACCGGCCAGGCAGGCTTCTGGCGCCCCACCGCGAATCAGGATTTCCGGAATCTGGGTGAAATTCGCCGCCGTGGTCCGTTCGATCACCCGCTTGGAGACCCGGTCGAGCATCTGGGCGAACGGCGCGGTCGGCTCGTTTTCCATCCAGTGGAACAAAGCTTCGGCAAACGGCGAATGCGCACCGGGCACGCCGTCCTGGGCGAGCTGGCCGGCCCGCGTCGACGTGATCAGCAGGAAGCGCGAGGCGCTGTCGGGCACCGCGAAACTGTCGAAGGAGAGGGGACGCGCGCCGCGATCGACGCATTGCTGTGCTTTGAACGGATCGTTGCGGCAGGCGTCCAGAATGACGATTTTCTGGTCCGCCCCCTCCATTGCTTCCAAGACGTCGTCCAGAAGCACTTCGCGCCGCGCCTTCCAGGTGCCGCAGGACAGTTCCATGTCGGTCGGCGCGAGCACGTTGCCCTCGGCCGTCTGCATGCCGTGGCCGGCATAAAACACCAGCGCCACGGAGGCACCGTCGGCCATATATTCGAAATCCTCGAGCGCATCCTGAAGCGCACCGCGATCGAGATCGAAACAGCCCGGCTTCTGGCCGTCGCAACTCATCACGTCGAAACCGTTGCTCATCAACGTCCCGGCAAGACGCGTGGCGTCGCCCACTGGATTGTTGAGCGCCGTCATGTTCTCATAGGCGTTGTTGCCGATGATCAACGCGACCCGCTCCGCCGCGGTCGCCATCGCGACAGGCAGAAACACAGTTGCGGCCGCGATCATGCCGAGCGCCTTAACGCATCGTCGCATTGCCATTACCACCCATAAAACCCGGCACAGGCCACTATATCATATGGGCAACAAGATGGCCAAAGCGACAAAGCTCCGGGACGCAAGGCATGTCTTGATCTATCGCAAGGTGAAACCGCCACGGTGCCGCATGATGTGAAACAGCAGCGCAAACGGAGACGATACATGTATGATACGATCCTCGTTCCGGTCGACCTCGCCGACAGCGACAAGGCGCCGACCATGATCGCCGCGGCCAGGAAGATGGCCAATGACGGCGCGCGCATCGTGCTGGTGAACGTCGTGGAGGACATTCCCACCTTCGTCGCCGCCGAACTGCCCGGCGGGATTATGGAAAAGACGCGCGAGGAGGCCCGCAAGACCCTTGAGGCGATGGCGGCCGAACAAGGCGAGGGGGTCGAGATCGATGTCAGGGTCGGCCAGCCGGCTTCAGGCATTCTGGCCGTGGCCAAAGAGAAAAAGGCCGACGTGATCGTCATCGCCTCGCACAAGCCCGGCCTGCAGGACTATCTGATCGGCTCGACGGCGGCTCGTGTCGTGCGCCACGCGGCCTGTTCCGTGCACGTCATGCGCTAACGGCGTGTCGGCCCGCGGCTTGCCGCGATGGCCGATTGCGCGCCATACTCGGCGCGATGGTCGACCGAGCCTCCGTTTCCGCAAAGCCGCGCGCCGGCGCTTGCCGGTGTGACGAAGGTGATCTCCGCCGGTCTCGCACCCGGCCGGCGGCCAGTGGCGGCGGAAGCGGAACCGCGCTCAGGCCAAAGCCTCAGCGCAAGACGCAGCGCCCGCGGCTCTTCAAGGTCATCCTCGTCAATGACGATTTCACGCCGCGCGACTTCGTCGTGGCGGTGCTGAAGGCGGTGTTCCGGGTATCGCAGGACCAAGGCCGCCGTATCATGATGACCGCGCACAGGCGTGGCGTGTGCGTGGTTGCCGTCTACACCCGGGACGTGGCCGAAACCAAGGCCACCGAAGGCACGGAGGCGGGCAAGGCGGCCGGTTACCCGTTGATGTTCACCACCGAGCCGGAGGAATGAGGCGGGAGTCGGGGCGAACAGGACTGGCACACCGGCCGGCCACAGGCTCCCTCACCGGCATATCAAAGTCGCATAAGATATATTATGGAACTTTTTATCCGGCCATGTTGCCGTTCGGTGGCGCCGGCGGCTCGACCGCCCGCCTGGCGTCGGCCCAGGCCGCGCGCCGCCAATGCTGGAAGATCGGCATCCACAGCCATGACAAGCCGCGCAGGCCGGCGTGGAAAACCGCAAGCACGAAACGCCGCCATCCCGTCTGCTGGCGCCGGTGATCGTCGATATAATCGAGCCCGGCGTGCTGAAACGCGGCTCCGGTTTGCAGGCCGACAATCGTCTCCTTGTAGCGCTCAATATCCGGCGCCCGGCCATAGAGCCTTGCATAGTCGTGCGTGGCCCGCGCAATGGCGACGCCAAGGTCGTAGCGCGTATGCGCACGCACACCGCGCGAGACCAAAAGCAGATGGGACGAAATCGGGGCGGCCATCGTCAACCCGCCGGCAAGGCCATGGTAGCGCCGCCAGGGACCGGCCACCGGCTCTTGCAGCGGCGTATGCATTGCGGCGCGATAAATCTCGTAGAAGCGAATGATCGTCAGATAGGCGAATTCGGGATCTCGCCGCGTGCCGAGAAACCGCATCCAGCGCTGCGTCGTGCGCAGATAGAGCCCGGCAAACAAGGTGTGGATGCGCCGCGCCGGCAAATCTGGCATGCCGGCGAAGGTCTTCCGGTCGGCCTCGATGGCCTCGACAACTGCCAGGGCCCGGGCGCGCAACCGCCCGACAAGGCTCGCCTCGGCCCGCCTGTCGCGGTCTTCGCTCGGCCGCGGCCGCGCTGCGTTCCCCCCAGACATAGGATAATGATAGCAAAGCCGGACGAGCCGGTCACCCGTCGACGTCAGGCTGCGATGTCGCCGACCGTCGCGCCCGCCGCCGCCAGCAACGCGCCGGGCGCGCAGGAAAACACCGCGTCGTGCGCGCCGGCCGCCGCCCAGACAATGTCGAAATCGCACAAGGCCCGATCGGCGAAGGCCGCAACCGGCTCCAGATGGCCGAGCGGCGCCACGCCGCCAATGGCGAAGCCGGTGCGTTCGCGCACCAGCCGCGGATCGGCGCGCGCCAGTTCCTCGCCGGCCAGCGCGGCCGCCTTGGACTGATCGAGCCGGTTGACGCCGGACACCAGGAACAAAAACAGTTTTTGGCTATGCGCACCCTGGAAAATCAGCGATTTGACGATCTGCGCGACGCCGACGCCGCATTGCGCGGCCGCTTCCTCGGCGGTGCGGGTCGATTCGCCCATACGCCGCACCTCGATCGACAGGCCGGCGGACGCTGCCGCCGCACGCACGCGCTCAATGCTCTTGCTCACCGATTTTTCCTTGAAATTCAATGGTTTTAAATCGAAAATTCAAGTACGAGCCCATCGTGCCCCGGCACGACGTGATCAGGCGTTTCGTTCAATACCGTCTCATAGTCGAGCGGCACATGCATATGGGTCAGCACCGCCTTTTTGGGGGCCAGGCGCCCGATCCAGCCGAGCGCCTCCTCCAGCGACAGATGCGAGGGATGCGGTCGGTACTGCAACGCGTCGATGACCAGCAGATCGAGATCGAACAGCCGGTCGACCGTGTCGGGCGGAAAATCGCTTACGTCCGGGCAATAGGCGACGTCGCCGACGCGAAAGCCGAGCGAGACGATCTCGCCATGGATCTGCGGCAGCGGCGTGAAGGTCAGAGCACCGCCCTCTCCCGTGATCGTCACGGCGTCGTCATGGTCGATCTCGTGCGCGTTCAGGATCGGCGGATAGGAACTGCCGGCCGGCGTCTCGAAACAATAACCGAAGGCTGCGCGCAGCCGCGCCAGCGTCTGGCGGTCGGCATAAATATCCATCAGCCGGCGCTGTTCGAGCACGAAACCGCGCAGATCGTCGACCCCGTGAATGTGGTCGGCATGCGCATGGGTATAAAGCACCGCGTCAAGCCGGCGCACGCTGGCGCGCACCATCTGCTCGCGAAAATCCGGCCCCGTGTCGATCGCCACGCGCGTTGTGGCGCCGTCGGGGCGGATGCGCTCGACCAGCGCGGCGGCGCGCAGGCGCCGGTTGCGCGGATTGCCCGGATCGCACCGGCCCCAGTCCCCGGTGATGCGCGGCGTGCCAGGCGAGGAACCGCAACCGAGGATCGTCAGCCGCAGACGGTCTGGCGCCGCGCTCATGAACGCGGGCCGGGCGGACGCGGGACTTTGGAAAACAAGCGGAAAAAATTCTCCGTCGTCCTGGTGGCGAGGTCGTCGGGCGTCAGGCCGAGCGTGTCGGCCAGCACAGCCGCCGTGTGGGCGACGAAGGCCGGCTCGTTGCGCTTGCCGCGATGCGGCGGCGGCGCCAGATAGGGCGCGTCGGTTTCCACCAAAATCCGGTCGTGCGGCAGATCGGCGGCGATCGCGCGCAAGTCGTCGGATTTGCGAAACGCCACAATGCCGGAAAACGACACGTAGCCGCCGAGCCCGATCCCGGTTTCGGCAAGCTGCCTGCCGGACGAAAAGCAGTGCAAGACGAACGGGAAAGCCCCCTTCCCCGTCTCCTCCTCCAGGATCGCGGCCATATCGGCATCGGCGTCGCGGGCGTGGATGACTAGCGGCAGGCCGGTCCGGCGGGAGGCGGCGATATGCCGGCGCAGGCCGGCGGCCTGCGCCGCGCGCGGCGCCTTGTCGTAAAAATAGTCGAGCCCGGCCTCGCCGATCGCCACCACCTTGGGATGGGATGCCAATTGCACCAATTCTTCGGTGGTGACGTCCGTCTCCTCGCCGGCATTGTGCGGATGCGTGCCGACCGAGCAATAGACGCTGTCATAGGCCTCGGCGATCGCCAGGACCTCGGCGAAACGCCGGACCCGCGTCGAGATGGTGACCATCAGGCCGATGCCCGCCGCATGGGCGCGCGCGACCACCTGGTCGCGTTCGGGCGCGAAATCGGGAAAATCGAGATGGCAGTGACTGTCGACCAGCATGATGTTTCCGTTGTCAGCCGGCCGCCGCGCGGTCCTGTTCGACATAACGCGGAAACACCGGCGCCGGCGGCGGCAGCGGATCGCCCGGCGCCAGCGCCCGCTCGAGATCGGCGAAGCGCCTGTGCGCGGGGTCGACCGCCAGCAGGTCGAGCAGTTTGGTCGCAGCATCCGGCACGAAGGGCTGGCACAAAATCGCCACCCGGCGCACCGTCTCGGCCGTCACGTAAAGCACGGTCTGCATGCGCTCCGGGTCGGTCTTTTTCAGCGCCCAGGGCTCCTGGCCGGCGAAATAGCGGTTGGCCTCCGACACCACGCCGAAGATCGAGGCGAGCGCGCTGTGGATCGCCTGGTCGGCAATCGCCTTGCGGGCGGCAACGAGCGCGCCGTCGCACTGATTAAGGATCGCCTGATCCGCTTCCGTCAGCGCGGCCTTGTCGGGCACCCTGCCCGCGCAATTCTTGGCGATCATCGACAGCGAGCGCTGCGCCAGATTGCCGAGATCGTTGGCCAGGTCGGCATTCGAGCGATTGACGATGGCGTCGTGGCTGTAGCTGCCGTCCTGACCGAACGGCACCTCGCGCAGGAAGAAATAGCGCACCTGGTCGAGGCCGTAATGCTCGATCAGCGCGAACGGATCGACGACATTGCCGACCGATTTGGACATCTTCTCGCCCTTGTTGAACAAGAAGCCGTGCGCATAGACCCGCTTCGGCAATTCGATCCCCGCCGACATCAGGAAGGCCGGCCAGTAGACGGCATGGAAACGCACGATGTCCTTGCCGATAATGTGCACATCGGCCGGCCAGTAGCGCCATTTCGATGCGTTCTCGTCGGGAAAGCCGCAGGCGGTGATGTAGTTGGTCAGCGCGTCGACCCACACATACATGACGTGTTTTTCGTCGCCCGGCACGGGCACCCCCCAGGAGAAGGTCGAGCGCGACACCGACAGGTCGCGCAGGCCCGACTTGACGAAGCTGATCACCTCGTTGCGGCGCTCGGCCGGGCCGATGAAGTCGGGATTGGCCTCGTAATGGGCAAGCAGCCGTTCCTGGTAGGCCGACAGCCGGAAGAAATAGGTTTCCTCCTCGTTCCACTCGACCGGCGAGCCGAGCGGCTCGCGGCGCACGCCGTCCTCGCCGACAGTCGTCTCGCTCTCGTCGAAATAGGCCTCCTGGCGCACCGAATACCAGCCGGTATAGCGGTCGAGATAGATGTCGCCATTGTCGGCCATGCGCCGCCATATCGCCTGGCTGGCCTGTTTGTGGCGTGCTTCTGTGGTGCGGATGAAATCGTCGTTGGAGCCGCCGAGCGCCGCGATCATGGTGCGGAAAATATCCGAGTTTCGGTCGGCCAGCGCCTGCGCCGAAACGCCTTCCTTTTCGGCCGTCTGCTGCATTTTCAGCCCGTGCTCGTCGGTACCGGTCAGGAAAAACACGTCCTTGCCGTCAAGCCGGTGAAAACGCGCCAGCGCGTCGGTGGCGATCACCGTATAGGCGTGGCCGATATGCGGCTTGCCGTTCGGGTAGAAGATCGGCGTTGTCAGGTAGAAATTGTCGTTGGCCATGGAAAAGTCTGTCCGAAGAAAGTGACGGCGGTGGGATAGCGCATTGCGGCTGTCATGGCCATCCTGCAATCGGCCGCGCGACCGCCCGCTGGGCGGATCAGCCGCCGAGTGCGGCGTGCATGGCCCGCATCAGCCCGGCGACATGCTGGCGCTTGTCGAGATTGTAGGTCTCCGCCTCGACAATGGCGCGGTTGGCGTCCTGCCAGAATTGCGACAGCGCATCCGCCCGCGCCAGCGCGCCGGTTCGGGCGGCCTCGACCGCGAGCGCGGCGGCATGGTCGAGAACGTGACGGTTGAAAAGCGAAAAGGCCATCGTCTGGTCGCGCGCGGCGACCGCATCGGCAAGCCGCCACGTCTTGGCCACGTCGAACCTTGCGCCGGTGGCGATCTCCTCGATCGCCGCGGCGATTTCCAATCCGCCATATTGGGTCAGCAGGATCGCCTCGCGCACGCTGCCACCGGCGCGTTCCATGAGCGCCCTGGCCGCGTCCGCGTCCTGCGGCGCGATGCCGAGACCCGTCAGCGCGCGGCCGAAGGCGCTTTCGGCCAGCGGCTGCAACCGCACGATCTGGCACCGCGAGCGGATGGTCGGCAGGAGCCCCCCGGCAGCGTGCGAAATCAGGATGAACTGGGTGCGCGCCGGCGGCTCTTCCAGGTTCTTCAACAGAGCGTTGGCCGCGTTCTGGTTCATATCGTCGGCCGGGTCGATGATCACCACCCGATAGCCGCCGTCGTGGGCGGTGAAGGACAGGAAACGCTGCACCTTGCGGATCTCCTCCACCGTAACCGCGGTGCGGAATGCCTTGGTGCGCTCGTTGACCGGGCGGGTCAGATGCAGGATCGAGGGATGCCCGCCATTGGCGATCAGCTTGAACAGCGTCGTTTCGGGATCCGGCGCGGCCAGGGTGTCGGGCGCATCGGCGGCCTCGGCATAACGCAGCAGATGATAGGCGAGATGAAACGCCAGCGTCGCCTTGCCGATCCCGCGCGGTCCGGCCAGCACCAGCGCGTGGTGCAGCTTGCCGGCCCGATACGCCGCGGCGAAGCGGGCGGCCATGTCCTCGTGACCGAACAGGGCCGGGTTTTCCGCCGGCTCTGGAATGTCGTCGAGCGTGTCGTGCTGGAGCACGGCGCTGCGTTCGAAGCTCATTTTTCGGCTGCCACCATCTCGTGTCGTTCGAGCAGATCGGCGACGTGACCGGCAATGGTCGCGGCGACCTCCTCCTCGCTTGCGGACGCGTCGACCACCCTGCAGCGCTCGGGATCGTTGCGGGCGATGTCGCGAAATGCATCGCGCCGCCGCCGGTGAATGTCCAGCGTTTCCTTTTCGTAGCGGTCGGCCTCCCCTTCCCCGCGGCGCGCATTGGCCCGATCGAGCCCCTCGACCGGATCGATGTCGAGAATCAGCGTCAGGTCGGGAATCGTCTCGTTGACGGTGACGCGTTCCAGCGCGGCCATGAAACCGGGATCGAGTTCGCCGGTGACGCCTTGGTAGACGCGCGAGGAATCCATGAACCGGTCGCACAACACCATCGTGCCGCGCTCGAGCGCTGGGCGGATCACCTGCTCGACATGATCCGACCGCGCGGCGGCGAACAGGATCGCCTCCATGGCCGGTCCGAACGGCTCCGCCCCTCCCGACAAAAGCACGTGGCGGATCGCCTCGGCCCCCGGCGAGCCGCCGGGTTCGCGCGTGACGAGCACGTCGTAGCCCTGTGCGCGCAGCGTATCGGCCAGGATGCGGATCTGGCTCGATTTGCCGGCGCCCTCGCCGCCCTCGAAGGTGATGAACAATCCGCGCTGCACGGCCGATCCGCCCTTTCTTCGGCTGTCGGCCGCCTTCTTACTGCCACGCGCCGGCAAAATCCATGCATGCGCGTCGATCGCCGCCCGAGCGGAGCGGACCCAATATTGTCCGCCCGGGGCGGCTGTGTCATAGCGGCCCCGTGAGACGATCTGGAAGGGTGGATTGCCGTTGAACACCCCGGGCGCCGAACCGGACCGCTCCCGGCCCCAGCATGACCGGCTGGCGCCACCCGCGGACTGCACCCCGCTTTCGGGCGCGCTGCTGGCGATGTCGGGATGGGCGCTGGTGTGGCTGGCGATCGCGGCGGCGAGCGCCGCGCGCTGGCCGCTGATCGTTCAGGACGATGCCCGCCATTTCGTGATCTGGCTGCGCCAGCAGGCCGACCCGTCATTGTTTGCCGGCGACGCGATCGCCGATCAGTTCAGGACGCTGACGCCGTGGGCCTATGAAGCGCTCTACCGACCGTTCACCCTGCTGGGCGCCGACGCGCTGCTTGTCCATCTGCTGGTCATGATGGCCGCGCTCGGGGCGCTGTTTTCGCTTTCGGTCTATCTGCTGACCTACGAATTGTGGCCCTCGCGGCGCGGCGCGGCCCTGGTCGGCGCCATCGCCCCGCTCGTGCTCGGCGGCCCGACCGCGGCGGTGGGGCTGCCGAAAACCTTCGGCGTGATCATCATCGCGCTGTCGCTGCTGACCTTTCTGCGCCGCCGTCCGGTCTTGACCGCCGCGGCGCTGTTCGTCGGAACCGGCCTCTATCCCGCCACCGTGGCCGTCAGCGGCCTGGCGATGGCGTTGCTTTGCCTGAAACCGGGTTTTCCCTTCGTTGCGACCGATCGCAGGACGCTGGTCACGCTTGCGGCCGGTGGCATCGCCGCCCTTGCGGGCGGGCTGGTGTTCATGCGCGAACTGGCAACCCTCGGCCCGACCTTTTCGCTCGAGCAAGCCCGGCAGGCCGCGATCTTCTCGCCCGGCGGGCGGCTCGCCTTTTTCGAGGCGGACGGCGCGCTCGGCCTGTGGTGCAATCGCAACGGTTACGCCACCTTCTGCTTTCGCACGCTGGCCCCGCCCTGGCGGGGCCTCGTCGCCGGCCTACTGCTCGCGCTTTTTTTCGGCCTCGCCTGGGCGATCGCCAACGGCCGCGCGGCGCGGCCGATGCGCCGGCTCGGCCTGCCGGAGCCGCCGCCGCGCTTGGCCGGCGTCGCGCTGGCCGTTCTCGCCGCCGGCCTCATCCTGCACAGTCTCGCCCTGCTGCTGTTGTTCAGGCTGCACGAGCCGAGCCGTTACGGCCACAACGCCGTCAAGACCGCCTTCGTGCTCGTCGTCCTGCCTTTCGCGGCCGCCGCCGTCATCGGCGGCGCACGGCGGCTCCGGCGTCATGGCTGGTCGAAGGCGGCGCGGGCGCTCGTGTTCACGCCGGGCCTGATCGTGGCGGTGGCGATGGTGGCAACCAGTGCGATGTTTTTTTCCAAGGCGCCCGCCATCCATGCCTATCTGCGCCAGACGCCAAAGGACACGCTGGTGGGCGGATTTTCGCGCGAGCTCGATCTCGTGCCGGCCTTTTCCTCGCGCGGCGTCTACGCCGCGTACGAATTGATGATCCCCTACAAAAAAACCTATCACGACCTGCTTTATCGGCGCATTACCCAGACCGTGCTTGCCCTTTATCAAGTCACGCCCGACGCCTTCACAGCCTTCGCGCGCGACAGCGGCATCGACTATGTGCTCGTCGACCGGGGCGAAAGGCACCAGCGCGACCGGCTGCGCCGCTGGCAGGAGAGCGTGCCGGCGGTGGCGCCGGCGCTGCGGTTTCTGGAGGCGGGCAAGACGCCGTTCTTCAAGCCGCTTGAGACGCGCTGCACGGTCGCGCGGAGCCCGCGCCAGTTGCTGTTGGACGCCGCCTGCCTCTCCGCGCGGTAAAGCCGGTGCGCCGGCCGCCTATCCGCATTCGTAGCCGATCCTGCCTTTGGGGCTGTTTTTGAACGGATCGATCAGCGCATCGGTATAGGCACCCGCCAGAAGCCGCTTGCGCGGCAGAAGATGGGTGCGGAAAAACCGGCTGGCCGCGGCCAGCCTCTTGCCATGGGCGGTCAGCTTCACGCATCCGCCCTCGATCACCACGGTGCCGGATTCGAGCTGCTCGGTCAGGCGCACGTCGACCAGCCGGTATTCCGGCAGATATTCCTCGGTAAAAACCTGCCCGATCGCGTCGCGGCGAATACCGCCGCCGCGCTGCTCGAGCTTTTCCAGGATGTAGAAGGACAGCGACCGGTCGAGCACGGTCGGCACCGAGATCGCGAACGCGTAACCGCCCAAAAACCACACAACCACGAGAAGCAGGGCCTCAAAGCCGGTGAAGGGCAAAAAACGCCGCAGCGCCACGACCAGCGCAACCAGCACCGCCAGCGCGGCGAGCGCGTCCTGCACGGCGCTGTAAAGCACCACATCGACGGGCAGGAAACGGACATGGACGGCGTAAAAGCCAAGCAGCAGAACCACATAGACGAGGCTCAGCAGGACCGCATAGGCGAGTTTCATCGCACGAACACCAGAAAACGGTTGCCGGCATAGCTGAGGCTGACCTGCATCGCGGTCGCGATCACGAAACCGATGCGGAAATCGTGACCGAGAAAGTCGGTCCACACCAGAAGCACGAGGCCGTGCAGCAGCGCGATCGCACCATAGAGCCCGCCAAATTTGACCATCTGGCGCAGAATGGGCTCCTCGGTCTTGCGGAACACGAAATAGCGGCTGCCGAGGAAAGAGGCGGTGATGCCGACGATGGCGGCGAGAAAATTGGCGAGCCCCGCCGAAGGGATGTCCAGCACGGCCAGGTTGAAGCTTAGCGCACCGTAATGCACGAGCGTCGCCGCGAGCCCGTTGACGACGTAACGCAGCACTTCGCGAAAACGCGCGCTCACGGCGTTTCGACCTTTTGACCGGTTTCGAAGATCTCGTCGACAAAGGCCAGATAGGCGATCGAACTGGCGATGGTGCCGCCGCGCACGACGCCGGTCAGCATCAGCGTCATCAGCGCCAGCGCGCCGGTCTGCAGGAAGATCAGTACCAGGATGCCGAGCGCGACCGAAAACCAGCCCGGCGTGGAAAAGCCGGCGAGCTTGAGCCCCACCGCCACGATGGCGCCAACGACAGACAGCGCCGCCGTCAGCGTGCAGGCGATGCCGACGCGCACCAGCACGTCCTCGGCAAACACCATCAGCCCCTTGAAACCATGCAGCGTCAGGCCGACGAAATTCATCTTTGAATGCCCGGCATAACGCGGCCCGCGCGGCAGCGCGCACAAGCCCGTGCGCAGCTTGGACGCGAGCACCGTGCCGGCGACATGGACCGACAATTCCTGCATGGAAACCAGGCGACGGACAGCATGCGCCTTCAGCGCCATAAAATTGCCGAACGAGATCGCGCGGCCCGTCATCAGGCCGAAAAACCGCTTGTAGATGGCGTAAAACGCCTTGAACCAGATCGTTTCGACCCGCTTTTCGCGTTGCGCGACCACGACGTCGACGTCGCCACCACGCAGCCGGTCGAGCAGGCGCGGGATGGTCTCGGGCATGTCCTCGCCGTCGGAATCCATCACCACCACCTCGTGCTGGGGGCCGATATGATCGGCCGCGTAGCCGAGCCCGATCGCGATTGCCTGCTGGTGGCCGACATTGCGCCGCAGCCTGAGAACCACCCCGTCGAGCCCGGCCGCGCGCAGGCTTTCGACGTCGAGCGGCTGGCGGACCGAGCCGTCGTCGACGGCGATCACGAACAGCGCCGCACCGAAGCGGGCCGAGAGTTCGCCGAACAGGCGCGCCGCGGCGTCGCGGTCTTCGTAGACCGGCGTGACGATGACGAGCTGTTTGTGCGACAGGTTCATCTCATCTTCGACCGTTTGACGCCACCGGATGGCGGCGCGGATCGGCGGGACCGCGCCCCGGCATCGTTCCGGTTTGCCCGAAAAGCCGCCAAGATGAAAGCGGCCGCGGCGATTTCGATGCCACGGGCCGGCGCCGGCGACCGGCGCGTCAGCGCAGCCAGCCGATCAGCAATTCCTCGATCGCGTCGAGCGCGCGCCGGTGCAGAGGCCCGACATCGACATCCTCGGCGGCGAAAAGCGGCGTTTCCTGGCTGAGCGTCTCGCCGACCCACACTTTCAGCGCGCCGACTGGCGTGCCCGCCGACACCGGCGCGGTGACCGGCCCCTCGTAGACGATGCGCGCGATCAGGCGGTCGCGATTGGTGATCGGGATGAAGATCGAGACCGGCCCGTCGGCCTTGAGCGCCACCCCGGTCTTGGCGCCGCCGAACAGCTTTGCCTCGCCGACCACCTCGCCGGCGCCGAAAATCTCGCGCTTTTCGAACGCCCGCATGCCCCAGTCCAGCACCTTGCGCGCCTCCTCGGCGCGCACGCTGGCGCTCGACATGCCGCTAAGCGCGACGAACAGGCGCCGATTGCCGCGCTTGGCCGAGCCGACGATGCCGTAGCCCGATTCCTCGGTGTAGCCGGTCTTCAGCCCGTCGGCGCCGATATCCATCTTCAACAGCGGATTGCGGTTCGACTGCTTGATGTTGTTCCAGGTGAAGTCGGGCTGCGCGTAATAGCGATAAAACTGCGGATATTCGCGCCAGATATGCAGCGCCAGCCGGGCCAGTTCGCGCACGGTGACCACCTGGCCGTCGGCCGGCAGGCCGGTCGAGTTCTTGAACACCGATTTCTCCAGCCCGATCGCGCGCGCCCGCTCGGTCATCAGCTGGGCGAAATTCTCCTCCGAGCCGGCCATGCCCTCGGCGATGATGATGCAGCCATCGTTCGCCGACTGGACGATGACGCCCTGGATCAGATCTTCCAGCCGGATCGAGGATTTGAGCTCGGCGAACATGGTCGAGGTGCCCGACGGCGCGCCACCCGTCCTCCAGGCGTTTTCGGAGACCAGGAATTCGTCGTCGAGCGACAGCCGCCCCGATTTGACGGCATTGAACACCACCTCCATGGTCATCAGCTTGGCGAGCGAGGCCGGCGGGATCAGCGCATCGGGGTCCTTGGACAACAAAATCGTGCCGGTCTCGGCGTCGATCATGAAGGCGGACTGGGCGCGGGTTTCGAAAAGCTGTGCCCAGGCGGGCGGCGACAACGCCATCGCCACGGCGAAAACGCCGATCAAGGCGGTCACGACCGCCCGGAATTTCGCATATGTCACGCCAACACCCCGTGTCCTCGCGGCGCCGCGCCCCGTACCGCGTCAAGCGCGCGCGGGCACCGTCCGAAAGCCCCGGGCGAACCTAGAACCGTTCATCGCCAAATGGAAGCGGCCGGGTGGAATGGAGTTTTGGTTGGCGCCGGCAAGCGCCCCGCGACCGCAAGCCCCCCAATCGGGGCGCCGCCGGCCGGAAGGGCCGATCGGCAAACGGACGAACGTCAGTCGCGCACCGTTAGCGCCTGCTCCGCGCCCGCCGCCCAGGCCAGGCGCAGCATGGCGTCGAGCCCGGCGCGGCCGTCTGGGCGCAGATTGACCGTGTACCAGGGCGCGCCCTGGCTGCGGTCCTCGATGAGTTCGGGCCGGCCATGGGCGGCGAGCGCGGCGATCACGCTCTGCGCCTCATTGCGACTGGCGAACGTGCCGACCGCGATATAGGCGCCGCCGGCCTGCGGGCGCTCCAGCCGGTCGGCCTTGCCGCTGCGCGCGGCGGGCGCGACCGGCGCGGACCCCTGTCCGGCCAGCAGCGTGTCGAACGCGCCGGCGGCACGCGCCACGCGCCGGTCGGCATAAGACAGGGCCGCGACCGCCACCGGGGCGGCGAGCCCGCCGGGCAAGGGGCGCTCCGGCACGGACGGACCGAGCGCGGGCAGCAGCGGATCGCCGTCGACGACCGTGGCGCGCAACGGGCCGGCCCGCGTCGCCGCATCGAGGGCAGAGACCGGCGCCGACGGCGTCGGACCGTTCATGGCGATCATCACGCCGGGCGAGATTTCCTGCGGACCGCCGTCCTGGCCGCCAGGACGGTAGGAGGCCATCAAATATTGATCGTCCTGGCCGTGCAGGGGCGCGCGGCCGACATATTCGACCTTGACCTTGGCCACGCCCGAATGGGTGTAGTCGAGCATCTCGGCCGCCCGTTTCGACAGATCGATGACCCGGCCGCGCGCGAACGGGCCGCGATCGTTGACGCGCACGACGACGGAACTGCCGTTCTTCAAATTGGTGACGCGGGCATAGCTCGGCAGCGGCATGGTCGGGTGCGCGGCCGTGAGATGGGTCATGTCGTAGACTTCGCCATTGGCGGTGAGCCGGCCGTGGAAGGCCGAGCCGTACCAGGAGGCCGCGCCGACCTTGACGTAGTCGGGATCTTCCTTGGGATAATACCACTTGCCCTTGACCTTGTAGGGCTTGCCGGTCTGGTCGCGGCCGCCGCCGCGCTTCAGCCCCGAGCGCTTGGTCGACACTTTCGGGCTGGCCTTCACACCGTATTCGGCTTCGGAAAAATATTCCTTCGACCCGGCGCTGGCGACCGAGGCCTTCGGCGTGGGATCGCCGGCGCACGAGGCCACGAACGCGGCCGCACCGATCAGGGCGATGGACGCCGGCAGACGCCGGCGCAAGTGCAATGACATGGAAAAACCGTCCCCAGAAACCGTCATTCGAAACCGCGGCAACACCCTTGCGGTACGTGATCGACACCGATCGGACAACCCTCTCGCGCCCGACAGCGCCACCAGTACCAAAAAACTGCTTAGCGTGCTCTTAATCCCTTGTGGCGAGAACGGGGCGATTTTGTGACCGCGCCGACCCATTTTTCGACATATGGGCGGGCGCTGTTCGCCGCCTCCGGTCGCGCCAACCGGTTTGGCGGCGCACCGCCCGTCCGCCCTGTCCGCGCGCGCCGCCGCACGGACGGCGCCGAAACCGCCAATCTTGCAAACCAGGCCGGCATCGCGCATTAACGGGCCGAGGCCGGAGGGATGGCCGAGCGGTTTAAGGCACCGGTCTTGAAAACCGGCGTGGCAGCGATGTCACCGTGGGTTCGAATCCCACTCCCTCCGCCAAACACCGCCGATCGCCCTCTATGGCGCGATATTGCCGCCGATCACCGCTTTCCATCCGGTGAGATAGTAAGCCGCCGATTCTACGCTACAGCCCGATAAATCTGACGATGCGCGGCCGGTCTGATCCGGCCGCGCAATTTCGCCCGCTACATTGCCGGGCGCATTTCCGAGTATGTCCCTCCGGTTCGGAGAGTAACAGTCACATCGGCATCCGTGCGATTTCGCCAGAACCAACCATGATTGCCTGTGAAGGCTGCTTCGAGTTCGCCTTCCTGCTCCGGCACGCCGCGCCCCTGCTCGTAGGAAACCGACTGACCGCCGCCATCGCCATGCGTATCGTAATTCACGACCGCTCCGTTGGCTGTCCAATGGAAACGGGCACGTTCGCCCTCGTTCATCACCAGCTTGATTTCCGTTCCTTGGCCGGGCGTCAGGACGAAGGACACCTCGTCTCTCCATTCGGACGCTGGGGCGACTGATTGTTGCTGTGGGGCAGGAAGCGCCGCCTGTTCCTGCGCGGGCTGTCCTTCGATCAACCCGGCAAGCGGATCGGCGGCTGGCATTGATGCGGGAGCGCTTGTCGCCAAGCCCTGAAGCGTTGCCTCGATCCGGTCGAGCCGGGCGATCAGTTCTGCGTTGGCACTGGCAGCCATATTCGCCGCGTCCTGCGCGGCTTCCTCGGCGAGCTGCATCTTGATCTGGCCCATCTGCGTCAGGCCGAGAACGCCGCCGACGCCGGTGGGATCGACGCCGTATTCGGACGGCAGCACGACAAAGGCAAGGATGGCCGCAGCCGTGACGCTCGCGATCCAGGTGGAGCGCTTGAGTTGCGCCGAGGTCGGCAGTTCCGCCCGGCGGGGAAGGTCGGTGTTATACATGGGTCAGTCCTTTCAGGCGGCCGGAGCGAAGAAGAAGCCGGCGATCTGGTAGCCGGTGAGCATGAAGCCGGCGACCATCATCGCGACGTTCATCGTGTAGGCGTTCTTCCAGAAGCTCGGTTTCCAGCGCCAGTAGCTGATGACGATCAGGATGGCGGACAGCGCGAGAAGCTGGCCGATCTCGACGCCGACGTTGAAGGCGAGCAGGTTCGGCACCAGTCCGTCCGGCGAAATCTCGTATTCGATGATCTTGGTCGAGAGCCCGAAGCCGTGGAAGAAGCCGAAGATCAGCGTCGCGGCCTTGGTATTGGGCTGGAAGCCGAACCAGCGCTGGTAGGCCCCCATGTTGTCGAGCGCCTTGTAGACGACCGACAGGCCGATGATGGCGTCGATGATGTAGCTGTTGATGCCGATGTTGAAATAGACACCCGCCAGCATCGTCACGGAGTGGCCGATGGCGAACAGGCTGACATAGGTGGCGATGTGCTTCGGCCGGTAGAGGAAGAAGATCACGCCGAGCAGGAACAGGATGTGGTCGTATCCCGTGACCATGTGCTTGGCCCCGAGATAGATGAAGGGGATCAGGTGAACCCCGGTGATTTCCTGAATGTAGCCCTTGTCGCCCTCGGCGACGGCATGCGCCAAGGCAGGGCTGGCAAACGCTGCCGACCCAAAAAGGACGGCGAGCATGGTGAGGGCGATCCGTCCACGCGCAAAGCGTGGCGGACCCTCGTGGGAAGGTCGTTGCATGGAAACTCCAATCGTCGTCGGTGAACTGGCCGCGCGTGCGGCCGCGATCAGGCGATGACGATCGGTCTCGGCGGACGTTCGAGCCGGTAGCTCGCGCCGAGATGCGCCGCGTCGGGCGACGTTGGCACGATAGCCTGCACAAGCGTTGGCACGTCCGGCGAGCTGCCCGGCGGCGTTGTCGGCGTCTCGTGCGAATGGTCGGCCGGGTTATGGCCGTGCGAATGGCCCGCCACCTGCTCGTGGTCCTCGCCGTCGTCATGGCTATGGCCGTGCTCGGCGATTTCCGCTTCGAGCTGGGCGTGCCGTTCCGCCTCGACCGCAGCGAGGGCGACGGGATCGTGCGACGGGGAGTGTGAAGCATGGGGCAACAGCGAGCCGAACGCCATCGCGACAGCGAGGACGAGGCACAGCACCGCTCTGTTGACCCGGTTCGACATGATTAACGGTTTCTCACCAAAATCTTAAGAATTCTTTGTCGCGGCAAGGAGGCGAGAGTGAGAAAGGCTTGGCATATCCCCTGCGGGGAGATAGCATAGTTGCATGGATCAGGCACCTCACCTTCACGAAACTCACCCGCAGATCGTCAAGCGTCTGAAGCGCGCCGATGGTCATCTGCGCAGCGTCATCGAGATGATCGAGGCCGGCCGCTCCTGCCTCGATATCGCCCAGCAACTCCACGCCGTTGAGAAGGCCATCGCGCAGGCCAAGAAGACGCTGATCCAGGACCACCTCGACCATTGCCTTGAGGAAGTGGTGGGGCCGCTGGCTCGCGACCGGCGGCGGTCCATCGACGAGTTCAAGGAAATAGCGAAGTATCTGTGATGTTGGCGATCCTCAAGAACCGCACCTATCGCCACCTCTTTCTCGCGCAGGTCATCGCGCTGGTCGGGACGGGCCTTACAACCGTGGCGCTCGGCCTGCTCGCCTTCGAACTGGCGGGCGAGAACGCGGGAGCGGTGCTCGGGACGGCGCTCGCCATCAAGATGATCGCCTATGTGACAGTCGCGCCCATTGCGTCGGCCTTCGCCGAACGGGTGCCGCGCCGCGCCATGCTGGTCGCGCTCGACCTTATCCGCGCGGCCGTGGCGGTCCTGCTGCCCTTCGTCACCGAAATCTGGCAGGTCTATGTGCTGATCTTCGTGCTGCAATCGGCCTCGGCCGCCTTCACGCCGACCTTTCAGGCGACGATCCCCGATATTCTGCCCGACGAGAAGGAATACACACGCGCCCTCTCGCTCTCCCGGCTCGCCTACGATCTGGAAAGCGTCGTCAGTCCGATGCTGGCGGCAGCACTGCTCGCTTTCATCTCTTTCCACAATCTGTTCGCCGGCACGGTGGTCGGCTTCCTGATATCGGCGGCGCTGGTCGTGTCGGTCGTGCTGCCCAGCCCGAAGCCGTCGAAGCCGCGAGGCATCTACGACCGCACGACACGCGGCATCCGCATCTATCTGGCGACGCCGCGCCTGCGCGGGCTGCTCGCCATCAACCTTGCCGTCGCGTCGGCGGGCGCGCTGGTGATCGTCAATACCGTGGTCTACGTGCAGGCGGCCTTCGGGCTGGACAATCAGGCGACGGCGCTTGCGCTCGCGGCTTTCGGCGGCGGCTCGATGATCGCCGCGCTGGCCTTGCCGAAGCTGCTGGAATCGGTGCCCGACCGCACCGCCATGCTGGCGGGGGCGTCGCTTCTGGCGGTAGGGACGCTGGCGGCTGCCGTGCTGCCCGGATATGGCTGGCTGCTGCCGCTTTGGTTCGTGCTCGGTCTCGGCTATTCGACCGCGCAGACGCCATCCGGCCGGCTGCTGCGACGGTCGGCCAATCCCGAGGACCGCCCGGCGCTATTCGCTGCGCAGTTTGCGCTTTCCCATGCCTGCTGGCTGATCGCCTATCCGCTCGCCGGCTGGGCCGGCGCGGCGCTCGGCCTACCGCTCACGGCGATCATACTCGCCGCCGTTGCCGCCGTCGCGATTGGCATCGGCTATGCTGTCTGGCCGGCGGACGATCCCGAGGTCATGGAGCATAGCCATGACGATCTCCCGGCCAACCATCCGCATCTTGCGGAGGCTGGGCACGGGCGTCGCCACGCTCATGCCTATGTGATCGACGATACGCACCTCGCATGGCCGCGCGAGCGCTGACCGGAAACGTGGAAGACCTGATCTCGCTCGCCGGGTTGTTCGCGGTCGCCTTCGTCGCCGCCACAATCCTTCCGGCTCAATCCGAAGCTGCTCTGGTCGGGTTGCTCGTCATCGGCAAGCAATCGCCCGCCCTGCTGGTCATCGTCGCGACCATCGGCAACGTACTCGGCTCCGTCACCAACTGGCTGCTCGGCCGCTGGGTCGAGCGTTACCGTCATCGGCGCTGGTTCCCGGTCAGCGAACAGGCCCTCGACCGTGCAACCGGCTGGTATAGGCGATGGGGCCGCTGGAGCCTGCTCCTGAGCTGGGCTCCGATCGGCGGCGATGCGCTCACCGTGGCCGCCGGGGTGCTGCGCGAGCCGTTCTGGAGCTTCCTGCTGCTCGTGACGATCGCGAAGGCCGGACGCTATCTCGTGCTGACGGCGATCACGTTGGGGCTGCTGTGATGTGGCAGTTCTACCAGCAACTCGTCGCGCTCCAGCGTGAAATATACCTCGCCTTCGCGGACAGGATCGGATCGTTCGCTTCGACCGGCGACTGGTCGGAGTTGGCCGTCTACCTGCCTATGGGCATCCTGTTCGGTGCAGCGCATGCCCTGACGCCCGGTCATAGCAAGGCGGTGCTTGCCACCTACCTTGCCGGGTCCACCACTTCCATCCGGCGTGCGCTTGCAACCTCGCTGGCGCTCTCCTTCACACATGTCACGATGTCGGTCTTGATCGTGCTCCTATCTTTGCCGCTGATCCGGTTCGGGTTCGGAGCCGAAGCGGGCCGCGCGCCGGTGCTTGAGCAGATCAGTCGCATTCTTCTGATAGTGGTCGGCATCTGGATGATCGTCACGGCCATTCGGCCAAAGCGTCAACAGGAGCACCACGCCAGTCCGGCCTTCGGTGCAATGGCCGGTTTGATCCCGTGCCCACTGACCCTGTTCGTCATGACCTTCGCGGTGTCCCGCAACGTGCCAGAGGCAGGCATTGCATTCGCCGTTGTTATGATGGCGGGCGTAGCCCTCACGTTATCGTCGGTAGCGATTGCAGCACTGGTCTTCAAAGGGAGTCTTCTCAGCCTGCTGACCGAAAGACCACACCTGATGGAGCGTGCTAGTCGGAGCGTGCTGGCAGTCAGCGGTGTCGCCCTGACGGTGCTGGCGGCGGCCGACATAATGCCGTAGAGCCGATGAGGCGTACGCGGTTTGGCTGACGGCACCCAATTTCACGTCGGCTTTCGCCGGGTTCGGACCAAAAGCTGCTCGTCAGCTTCGCGCCTCCTGTGGCCATTCTCGTCTCAATTTATAGGGCTATAGCGTAGGTGTAGTTCTCCGTTTCTTCGTCTTCGGCCCGCCAAACGCAGCCTGGTCCGCCCCGCAGACATGCTCCCCAGACCTTGAACGCGCGCGGCATTTTTATTAGTTAGTGAGCAGTCACTCATTAGGGGCCTCAAAATGGTCCGAAAGACTGCCGCCGCCCGCAAGGCCGAGATTGTCGCCACCATGCTGCGCCTGGCCGACGAGCTGGGGCCCGACCGGTTGACGACGCAGGCCGTCGCCGATGCCGTCGGGCTGACGCAGCCCGGGGTGTTCCGGCATTTCGCGACCAAACAGGCATTGTGGCAGGCCGTCGCCGAAGCGATCGACGCGACGATGAGCCGGGCATGGCGGGCCGCGCTTGCCGAGAGCGCCGCGCCGCTGGACCGGCTTGCCCTGTTGGTGCGGACCCAATTGCGGCAGATCGAGAGCCATCCTGCGATCCCGGCCATTTTGCACTCGCGCGAGCTGCAGAGCGAAAACGCCGCGCTGCGCGACCGTTTCCGCTCGCTGATGATGCGCTTTCAGGCCCTGCTTAGGGCCGAGCTGACCGCGGCGCGCGAGGCGGGCCTGATCCGCGGCGACGTGGACCCCAATGACGGGGCGATCCTGCTGATCTCGCTGGTGCAGGGACTGGCGATCCGCTGGGCGCTCGGCAATCGCCTGTTCGCGCTGGAAACCGAAGGGGCGCGGCTGCTCGATGCCCAGCTGACATTGTTTCGCCTCACGGCATCGCAGGAGCCCGCACCATGACACGAGGTGGATTTTTCTGGTTGCTGGCCCTGGCTGGGGCCGCCGCGATCGGTGCCGCCGGATATCTGTTTCTCACCGAACGTCCCCTCGCCGTTCCCGTCGCCGCAGTCGAGCGCGACGTGGCGGTGCGGGTCTATGGCCTCGGCTCGGTCGAGGCGCGCATCGTCTCGCGGATCGGATTCGAGGTCGGCGCGGCCCTGACCGAGCTTGCCGTCGACAGCGGCGACGCGGTCGGCCGGGGACAGATCCTGGCCCGGCTGCACACCGCCGAGCAGCAGGCGCGCGTCGTGCGCGCCGAGGCCGCGGTGGAGGCCGCCGGCGCCACATCGAGCAAGGCGGCGGCGAATGTGGTGCGGGCGCGGGCCGTGCTGGCGCAGCGCAGATCCACCAACGATCGCCGACAGGCGCTGGCCGAACGCAGCGCGATCTCGGCGCAGTCCGCCGAAGAGGCACAGCGCGACGTCGATGTGGCCGCCGCCGATCTGGCCGTCGCCGAAAGCGAGGTAAAGGTCGCGCAGGCGCAGCGTGCCGACGCCGAGGCCGCGCTGCTTTATGAACGGACGCTGCTTGATCATCACGTGCTGCGCGCGCCGTTCGATGCGGTCGTCGTCACGCGGCATGCCGAGGCGGGCACGGTGGTGCGCGCCGGCGAACCGATCTTCACGCTGATGGACCCCGGCACCGTCTGGACGCTGGCCTATATCGACGAGGCGCGCGCCGGTTCGATCGCCGTCGGCCAGCCGGCGGAGGTGCGCTTGCGGTCGCTGCCGCACGAGGTCTTCACCGGCACGGTCGCGCGGATCGGCATCGAAAGCGACCGCGTGAACGAGGAACGGCGCGTGTGGATCGCCTGCGGCCGCTGCCCGGCCGAAATTTTTCTGGGCGAGCAGGCCGAGGTCGCGATCACCGTCGCGACCCTGCCCGAGGCGTTGCTGGTGCCCGAGGTCGCCATCAGCGGTTTCGACGGCCATCGAGGCCGCGTGTGGATCGTGCAGGACGGACGGCTGGCGGAGACCGAAATGATCTTCGGTCACCGGACCGAGAACGCAAAAGCTGAAATCGTCTCAGGCCTGCCGGAGGGCGCCAAGGTCGTCGCGGCTCCTTTTAAGGGTTTGTCGGAGGGGCGGATGGCCCGCGTCACGGGGGACGCGCCATGAACCTCGCCTACCGGGATGTGCGCCACAATCTGTTTCGTTTCCTGCTGACCTGCCTCGGCCTCAGCCTGCTGATGGCGGTCGTGCTGGCGATGATCGGCATCTACAACGGGCTGGTGGCCGACGCGCTGAACATCGTGAAGGCGCCGCAGGCCGATCTGTGGGTCGTCGAAGCCGGAACACAGGGGCCGTTCGCGGAAGCCTCGAAAATCCCCGGCAGCACCCGCGACGCGGTCGCCCGCCTGCACGGCGTCGCCGAGGCGGGCAGCATCACCTACCAGACGGTCGAGGCCGACCATGCCGGCGAGACGCTGCGCCTCTACGTCATCGGCTTCGAGCCCGGCCACCCCGGCGGGCCGCAGACGATCACGCACGGGCGCGGCATCACCCGGACCCATTTTGAACTGGTTGCCGACCGCAAGACCGGCCTTAATATCGGTGATCGGATCCGCCTCGGGCGGGATAGTTTTGCGGTGGTCGGCCTGGTCGAGGATGTGATGAACTCCGCCGGCGATCCGGCAGCCTTCATCACCCTGTCCGACGCACAGACCCTGCAGTCGCAACTGGCCCCGCCGGCCCAGCGGGTTCAGACCGCGCGCGGCGCAGGGCTGCTGGAAAGCACCGATACCGTGGCGGCGGTGATCGCCCGGATCGAGCCGACCGCCGATCCGCAAGACGTGGCACAGACAGTGAGACAGTGGAAACATCTGGGCGCCCTAACGCAGGCACAACAGGAACAGATCCTGATCGGTTCGGTCGTGGATCGGGCCAAGCGGCAGATCGGCCTGTTCCTCGGCATCCTGCTGACGGTCTCGGCGGTGGTGATCGCCCTGATCATCTACACGATGACGATGGAAAAACTGAAGCAGATCGCCACGCTGAAGCTGATCGGCGCCCCGGATCGCACCATTATCGGCCTGATCGTGCAGCAATCCCTGGCGCTCGGGATGATCGGGTGGAGCTTCGGCCTGATCCTGATCCTGCTCATCAAGGATTATTTCCCCCGCCGCGTGGTGCTGGAGCCGGTGAACGCGGCAGCGCTGGCAGGCATCATCGTCGTGGTCTGCATCGCGGCCAGCGGTCTTGGCGTGCGGGCGGCGCTGAAGGTCGATCCCGCAACGGCGATCGGTGGCTGAGCCATGGACCCGCTTCGCGAGCCCCTGGTCGAGATCGCCGGCGTCTCCAAACATTTCGGCGCGGGCGCGACGCGCGTCGATGCGCTGCGCAACATCGACCTGACCGTGCGTCGGGGCGAGGTGGTGGCGTTGCTCGGCCCCTCGGGGTCGGGCAAGACGACGCTGCTGAACGTTATCGGCTGCATCATCGCCCCCACCGAAGGCCGGGTGACGCTGGATGGAGAGGTGGTGTTCGACAACCACTGGCTGCGCGGCGACCTGCGCCGGCTGCGGCTCGACAAGATCGGCTTCATCTTCCAGTTCCACAATCTGCTGCCGTTCCTCAACGCGCGCGACAACGTCGCCCTGGTGTTGACACTCGCAGGAAAACCGGCGGCCGTGGCACAGGCACGTGCTGCCGAACTGCTCGACTATCTGGAGGTCGGCCACCGCGCCGCGGCCATGCCGGCGCTTCTGTCGGGCGGCGAAGCCCAGCGCGTGGCCATCGCCCGCGCCCTCGCCAACAGGCCGCGCATCATCCTGGCGGACGAGCCGACCGCCGCGCTCGATAGCAAACGTGCGGGGATCGTCATGGACCTGTTGCGCAAGCTGGCCGCCGAACACGACGCCTGCATCGTCGCCGTTACCCACGACGAGAAAATCTATGACCGGTTCGACCGGCTGTTCCATCTGCGCGACGGCATCCTGCAATCCCAAAAGGAAAAAGAGACGTGAAGGCGCAGTCGTCGGGAAAATGGCCGATCAGGACCGCGGCGGGCGTTGCGGTGGCGTTCGGCGCGCTGACGATCGTTTCGGGCGGTTGGGTGCTGTTCGGCGGCACGGCCGCACAGGAAGCTGCGGGCAACGTGGTGCCGTTCGTGCTGTGGTTCAATTTTCTGTCGGGTTTCGCCTATGTCCTTGCCGGTGTCGGCATCGCCATGAAACGACGATGGGCGCCCCTGCTGGCCGTGGCCCTGGCTGCAGCTATCGGCATAGTGTTCGCGCTGTTCGGCCTGTATGTGTTTCAGGGCGGTGCGTTCGAGACCCGGACGATCGGCGCAATGAGCCTGCGTCTGGTCGTCTGGAGCCTGATCGCGGCCGTTGCTATGCGGCATGTTCCCACCAAGCATTCGGCTGGTGGCTGAGCGCAATGCCTCACAACGCGCGCTCGCAAGGGAGCGGCCGCGACCGCGCCTGGCCCCTTTCTCGCTGCGCCGAACCTGCAATGCCGGCCAAAGCTGCTATGAAGGGCGCCTGCTGATTCCCTGACTTGAAGACCATGACCGCCGACGCCCTTTCGATCCTCAAATCCGTCTACGGTTACGACGCCTTCCGAGGCCTGCAGGCGCGCATCGTCGAGCATGTCATCGCCGGCGGAAACGCCTTCGTGCTGATGCCGACAGGCGGCGGAAAGTCGCTGTGCTACCAGATCCCGGCCATCGCGCGGCCTGGCATGGGCCTTATCGTGTCGCCACTGCTGGCGCTGATGGCCGACCAGGTCGCCGCGCTACGGCAGGCCGGCGTGCGCGCGGCGGCGCTCAATTCGGACCTGCCGGCCGACGCGCGCAGCGCGCTGTGGCGCGACATTCGCGACGGCGCGGTGGACCTGCTCTATATCGCGCCCGAGACGCTGCTGCGGCCGGAAATCCTCCAGCGTCTCGAAGACACGCGCCTGTCGCTGATTGCCATCGACGAAGCGCATTGCCTGTCGCAATGGGGGCACGATTTCCGCCCCGCCTACCGTCAACTCGACGCGCTGGTGCGTCAGTTTCTGGGCACGCCGCGCATGGCGCTGACGGCGACGGCCGACGAACCGACGCGCGCGGAGATCCTCGCCCATCTCGACATCGCCGAGGCCAACGCCTTCATCGCCGGCTTCGACCGGCCCAATATCCGCTACGCCATCGAGGAGAAGGACAATCCGCGCGCGCAGCTGAAGGATTTTCTCAAGCGCCACGCCGGCGAGAGCGGCATCGTCTACTGCCTGTCCAAGCGCAAGACCGACGAGACCGCCGCCTGGCTCAGGGACCAGGGCCATGACGCGCTCGCCTATCACGCCGGCATGGACAAGGCGGCGCGCGAGGCAAACCAGGCGCGCTTTCAGCACGGCGAGGCGGTGATCATGGTCGCCACCATCGCCTTCGGCATGGGCATCGACAAGCCCGACGTGCGTTTCGTCGCTCATATCGACCTGCCGGGCAGTATCGAGGCCTATTATCAGGAGACCGGCCGCGCCGGCCGCGACGGCCTGCCCGCCGAGGCGCTGATGCTCTACGGGTCCGACGACATCGCGCTGCGCAGCCGCTTCATCGAAGGCTCGGACGCGCCCGAACCACGCAAGCGCGTTGAGCGCGGCAAGCTGGACGCGCTGCTCGGCCTGACGGAAACCGCCGGCTGCCGCCGACAGGCGCTTCTGGCCTATTTCGGCGACACGGGCGCGCCGTGCGGCAATTGCGACACCTGCGCCGAGCCGCCAAAACTGTTCGACGGCACCATCGCCGCGCAGAAGGCGCTGTCGTGCATCTACCGCACCGGCGAACGGTTCGGGCAGGCCTATGTCGTCGACGTGCTGCTGGGGACGGAGAGCGATCGCATCGCCCAGTTCGGCCACGACCGCATCTCCACCTTCGGGATCGGCACCGAACACGACAAGCGCACATGGCGGGCGGTCCTGCGCCAGCTGATCGCCTTGCGCCTGGTCGACGTCGACCTTGCCGGTCACGGCGGCCTGTCGATCGCCCCGGCCGGCCGCGATTTTCTGCGCGACAAGCCCACGCTGATGCTGCGCGTGCCCGCCCCGCCGCGCGCGCGGCGCCGCGGCGCTGTTGGTGGTGCCGCCCGGCCGGCGATCTCCGAAGCCGACCAGGCGCTGTTCGAGGCGCTGCGGAAAAAGCGCATGGAGATCGCGCGCACGCAGAACGTGCCGCCCTATGTGATCTTCCACGACAAGACGCTGATCGAGCTCGCGGCCGCAAAGCCGTCGTCGCGCACGGAAATGGCGAGCGTGCCCGGCGTCGGCGAAGCCAAGCTCGACCGCTACGGCCCGGCCTTTCTGAGCGTCATCGCACAGCACGGTTGACCGGGGCCGCCGCACGCGGTTCAGCCCGTCCTGCGCGACGCCGTCCAGCGCGCCTAGCCGGCGGCCTTTCTTGGACGTGCCGGCTCCCTTCGTGCGATCCGCCTTGCGCCTTCCAGCGCAAGGCCCGCCATCAGCCCCCAGAAGGCGGCGCCGATGCCCAGCAGTGTCAGTCCCGATGCCGTCACGACGAAGGTCACGATGGCGGCAAAGGCGTCGTCGGTGGTCGAGACGGCCGCCGACAGCGCGCCGATGAACGGCCCCGTCAGGGCAAGGCCGGCAAGGATCAGGATCAGTTCGGCCGGAAACGCGGCGAAGAGCGCGACCACCGACGCGGCAACGGCCGCCAGCACGATGTAACCGCCGGCATAGACGAGCCCGCCCAGCCAGCGGCGGGCGGGATCGGGATGGGCGTCGGGCCCTGTGCAGATCGAGGCGGTGATGGCGGCAAGCGACGTGGTATGGGCGCCGAACGGAGCGCTCACAAGCGAGGCCAGCCCGGTGACGCCCAGGATCGACCGGACGGGCGGATCGTAGCCGTCGGCGCGCAGCACCGCGAAGCCCGGCAGGTTCTGCGAGGCCATGGTGACGATGTAGAGCGGAAGCGCCAGCCCGATCAGCGCCGCGGCATCGAAGCGCGGCGTGGTCCAGACGAACTCCGACAGCACCGGCGCCGGCAGCGGATCGTTCAGACCGAAGGCGAGCGCCGTGCCGAAGCCGGCGACAAGCGCGCCGATCACCGCCCAGCTCGGCGACCACAGCCGGACCGTCACGAAGATCGCGATCATCGGCACGCCGATCAGCGGCAGCGTGGCCGAGCGGGTCACCGCGCCAAGAACGAAGTCGAACAGCACGCCCGCCAAGACGGCGGTCGCGAGCGAGGTCGGGATGCGGCGCACCAGGTCGCCCAGCGGGCGGACCAGCGCTGTCAGCAGGATCAGAATTGCGCAGGCTGCAAACGCGCCGACGGCCTCGGCGAAGCCGATGCCCGACGAGGTGGCGACCAGCGCCGCGCCCGGGGTCGACCAGGCCAGCACGATCGGCATTCGGTGGCGCGTGCTGAGATAGCCCGATGCGATCGCCTTCGCCAGACAGACCGCCGCGAGCCAGGACGAGGTGGCGGCGGGCGACGCGCCGACCGCCTCGGCGGCGGCGATGACGATGGCGACCGAACCGCCGAAACCGACGATGACGGCCACCAGGGCCGAGACTATGAGGGACAGGCGCATGGCGCTCCTTCGCGTCCATTTTCGTAATGTTGGATACAATTTTATGATCTGGATATTAAGTCAACTGTGGATTATGTGTACCGAGGCGGGTCGAAGGGCGGAGCACGCCATGAGGGACGGACAGCAGCGCGGCGCACAGGCCGGCGAGATCGCGGCAAGGCTGCGCGACGAGATCGTCTCGGGCGCGATCGAGGGCGGCGCGCGGCTCGGTCAGGACGCGCTCGCCGCGCGGTTCGGCGTCAGCCGCATGCCCGTACGCGAGGCCTTGCGCCTTCTGGAAGCGCAGGGGCTGGTCGATGTGCCGCCCAACCGCTCGGCCATCGTCGCGCGGCTGAGCAGGGACGATCTTCTCGACATTTTCGACATGCGTGCCAGCGCCGAGCCGCTGGCTCTCGGGCTCGCCCTGCCGCACCTGACCAACGCGCAGATCGACCGCGCCGCCGGGATCCAGCGCGACATCGAGGCGGCGCCGCTCGACCGGTTCGGCGACCTCAATGCCGAATTCCACCGAACGCTGCATGCGCCCTGCGGCCGGCCGCGTCTGCTCGCCCATATCGACAGCCTGAACGCGCTCGCCGACCGCTATCTGCGGCTCGCCATCGGCACGATGGACCATCAGGGCCCGTCCGACGCCGAACACCGGGAACTGCTGGACGCCTGCCGCGCCCGCGACGAGGCCAGCGCCCGCGCGGTCCTGATGGCCCATATCGTCCGAGCGCGCGATACGCTCGCGGCGGCTTTCGAAAATCGAACGCCGCAATCCGGCAAGCCCGGCAAAGGAACGTGAATGGCGAACGCAAAGAGCACCGACGCCTGGCATCAGCACCGCAGGCGGCGCCGATGAACGCACCGTCGGTCCCTGCATTGGGCAGCGTGTTGCTGGTTGCCATAGCGGCCGCGCTTTGGGGCACGGTCGGCGTCGCCTCGAAGCTTCTTTACGGCACGGTCGAGATTTCGCCGGTCTTCGTCGGCTTCGTGCGGCTGGCGCTTGCCGCGCCGCTGCTGCTGGTCCTGTCGCTGGCCACGGTCGGCCGGCGCACCTTCGCCTTCGCCGGCCGCGAACTGGGCGCCATCCTGATGATCGGCGTCTCGATGGCGCTCTACCAGCTTTTTTACTTCACCGCCGTCGCCACCACCGGGGTCGCCATCGCCACGCTGGTAACGATCTGCACCGCGCCCTTGATGGTGGCGCTGCTCGCCGGCGGTTTTCTGGGCGAGCGTCTGACCGCGCCGATCATCGGTGCGCTGGCCATCGGCATCGCCGGCACCGCCATGCTCGTCGGTGTGCCCTCCGACGTCGGGGTGACGCAGGCCGCCGTCCTGGCCGGCACGGCCTGGGCGCTCGGTTCGGCGGCGAGCTTCGCCGTCTTCACCCTGTTCAGCCGCGTGCTGGCGCCGCGCCATCACCCGTTCACGCTGATCGGCATCGGCCTTGGCGCCGGCGCGCTGATGCTGCTGCCCGTCGCCCTGCTCACTATACCCGCGTCGGTCTCGACAGACGGAATGTGGCTGTTGCTCTATATCGGGCTGGTGCCGACCGGGTTTGCCTATATCGTCTTCTTTGCCGGCATGAAGCGTGCCGGCGCAACAGTCGCCAGCATCGCCGCGCTGACCGAGCCGCTGACGGCGACGCTGCTGGCCTGGCTCATGTTCGACGAGCGGCTCGGCGCCCTCGGTCTCTTGGGCGCGGCCCTGCTCGTTGCCGCGATGGTGTTGCTGACGCGCGCATCGCGCTGAGGCCCTGCCCACAGGGCGAAATCTTAGCGCCGTTCGTGCCGGCCCGCCTGCGCGATCAGCCAATCGCGCACACGGCGCACCGGCTGCGAAAGATGCCGCGTGTCGGGCACCAGCATGAAATAGCGCTCGCGGCTGGCCATCACCGGTTCGGGCAGGCGCACGAGCGTACCAGATCGAAGCGCCTCGTGGCAGATCACATCATCGCCGATGGCAATCCCGATGCCGCGCATCGCCGCATCGACGCACAGGTGCGAGCGGTTGAAGTAAAGGTGTCCGGCCGCGTCGTCGAGCGACAGGCCGAGTGCCTCGAAACAGCGCCGCCACCAGAAGATACCGCGCTCGTGGATCAGCCGATGCACCAGGAAGAAGGCCGGATCGTCGAGCGCCGGGCCTTTTTCGATCAGCGCCGGCGCGGCGACCGGAAAGCCGTCGAAATCCAGAAACGGCTCGGTGCGAAAGCCCGTGCACTGCGCCGGCCCCCAGGTCAACGCCAGATCGGCGTCGCCAAGCACCGCGCGCGGCGGGTCGGGCCGCACGCGGATGTCGAGATGAACGTTGAGTTCGACCAGCGCCGCCTCCGTCAGCAGCGGCATCAGCCAGCGTGTGGCAAGATCGGACTCGATATCGAGCACCACCGTGCGACGACCGACGCGGCGGCGCAGACGCCCGGTGTCGATCTCCAGCGCCGACAGCGAATCGGCCACGGTGCGGGCAAGCAGGCTGCCCTCGCCGGTCAGCACGACATGGCGGGCATGGCGCTCGAACAGGGCGACGCCCAGTTCACTCTCCAGGTTGCGCACCTGTCGGCTGACGGCGGCATGGCTGACGCCGAGCTCGTCGGCGGCGCGGGCGAAGCTGCCCTGTCGGGCGGCGGCGTCGAAGGCGCGCAGGGCGTTGAGATTGGGAAGTTTGCGCATGCCCCAGCGTAACAAAAACGTACGCTGGAGCAAGAATCCATCGCTTGAGCTTTATCCCTGCTTTCTCTTGTGTGCATGCACACAATCGGAGCGCCGCGGACATGACGTCATCCAGGATCGAAGCCACCAGCATCATCGCCGCCCTTGTTTTCGGCGTGCTGATCTACGGGCTGGCCATGGGCACGACCTATCCGCTGCTCGGCGTCGTCTTGTCCGGTCAGGTTTCGGACGCCCTCAACGGCCTCAATGCGTCCGCCACGGGCCTCGGCCTGGTCGCGGGGGTTCTTGTCATGCCGCCGGTGGCCCGCCGCGTCGGCGCCGGCACGACCGCGATGGTCGGCGTGGGCGTGATGACGGCCGCACTCGTGGTGCTCGCCTGTGTCCGGGATTTCTGGACCGTCTTTTTCGCCCGCATGGTGCTCGGGATCGGCGCCAATCTGATGTTCATCGTCGCCGAAGCCGCGCTCAATACCTTTGCCGACCCGGCACGTCGCGGCCGGGTCATGGGGCTTTACAGCACGGCCGTGGCGGTTGGCTTCGTGCTCGGTCCGGCGGTCGTCGCCGCCCTGCCCGACCGGCCGCTGCCGATCCTGGCCGCCTGCGCCCTCATCACCGCGCTCGCGGCACTGCCGTTCGCCCGCGCGCGGCAACCGGTCGATATGGCGGTCCGGCCCGCTTCGGCGCGCGGCATCCTGCCGGCGGTCATCGGCTATCCGTCCGCTTTCGCCTTCGTCTTCATCGGCTCGTCAATCGACGCGGTGGCGATCAGCCTTTTGCCGGTGATCACGCTCGGTCAGGGATTTTCGCTGCAACAGGGGGCGCTGTTCGTCACCGTTTTCCATGTCGGCCTTCTGGTCGGACAGCCGGTCGTCGGCTTCGCGCTCGACCGTATCGGCCGGCGCCGCAGCGTGCTTGTCTGCGGCGCGCTGTCGCTTGCCTGCACGCTTGCCATCGCAATCGGCGGACCACTCGGCTTCTGGCCCGTCGCCGCGTTGATGCTGATCTGGGGCGGCGCCAATTACGGGCTCTACACGGCGGGGCTCGCGCTGATCGGCGACCGGTTCGCCGGCGAGGCGCTGACGGCAGCCACGATCGCCTTCGCCGCCGTCTATGCCATCGCCTCGACGATCGCTCCCGCGCTCGCCGGCGGGACGACGACATTGCTGGGCGCAGCCGGTTTTTACGCCCTCGTCGCAGGCATCTATCTTACGGCGACGCTTATCGGCGCCATCGCCTTCCGGCCCGCCGAGCCGACCCTTGCCGGCCAAGAGGCCGAAGCGCAGTGCGATTGAGCGGTCTATCGGTGCGGGCCGTCACGACAGGGCCTTTTTGCCCTGACGGTGCCGCGCATCGGCGATGGCGGGCGAGACGAACCGGATCATCGCCACCAGGCCGACCAGCGCCAGCGGCAGGCTGCCAAAAAACACCCAGCGGGCCGGCGGCAGGAACGCTTCAGCCGTGTCCGCCTGCGCGAAGCCGGTCGCATTGGCGATGATGCCGATATAGGCCGCGCCGAGCGCATAGCCGAGTCGCTGCACCGTGGGGATCGCACCGGAGATGCGTTCGGTCTCGGCGGGGTCGGAAAGCGTCGTCACCCGGCGCAGGACGAAGGTCCAGGCGATACCGAATCCGCCGCCCTCAAGGATCGCGACGAGCGCGATCAACCAGACCGGGCCGGCCGGCACGGCGAGCGCGAACCCGGCGATGCTCGCCACCACCATCGCCATGCCCACGGCTATGTATTTGGGGTCGTGGCGCGGATCGGCACCAGACACGAGGATCGCGAACACCGTCCAGCCGACCGCCGAACAGGCGACCAGATAGCCGGCGACGATCGCCGACGCCCCATGGATGGCGACGACCAGCAAAGGGCCGTAGGCGGTAATCGCGATGGTCGCCGCCGACATCGCCAACACCATGGTGAGCGCGCTGGCATGAGCCGTTCCGAGACCGAACGGCACCGACGGCAGCAGCCGGTCGGGTCCGGCGCGCCCGTCGAGGACGAGAAAGACGATCAGCAAAGCCGTGCCGGCGGCGATGAAGGTCGGCGTCGCCACCGGATCGATATCGATGCCGGCATAGGCAACGGCGACCACGCCGGCTGCCAGAACGGCAAGCCGGAGCAGTGGCACATTATTCGACAGCTCCGCCGCCGGCGGCCGTGCCCCGAGCCTGGCCACCAGTCCGATCCACAGCGCAAGCGCCAGCGCCTGCGCGGCGAAAAAGACGAACCCGGCCCGCCAACTGGCATATTCGACGAACAGTCCGCCGATCAGGGGACCGAGAAAGGACGATACGCCCCACAGCGCCGAGATCGCCGCCATGGCCCGCGCCATCAGCCGCTTGGGGAACAGGATGGAGACAGCGACGAAGGACAGCGCCATCAAACCGCCGCCGCCGAGCCCTTGCAGGAGACGGCCGGCGAGCAGCGCCGGCATGGTCGGCGCAAACGCGCTGACAAGGCAGCCGATGGCGAACAGGAGGCCGGCAAGCGTCATCGGCAGGCGCAAGCCGGAGCGCAGGACCAGGAAACCGCCGGTGGCGCCGGCAACGATGGAGCCGATCTCGTAAAGCGCCACCGACCAGGCGACCAGCGCCCCGCCACCGATCTCGGCGACGATCGCCGGCAGCATGGTCGCCACGATCAGCCCGTCGGCGGCGTGCAGCCAGACGCCGAGGCACACCAGCGCCAGCGCCGGCGCATGATCGCGCGTCAGGACCTCGGACCAGGTGACGCGGCTGTGGGAGGCGTGTTCGGCCATTGACGGCGGCCTTTCGGTCGATATTATATAAAGTGATTACTTTCTAAAAAGAGACCGATGTCAAGGCCGACCGACGAACGACTGCTCTATCTGATCAAGAGTCGGGGTCCGGTGACCGCCCGGGATGCCGGGGCGGCGCTCGCCATGACGCCGGCCGGCGCGCAGCAATGGTTCGCCAAACTGGCCGAGGCCGGCCTTGTCGCGCCGGAGGATCGCCGGCACGGGCGCGGCCGCCCCCTGCGCTACTGGGCGCTGACGGAACACGGCCATCGACGCTTCCCAGACCGCCATTCGGACCTGACGCTGGATATGCTGGCCTCGACCAGGGCCGTGTTCGGTGCCGACGGGCTCGAGCGGCTGATCGCCCATCGCGAGGCGCAAACGCTTTCCAAGTACGAAGCGGCGATGGCCGGCTGCGCGACGCTTCAAGCGCGCGTGGCGAAACTCGCCGCGTTGCGCAGCGCCGAGGGCTACATGGCCGACTGGCAGCGGACGGACGATGGCGGCTTCGTGCTGGTCGAAAACCATTGCCCGATCTGCGCGGCGGCCGCCGCCTGTCAGGGCCTGTGCCGATCGGAACTGGCGATCTTCCGCGCCGTTCTCGGCCCCGGCGCCACGGTAGAGCGCACCGAGCACGTGCTCGACGGCGCCCGCCGCTGCGCCTATGCGATCGGCCACGCCAGCCAACCCGCCGAAGTGTAAGCAAGACTGTCCGGCGCGGCCGTGCATTCGTCCCGTCCCGGGCCTGATGGAAGCGGCTATCCTCATGCGGCGACCAGCGCCAGCCCGACCGAGGCGAGCAGCATCAGCGCGAACGCGATATTGGCCGCGCGGCCGATTCTCGGATGGCGCAGGAGCCGCGAGAAACTCGCGCCGAAGGCCAGCCAGGCGGTGTTCACGATGACGATGACGAGGGCGAGCGCCACGAGCTTTGCGCCCGTATCCGCGCCGAGATGGCCCGGAACCAGCGTTTGGCTGGCATAGACCGCGCCGATGGCGGCAAAGGCCTTCGGATTGGCGAGCGCCAGCAGAAAGCCCGGCACGAAGGCGGGTGCGCTGGCGCCGTCAAGGGCTGCCCGTCCGACCGGGGCCGTCGCGATCTTCCAGGCGAGATAGACGATATAGGCCGCCGCGATCCCGGTCAGCACCACCACGAACTCCGGCCGCGCCAGGATCAGCGCGGTGACGCCGGTTGCGATCATCAAGAGCACCCCGGTCGTGCCGGCGACGATGCCGGCGAGATAGGGCAGGCCCGGCCGGAAGCCGTAGGCGGTGCCGATCCCGGCAAGACTGAGCGTTGCCGGGCCAGGGCTGCCCATCAGCGGGAAAGCGGCGAGCCAGAGCAGGCCGAGCGCGTTTGCAAGATGCGGCAGATCCTCCATCATCGGACCATGATCGCCGCCGCGCTTCCCCCTGTCTTGAACGATCGTGCGCCATGACCGGCCCCGGCGCCGGCCTGATCCGCTCCCGCCCCGTCGCGACCGGTCTGGAGATCGTCGAGACGGCGGGCCTGAGAACCGGCTACCGCCCCCACCGCCATGACAGCTACGTCATCGGCACGACGGCGCACGGCGTGCAACGCTTCCGCTACCGGGGCGAAGAGCGCCACGCTTTGGCCGGCCAGGCCTTCATCCTCCATCCCGACGAGAGGCATGACGGGCGGCCCGGAACGGAGGACGGCTATGGCTATCGCGCGCTCCACATCGCGCCCCGGCTTATCGCGGAGGCCAGCGGGCTGGGCCCGCTGCCCTTCGTCGCCAGCCCCGTCCTGACCGATGCCGGGTTGATCCAAGCGATCGGCGCCCTGATCGAGGCGCGTGTTGATGCACCATCGGACACGGCCCTCGTCAGCGCGCTCGCCGATCTCACCGCCGCTCTGGAGCGCCTTGCCGGCCGGCCGCGACGCAAGACGCCCATCGCCAAGGAGACGCTGCGCCGCATCAAGGTCGAGCTCGACGACACGCCCGGCGCCGCCGTCTCCATGTCGGCGCTCGAGGCCGCATACGGTCTCAGCCGTTTTGCGATCGCGCGCCAGTTCCGCCGGGTCTACGGCGTCAGCCCGATGCGTTACGGCCTGATGCGGCGGCTCGATGTGGCGAAACGGCGGATCCTTGCGGGCGAAAGCCTGGCCGATGCGGCGCTCGCCGCCGGGTTCAGCGACCAGAGCCACATGACGCGGCACTTCCTGCGGGCCTTCGGCATGACGCCCGGACGCTGGCAGGCGCTCCACGAGAGCCGGTGAGCCCAGGGCCTCTGCCCGGTTGGCCGGCCTGCACCACGGCCGGCAGCGAGGTTCCAGCCCGTCGCCATGAAAAAACTTAGCTAATCGACAAAGTGTTCGTTGTGCGCCGAAGCAATCGATGATAGTTAGCATCATGGCTAAGCATCATCAGGAACTCTCGCTGCTCTTCCATGCGCTGAGCGATCCGACCCGTCGATCGATCCTGACCCGACTGGCCGAAGGGCCCGCCCGGGTCACGGATTTGTCAGAACCCACGGGCCTGCGCCTGCCCACGGTGATGCGGCACATTTCGGTGCTCGAGGAGGCCGGACTGATCACCACCGCCAAGGACGGGCGGATACGCACCTGCGCCATCGTGCCGGAAGCGCTCGACCCGGTTCGCTCCTGGCTCGACCAGCAGCGGGCCATGTGGGAAGCCCGGCTCGACCGGCTGGAGGCATTTGCGATCAAGGCAATGAAGGACCGTACGCAATGACATCGAAACCGAACCCTCACGGCATGATCCCAGCGCGCGATCCCCTGCCGGGCCGCTTCGCGACACTCACTTTCGAGCGGGACGTGGCCGCGCCCTTGTCCGTGCTGTGGCAGGCCTGGACGGTTCCGGCGGCGCGGGCGATCTGGGCCGCCCCCACGCCCGCCGTCACCGTGGAATTCCTGGAAGCCGACACCCGGGTGGGCGGACGCGAAGTTTCGCTGTGCAAGGTCGCGGGCGAGCCCGACATACGCTGTGAATGCGGCTGGCTGGATCTGGAGCCGGCGGTGCGCAGCGTGAACTACGAGGTGATCTCATCACGCGGCGTGACGCAATCGGTGGCTTTGGTGACGGCCGATTTTTCCGGCACCGACGAGGGCAGCCGTGTGGTCGTTACCGTGCAGCTTTCCGCCCTCGCAGAGGATATCGAAGCGGGGTACCGGCAGGGTTTCGATGCGGCCCTTGCCAATCTCGACGGCGTGGCCGGGCGCACCATGGTGCTGCAGCGCACGATCGAGGCGCCGCGAGCCGTCGTCTGGAACAGCTGGATGCACCCCGATGCGCTGCCGCAATGGTGGGGTCCGGACGGGTTTTCCTGCCGCACGCGGAGGATCGATCTGCGAACCGGCGGCGACTGGGTTTTTGACATGATCGCGCCGGATGGAACGGTTTTTCCCAACCATCATCGTTATGGCGAGGTGCGACCGGAGGAAAGGATCGGCTACACACTGTTGTGGGGCGAGAACGGGCCGAAACACGCCGACGCCTGGGTCGCGTTCGAAGACCAGGACGGGGCGACCGCGGTGACCCTCGGCATGGTGTTCTCCACCGAGGCGGAATTTCAGCAAGCAAAAGGCTTCGGCGCCATCGAACTTGGCCTGCAGACGCTGGGCAAGCTGGAGCGCTTCATCGCGTCCCGACCGGGCACTGCGGCCTAGCACATACGATCGGGGTTCTCTTCCCGGAGCAGCGGCGGGACGTCGGTTCCTCCCTTCCGAACCGCCGGCCGCGGGCCGGAACGCCGGTTCGGCTCAGGTCGGCGAACCCTGTTTGGCGGCCTCCCGCAACCAGCCGGCCAATGAGGCGACATCCGGATTGGCGAGGCTGCCGGGCGGAAAAGCCAGATAATATCCGTACTCCTCGAGCATGTGCGGCGACAGGCGCTGCAACAGTCCCGCGGCCAATTCGGCCTCGACGAAGCGATCGAACAGGGCGATGCCCTGGCCGTCGATGACGGCCTGAACACGCACGTTCGGATCGCGGATCGTCAACGTCGTCGCCCTGTCGTCAAGCGAAAGCCCGGCAACCGCAAACCAGTCCCGCCAGGCGCGGCTGTCGTCGCGGTCGTGCAAAAGCGGCAACCGCGTCAGCACGCGCGCCGGCTCGTCGGTGCCGAGCGCGTCCAGGACCTTTGGCGCCACCGCCGGAAAGGCGGGACACGAAAACAGGCGCTCGCTGGCCATGTCGGTCCATTCCCCCCTGCCCCAGCGAATGGCAATGTCGATCCCATCGCGCTGGAGATGGTGGAGGTCGATCGTCGGCTGGAGACGCAGGCGGATCGCCGGATGGGTGTGCAGGAAATCCATCAGCCTGGACGACAGCCATCGCGACGCCAGATAGGTCGACAGGCCGAGCGTCACCGAGCGACGTCCGTCGGCGCGCAGGCCATCTATCTGCCGGTCGATGGCGCCGAAGGCCACGCGCGCCACGTCGAACAACGCCTCCCCCTTTTCCGTGAGCATGACGCCACGCGGCATACGTTCAAAGACTTTAAACCCGAGCTGATCTTCCAGCGTGCGCAATTGATGGCTGACCGCCCCCTTGGTCAGCCCCAGATCGGCGGCAGCGGATGTAAAAGAGCCTTCGATCGCCACCGTGACGAAGGTGCGCAGCGCGTCGTAGTGCCTGAACCGCATGGAACGAGTTTAACTTCATTAGACGGTCGGTGAAAAGAACTGGTTTGCGCGACGGCGCGTTGCGGTCAACTCTGCAGCCCGACCGATCAGGGCGCAAACACCATGGCAGCAGACGCGATCGCCACTCCCCACGCCTCACCGCGGGCCGACCGCCGCACCCGGCGGCAACCAAGAAACGGCGGCGAGGCCGTGTTGGAATGCGGTGCCGCGCTGCGGCGCATTCCGGCCTACGCGTTGCTCGACGACGACGCGCTTGCCGCCATCGAGGAACAGGCGGACTGGATCCTGTCGGAAATCGGCATCGAGTTTCGCGGCGACGAGGAGGCGCTGACGCTGTTTCGCCGGGCCGGCGCCACGGTGAACGATGCCCGGGTGCGTTTCGATCCCGGCCACACGCGCGCCCTGTGCGCCACGGCGCCGCGCACCTTCACTCTCAACGGGCGCGACCCGAAAAACAGCCTGGTGCTGGGCGGCGACCATCTGGTGTTCATGCCCGGCTACGGCTCGCCATTCGTCAGCGACCTCGACCGCGGACGCCGTTACGCCGAGCTCGAAGACTTTCGCAACTTCGTCAAACTGACCTTCATATCGCCTTATCTGCACCATTCCGGCGGCACGGTCTGCGAACCGACGGACATTCCGGTCAACAAGCGTCACCTCGACATGGTCGCGACGCATCTGACGCTTTCGACCAAGCCGTTCATGGGCAGTGTCACCGCGCCCGAAAGGGCCGCCGATTCCATCGCCATGGCCAGAATCGCGTTCGGCGCGGAGTTCATGGCGCAGAACGCCGTCATCCAGGCCAATATCAACGTCAATTCGCCGCTGGTCTTTGACGATACCATGTCCGGGGCGCTGCGCGCCTATGCGGCAGCCGGCCAGAGCGTGGCGGTGTCGCCGGCGATTTTCGGCGGCGCCATGGGGCCTGTCAGCCCGGCGGCGGTGGCTGCCCAGACGCTTGCGGAAGGCATGGCGGGCATCGCGCTCGCCCAGCTTGTGCGCCCCGGCTGCCCGTGCGTTCTCGGCAGTTTTCACTCGACGATGAACCTGAAGTCCGGCGCGCTGACCTTCGGCAGCCCGGAAGCCGGCCTCGCCACGCTGGCGCTCGGCCAGCTCGGCCGCCGCCTCGGCGTGCCGGTGCGCTCGGGCGGCGGCCAGATCACGGCCGCCAACGCACCCGACGGCCAGGCCATGGCCGACAGCGCCAGCGCGATGTGGGCCACCGTGCTCTCCGGCGCCAACATGGTCTGGCATGCGGCGGGCTGGCTCGAGGGCGGGCTGACCATGTCCTACGAAAAGTTCGTGATGGATCTCGATCAGTGCGGCGCGATGCTGCGGCTGATCCGGGGCTTTGCCACCGACGCCGAGGCGATGGGGCGCGACGCCTATCGCGAGACCGGGCCCGGACAGAATTTTCTGTCGACAAGCCACACGCTGCGCCACTTCCGAACCGCCAACCACCAGCCCGATATTCCCGAAGCCGGGCCTTACGAGACCTGGGTCGAGGCCGGACGACCGGACCTGGCGCAGCGCGCGAACCGGCGCTGGAAAGACATGCTCGCCGCCTACGAGGCCCCGCCCATGGATCCCGGCGCCGCCGAAGCGCTGGCCGATTTCGTCACACGCCGCAAGGCTGAAATGCCCGATGCCTGGTATTGAGGAGTGACCCGCAATGACCGATCCCCTGAGCCGCACCTCCGCCCTCGCCGACCGCCACAGAGCGCTCGGCTCCGGTCTGGAGGACTGGAACGGCATGGGCACCGCGTGGAGTTACGCGACCGATCCCAACGACGAGCACGACGCGGTGCGCGAAAAGGTCGGCATGTTCGACATGTCGCCGCTGAAGAAGATTTTGGTGCGCGGCCCCGACGCGATGGCGAGCCTCGATCACCTGACGACACGCGACCTGACCAGATTGGCGCCGGGCCAGGCAGCCTATCTGTCGGTGCTGACGGAAAAGGGCACGATGGCCGACGACGCGATCGTCTACAATCTCGGCGAGGACGAGTGGATGATCGTGCACGGCTCTGGCGACACGTCGGCGCTGCTGGACGCCTCCGCGAAAGGGCGCGACGTGACGGCCGTCTTCACCGACGCGCTGCACAACATCTCGGTGCAGGGACCGCTTTCGGCAACGCTGCTGCAAGCGGCCGGGGCCGACGACATCGCCTCCTTGGCTTATTTCCATCACCGCGCCTGCGAGCTGTTCGGATGCTCCATCCGCATTTCGCGCACCGGCTATTCCGGCGAGCGCGGTTACGAGCTGTTCGTCGACGAAGCCGATGCCGGCGCGGTCTGGGACGGGCTGGCGGCGGCCGGCGCGATGCCGTGTTCCTTCAGCGCGCTCGACATTTTGCGGATCGAGGCCGGATTGCTGTTTTACGGCTACGACATGAACGACACCCACACCCCATGGGAGGTCGGCCTGGGCTTTACCGTCAGCCGCAAGAAACCGGCTTTTCGCGGCCGATCCGCCCTGTTTGCGGCCGAAGGCAGCGAGGCGCTTCGCAATGTCGGCCTGCGCGTCGACATGGCCGAGGCCGCACCGGGCGGCGCACAACTCTATCAGGACGAGCGCCCGGTCGGCGTCGTCAACAGCCCCTGCTGGTCGCGCCGTCTCGGCCAATCGCTCGCGCTCGCCCATGTCACGCCCGGCATCGCCACAGGCGGGAGGCTTACTCTTCGCGGCGACGGGGTGGAGGCCAGCGCGACGGTCATTGCCCTGCCCCTTCACGATCCACAAAAATCGCGCACGCGCGGCTAGAGCCGGTCCTCGTGAGACGGGAAGGATTTGAGGCGCCCCCGCCTGCCCCTTGACCGCCACGGGCCGCGCATCGAAGGTTTCAACGACGGGACCGGTTGACACGCGGCCGCTCACACGTTGATATCAACTCATATCAAACCGTCGACCGGGCTTCGTCGCCGCCGCAATCGCAACGCCGCGCGGAAGCGACAAAGACGCGGACCAGGCGGCGCAGAGTATCCGACGCGGCATTGAAAACGCGAAACCGGCGCCGGCCAGCGTCGTGATCGGACCCGAAACCGGCCCGCCCCGCCATGACGGCGCCGTTTGCGGCGTCGCCTCCCACGCCCGAGAATGGAGTTGCCGAATGGCCGACCTGGTCCTGACCACCTTCGATTGGGTTCCCGAAACACCGCGCGGTTATGTGCGCGACCTGCGCCTGCGCTGGGCCCTCGAAGAGGCCGGCCTGCCCTATCGCGTCGACAGCACGCCGTTTCGCGAGCGCAAGCCCGCGCATTTTGACCACCAGCCCTTCGGCCAGGTGCCGTGGCTGACCGACGGAGATCTGTCGATCTTCGAGAGCGGCGCGATCCTGCATCACCTGGGCATGCGCAGCGAGAGAGTGTTGCCGACCGACCCGTACGGTCGCAACGAAGCGATAAAATGGCTGTTCGCCGCGCTCAATTCCGTCGAGGCGGCGAGCCTGCCCTGGTCGATATTCGTATTTTCCGGCTTGACCGGCGACACGCCGGGCTGGAAACGGCTGGACGAATTTCTCGAATCGCGCCTCCAGCACGTGGAGCCGGTCCTGGCGGCTCGCGAATGGCTGGCCGGAGATTTTTCCGTCGCCGACATCGCCATGGCCGACGTGCTGCGCCTCGTCGACCGGTTCGACAGGCTGGAAAACCATCCGGCCTGCCGCGCCTATGTCGCGCGCGCCACGACGCGCCCGGCCTTTGTCAGGGCGCATGCCGACCAGATGGCGCATTTTTCGGCGGCGGACTGATCGCGGCGAAACCGACTGCGGCCACAGATCTCGTCCCGCGCCGGCGCCCCGAGATCGGGCCGTCCGGCGCGTGACCCGACCTTACCGCACCACCACCCGCGCGCCGACCGGCACGCGCTGATAGAGATCAATCACGTGCGCGTTGATCATGCGGATGCAGCCGTTCGACACCGAACGGCCGATCGAGCCGGGCTGGTTGGTGCCGTGGATGCGATAAAGCGTGTCGCGCTGGCCGTGATAGAGATAAAGCGCCCGCGCGCCGAGCGGATTGCCGGGTCCGCCCGGCACCCCACCGGCGAAACGCGCATATTTGCCCGGTTCGCGGCGGATCATGTTCTTGGTCGGGGTCCAGCGGGGCCATTCCGCCTTGCGCCCGACCGTCGCTTCGCCGCGAAAGGCGAGTCCGGCCCGACCGACACCGACGCCATAGCGGCGCGCGCGCCCGCCGGGCAGTTGCAGGTAGAGATAATAGTTGCGCGGATCGACCACGATCGTGCCGGGCGCGTAACCGGAGAAGGAAACCGTTTGCGGCGCGAACCGCGGCTCCAGCGATATCTTGTTTGCGTTCGGATGCCCCCAAGCGGACGAAACCGGAACGAACAGGCCGGCGCACGCGCCGAACAGGAAACTGCGTCTTGAAAACATGAAACAACCTCGATCGATGATGAACCTGACGCCGCTCGGACGTCGTTGCGGTCCATTCAGATCGGAGGTCGATCGCGCCGCCGTGCCAGTTGGCGAGGCACGTCAGCGCCGCGCCCAGGCAGAAATCTGTCCCCCCGCACCGGCGCCACCGCGCCGGTGGCTTCGAAAAGCCCCTTGCAGTCGAGTGCGCAATGACTGGCGGCATCGATCGTATCGCCGCTTGCGGCGTCACAACAGTCCAGCCCCGCGGTCTCGGCCGCGACGCCGTCATCGCCGATGCCGGCCGCCGAAACCGGGCCATGCGGCGGCACGGTCGCCACCGCGAACATCAACGCCAGGATCCAGGTCGCCACCAGCCTCATGCAAAATTGGTACGTCAGCGCAGGCGGCAAATCCAGCCCCGCCCCGAACACGGGGGGCGCCCTTGCATTGCACCGGGCCGCCCGCCTGTCACGGCGTTCCCGACAGCCGCGTGTCACGAGCCATATGTCGGTCGAACGAAAAAGGGGCACCCTGCGGGCGCCCCTTTCGAATGCGTCGGCAAGGCCGATCTTACTGCGGCAGCTTGTCGTCAACGCCCTTGACGTAGAAATTCATGCCCAGAAGCACGCCTTCCTCGGCAACTTCGCCCTCCTTCAGCCATTCGCTGCCGTCCTGCTTCATGATCGGCCCGGTGAACGGGTCGAATTCGCCGGATTTGATCTTGGCCTCGGTCTCCTCGGCCGCCTTTTTCACCTCATCGGGCATGTTGGCGTAGGGAGCCATGACGACATGGCCCTCGGCCATGCCGTGCCAGACGTCGTGCTGCTCCCAGGTGCCGTCCATCACCGCCTTGACGCGCTCGATGTAATAGGGCGCCCAGTCGTCGATGATCGAGGTCAGCTGCGTCTCGGGGCCGAACTTGATCATGTCCGACGCCTGACCGAAGGCCTTGATGCCGCGCTCTGCGGCGACCTGCATCGGCGCGGTGGAATCGGTGTGCTGGGTGATGATGTCGACACCCTGGTCGATCAGTACCTTGGCCGCGTCGGCCTCCTTGCCCGGATCGAACCAGGTATTGGCCCACACCACCTTGACCTTGAAGTCGGGATTGACCGACTGCGCGCCGAGCACGAAGGCGTTGATGCCCATCACCACTTCCGGGATCGGGAAGGAGGCGATGTAACCGGCCACACCTTCCTTGGACAGGCTGGCGGCGATCACGCCCTGGACGTAGCGACCCTCGTGGAACTTGGAATTGTAGGTCGCGACATTGGGATGCTCGCGCTTGAAGCCCGTGGCGTGCTCGAACTTCACGTCCGGAAACTTGGCCGCCACCTTGTTGGTGGCGTCCATGTAGCCGAACGAGGTGGTGAAGACGATGTCGCAGCCGGACCGCGCGAAACGCTCGATGGCGCGTTCGGCATCGGCGCCCTCCGGCACGCTTTCCAGATAGGCGATCTCGACCTTGTCCTCGCCGCCGAGATTCTCTTGCATCTCGAGCACGCCCTGATGATGCTGATACGACCAACCGAAATCGCCGATCGGACCGACATAGATGAAACAGGCCTTGGTCTTGTCCTGGGCCATGGCGCCGGTGGCGACGAGCATCGCCGCCGAAGCCGTCAGTGCAAGCAGTACTCTTCTCATCACTGGATACCTCTCTGTTGAGTCCTCTGGAGGACGTTTCCGCCTAGTTGCCGTTTTCGGGTGTCAGCGGTCCGGCACGAAGGGTCTGCCCAATGAAGCCGGTGTGTTCATCATCGTCAATCGCCTGTTGCGCGAGATTAGGACGAGTACGACCACCGTGGCCAGATAGGGCAACGCGGACAAAAACTGCGACGGGATCGACTTGACCAGTTCGGCCAGCCAGTAGAGCGGGGCCGGCCAGGAGGCCAGGTCGCTCAGATTGGTCGCCTGAATATGGAGCTGGGCGATGGTTATGGCGCCGAACAGATAGGCGCCGGCAAGCACCCGCCACGGTCGCCAGGAGGCGAACACCACCAGCGCCAGTGCGATCCAGCCACGTCCGGCGGTCATGTTCTCGATCCATTGCGTTGTATAGACCAGCGAAAGCTGCGCCCCGGCGAGCCCCGCGCAGGCGCCGCCGAACATGACCGCCAGATAGCGGATCGCCACCACCTTGATGCCGAGCGCGTGCGCGGAGGAATGGCTGTCGCCGACCGAGCGCAGGGTCAGTCCGGCGCGGGTGTGGAACAGGAACCACATCACCCCGCCGGTCAGAAGCAGCGAGATGTAGAACATCGGATCCTGGCCGAACAGGAGCCGGCCGACCAGCGGCAGATCCGACAGAACCGGAATGTCGAGCGCGCCGAGCTTCACGCCCGGCTGGCCGACAAAGGCCTCGCCGATCATGCCCGACAGGCCGATGCCCAGCAGGGTCAGGGCCAGCCCGGTCGCCACCTGGTTGGTGACCAGGGTGAGCGCCAGAAAGCCGAACAGCAGCGAAAACAGCGTGCCGGCGAGCGCCCCGGCCAGGATGCCCAGCCAAGGCTGGCCGGTGGTGAGCGCCATGCCGAAGCCGGCGACCGCCCCCATCAGCATCATGCCCTCCACCCCCAGGTTGAGGACGCCAGAGCGCTCCACGACGAGTTCACCGATCGCCGCCAATAGCAGCGGCGTGGCCGCCGTGGCGATCGTCAGCAAGATGGCTTCAGTGATGCCCATGAGCGGCCTCCGTAGCGAGCGGTTTTGCGGCCGTCGCCGGCGCGGGGCGAACGAGGCGGACCCGATAGTGGATCAGCGTGTCGCAGGCGAGCACGAAGAACAACAACATGCCCTGGAAGGCGCGCACCGTCTTGTCGGTCACGCCGATTTCGATCTGCGCCGCCTCGCCGCCGAGATAAGACAAGGCCAGCACGAACCCGGCCGCGACGATGCCAAGCGGGTTCAACCGTCCCAGAAAGGCGACGATGATCGCGGCAAAACCGTAGCCGGGCGATATTTGCGGCTGCAGACGGCCGATCGCCCCGGAGACCTCGGTGATGCCGGCGAGACCGGCGAGCGCGCCCGACACCAGAAAGGCGAAGACAATGGTGCGGGCGGTCGAAAACCCGCCGAAGGCACCGGCGCGCGGGCTCTGGCCGACGACCTTGACCTCGAACCCCTTCAGTGTGCGCGCCAGCATGAACCAGACCGCGAACGCGGCAACGAGCGCGAACACGATCCCCCAATTGGCGCGGCCCGAGGCCGGCAGCAATTCGGGCAGCACCGCCCAGGAATGGAAGGCCGGCGCCTGGGGAAAGCTCATCGCGGCCGGATCGCGCCAGGGACCCCTGACCAGCCAGTCCAGGACGAGCTGGGCGACATAGACCAGCATCAGCGAGGTCAGTATCTCGTTGGTGTTGAAACGCGCCTTCAACAGGGCCGGGATCGCGGCGTAGAGCGCGCCGCCGGCGGCGCCGAACGCCAGCATCAGCGGCAGCACGGCCACGTTGTGCATGTCGGGAAAATAGAGCGGCAGCGCCGCGCCGGTGATCGCGCCGATGGTGAACTGGCCTTCCGCGCCGATGTTCCAGTTGTTGGACAAAAAGCACACGCACAGCCCGACCGCGATCAGGATCAGCGGCGCCGCCTTGATGGCCAGTTCATGCAGCGACCAGATCTCGGTGAGCGGCTGGACGAAATAGGCATAAAGCCCGGTGACCGGGTTCTTGCCGAGCGCCAGGAAGATGATCGCGCCTGCGATCACCATCAAGGCGAAGGCGATGAACGGCGACAGCGCCGAAAACAGCACCGATTGCTGTGGTCGCTTGACGAGTTCGACCCGCATCACGCCACCTCCATCCGCTGCTCGTGCGGCACGTGACCGGGCTCCGCGCCACCCATCAAAAGGCCGATCTTTTCGAACGTCGCGTCCGCGATCGGGATCGGCTTGGACAATTCGCCGTTATGCATGACCGCGATCGCATCGGAAATCTCGAACAGCTCATCGAGATCCTGGCTGATGACCAGCACCGCCGAACCGGCCCGCGCCAATTCGATCAAGGCCTGGCGGATATGCGCCGCCGCCCCCGCATCCACACCCCAGGTCGGCTGGTTGACGATCATCACCGCCGGCTTGCGGTCGAGCTCGCGCCCGATGATGAATTTTTGCAGGTTGCCGCCCGACAGCGCCGAAGCGGCCGGGTCCTCGGCGCTCTTGCGCACGTCCATCATCTCGTTGATGCGCCGCGCCGCCGTCGCCAGCGCACCGGTCAGCACCGTGCCGGCGCTGCCCAGAAAGGCTTTGTCGTCGGTGGCGTGCCGGGACAGAAGCAGGTTTTCCGACAAGGTCATCGCCGGCGCCGCGCCGTGGCCGAGTCGCTCCTCGGGCACGAAAGCGGCCCCCGTCAGCCTGCGCCCGGAGATGCCCATCAGGCCGACATTTTCGCCGCGGATGCGCACCGTGTCGGCGCGCGCCTGGGTCGCCTCGCCGGAGATCGCCTCGAAGAACTCGCCCTGGCCGTTGCCGGCCACGCCGGCGATGCCGATCACCTCGCCCGCCCGCACCGACAAAGAGACGTCGCGCAACGGGATCGAAAACGGTGTCGCCGGCGCCCGGTCGAGATGGTCGACCTCAAGCAGGACGGCGGCCGCTTCGGCGCCCTTGGCCGGCTCGCGGACGATCTCGTGAACCTCCGAGCCCACCATCATCCGCGCCAGCGAGGCGGCCGTCTCCTGTTGCGGATCGCAATGGCCGACCACCTTGCCGTGCCGCAGCACGGTGGCGCGGTCGCACATGCGTTTCACTTCCTCCAGACGGTGGGAGATATAGAGGATCGACTTGCCCTCGCCGCGCAGCCGCTCCAGGGTCTCGAACAGCCGGTCGGCCTCCTGCGGCGTCAGCACCGAGGTCGGCTCGTCGAGGATGATCAGGTCCGGCGTTTGCAGCAGGCAGCGAATGATTTCGATGCGCTGGCGCTCGCCCACAGACAGATCGCCCACCAGCGCATAGGGATCGAGCGGCAGACCATAGCTGTGCGACAGCGCCTGGGCCTTGGCCGCGATGGTGGAAATCGGCGTGTCGGAGGCCAGCGACAGAGCGATGTTTTCGGCCGCCGTCAGCGCCTCGAACAGCGAAAAATGCTGGAAGACCATGCCGATGCCGAGTTGGCGCGCGGCGTTCGGGCTGGTGATGCGCACCGGCTTTCCCCGCCACAGGATCTCGCCCGCATTCGGTTCCAGCGAGCCGAACAGCATTTTCACCAGCGTCGATTTGCCGGCACCGTTTTCGCCGAGAAGCGCGTGGATTTCACCTTTCGAGATCGTCAGGTCGACGCCGTCGCAAGCGCGCAGGGTCCCGAATATCTTGGTGAGACCGCGGACGTCGAGAAGGGCTTCGCCCAGCCGAGCGTGATCACCCGTCACAAGAATTCCCCTTAATGTGTTCTTTTGTTCCCGGCTTCGATCGTAGGCGCGCCTTTCGCCTCACGCAAAGTGTTTTGCGCCTTGAAAGTGCTTCAACAATTCAAGCGCAATCCAAAATCACGGCAGCAGAATACTTGTGCCCGTCGTCTTGCGACCTTCAAGGTCGGCATGCGCCTTGGCCGCGTCTTCCAGGGCATAGCGTTGATTGATCTCGATTTTTACCGCACCGCTGGCCACGATCGAAAACAGGTTGGCTGCCGCCGATTCAAGGTTCGCGCGCTCGGCGACGTAGGTGAACAAGGTCGGCCGGGTCGCAAACAATGATCCCTTTTGTGAAAGTATCGCGAGGTTAAACGGGGGAATCGGGCCCGACGACTGGCCGAAACTGACGAACATGCCCATCGGCCGCAGGCAATCGAGCGAGGCGGGAAACGTGTCCTTGCCCACCGAATCATAGACCACGTCGCACATGCGCCCGCCGGTGATTTCCTTCACCCGCTCGACGAAATCCTCCCTGGTATAGTCGATGACGTGGTCGTAGCCGTGCGCGCGCGCCAGCGCGATCTTTTCCGGCGTGCTCGCCGTGCCGATCACCGTCGCGCCCAGATGCTTGGCCCACTGGCCGACGATCAGGCCGACGCCGCCTGCCGCGGCGTGATAAAGAATGGTGTCGCCCGGCTTCACCTTGAAGGTCCGGCACAACAGATATTCCGCCGTCATGCCCTTCAGCATCATCGCAGCCGCCTGCTCGTCGGAGATCGCCTCCGGCGTCCTGACCAGCCGGTCGGCCGCGATCAGGCGCTCCTCGGCATAGGCGCCCAGCGTACCGGCATAGGCAACCCGGTCGCCCGGCCGCAAATCCTCCACACCCGCGCCGACGGCGACGACTTCGCCCGCCCCCTCGTTGCCCGGCGTGAACGGCAGACCGTTCGGTGCGGGATAAAGCCCGGTGCGAAAATAAACGTCGATGAAGTTCAGGCCCACGGCATGGTTGCGCACCCGCACCTCGCCCTTGCCGGGTTCGGCCGCGGCAACATCCTCGTAGGACAAGACCTCCGGCCCGCCATGGGCGTGGACCACGATCGCTTTAGGCATTTTCGATTTCCCTTGCGCCGAGTTTTGGAAAAAGCTGCATGACGCCGCCGACGAAGAACAGATAGATGCCGGTGGCCGCGATGCCGGCCTGGACCCAGAACTGGGCCTGCATGGCCTGCAGAAGCGCCACCGCGCCGAAAAAACACCAGGCCAGGAACACCGGCAGATTGATCTGCCGCAGCCGCTTCACCCGCACGGGGTGAAGGAAATTCATCGGCACGAAGGTCAGGACGCCGGAAATCACCACGACCGCGAAGGAAACCCATTCGCCCGGCTCGGTCACGAACAGGGTGAACACGATCATGTTCCAGACCACCGGAAATCCCTTGAAAAAGTTCTCCTTGGTCTTGATGCCGGTATCGGCGTAATAAATCGCGCTCGAAACCACGATGATTGCCGCCGACAGGAAGGACAGGCCCTCGCCCATGAAACCGCGCTGGTAAAGCGCAAAGGCCGGGATCAGCACGTAGGTGACATAGTCGATGATGTTGTCGAGCATGTCGCCGGACCAGGTCGGCAAGATCTCCTTGACCTGAAGCTTGCGGGCGATCGGCCCGTCAATGCCGTCGACCAAAAGCGCCAGGCCGAGCCACCAGAACATGGCCGTCCAGCGCTGCTCGCTGGCCGCCACCAGCGACAAGAAGGCCAAGAACGAGCCCGACGCCGTCAACAGGTGGACGGAAAAGGCACGCGCTTGCGGCCAGGTAATCTTCTTTTTCTTCACGGGCCGCGCCAATCGAGCTTGCACACTTCGGCCGAGCGGCCGGCGAAATTCCAGTTGCGGCCAAAGGCGCGCATACGGCTCTTGTCCGAGCGGGCGACGGTGATCTCGGGCGCGATCCAATATTCGGAATTGGAGATGACGGTGTCGGTGTCGCGATCCTTGCCGCGGATCGGCGTGACCGCCCCGTCGATAATGTCGGGAATCTGGAAGAGGCGCGTCTTGTTCTCGATGGCGTAGCTGATCGGCGCGCGCTCAATACCGAGGAAATTGCCGACCAGGATCGACAGCAGCGCCGTCGTGCCGCCGGCTTTGCCGGAAAAGATCTTGCCGAACGCCTTTTGCGCGTAGATCGAGGCGCGCTCGTCGACGAACAGCCCCGCCGTCCAGTTGCCGCGGCTCATATAGCCGGGAATCTCCATCACCAGGCCGAGATTGAGACCCGACAGGTCGACATCGCCGAAATGGCCGGCGTCGATTCGGAAACCGGCCCAGGTCTGGCAATAGCCTTCCGTCGGCGGATGATAGCCGAGCGACAGCACGCACGGACAAAACACCGTGCAGTTGCACGACAGCACCAGTTCGCCTTTCAAGGTCCAGCTTCGATCCGCCATCGGCCTTGCCGTCATGCTCCGCTTTCCATCGACACTACAAGCAGGGCTCCCGCCCAGACAAGCAGTATCGCACCCGAAACATGCTGGAATTTCCGGCCTGTCGCCTGTTTTTCAACAAGCGCGAAAACCGCCAGCAACGCCATCCAGAACGGGTTCATGATGCCGACGGCAAACATCACCAGCATCAGCGCCCAGCAGCAGCCGAGGCACCACACGCCCTGGGCGAGCCCAAGGCGAAAGACCGCTGCCGGCCGGTCGCTCCAACGCGCAAACAGCGTGGAGAAGGGGTCGCGGCAACGGGTGAGACAGGCATCCTTGAGGCCGGAGAACTGGTAAAATCCCGCGATCGCCAGCGCGCCGGCCCCGGCGGCACCGCGCGCGGGCGCGAGCCCGGCCTGCGGCGACAGGAACGACACGATTGCGGTCAAGCCCGCGAACGCCAGGCAGGCCACCAGCCAAACGGCGAGATAGCCGGCAAGCAACACGATGGGATGGACCACCGGCTTCGCCCCCGCGCGTGCCGTGTCGGCGATCTCGCAATAGGTGCGCATCATCGGCGCGGCCGACGGCAGCATCATCGCGAGCGACATCAAAAACCACATCGCCGCCAGCGCGAAAAACCGTCCCGCCCGCCCGGCGCCCGCCTCCACTGGCTGGGCGCATAATTGCACGAACCAGGCAAGACCGGCTGGCCACTCGACGCGCGGCAGCCAGCCCAGCAAAGCCGCCCCCGGACCGACCGCATCCGGCGCGGAGACCCGCGCCAGTTCGATCGCCATCATGCCGAGCACGGCCCAGGAGGTGGCGATCAGCAGCACCAGCGCGGCATAGACGGCAGCCCTCGGCCGGCCGGCCAGCGCCGCGACGGCGCGGCCGGCGCCGTCGAGATGGGAGAAATCGTCGGTGCGGTCCGGCAAAACAGCGCTCCCTGGGGCATTCGGTCCGATTGATCGCAGGCGCGGCTCTGCCATATAGGATGGGTCGACGTCGCACCAGACGCATGCCGTCGCCGCGGCGCCGACGCGGCGGAAACCAAGGAGTCCCGGCCATGGACAGGCAAAGCTCGACACCGATCCTCGTCGCCGGCACCGGTCCGGTCGGGCTGATCGCCGCGCTGGCGCTGGCGCGGGCCGGCTTCGGCGTGCAGCTCGTGGGACCGCCTGCGCGCGAGGACGACCGGCGCACGACCGCGCTGATGGTCCCGTCGCTGGACTTTCTCGGCGGGCTGGGCGCCGGCGAGCGGCTGCGCGAGGACGCGGCGCCGCTGAAGACGATGCGCATTGTCGACGCCACCGGGCGCCTGGTGCGAGGTCGTCCCGTCACCTTCCGCGCCTCCGAGATCGGCGAGGAGGCGTTCGGCTACAACATCCCCAACACCGTGCTCAACCGCGAATTGACGGCGGCGGTCGCGGCCGAGGACGGCATTGATTGGATCGACGCGCTGGTCGACACGTGGCGCCCCGGGCCGGACACCATCACCGCCCTGCTCGACAATGGCGCCAGCCTCGAAGCCCGGCTTGCCGTCGCCGCCGACGGCCGCAATTCCGCGGCGCGCCAGGCGGCCGGTATCCGCGCTCTGCGGCATCGCTATCAACAGGCCGCGCTGGTGCTGAATTTTGCCCACGGCCGCGACCATGCGTTCACGTCGACCGAGTTCCACACCGAAACCGGGCCCTTCACCCAGGTTCCCCTGCCCGGCCGCCGCTCGAGCCTGGTATGGGTGGTACGCCCGCAAGAAGCTGAGCGGCTCTCGGCGCTTCCCGACGCCGAGATTGCCGCCCTGATCGAGGACAAGATGCAGTCGATGCTCGGCCGCGTCACCGTCGAGCCGGGCCGCCAGGTCTACCCGCTCTCGGCCGCCCTGCCCGCGCGCTTCGCCGACAACCGCATCGCGCTGGTGGGCGAAGCCGCACATGTGTTTCCGCCGATCGGCGCCCAGGGGCTCAATCTGGGCATTCGCGACGTGCGCGACCTGATCGCGGTGGCCGGCGCGCACGCCGGCGATCCCGGTTCCCGCCAGGCGCTGGCGCGCTATTCGGTCCGGCGCCGGCCCGACATCGCCGCGCGCACGGCGGCGGTCAACGCGCTCAACGCCTCGTTGCTGTCGGCGTTCCTGCCCGCCCAGATCGCACGCACGGCCGGCCTTGGCCTGCTGTCGGCGATCGCGCCGCTGCGCGCCTTCTTCATGCGCGAGGGCATGGAGCCGGGCAGCGGCTTTTCGCGGCTCTTTCAGCCGCCCGGAAACAGGTCCGGCGGCAGCAGGCCGGATTTGACCAGGTAAAGAAGCCCGGTCACGGTGGCGACGGACAGGATGGTGGTGATCAAGACGCTGGCCGAGGCCCGCTCGACCCAGACACCGTATTGCTGGGCGATGACGAACACGTTGGTGGCCGTCGGCAGGCCGGCAAGCAGCACCGCCGTCCACACCCAGACCGGGTCGAAATCGCCGACGGCGCTCAAGACCAGGTAGCACACCAGCGGGTGCAGGACGAGTTTCAGGACGGCGATCGGCGCGAGCTCGCGCGGCACCCGTTTCAGCGGTCGCAGGGCGAGCGTGACGCCCATGGCAAACAGCGCGCAAGGCGCGGCCGCGCGCGCCAGCATCTCCAGCAACCGCGCCACCGGCGCCGGCGGCGCGAAGGAGAGTGCCGCCGCCGCCACCCCGACCGCCGTGGCGATGATGAAGGGATGCAGCGCGATCCGGCGCACGACATCGAGCGCCACCGCGCCGGGACGGCGACGATCGTCGCCGGCAAGCGCCATCATCATCGGCGTGATGGCGAAATGCATGATGTTTTCGAAACAGAAGATCAGCGCCACGGGAACAGCCGCCTGCTCGCCGAAGGCCAGCAGCGCGATGCCCGGCCCCATATAGCCGATATTGCCGTAGGCGGCGGCCAGGCCCTTGACCGTGCTTGCCGCGATCTCGCCGCGCGACACGATCACCGACACCACGAACATCAGCGCGAACACGACATAGGTGGAAAACACCGCCGCGAAGATGAAGCTCCACTCGGTGAGTTTTTCGATCGGCGTGCGGCTCAAAAGCTGGAAGAACAGAGCCGGCAGCGCGACATAGATGATGAAAATGTTCATCCAGCCGAGCGCGTCGAGTGGCTGGCTTACGACGCGGGCGACGAAATAGCCGAGGAAGATCAGGCCGAAGAAGGGAAGAACGAGGCCGAGTATGTCTGCCATCAGCGCGCGGTCCGGTCACAAGCCTTGGCCGCTAATGGCTCCTCACCGCCGCGTCAACCCGCCGCGCTATTGAACTGACGCCGTTGCTGCGCCAAATAAGGGCCAGGGCGGTATTTTTGATGACTGACGTAAAAAAAGCGAAATTTCAGATCGGCCAGGTGGTCAGCCACCGGATTTTTCCGTTCCGGGGCGTGATCTTCGACGTCGATCCCGAATTCGACAACACCGAGGAGTGGTACCAGGCGATCCCGGAGGATATCCGGCCGTCGAAAGACCAGCCCTTCTACCATCTGCTGGCCGAAAACGAAGAAACCGAATACATCGCCTACGTATCGGAGCAAAACCTGGTGCCCGACACGTCGGGCGAGCCTGTACGCCATCCCCAGATCGGTGAACTGTTCGACAAGACCCCGGACGGGCGCTACGAGCCGAAAGCGGCCGCGCTGCACTGAGCCGGACGGCCGCAGATCGGCCGACATCCAACAAAACACTCCCGAACAAGCATGAAAAAGGCGGGCATGAAAAAAGCGGGGTCAGGCCCCGCTTTTTCCGTCGCCGCCGTCAAAGCGGCCTGTTCGCTAAGCCGGCCTATTCGCTGGCCTTCGCCTTTTCCTGCTCTTCCTTGAGCTTCTTGGCGAAATCCTCGTTGTTCTTGGACACGAAGTCCTGCAGCTTCTTCTGCCGCTCTTCGATATCGGACTGCTGCAGCGGCGGCCCGTCGAAAGCGTCGGTGAAGCCCTGCAGCGATACCTTGATCGGGTTCGGCTTGTTCTGGAAATTCACCGAAGTCAGCGTGAGTTCGCCGCCTTTCTTGAAGGAAGCGACGATCGAGTCGGTCAGCGGCACCTCGGCCACGCAGCGATCCGGCAAGCAGACCGCGTAGTTGACCTTCTGCGCCTTGCCGCCGTCGACCTGAAGGCCCACGCCCGGCGCCATCAGGCGGCCGGTCGGCACCGTCACCTGAAATACGTTGCGGTTCACCTTGCCCTTGATCTCGATCAGGCTGACACCGGTGATGAGCTGGCCGGAATCGGCCAGAACGATGTTCTGCACATTGCAGATATCGACGTCTTCCTGCTTGGAGCAGGCCTTGAACCAGCCGCGCGGAATCTGCGGCTGCTGCTGCGCCTGCTGGGCGAAGGCCGGGATGGCGTTGGCAGCGAGGAAACCCGCCGCCGCGACCGCCAGCACTGCCGTGCGTCTCGCGCTGGTGCGGTTCATCTTCATTCTGTCGTGATCCTTTCGAGTGTTCCGGTTCCGGCTCGTCCCGCGCTACCTGTTCGCCAAATGCGGCGACAGGATGGCTTTGCGCCCCGGACGGCCATTGCGCGTTTCTGCGCCGTGTTACACCGCCGCCGTCCGCGAATCCAGTCATTCGCACCCTTTTCGTGGTGATTTGCCGCGATACGGACATGGAAGGCGGACATGCTAGGGTCGACGCGAATCGATCCCTTGTCATCACGCCGGAACGCCATGAAACGTCTCTTCCATCTGTCGATCGGCCTCGCCGCCGGCCTCGCCGCCGCCGTTCTGCCCGCCGTCGCAGAACCGCGCCATGCCATCGCCATGCACGGCGATCCCGCCCTGCCGGCCGATTTCCAGCATTTTTCCTACGTCGATCCGGACGCGCCCAAGGGCGGCACGGTCAACTATGCGGTGCAGGGCTCGTTCGACAGCCTCAACCCATTCATCATCCAGGGCTCGGCGGCACGCGGCACGCTCGACCTGGAATTCGGCTACAACGTCTTCGAAAGCCTGATGCAGCGCTCCTACGACGAACCGTTCACGCTTTACCCGCTGATCGCCGAATCGGTCGAGACCGACGCCGAGCGCACCTTCGTGGAATTCAGGCTCGACGCGCGGGCGCGGTTTTCAGACGGCGAGCCGGTAACGGCCGACGACGTCATCTTCACCTTCAAGCTGCTGCGCGACAAGGGTTTTCCGCGCTATAAGCGCACCGTCGACAAGATCGCGACAATGGAAAAGCGCGACGAGCGCACAGTGCGTTTCGTCTTCGGCGAAGGCGACCGCGAGCTGCCGCTGATCATCGGCCTGATGCCGGTCCTGCCCGAACACGCCACCGACGCTGACACTTTCGACAAATCGACACTGAAACCGATGATCGGCTCAGGCCCCTACACGATGGGAACGGTCAGACCGGGCGAATTGCTGGTGCTCGACCGCAACCCCGACTACTGGGCCAGGGACATTCCCTCCAAGCGCGGCTTCGACAATTACGACCAGATCCGCATCAATTATTTCCGCGACGACAACGCTCTGTTCGAGGCCTTCAAGAAGGGGCTGATCGACGTCCACGTCGAAAACAACTCCAACCGCTGGACCGGCGAGTACGACTTTCCCGCCGTGACGGAAGGCGACATCGTCAAGGACAGTTTCGACAGCGGCCTGCCGTCGGGCATGTACGGGTTCGTCATGAACACGCGCCGCGATGTCTTCGCCGATCAAAAGCTGAGGGCGGCGCTGGCCGGACTGTTCGATTTCGAATGGGCCAACCGCAATCTGTTTTCCGGCGCCTACAAACGCACCAAAAGCTATTTCGACGGCTCCGAACTGTCGTCCAGCGGCACCCCCGCTACCGATGCCGAAAAGGCGCTGCTCGCCCCCTTCCCCGACGCCGTTCGCCCCGAGATCATGGCGGGCAGCTGGGCGCCGCCGGTATCGGACGGAAGCGGGCGCGACCGCGCCTTCCTGCGCCGCGGCTTCGACGCGCTCAAGGCGGCCGGCTACGCAATGCGCGACGGCACGCTGGTGACCCCCGACGGGGCGCCGGTCACCTTCGAGATCATGCTCAAGGCCAAGGGCGGCCAGGAACTGGCGCTTGCCTGGCAGCGCACGCTCGCCCGGCTGGGCATCAAAGCGGAGCTGCGCTCCGTCGACGCCGCGCAATACCAGCAGCGGCTCTTGACCCATGACTATGACGTCATCCTGCACCGCTACCCCTCCTCGCTGTCGCCCGGCGTCGAGCAGATCGGCCGCTGGGGCTCGGCCTCGCGCGACGCGCAGGGGTCATGGAATTTCGCCGGCGCCGCCGATCCCGCCATCGACGCCATGATCGACGCCCTGCTCAACGCGCGCGAGCGCGACGCCTTCATCGACGCCGTCCGCGCCTATGACCGGGTGCTTTTGAGCGGGTTTTACGTCGTGCCGCTCTACCATCGGAACGACAAATGGGTGGCGCGTTGGAAACGGATCCGCCATCCCGACACCGCACCGCTCTATGGCTACCAGTTGCAAAGCTGGTGGAGCGCCCCAAAATAAGGGCAAACAGGAGACCGTCATGAGCGAACCCCAAACGGTCCAGGTCGACGTCGTCTCCGACGTCGTGTGCCCCTGGTGCTATATCGGAAAGAAACGGCTCGAGCGGGCTTTGCAAGCGGTCGGCGACATTGAGGTCGAACTGCGCTGGCGTCCCTATCAGCTCGACCCGACCATTCCCGCCGAAGGCCACGACCGCAAGGCCTATATGCTGGCCAAGTTCGGCAGCCGCGAAAAGCTGGCCGAGGCCCATGACGCGGTCAAGGCCGCCGGCGCCGACGAAGGCATCGCCTTCGACCTCGGCGCGATCGCCGTCTCTCCCAACACGCTCGACGCCCACAGACTGATTCGTTGGGCCCAGACGGTCGGCGCCGAGGCCCAGACCCGGCTGGTCGGCCTGCTGTTCAAAGCCTATTTCGAGGACGGCAAGGATATCGGCGAGCGCACGGTTCTGATCGAGGCGGCAACCGAGGCCGGCATGGACGCCGCGCTTGCCGAGACCCTGCTTGCCACCGACGCCGACCGCGACGCGGTGCGCAGCGAGATCGACACCGCCCAGAACATGGGGATTCGCGGCGTGCCCTGCTTCCTGATCGAGAATAAATACGCCGTCATGGGCGCGCAGGATCCGGCCACGCTGGCCGACGCGATCCGCCAGGTGGCGGCGATGAAGGCGCGCGGCGAGCTGGAAACCGCGTCATAAGCACACCCGCGTCCGGTTCGGCGCTCAGGCGGCCGCCTTGTCGGCCAGCCGCGACAACTGCGTCATCACCACGGCCGCACCCGCCAGCCGCTTTTCGGCCGTCGGCCAGTCGCGCGACAAAACCACGGAATGGTCGGAGCGGATCTTGGCCAGCGATCCCTGCTCGGCGATGAACCGCACCAGCCCGGCCGGATCGGCGAATTCGTTGTCGCGGAACTGCACGACCACGCCCTTCGGCCCGGCATCGAGCTTGGCCACGTTGGCACGCCGGCACAGCGCCTTGATGTAGACGATCTTCAACAAATGCTGCACCTCGACCGGCAGCGGCCCGAACCGGTCGATCAGCTCGGCCCCGAACGCGTCGATCTCCTCGGTCGTTTCCAGTTCGGCCAGCCGCCGGTAGAGCGCCAGACGAAGCTGCAGATCGGGCACGTAGTCTTCGGGGATCATCACCGCGGTGCCGACCGTGATCTGCGGCGACCAGCCGGTGTCGACCGTCTCGCCAGCGCCGCGCAGTTCGGCCACCGCCTCCTCCAGCATCTGCTGATAGAGCTCGAAGCCGACCTCCTTGATGTGGCCCGACTGCTCCTCGCCCAAAAGATTGCCGGCGCCGCGAATGTCGAGATCGTGGCTGGCGAGCTGGAACCCCGCGCCCAGCGTGTCGAGCGACTGCAGCACTTTCAGCCGCCGGTCGGCATTGGCCGTCAGCGTGCGGTTGGCCGGCAGGGTCAGCAGCGCGTAGGCGCGTACCTTGGAGCGGCCGACCCGGCCGCGCAGCTGGTAGAGCTGGGCCAGTCCGAACATGTCGGCCCGGTGCACAATCAGCGTGTTGGCGGTCGGAATGTCGAGGCCCGATTCCACGATCGTGGTCGACAACAGCACGTCGTACTTGCCGTCGTAAAACGCGTTCATGATGTCGTCGAGCTGGCCGGGAGGCAATTGGCCATGCGCGGTCGCCACCTTCAGTTCCGGCACCGATTCGCGCAGGAAATCAGCGATTTCGGCGAGATCGCTGATCCGCGGCACGACATAAAAACTCTGCCCGCCGCGATAGCGCTCGCGCAGCAGCGTCTCGCGCACCACAAGCGGATCGAAGGGCGAGATGAAGGTGCGCACCGCCATCCGGTCGACCGGCGGCGTGGCGATCAGCGACAGTTCGCGCACCCCCGTCAGCGCGAGCTGCAGCGTGCGCGGGATCGGAGTTGCCGACAGGGTCAGCACATGCACGTCGGATTTCAGGTCCTTGAGCCGCTCCTTGTGCTTGACGCCGAAATGCTGTTCCTCGTCGATGATCAACAGGCCGAGATGCTTGAAATGCACCGACGCGCCGAGCAGCGCATGGGTGCCCACCACGATGTCGACCGTGCCGTCTGCCAACCCCTTCTTGGTCTCGGCAAGCTCCTTGGCGCCGACCAGGCGCGAGGCCTGGCGCAGCCGGATCGGCAGACCGCTGAAACGTTCCGAAAACGTCTTGAAATGCTGGCGCGCCAAAAGCGTGGTCGGCACCACCACGGCGACCTGGAACCCTTCCATGGCCGCCAGGAACGCGGCGCGCAGCGCGACCTCGGTCTTGCCGAAACCGACATCGCCGCACACCAGCCGGTCCATCGGCCGTCCGGCGGCGAGGTCGTCCATCACCGCGTCGATGGCGTTTTGCTGGTCCTCGGTCTCCTCGTAGGGGAAACGGGCGGCGAACTCGCCGTAAAGCCCGTCGGGCGGGCGGACCGCCGGCGCGCCGCGCATCTCGCGCTCGGCAGCGATCCGGATCAACTGGCCGGCCATCTCCAGCAATTTCTTCTTCAGCTTGGCCTTGCGCGCCTGCCAGTTGCCGCCGCCCAGACGGTCGAGCGGCGTGTCGGCCGCGTCCGAGCCGTAGCGCGACAGGAGATCGATATTCTCGACCGGCAGAAACAGCCGGCCGTCGCCGGCATAGTGGATTTCCAGGCAGTCGTGCGGCGCCCCCGCCGCTTCGATCGTCTTCAAACCGACAAAACGGCCGATTCCGTGATCGGCGTGCACGACGATGTCGCCCGACGAGATCGCCGACAATTCGGTGATGAAATCGGCATTGCGCTTGCGTTTCGAGCGACGCACCAGCCGATCGCCGAGAATGTCCTGTTCGCAGACCAGCGCAAACCCCTCAGCCTCGAACCCGGTCTCGATCGGCAGCACCGCCGCTCCCGCCTCGCCGACCGCCAGCCGGTCGGCCTCGGCAAGGTTCTTGACCCGGGTCAGACCGCCGAGCCCGTGCTCGGCCAGGATCTGACCGAGCCGGTCGAGCGAGCCTTCCGTCCAGCCGGCGACCAGCACGCGCCGGCCGGCGCTCCTGAGACCGGCTATATGGCGAACCGCGTGATCGAACACATTGGCCGAGGGATCGGCGCGTTCGGCGGCAAAACTCCGCCCGGCCTTGGAATGGGCGTTGACGATCCGGCGGCCGGCCGATTCGGGCGTGTCGAACGGGGTCAGGTCGCAGACCAGGCGTTCGGCCCCCGCCGCCGCAACCTCCTCGGCCGTCAGATAGAGCAAATCCGGCGGCGCGGGTTTGTAAGGGGTCGAATCGGCGAGCCCGCCGCCGGCGGACTGGCTGCGACGGGCCTCGTAGTGGTCGTCGATCACGCCGCGGCGCTCGGCAAGCGCGTCATGGGCGAGCGCGTCGAACACCACCGGCCCCGCGGGCACGTAATCGAACACCGTTTCCAGCCGGTCGTAGAAATAGGCCAGCCAGTGCTCCATGCCGGCGAAACGCCTGCCTTCGCTGATTGCGGCATAAAGCGCGTCGTCGCGCGAAGGCGCGCCGAAAGCCTCGATATAGGTGCGGCGAAAGCGGCTGATCGCCTCCGGCGTCAGCGTAACCTCGCTCGCCGGCTGCAAGACCATCTCGGCCCGCTGGCTGGTTGTGCGTTGCGTGGCGGGATCGAAAGCGCGAACCGATTCCAGCGTGTCGCCGAAGAAATCGAGCCTGAGCGGCTCGGGCGCGCCGGGGGCGTAGAGATCGACGATGCCGCCGCGCACCGCGTATTCGGCCACGTCGCGCACCGTGCCGACGCGCTCGAAGCCGCTGGTCTGCAGCCGTTCGATCAGCGCCTGCATGTCGACCTGATTGCCGGGCCTGGCCGAAAACAGCTGCGCCTCCAGCATCTCGGCCGGCGGAATGCGTTGCAGGACCGCATTGACGGTGGCCAGGATCACCGCCCGGTGCGGCGCCTTCTTCAGCGCGATCATCGCCGCGAGCGCATCGAGACGGCGCGCGGCCGCGTCCGCGCCCGGCGACACCCGGTCATAGGGCAGGCAGTCCCAGGCCGGCAGCTCCAGCACCGGCAGGTCGGGCGCGGCGAAGGCGAGCGCGTCGCGGATCGCGGGCAGGCGCTGGCCGTCGCGGGCGATGAACAGAAGCGGCCGGTCGGACGCCGCTTCCGAGACGATGCGCGAAAGCACGAAGGCCTCGAAACCGTCGGCGACGCCGGCGACGGTCACCTTGCCGGCATAGTCCGGCTTCAGGCCGAATGTGGGAAGCAACGTCATGGTGTCCGTGTTATCCAAACGGCATGACCCGGCAAAACGCCTGGATCCTGCGAAACAAGTCGGTGTCGTGGGCGGATGGAACCGGCACCTCGCCGGTGAGCCATTTGAACAGCTCCGCATCGGGCACTTCGAGCAGATCCTCGAACAGATCGAGATCCGCCGCCGGCAGCGCGTCCAGCCGCGCATCGGCATAGGTCCCCAGCAAAAGGTCCATCTCGCGCATGCCGCGGTGCCAGGCGCGAAACCGTGCCTTGCGCCGGCGGATGTGGAGTGGTCCGGTGCTTCTCTTCGATCCGCTCATCGCCTGCAATTCCCTTCGCGGGCGCATATATCGTGGAACAATGCCGGTGTCAGCCTTGCGCACGGCCGGCGCCCCCATATTGTTGCCGCATGCGACCGTCCCTGCTCGATCCCCTGTTTGCCTCCGCCACCACGCTCGACGGGGTCGGGGCCAAAATCGCCGGCCTTTTGGAAAAGATCGTGCCGGCCGACCTCGCCGGGCGCGAGCTGCGGGTCGGCGACCTGATTTTCGTTTTGCCGCACACGCTGATCGACCGCCGCAACCGGCCAGGCATCGCGGCCGCACCCGAGGGAGCGATCGTCACCCTCGACCTTCGCGTCGACCGCCACCAGCCTGCCCCGCGCGGCCGCAAAAACGTGCCCTACCGGGTCTTTGCCAGCGACGAGACCGGCGAAATCGCGCTGACCTTCTTCCACGCACGCCAGAACTGGCTCGAACAGATGCTGCCGGTCGGCGAACAGGTCGTCGTCAGCGGCCGCATGGAATGGTTCAACGGCCGCCCGTCAATGGTCCATCCCGACCATATCGTGGCCGCCTCCGAGGCCGCCAGCCTGCCGCTGGTCGAGCCGGTCTATCCGCTGACAGCCGGCCTGTCGCCGCGCTTGCTGCGCCGCGTTGTCGAGCAGGCGCTGGACAAATGTCCCGATCTGCCGGAATGGCTCGACCAGGAATTGATGCGCCGGCAGAGCTTTCCCGCCTTCGCCGCCGCGCTGCGGCGCCTGCACCACCCCGCCGACCCGGTCGACGTGGCGCTCGACAATCCGTCCCGGCGGCGACTTGCCTATGACGAATTTCTCGCCAACCAGCTTTCGCTTGCGCTGGTGCGGGCAAAAATCCGCCGCCTGTCCGGTCGCCCGCTCGCCGGCGACGGCCGGCTGGTCTCGGCGGTGCTGGCCGCCCTGCCCTATGCCCTGACGCGCTCGCAGGACGAGGCGTTCGCCGAGATCGCCGCCGACCTTGCCCGTCCCGAACGCATGCTCAGACTCCTGCAGGGCGATGTCGGCGCCGGCAAAACGGTGGTAGCGCTGCTTGCCATGGCACGCGCGGCCGAGACGGGCGGGCAGTCGGTACTAATGGCGCCGACTGAAATCCTGGCGCGGCAGCATTTCGCCACCATCGCACCGATCGCGGAAAAGGCCGGCCTGCGCGCCGCCATCCTGACCGGACGCGACAAGGGCCGCGAACGCCAGAGAGTGCTCGACGCGATCGCGGACGGTACGGTCGATCTGGTGGTCGGCACCCACGCGCTGTTCCAGGAGGAGGTCAGCTACCGCGAACTGGTGCTGGCGGTGATCGACGAGCAGCACCGCTTCGGCGTGCATCAACGGCTGGCGCTGACGGCCAAGGGCGCGGCGCCCGACATGCTGGTGATGACGGCAACCCCGATCCCGCGCACGCTGGTGTTGACCGCCTTCGGCGACATGGACGTGTCGAGACTGACCGAAAAGCCGGCCGGGCGCCGGCCGATCACCACCGTCACGCTGCCGAGCGAACGACTGCAGGATCTGCTTGGCCGGCTGGATAACGCACTCGCCGAAGGCCAGAAAATCTACTGGATCTGTCCGCTGGTCGAGGAATCCGAGGACGTTGACTTAATGTCCGCGCAAGAGCGCTTCGCCACCTTGCAGCCGCGCTTCGGCGCCGCGCTCGGCCTCGTCCACGGCCGCATGAAAGGAGCCGAGAAAGACGAGGCGATGCGCGCCTTCAAGGCCGGCGAGACGCGCCTGCTGGTCGCCACCACCGTGATCGAGGTCGGGGTCGACGTCCCCGACGCCACCATCATGGTGATCGAGCACGCCGAGCGTTTCGGGCTGGCCCAGCTTCACCAGTTGCGCGGCCGGGTCGGGCGCGGCGACAAGCCGTCGACCTGCGTGCTGCTCTACAAGGGCCCGCTCGGCGAAACGGCCGGCCGGCGGCTGTCGGTCATGCGCGACAGCGAGGACGGCTTCCTGATCGCGGAGGAGGATCTGAAACTACGCGGCGAAGGCGAGCTTTTGGGCACGCGCCAGTCCGGCACGCCCGGTTTCCAGGTCGCTCGCGTGGAAGCGCATGCCGATCTCCTGGAAACCGCGCGCAACGACGCGCGGCTGGTTCTGGAACGCGACCCGCAGCTGACATCGACGCGCGGCGAGGCGCTCAGGCTGCTGCTTTACCTGTTCGGCCGCGACGACGCGATCCGGCTGCTGCGGGCCGGATAGGCCGCTACTCGGCCGCCGGACGTTTCGGCTCGCCGGCGAGCGCGTCATCGGCCAATTGCTGGGTCATCTTCTGGTATTCGGGCGTGACCAGCCCGGCCGAGATCACCAGCTTCGCCGCCTCTTCGACCGACATCGACAATTCGATCAGCTCGGTCTTTGGGACATACATCAAAAACCCGGTCGTCGGATTGGGCGTCGACGGCAGGAACACGGCGATGGTGCGCCCGGCATGCGGCTCGAGCAGATGGTTGACCTCCGATTCGCGCTCGCTGGAGATGAAGACGATCGCCCAGGCACCGCGGCGCGGATATTCGATCAGGCCGACCTTCTTGAACACGTCCGACTGATGCGACAGCACCGTCTCGAAGATCTGCTTCAGGCCGCGATAGATCGAGCGCACGAGCGGCATGCGCCCGAGAAGGTACTCGCCGTAGGACACGATGGTGCGGCCGATGAAATTCGCGGTCAGGAAGCCGATCAGCGTGATCAGGATGATGGCCACGATCAGGCCGAAGCCGGGAACGGCGAACGGCAGATAGCTGTCGGGATTGTAGCGCCCGGGAATATAGGGCTTGACCCAGGAATCGACCCAGCCGATCAGCGACCACGACAGATAGGCGGTGATCGCCAGCGGCGCGCACACGACGAACCCGGTCAGGAAATAGTTGCGCAGGCGGGTCATGCCGCGATGCTTGGTTGTGTCGGACATCGGCTCCAGGAACGCTCTTGGTCAAACGATGCACGATACATAGGGCAACACGACCAAATTATGAAATCGCGGCCGCGCGGCCGCGCGAACCGTCAGAGCGCAGCGGCTTTTGCCCGCACGCCGTCGGCGTAGATTATTCCACCGTCACCGATTTCGCCAGATTGCGCGGCTGATCGACGTCCGTGCCCATGAAGACGGCGGTGAAATAGGCCAGCATCTGGATCGGCAGCGCGTAGACGATCGGCGCGATCATTTCCGGCACGTCGGGCATGACGATCGTTTCCAGCGTCTCGATGCCGGCCCTGGCCGCCCCCTCGGTATCGGTGATCAGGATGATCTTGCCGCCACGCGCGGCGACCTCCTGCATGTTGGACACGGTCTTCTCGAAGATGTGGTCGTGAGGCGCGATCACGATCACCGGCATGTTCTCGTCGATCAGTGCGATCGGCCCGTGCTTCAATTCGCCCGCCGCATAGCCTTCGGCGTGGATATAGGAGATTTCCTTGAGCTTCAGCGCGCCTTCCATGGCGAGCGGATAGTTGGTGTCGCGGCCGAGATAAAGCGCGTGCTTGTAGTGCGAGAGCTCGCGCGCGACCTTTTCGATCTGCCGGTCGAGCTTCAGCACCTGGCTGGCGATCCGTGGCGTTTCCGACAGCGCGCGCACCAGTGCTTTTTCCTCATCCGCCGAAATCGTGCCGCGTTCCTTGGCCGCACGCAGGGCGAGCGAGGCGAGCACCGAGAGCTGGCAGGTGAAGGCCTTGGTCGAGGCGACACCGATTTCCGGGCCGGCGAGCGTGGGAAAGACACAGTCGGATTCGCGCGCCATGGTCGATTCGGCCACGTTGACGATCGCGCCGATGGGAATGCCTTCCTTGCGGCAATAGCGCAGCGAGGCCAGCGTGTCGGCGGTCTCGCCCGACTGGGAGACGAAAAACGCCGCGCTGTTCTTCACCACCGGCATTTCCCGATAGCGGAATTCCGAGGCGATATCGATGTCGACCGGCAGGCGCGCCAGGCGCTCGAACCAATATTTGCCGATCAGACCGGCAAGATAGGCCGTGCCACAGGCCGAGATCGCGATCCGGTCGAGCGTGGCGAAATCGAACGGCAGCGGATCGGCGCGCGTCGTATGGTCGGAAAAATCGACATAATGCGCCAGCGTGTGCGAGATCACCTCGGGCTGCTCGTGGATTTCCTTTTCCATGAAATGGCGGTGATTGCCCTTGTCGACCAGGAAGCGCGTGCCGATCGATTGCTGCTGCGCCCGCTCGATGCGCTGGCCGTTCATGTCGTAGATTTCCATCCCGCCGCGGCGCAGCACGACCCAGTCGCCATCTTCCAGATAGGTCACGATATTGGTGAAGGGGGCGAGCGCGATCGCGTCGGAGCCCAGATACATCTCGCCGTCGCCGTGGCCTATCGCCAGCGGCGGACCGCTGCGCGCACCCACGATCAGGTCCTCGTCGCCGCGAAACAGGATGGCGAGCGCGAAGGCGCCTTCCAGGCGCTTCAACGCGGCAAAGGCCGCGTCGACGGGACCCGCCCCGCGGCCCATCTCACGCGAGATCAGATGCGCGACCACCTCGGTATCGGTCTGCGAAGCAAAATTGTAGCCGTCGGCCTGCAATTCCGCCCGGATTTCGGCGAAATTCTCGATGATTCCGTTATGGACGATGGCGACATCGTTGGAAAAATGCGGGTGGGCGTTGGTTTCGTTGGGCACGCCATGCGTGGCCCAGCGCGTATGGCCGATGCCGATCGTGCCGTCGAGCGGACTTTCGGCGATGCGCTGTTCGAGATTGACCAGCTTGCCCTCGGCGCGGCGTCGGTCGAGGTGGCCGTCCTGGATCGTGGCGACGCCGGCCGAATCGTATCCGCGATATTCAAGGCGTTTGAGCGCATCCACGATAAGCGGTGCGACCGGCGCGCGGCCGACGATTCCAACGATTCCACACATAGGCGATCAAGTCCCCGCGTTGTTTCCCACCTTCGGTGATCGACGATTTAGGTGCTTCCGAGGCAAAGCGGAAGTAAAAAGACTTTTCAGTCAATGACAGTGGCCAAAAAAGGCTATGGGTAAACGGTTCTACGAACGGCCGGTCCAGTCAGCGCATCGACTGGCGGGCCGCGCCCAGCAACGTCTCGATGCCCAGCGCCATATAAACATGCTCGCTGCCGAGCGCGAACAGGCCGTAGCCCATCGCCGCAAAGCGCCCGCACAGCGCCGGATCGACCACGTAGATGCCGGCCATCTTGCCGGCCCGCGCCGCGCGCGCCGCGATGTCGGCGATCGCCTCCATCATCGCATCGAGGCCGGGATCGATCGCCGCGCCTTCGCTCCAGGCGATGGAAAAATCGGACGGACCGACGAACACGCCGTCAATGCCCGGCACGGCGAGAATGTCGTCGAGCGCGGCCAGCGCCTCGCGGGTCTCGATCATGGCGAAGGCGGTGGTGGCGCGGTTCTGCGAGCGCAGCCAGTCCTGCGCGCCGGCCGGACCGCGACGCGGCATGGCGAAGGTCGGGCCCCAGGAGCGCCGCCCGACCGGCGGATAGTTCATCGCCTCGGCAAAGCGACGGGCGTCCTCGACGGAATTGACCATCGGCGCGATGACCGCCTCCGCGCCGAAGTCGAGCGCACGGCTGGCCATGTCGAAGCGTCCAACCGGGATACGCACGATCGCGTGCCGGCCTGCCGCCAGCACCGGCGCGATCGAGCGCACGACGCTGTCTTCGTGATGGCCGCCATGCTGCATATCGAGTGTGACGGCATCGAACCCCTGCCCGGCAACGATTTCCACGGTCAGGGCGTCGGGAACCGACGACCAGGCCGTAAACAGTTTTTCGCCCCCTGCGAGGCGTTCGGCAAGGCTCGTCGACATGCTTTCCCCCCGGCTTTTCAGCGCACCGCACGGGCCGCCCGCGCGCCGCGGACGGCCTGTGCGGCGGCTTCACGCCAAAAAATCAGCCCTGCTTGACCTGCTCGATGGCGACGGCCAGCAATTCCTCCATCGTGCGGCGGATCTGATGGTCCGACTGCTCGACGCCGGCCGCGTCGAAATCCCTGCGCACCTTGCGGAACACGTCCTCGTCGCCGGCCTCCTCGAAGTCGGCATTGACGACTTCCACGGCATAGGCGTCGGCGTCGGAACCGGTCTTGCCGAGTTTCTCGGCCGCCCACAGACCCAGCAGTTTGTTGCGACGCGCCATCGCCTTGAATTTCAGTTCTTCGTCATGGACGAATTTCTTTTCGAACGCGTCCTCGCGATCTTTCATGCTGGCCATTTACGGTCCTCCGGTCGGGGGATTGAATCTCGGTTCTCCATAGGGCGACTGGCCCGTGAAATCAAAGGCTTTCGCCCCGATCAACCGCCAAACCGCGTACCGGTGCGCCGTGAAACCGGTTGATCCGCGCCATTTGCCGATTGAGTAGAAGGGGCAGTTGCGCTAGAGCACGCGGACGATAAACCGACAAGGCGGCCGGTTGGCTGCATCCCGACCGGTTCGCGCTTATCCATTCAAGGACCCGAGCCATTTCCATGAATCGTCGCCGCCGCATTTATGAAGGCAAGGCAAAGATCCTTTATGAAGGACCGGAGCCGGGCACGCTCGTCCAGTTCTTCAAGGACGACGCCACCGCCTTCAACAAGAAGAAACACGACATTGTTGACGGCAAAGGCGTTCTCAACAATCGCATTTCCGAACACATCTTCACCCATCTGAACCGGATCGGCATCCCGACCCATTTCATCCGGCGTCTCAACATGCGCGAGCAGTTGATCAAGGAAGTGGAGATCATCCCGCTCGAGATCGTGGTGCGCAACATCGCCGCCGGTTCGCTGGCCAAGCGTCTCGGCCTCGAGGAGGGCACGGTGCTGCCGCGCTCGATCATCGAGTTCTACTACAAGGCCGACGCGCTCGACGACCCGATGGTCTCGGAAGAGCACGTCACCGCGTTCGGCTGGGCCAGTCCGCAGGAAATCGACGACATCATGGCGCTGGCGATCCGCGTCAACGACTTCCTATCGGGTCTATTTCTGGGAGTCGGAATCCAGCTCGTCGACTTCAAGATGGAATGCGGCCGGCTGTGGGAGGGCGACATGATGCGTGTCATCGTCGCCGACGAGATTTCGCCCGATTCGTGCCGGCTGTGGGACATCGGCACCCAGGAGAAGCTCGACAAGGACCGGTTCCGCCGCGACATGGGCGGCCTTGTCGAGGCCTATCAGGAGGTCGCCCGCCGGCTCGGCATCATGAACGAGAACGAGACGGTGCGCCCGAGCGGCCCGACTTTGGTCAAGCACTGACAGACATTTCCGCCGTCGTGGTCGCATGACCGCGCCGGCGGGCACCGGAGACAGATCGACGATGATAAAGGCCCGCGTCACCGTAACGCTCAAGAACGGTGTGCTCGACCCGCAAGGCAAGGCCATCGAAGGAGCGCTCGGCACGCTCGGTTTCGCTGATGTCGGCCATGTGCGCCAGGGCAAGGTGTTCGATCTCGAGCTGAACAGCGCCGACAAGGCGAAGGCCGAGGCCGATCTCAAGGCGATGTGCGAAAAGCTGCTGGCCAACACCGTGATCGAGAACTACGCGGTGGAAATCGCGTGATGGGCTCGGCGCTGTGGCTCGACAAGGATATGCGCCAGGCCGCGCCGCCCCCGGCGCTATTGCCCGGCGCCGCGGAGAAAGAACGATGAAATCCGCCGTCGTCCTGCTTCCAGGCCTCAACCGCGACCGCGACATGATCGCGGCCCTGACCAAGATCGGCGGCACGCCGCCCGCAACCGTGTGGCAGACCGACACCGACATTCCCGATGTCGACCTGATCGTCATTCCGGGCGGGTTTTCTTATGGCGACTATCTGCGCTGCGGCGCGATCGCGGCCCGCATGCCGGTCATGCGTGCGGTCGCCGAAAAGGCCGAACAGGGCGTGCGCGTCATCGGCGTGTGCAACGGGTTCCAGATCCTGCTCGAGGCCGGCCTGCTTCCCGGCGCGCTGATGCGCAATGCCTCGCTCCGCTTCGTTTGCCGCGAGGTCAGGCTCGAGGTCACGAACGCCGACACCGTTTTCACGCGCGGCTACCAACCCGGCCAGATCATCCGCTGTCCCGTCGCCCATCACGACGGCAATTATTTCGCCGATGCCGAAACGCTGGCGCGCCTGGAAGGCGAAGGCCGCGTCGCGTTCCGCTATGCCGAAGGCACCAATCCCAACGGCTCGCTGAACGACATCGCCGGCATCGTCAACCAGGCCGGCAACGTGCTCGGCCTGATGCCGCATCCCGAAAACCTGATCGAGGCCGCTCATGGCGGCACCGACGGCCGCGCCCTGTTCGAACGCGCGCTGCGGCGCGAGGCTGCCTGAAGCCGGCAAGCGACGGCGCGCAAACCGGAGACCGGAACGATACCGACCATGACCCCGCAAGCCAGCCCGACGAACCGCCTCATGGGCGGAGCGCCCGGCTGCGGCGGCGTTATGGCGCGCCTTGCGGTGCTGTTCGCCGGGTTGGTTCTGATCGCCATCGCGCTGATGGCCGGTGCGCAGGGCGCACGGGCGCAGGCGCGCGATGCCACGCAGGTCTATTTCGTGCGCGGTTTCATGGGCATCTTCTCCACCGGTCTCGATGCGCTGGAAGCCAGCCTCGATGCGCGCGGCATCAATGCCGAGACCTACAGTCACCTGAGCGGCCCGGCCATGCGCGACGACATCGTGCGCAGCCGCAAGGAGGCCCCCGGCCTGCCGGTCATCCTGGTCGGCCACTCCTTTGGCGGCAACGCCGTTCTCCAACTCGCCGCGCTGCTGGCGCAGGACGGCATCAAGGTCGATCTCGTCATCACCGTCGACCCGACCCGCGACGGACCGATCTCGCCCGACGTGCGCCGCTACATCAACTATTACCTGTCGGCAAACGCCATCGGTTCCGAACTCGACACCGACGGCGTGGCCGCACGCGTCGTCAATATCGACATTCGCGACCGGACCGATATCGCCGGCCTGACGGCGGGACACTGGACCATGACGGCCAACCGGAAGATCCAGGCCGAGATCCTGCGCGCCGTCCTGCGGGTCGCGCGTCAGCCGGCCGCAACGCCGCGCTCCCGGCTCAAGACCCCGCGACGCGATGCCCAGCCTGGAGGCGCGGGCGCGCTCGGCCGATAGCCTTGCCGATCTCCCGCTTATATTCGTGAAAGTCGACCTCGATGGCGTGGCGGCGGCTGCGCACGAAGCGTCGCCGGTCGCGGGCGTTCTCCTCGCGGATGTGGCCGGCGAGATCGGCAGGCGGGCTCCAGCGACCGGCGATCTTTTCGGCGACCAGTTCGGCCTGGCGGTCGGCCAGCGCCCAGATGCAGCCGATCGGCTGGATCAGGCCGACGAAATAGAGAGCGTCGACATCCTGCGGCAGGATTTTCAGATAAAGCGGTAGCTCGAGCGCGTCCGCCCAGTCGCAAAACCCGTCCTCGAAGAACGGAAAGTCGATCCGGTAGCCGGTCGCATGAACAATGGCGTCGAACCGCGCCGCGCTGCCGTCGGCAAAGCGCACGGTCTGCCCCTGCGCGCCGGTCACGTCCGGTCGCGGCTTCACCCGGCCATGGCGGAACTGCTCGAGAATGTCGCTATTGAGCGTGGGATGCATGCCGACCGGCGAAGCCTGCGGTTCGGCCAGACCGTATTTGCGATAGGGACCGACGGTAAGGCGCAGGCCGAGCGAAACGAACAGCCGCCGCACAAAGGCCGGCAGGCGCTGCAACTTGGCATATTGCGTGTCCACCGGCCGGCCGAACATCAGCTTCGGAATGATGTATTGCGGGCTGCGCATGCTCAGGCTGACATGGTCGGCCACACGTCCCAGCGCGGCGGCGATGTCGCAGGCAGAGTTTCCGCCACCCACCACCAGCACCCGCTTGCCCCGATAGGCGTCCGTGGTACGAAACGCGGCCGAATGAATGCGGTGTCCGTTAAACCCTTCGGTGTTCTGCGGCAGCGCCGCCGCGCGGTGATGCCCCGAACACACGATCAGATGGTCGGCGGTATCGCGGAACGGGCCGGCCTCGTTTTCGCCTTCGATCACCCAGCCCCCATCCACGCCGCGCCGCGCTCGCGTCACCCGCGAGCCGAAGCGTATATGACGGTCCAGGCCGAAACGGTCGGCGTAGGCGCGCATATAGGCAAGCACCTGGCGATGAGAGGGAAAGTCGGGATAGGCCTCGGGCATCGGAAAATCGCGGAACTGCGACAGATGCTTGGACGAGATCGTGTGCGCGGCGTCATAGACGCTGGCGCGCTGCGGATCGGCGCTGTAGGCCCACAGACCGCCCGGCTCGCGCTGCGCTTCATGGCATATGATGTCGGTGACGCCGGCCTGAACCAGATTCTTGACCGTCGTCAGGCCACAGGGCCCGGCACCGATGACGCAGACCACGCTATGAGCCATCGCCCACACGTCCCCTTTCAACCAAAGCTCTTAACCCGGTGAGGCGGGACGCTGTCAAGATGATGCTCCAAGCCGGGCCGCATCCGCTTTCACGGCCGGCGGCTTTGGTGCATGGTCGCCGGCACAAGCAGCCGGATTCGGGGGTGTCGCAGCACCCGCTCTTCGACAATTTGGGATTGAGACGCCATGAGACAGGACCGTGCGGATCGAGCAAGCCAGGCCGCGCTATCCGCGCTGCGCCTGAGCGCCCTTGGCCTGGCGCTTGCCGCTGCCGCCTGCCAGGCGGGGCCGGCGGGTCCCGGTTCGCTGTCGACGCCCGGCAAGTCGGCCGCCCTCAGGACGATGGAACATATCGCCGCGGCCGTGCAGGCCTGCTGGTTCGCCAGCCGCGACCCGGCCTTCAAGCCCTATCGCATGGCCGACGAGTTGAACTCCTTTTCCGGGCGCCCGCGCATCCTGCTGGTGCCGGCGCGCAACCCCGAGGCGCGTCCGTTGCTGGTCGTCCAGGCCGAAGGCGACCCGGCCAAGGTCGACGCTTTCGGGCCGTTGATGGACGACAAGCTCGGCAACCGCGCCGCCGCCGATCTGCGCCGCTGGACGGCCGGTTCCAAAGCCTGCGCCTGACGTGCGGAACGGCTCGGAAAGGCCGCATGCACTAACCGGCGCGACGCATGGCTACACGCGCCCGAACGACGAAGCTCAGTTCCAGAAGTAGCGGTCGGCTTCGCGCCGGGCTTCCTGTTCGCTCAGCCCGATATCGCGCAATTGCTCCGGGGTAAGCTCGCGCAGTGCGCGGCGACTGCGCTGGCGCTCGGCCAGCCGATCGAGACGCAACCACACCGACACCAGGCGGACGGTGATACGCCGGACGTAATCCGCACGGTAACGCCGAACCGCGCCGATCCAATGCAGACTATCCACTTTAATTGTATCAATTGCACCCTTCATTGGTGCCTCCTCAGGGTTTGCTGTCAAAGCCTCCCGAGGCGCTTTTCTGAATTGACTCAATCTGGATGACAATATTAATATTGATACCATGACAAATTGGCTCCCCGAGCTCGATCACGGTGCGGCGCCGCTTTATGTGCGCCTGGCCGACCGGATCGAGAACGACATCGCCTCCGGCGCCCTGCCCGCCGGAGCCAAGCTGCCGCCGCAACGCAATCTCGCCTTCGACATCGGCGTCACCGTCGGCACGGTCGGCCGGGCCTACGCGCTGGTGCGCGAACGCGGGTTGGTTTCCGGCGAGGTCGGCCGCGGCACCTTCGTGCTTGGCCGGTCTGCCGAGACGGGCGCCCCCGCCGCGATCAGCGAATTTTTCGGCGGCACCCGCGCGCTTCCGGCACCGGGCATGACCCGCATGGATTCGACCGCGGCCCCCGATATCGGCCAAGACCGCGCCATCGGCGAACTGGTCGCGCGGCTGGGACGGGAGCGTTTTGCCGAAAATCTCGACTATGTGCGCGCGCCCTGCCCGGCCTGGCTGGAAGCGGGAAGCCGCTGGCTCGCCCATGCCGGCTGGCGCCCGGCCGAAGACACGATCGTGCCCGCGCTCGGCGGGCACGCGGGCATCCTTGCCGTGATCGCCTCGGTGACGGCGCCGGGCGACCGGATCGTCTTCGAGCACCTGACCTATTCCTCGATCGCGCGCAGCGCCAACCTGATCGGCCGCCGCCCCGTGGCGATCCCGGCCGATGCCGACGGACCGGTTCCGGAAGAGTTCGAACGGCTCTGCGCCCAACAGCATCCCAAGCTCGCCTTCTTGATGTCGGCGTTGCAGAATCCGACCCTGTCGACCTTGAGCGAGGCGCGCAAACGCGCCATCGTCGACATCGCCCGCAAGCACAATGTCTGGCTGATCGAGGACGCGATCTACGGCGCACTGCTGGAAAATCCGCCGACCCCGCTGGTCACGCTGGCGCCGGAGCGGACGTTTCACATCGGTTCGCTGTCGAAGACGGTCGCCGCCGGCATTCGCGGCGGCTGGGTCGCCTGCCCGCCGCATTTCGCCCCGCGCGTCCAGATGGCCTACAAGATGCTGACCGGGGGCAAGCCCTATCTGCTCGCCGAACTCGCCGCACAGCTGGTGTTGTCGGGCGAGGCCGACGCGATCCGCGCGCGCGTGCGCACAGAAATCGAGGCCCGCGAAAGGCTGGCCCGCTCGATCCTGGACGGCTTCGACTTCATTTCCCATCCGCGCGCGCCGTTTTTGTGGCTGAAACTGCCCGAGCCGTGGCATTCGGGAACCTTCAAGAAGGCGGCGGCCAATGACGGCGTGCTGATCGACGACGAGGACGAATACAAGCCCGCCCGCACCGACACGGTTCATCACCGTGTCCGGGTCGGCTTTTCGGTTCCCCCCAGCCGTGAGGCGGTCGGTGCCGGTTTCCGGATCCTGCGCCAACTCCTGGAAGGCGGCGTGGCCGGTTACGACAGTTTCGGCTGAACCGTGGAAGGCCCGGCCCGCCGGGCGGATTTTTCGCTTTTTGCTGTGTCATGCCCGACGCGCTTGCGCTAAGGGAGCCTGACCAAACGGCTTTGCGAAACACGTTTCATGACCATCCCCAACACCATCCCCATCACGCCCGAGCTCGTGGCCGCCCACGGCCTCAAACCGGACGAATATCAGCGCATCCTCGATCTAATCGGCCGCGAACCGAGCTTCACCGAGCTCGGCATCTTCTCGGCGATGTGGAACGAGCATTGCTCGTACAAATCCTCCAAAAAATGGCTGCGCACCCTGCCGACCGACGGACCGCGCGTCATCCAGGGACCGGGCGAGAACGCCGGCGTGGTCGACATCGGCGACGGCGACTGCGTCGTCTTCAAGATGGAGAGCCACAACCATCCCTCCTATATCGAGCCCTACCAGGGGGCGGCGACCGGGGTCGGCGGCATTCTGCGCGATGTCTTCACCATGGGCGCGCGCCCGGTGGCGGCGATGAACGCGCTGCGCTTCGGCGCTCCCGACCATCCCAAGACGCGCCATCTGGTCGCCGGCGTGGTGGCCGGCGTCGGCGGCTACGGCAATTCCTTCGGCGTGCCCACGGTCGGCGGCGAGGTCGAGTTCGACGCCCGCTACAACGGCAATTGCCTGGTCAACGCCTTCGCCGCCGGCTTGGCCAGATCGGACGCGATTTTCTACTCCAAGGCCGAGGGCGTCGGTCTGCCGGTGGTCTATCTCGGCGCCAAGACCGGCCGCGACGGTGTCGGCGGCGCCACCATGGCCTCAGCCGAGTTCGACGACGCGATCGAGGAAAAGCGCCCCACGGTCCAGGTCGGCGATCCGTTCACCGAAAAATGCCTGTTGGAAGCCTGCCTGGAGCTGATGGCCTCCGGCGCGGTCATCGCCATCCAGGACATGGGCGCGGCCGGGCTGACCTGTTCGGCCGTCGAGATGGGCGCCAAGGGCGATCTCGGCATCCGGCTCGATCTCGACCGCGTGCCCGTGCGCGAGGACGCCATGTCGGCCTACGAGATGATGCTTTCGGAAAGCCAGGAGCGCATGCTCATGGTGCTGAGGCCGGAAAAGGAAGAAGAGGCCGAGGCGATCTTCCGCAAATGGGGGCTCGATTTCGCGATCGTCGGCACCACCACCGACGATCTGCGCTTCCGCGTCCTGCACCAGGGCGAGGAGGTCGCCGACCTGCCGATCAAGGAACTCGGCGACGAGGCGCCCGAATATGACCGGCCGTGGACGGCGCCCGCCGCGCCGAAGCCGCTGCCGGCGGATGCGGTGCCAGACGCCGACGTCGCCGAGGCGCTGCTGGCCCTGCTGGCCTCGCCCGACCAGTCGAGCCGGCGCTGGGTGTGGGAGCAATACGACACGCTGATCCAGGGCAATTCGCTGCAACTGCCGGGCGGCGACGCCGGCGTGGTGCGCGTCGAAGGCAGCGCGTACAAGGCGCTTGCCTTTTCCTGCGATGTCACGCCGCGCTATTGCGAGGCCGACCCGTTCGAAGGCGGCAAGCAGGCGGTAGCCGAATGCTGGCGCAACCTGACCGCCGTCGGCGCCGAGCCGCTGGCGGCGACCGACAATCTGAATTTCGGCAATCCCGAGCGTCCCGACATCATGGGCCAGTTCGTGCGCGCCGTTCAGGGCGTCGGCGAGGCCTGCCGCGAGCTGGCTTTTCCGATCGTCTCGGGCAATGTCTCGCTTTACAACGAGACCAACGGCCAGGCGATCCTGCCAACGCCGACGATCGGCGGCGTCGGCCTGATCCGCGACTGGCGGAAAATGGCCCGCATCGCCTTTGCCGGCGAAGGCGACACCATCGTACTGATCGGCGCGCCGGAAAAATGGGGCACGCATCTCGGCCAGTCGGTTTTCCTGCGCGACGTCTGCGGCCGCGTCGACGGCCCGCCGCCGCCGGTCGACCTTGCCCACGAAAGGCGGGTCGGCGCCTTCGTGCGCGGCCTGATCGCCGACGGGCTCGCCACGGCGGTGCACGACCTCTCAGACGGCGGCCTGGCGCTCGGATTGGCGGAGATGGCGATCGCGTCGGGCATCGGCGCGCGCATCGATCTTCCCGACGGCATCGCCGTCCTGCCCGCTCTGTTCGGCGAGGACCAGGGCCGTTATCTGATGACGATACCGGCCGCCGAGACCGAGCGTTTCTTTGTCGAGCGCATCGCCAAGGCGCAGGTTTCCGGGGTCGCCATCGGCGTGACCGGCGGCGATGAATTGAAACTGGGCGGCACGCGTGCCATATCCGTACAGCAATTGAAGACAGCCCACGAATCGTGGTTCCCACGTTTCATGAACGGTGCCGACTGAGGATCTTGCCATGGCCATGGATGCGAACGAAATCCGACGCATGATCCTGGAGGCGATCCCCGACGCCGAGGTGACGATCCGCGATCTGGCCGGCGACGGCGATCACTACGCGGCCGAGGTGGTGGCGGAGAGTTTCCGCGGCAGAAGCCGGGTTCAGCAGCACCAGATGGTCTACGAGGCGCTGAAGGGCAAGATGGGCGGCGTTTTGCATGCGCTCGCCCTGCAGACCAGCGCCCCGGACTGAGCACACCGGCGCAAGCGCTCCTGACGGCAGTGCGATTGCGAAGGACGGTTTTGTGCAATAGATAGGGCAAAGCAAGTGATTTCGCCGGGCCTTGAACCCGGGTGAGAAAGGACAAGCAATGACCGCCATCAACGAATTCATCAGCAACGAAGTGAAGGCCAACGACGTCGTCGTGTTCATGAAGGGCACGCCGGGTTTTCCCCAGTGCGGCTTTTCCGGCCAGGTCGTGCAGATCCTCGACTATCTCGGCGTCGACTATAAGGGCGTCAACGTGCTGACCTCCGACGAGCTGCGCCAGGGGATCAAGGAATTCTCCAACTGGCCGACGATCCCGCAGCTCTACGTCAAGGGCGAATTCGTCGGCGGCTGCGACATCATCCGCGAAATGTTCCAGGCCGGCGAGCTTCAGTCCTTCTTCGGCGAAAAAGGCGTCGCGGTGAAGGGCGCCGCCTGACCCCATCGTCCAGTGATGGCCGTCCGGACCCGCCGGACGGTCGCCCCAGCCATGTTTCATGCGCCGGCCTTCCGGCGCATTTTCATTTCCGCCTCTCGACAGGACCAAAGGTCATGGACCAGCAAACGAGCAAAGAGCCGGGCTACGCGCTCGCCATCCCGCGCTGGGAATTCATCGCCATGGCCGCCGCCCTGATGGCGATCAACGCGCTGGCCATCGACATCATGCTGCCGGGCCTGCAACAGATCGGCGCCAGTCTCGGCGTGGCCGACGAGAATGCGCGCCAATATGTGATCACCGCCTACATTACCGGTTTCGGGCTCACGCAACTCGTCTTCGGTCCCGTCTCCGATCGCTTCGGCCGCCGCGTGCCGTTGCTGGTCGGACTTGTGATCTATGTCGCGGCGGGTTTTGCCTGCGCCTTCACGCCGAATTTTTCCGTGCTTCTGCTTTTGCGTTTCATCCAGGGCCTGGGCGCGGCGGCCACGCGCGTCATCGCTGTCTCGATCGTGCGCGATTCCTTCGGCGGGCGCGCGATGGCGGAGGTCATGTCGCTGGTTTTCATGGTCTTCATGATCGTGCCGGTTCTGGCCCCCGGCGCCGGTCAACTGATCATGCTGTTCTCGGAATGGCGGGCGATCTTTCTGCTGATGGCGCTGATGGCGCTGATCATCACGGCATGGATCTGGCTTCGGCTGCCCGAAACCCTCAAGCCGCAATATCGGCGCCCCTTCACCGCCAGTTCGATCATCGAGGGTTTCCGCATCGTCGTCACCAACCGGCTTTCGGTCTGCTATTCGATCGCCGTGACCGGGATTCTGGGGGCACTGTTCGGCTTCATCAATTCCGCCCAGCAGATCTATGTCGGCCTCTACGATGTCGGCGCGATGTTTCCGGTCTATTTCGCGGTCGTGGCCGGGTTGATGGCGGTCTCGTCCTTCATGAACTCGCGCCTCGTCGGCCGCTTCGGCATGCGCCGTCTCGCCCATGGCGCGCTGCTCGGCTTCCTCGCCGCGACCGGCCTCGCCTTCGGGCTGTCGCTGATCGGCCCGCTGCCGTTCTGGCTGTTTTTGCTGCTGTTCGCCGCGGCCATGGTCCAGTTTTCGTGGATCATGTCGAATTTCAACGCATTGGCGCTGGAAGAGCTCGGGCATGTCGCCGGGACCGCATCGTCCACGCAAGGCTTCGTGCAGACGCTCGGCGGCGGCCTCGCCGGCGCGGCGATCGGTCAGGCCTTCGACGGCACGGTGACGCCGCTTTCGGGCGGTTATTTCTTCGCCGCCCTTTTGGCGCTAATCATGGTGCTGATCGCCGAGCGCGGCCGGCTGTTCCGCACCCTCAACCCGCCTGTGTAAGCGCCAGGCCGGGTTCTGGGTCGGCCGGCTGCCGAACAATATCCAGTCCGGCGAAGTCGAACAGGCTGCGGTCGAGAAGATGCGACGGGCGCACATGGGTGAGCGCGCGGATCATCGTATCCTTGCGCCCGGGCATGCGCCGTTCGATATCGTCCAGCATCGTCTTCATCGCGTTGCGCTGCAGCCCGTCCTGGCTGCCGCACAGATCGCAGGGAATGATGGGAAAAGCCATCGCTTCGGCGAAGCGGGCCAGGTCGGCCTCCGCGCAATAGCTGAGCGGCCGCAGGACGAACAGGTCGCCCTCGTCGTTGACGAGCTTGGGCGGCATCGCCGCCAGCCGGCCGCCATGGAAGAAGTTCATCAAGAACGTTTCCAAAATATCCTCGCGATGGTGCCCGAGCACCAGCGCCTGGCAGCCTTCCTCGCGCGCGATCCGATAGAGATGGCCGCGCCGCAGGCGCGAGCACAAGGAACAATAGGTGCTGTTTTCACCGATCTTGTCGGTAACGACGGAATAGGTGTCCTGATATTCGATGCGATGGGCGACGCCGATCGAGGCCAGATAGTCCGGCAGGACGTGTTTGGGAAAATTCGGCTGGCCCTGATCGAGATTGCAGGCCAGGAGTTCGACCGGCAGCAGGCCGCGCCATTTCAGATCGAGCAGCAGCGCCAACAGCCCGTAGGAATCCTTGCCGCCCGACAGGGCGACCAGCCAACGTTCGCCGGCACGCGCCATGGCGAAATCCTCGATCGCCTGGCGCATGTGCCGCAACAACCGCTTGCGCAGCTTATTGAACTCGACCGAGGACGGCGCCTCGTGAAACAACGGGTGGCAGCCTTCGCCGCCGGCGTCGGGCATGTGCGCGCTCACACTCATCGGCCGCTCCAAATCCCTCTCCCGCTCGTTTGCATGCGGTTTTGACTATCCGACCCGCCGCCCAAAGAAAAGGCCGCCAGAGCGGCGGCCTTTTCAAATCCGGGTGCGGACAAAAATCAGCGCGAGTAGAACTCGACCACCAGATTGGGTTCCATCTGCACCGCGTAGGGTACGTCGGCGAGCTGGGGAACGCGGGTGAAGGTCGCCTTCATCTTCGAATGGTCGGCCTCGACATAATCCGGCACGTCGCGCTCGGCGAGCTGCACGGCTTCCAGCACCATGACGAGCTCGCGCGACTTCTCGCGCACCTCGATCACGTCGCCGGGCCGGCAACGATAGGACGGGATGTTGACCCGCCGGCCGTTCACCTTGACGTGGCCGTGGTTGATGAACTGGCGCGAGGCGAAGATCGTCGGCACGAACTTGGCCCGGTAGACCACCGCGTCGAGCCGCGACTCCAGAAGGCCGATCAGGTTTTCCGAGGTGTCGCCCTTGCGGCGGTTGGCCTCGTCATAGATGCGGCGGAACTGCTTTTCGGAGATATCGCCGTAATGGCCCTTGAGCTTCTGCTTGGCGCGCAGCTGGACGCCGAAATCCGACAGCTTGCCCTTGCGGCGCTGGCCATGCTGGCCGGGCCCGTATTCGCGGCGGTTGACCGGCGATTTCGGGCGGCCCCAGATATTTTCGCCGAGACGGCGGTCGAGTTTGTATTTGGACGATTCGCGTTTGCTCATCGCATTTCCTTTCACAACGTCGTGCCCGCAACGCCTGCGTTGCGGGCCAAGGAAACGCGCCCTCCTCTGGTCCCGTTTTCGGAACCTGACAGGGGTCTTGCGCACGCTGGAGCCAAGACACCCACGGGACACGTCATGGAAAACACCGGCTCTCGCGACCCGGTGTTGCGGCTAGCTAGGAGATCGGCGGCAGAAAGTCAACGCCCGCCGCGATGAACCGATTTGAGTGTCGCCAGCTCGGAGGTCTGCGTCGCCGCCGACTCGGCGGTCGCGCCGTTCTTCTTCGCCGCCGCTCCGGCCTGCTGGCGCACGAAGCGCTTGAAGATATAGCCCGTGCGTCCGTCATGCACGACCTGGCACCAGGCCTTGCACGCGACGATGCCCACCTTGGCGCCTTTGGGGATCACGGAAATGATCCCGGCACCGTTGGCGGGGCCGCGACGCATATTGACGGCGGTGGTGATGCGGCCGGTAGACTGCGCCGCCGGCGTGGCGGCCGGTGCAGACGCGCGCGGCTCGGACACTTCGCTCGCCTCGGCCGGGTTTTTCTCCTGCGTCTCGCCCGGCGGCTGGTCGCGTGGCTCCGGCTCGATCGTCAAGGCCGGCTTGGCGGCACCCGGCAGATAGGCGAGCGCGTCGGGCGCGGACACCTCGTCCGCGCGCGCGTCATCGCCGGCCAGCGCGGCGATCGCAGCCTTGGCGGCAACACCGCCGGTTGCGGCGGCCCAGCGCGGATTGTCCTTGGAAAGCGGTTCTTCGTCGGGCGCGGCCCGGGCACTGACGACCGGCGGCGTCTGCGCGCTGCCCTCGTCGGGCGCGATCGCGGCGGTCGTCCCGGCGTCCGCGTCGACGGCGGTTTCTTGTGGCGGCGCCGGCTTCACATCGGCCAGCGCCAATTTTCCGGGATAGGCGCCCGTATCGGCCGATGTCGGCTCGCCCGACATCGCGATAATGCCGACGGCAAGCCCGGCCCCGATCAAAACGGTGGCAAACAGCGCCGGCAGCGCAAGCCCTTTTTGCCCGCCAAATACGGGCTGGGACTGGAAAACGGTAATCGGTTCGTCAAAGGGAGACGGCGCGATAGGCCCGCCCCTGTCGGTGTCGTTCAAAGTGTAACGCGTCACTCTCCGGCCTCCACGCGAGATTCGCTCCGCTTACGCGGCGATCATCGTGCGCCCCCGCCAGTCTGGCATTTGCTCGCATCTGGTTGCGAGACGATCACGGTCCGATCCGCCGAACGGTCCGAACCGATAATCACTATCGACACAGAATGTGGCATTGATTTGATCATGCCAGGCCCGGTCGGGCCGAAGGCGACGCGTTCAGTCGCCTTTCTTGTCCGGAAGGCCCTTGCGGGCTGTCGAGGCGAGGTCTTCCAGCTCGGCTTCGCTCATCGTCTCGAACATCTCCTTCGACGCTCCGACCAGTTCGTCGGGCGCCATGTCGCCGCGTTTGGCGGCCAGTGCGGCCCCCGCCGCCTTCTGCTGTGCCTTCGATGTCGCCGGCATGGTATGTCTCCTTATGCTTGCGCAAGGACAATGCCCGCATCGCCCGCCCGGTTCCCGAAGCGGCTGGAAACGCCTTAGATCAGCGCCAGTCCGAAACCCTGGATCAGCCGGCGGATCGCCGGGTCCGGTTTGGCGGCGGTAAAGACGGCAGGGTCGGGCCCGGCCGGGACCCCGTTGCCCTCGCCGGGGCCCAGCAGCGAAACGGCGCGCCGGGCGATCGCCTCGGCCGGGTCGATCCAGTCGACCGGCCAAGGCGCGGTCTTGCGCATGCGGTTTGCCAGAAACGGGTAATGCGTGCAGGCGAGCACGACGATGTCGGTGCGCCGCCCGTCCATGTCCACGAAACAGGGCGCGATTTCGGCCCGCACGGCCTCCTCGTCGACAAAACCCTGCCGCAGATAGGTTTCGGCCAGCGCCGCGAGCCCGACGCTGCCGACGAGCCGGACGTGGCATCGCGAGGCCCATTGGGTGATCAGGTCGCGGGTATATTGGCGCTTGACCGTACCGGGCGTGGCCAGCACCGAAACCAGGCCCGAGCGCGTGCGCTCCGCCGCCGGCTTGATCGCCGGCACGGTGCCGACGAAGCGGCGTCCGGGATAGGCTTTGCGCAGGGCCTCGATCGCCAGCGTTGAGGCGGTATTGCAGGCAATAACCGAAATTTCGGGGTCGAATTTGGCCAAAAGTCGGCCGAACAAGCCGATAATATGGGTTTTCAGCGCCCGTTCCTCCCAATTTCCGTAGGGAAACGCCGCGTCGTCGGCGACATAGACGAAACGCCGGTCGGGCATCAGCACACGCGCCTCGCGCAGCACCGTCAGCCCGCCAATGCCGGAATCGAAGACCAGAACCGGCCGTTCAGCCATCCTCGCCCTCGCTCTTCGCCCCGCGTGTCCGGCGCGCCGGCGCGCCGCCGCCGCGCGGCTCGGTCGGCGAATATCTTTCAAGCGAGGAGATGACGCCGCGCAACAGCTTGATTTCGGCATCGGTGAAGGCTGGCCGGGTCAGGACGGAACGCAGGTTCGACACCATTTTGGGCCGCTTTTCCGCCGGCCGGAAATAGCCGCGCGCCGCCAGCGCCTCTTCCAGATGATCGAGGAAACTGTGCAGGGTGCGTTTTTGCGCCGGCTCCATCTGCGGGCCTGAAAACGCGGTCTGCGCCTCGCTGGCCAGGCCCGACTTCATCCATTCATACGACATCAGCAGCACCGCCTGGGCGATGTTGAGCGACGAAAAGGCCGGGTTGACCGGAAAGGTGACGATCTCGTCGGCCAGCGACACTTCCTCGTTCGACAAGCCAAATTTCTCGCGGCCGAACAAGATGCCGGTCCGCTGGCCGGCACGAAAGCGCGTTCGCAGGAACCGCGCGGCTTCCACCGGCGCGCGCACCGGCTTGAAGCCGTCGCGTGCCCTGGCCGTGGTGGCGTAGACGAAGCCGAGATCGGCAATCGCATCCTCGGTGGTGGCATGAACCGTGGTGCGCTCGATGACGTGGTCGGCCCGGCTCGCCGCCGCCCGCGCCTTGTCGCTCGGCCATCCGTCGCGCGGGTTGACCAGCCGCAGCTCCGCCAGGCCGAAATTGGCCATGGCGCGGGCCACCATGCCGATATTCTCGCCGAGCTGCGGCTCGACCAGGATGACGGCCGGCCCCTCGGCGATCAGCGGCCTGTCGCGATTGTCGTCGGCCATCGTCCCGGGCCCCGTTCGTGGATCAGAAAAATCGGTCAAATTGCGCGCGCGCAGCGTCCCTGCCATATTCGTCCGGCAAAGAGAAGCGTTTCGAGGAGGCCTGTCATGACAACGGTCCTCGCCGAGCGGGTGCGCGCCCTGATCGCCGACGATCCCAATACCGGCGAGATCCGCATGTTCGGCGGTATCTGCTTCACCTTGAACGGCCACATGCTGTGCGGAACGATGAAGGGCGGCGACGCCATGTTCCGGGTCGGTTCCGCGCAGGAGGCCGATGCCCTGTCGCGGCCCGGCGCCCGGCCGATGGATTTCACCGGGCGCCCGATGCGCGGCTTTGTCATCGTGTCGCAGGCCGGGCTTGCCGACGACCGGATGATCGGCGAGTGGATCGCGATCGCGACGCGTTTTGTCGGCGCGCTGCCGCCCAAGCCGAAAAAATAGCCGCATCCGGCCGCGGCCGGGCTCAGGCGGCGTCCGCCGCCAGAAACTCCGCGATCGCGCCGGCCACCCAGCCGGGCCTTTCGTGCAGGATCCAGTGGCCGCAATCCGCCGCGCGCCGGATTGTGGCGGCCTCGGCGTAACGGGCCAGCCCGTCGAGGCAGGCCGGTCTCAACGCCTCGTCCGCCTCGCCCCAGAGCACCAGATGCGGCATGCCGACCCGCATCGCCTCGTCGGGCAGGGACAGGATCGGGCTGTCGGGCGCCGGCGCGCCCGGTTCCGGCACGATGATCGGCGAGGCCCGATACCAGTTGAGCATCGCCGTCATCGCGCCCGGCTGCGACCAGGCGGCGATATAGCCGCGTTCCTCAGCCGACGTCATCCAGTGCGTGGTGGAAAAGCCGGCGATCATCTTCAAGGTGCGGCGATAATTGTCGGCCGCCATCCGCGCCTCCGCGCCGGGCGCGCGCAAGGTGTTGATATACTGGCTTGCCGCGCGCTGACCCTCATCCTCGAAGATCGCCCGCTGGAAGGCTGCCGGATGAACGCCGTTGGCGATCACCAGATGGCTGAGCCGCTCGGGCCGAAAAAAGGCGTAGGCATAGGCGACCGACGCCCCCCAGTCATGGCCGGCAAGCACGAATCGCCGCGTCGGCGACAGCGCGGCGGCCAGCCGGTCGAGATCGGCCACCATGTTGCGCACCCGGTAGGCCTCCACGCCTTCGGGCTTGGACGACAGGTTGAAACCGCGCTGGTCGGGGGCGACGAGATGATAATGCGCCGCCAGTTCGCCCATCACGTCGCGCCAGGCAGCCCAATATTCGGGAAAGCCGTGCAGGCAAACGATCAGCGGCCGGCCGCGCACGCCCATTTCGGCGCAATGCAGCCGGATATCGCCGGCGTCGAACTCGAAAAACCGTGTCTGACCCACCCTGGCCTCCGCTTGACGGACCAACGCAGGGTGGCCGCGCGTGCAGGCAATGGCAAGTTAGACTTTGGCGCGTTTGCGCGGGCGCAGGCGCTTTGATATAGGGGCCGCGACCCCTTTCCGATACGGGCGGCCGACCGGCCGCCGATCCCAGAAAACGAGGACTTTCCATGGCGAAGATCAAGGTGGACAACCCCGTCGTCGAACTTGACGGCGACGAGATGACCCGCATCATCTGGCAGTTCATCAAGGAAAAGCTGATCCACCCCTATCTCGACATCGATCTGAAATATTTCGATCTCGGGATCGAGCATCGCGACGCCACCGACGACCAGGTGACGGTCGACGCGGCCAATGCGATCAAGCAATACGGCGTCGGCGTCAAATGCGCCACCATCACGCCCGATGAGGCGCGCGTGGAAGAATTCGACCTCAAGCGCATGTATCGCTCGCCCAACGGCACGATCCGCAACATTCTCGGCGGCGTCATCTTCCGCGAGCCGATCATCGCCAAGAACGTGCCGCGCCTGGTGCCGGGCTGGACCAAGCCGGTCATCGTCGGCCGTCATGCGTTCGGCGACCAGTACCGCGCCACCGATTTCAAGTTCCCCAGCAAGGGCAAGCTGACGATCAAGTTCGTCGGCGACGACGGAGAGGTGATCGAGCACGAGGTCTTCGACGCGCCCTCCTCCGGCATCGCCATGGCGATGTACAATCTCGACGATTCGATCCGCGATTTCGCCCGCGCCTCGCTCAATTACGGCCTGCAGCGCGGCTACCCGGTCTATCTTTCGACCAAGAACACAATTTTGAAAGTCTATGACGGGCGTTTCAAGGATCTGTTCCAGGAGGTCTACGAGGCGGAGTTCGAGCAAAAGTTCAAGGATGCCAAGATCTGGTACGAGCACCGGCTGATCGACGACATGGTCGCCGCCAATCTGAAATGGTCGGGCGGTTATGTGTGGGCGTGCAAGAACTATGACGGCGACGTGCAGTCCGACACCGTGGCGCAGGGTTTTGGCTCGCTCGGCCTGATGACCTCGGTGCTGATGACCCCGGACGGCCAAACGGTCGAGGCGGAAGCCGCGCACGGCACGGTCACCCGCCACTATCGCCAGCACCAGAAGGGCGAGGAGACTTCGACCAACTCGATCGCCTCGATCTTCGCCTGGACGCGCGGGCTCGCCCATCGCGCCAAGCTCGACGACAACGCCAAACTGGCCGATTTCGCCGCGACGCTGGAAAAGGTCTGCGTGCAGACGGTCGAAGCCGGCTTCATGACCAAGGACCTGGCGCTGCTGATCGGCCCCGACCAGCCCTGGCTGTCGACCACCGGCTTCCTCGACAAGATCGACGAGAACCTGCAAAAGGCCATGGCCTAACCCTTGGCCGGCAAGCCGCACCTGTTCGGCGCCGACTACAGCGTCTATGTGCGCATAGCGCGGCTTGCCCTTCTCGAAAAAGGCGTCGACCACGAGCTGGTGCCGGTCGACATTTTCGCCGACGGCGGCGTGGCCGACTGGTATCTGGCCCACCACCCGTTCCGGCGCATTCCCGCCTTCGAGCATGGCGATCTGCGCCTGTTCGAGACCGCGGCGATCACCCGCTATGTCGACGAGGCGTTTTCCGGGCCGCCACTCCAGCCGCAGGATGCCGCCCGGCGAGCGGTGATGAACCAGATCATCGGCCTGCTCGACGCCTACGCCTATCGCGCCCTGGTATGGGGTGTTTACGTCGAGCGGGTTTCAAAACCCCAACAAGGAAAAATGCCCGACGAGGCGCTGATCGCGGCCTCACTGGAAACGGCGCGCACCTGCTTGTCGACCCTGACGCGGCTTCAGGACGGCCACGCCTTTCTCACCGGCGATGCGCCGAGCCTGGCCGATCTGCACGCCGCGCCGATCCTGGCCTATTTCACCCTGGCACCGGAGGGCGCCGCGCTGCTGGCCGATTATCCCGCGCTGGGTCGCTGGTGGACTGGCCTGACGGCCAGGCCCGCCTTTCGGGCCACCGAACCGACAGGCTGAGCGTCGCCGGCCGCCGGGGTTCCCGGACGTAACTGGCCCCCGTTCACCACCTGACCCGGTCCCCGCATGCGCTGGCCGCGCTCGAAAACACCGGATCGGGCCGGCTCAGCCGGCCATCGCCGCCTTGACCGCCTCGATCGCCGCCTGCGCCTTCGCGCCGTCGGGCCCGCCGGCCTGGGCCATGTCCGGCCGGCCGCCGCCGCCCTTGCCGCCGAGCGCGGCCGAGGCGACGCGCACCAGATCGACGGCGCTGAAGCGCGACGTCTGGTCTTCGGTGACGCCGACCACCACGCTCGCCTTGCCGTCCTCGCCCGTGCCGACGAAAACCACCACGCCCGAGCCGAGCGCGGTCTTGCCCTCGTCGGCCAGCGGCTTCAGCTCCTTCGGCGAAACGCCCTCCACCACACGGCCGATGAACCCGGTTCCGGCGACGCTTTCGGTTTCGCTTTCGGCCTGACCGCCGCCGCCGAGCGCGAGTTTCTTGCGCGCTTCGGCCAATTCGCGCTCGAGCCGGCGGCGCTCGTCGAGCAGGCTGTCCACCCGGGCCTCGACATCGGCCGGGGCCACTTTCAGCGCCGCCGCCACCGCCTTCAGCCGGCGTTCCTGGGTATCGAGATGGTGCCTGGCCGCCTCGCCGGTCAGCGCCTCGATGCGGCGCACGCCGGCGGCGACCGCGCCCTCCGACACGACGCGCACCAGCCCGATATCGCCGGTCGCCGCGACATGGGTGCCGCCGCACAATTCCACCGAATAGGTTTTTCCGGCTTTGTCGCCTTGGAGCGCGGTGCCCATCGACACCACGCGGACCTCGTCGCCGTATTTTTCGCCGAACAGCGCCATCGCGCCCTCGGCGATCGCGTCGTCGACCGCCATCAGCCGCGTGGTCACCGGCGCGTTCTGCACGACGATTTCATTGGCCATGCGCTCGATGCGCTCGATCTCGTCGGGCGAAATCGGCTTGGGATGCGAAAAGTCGAAACGCAACCGCTCCGGCGCCACCAGCGATCCCTTTTGCGCCACATGCGTGCCCAGCACCTCGCGCAGCGCCTCGTGGATGAGATGGGTGGCGGAATGATTGGCCCGGAGATGGGCGCGGCGGGCGTGATCGACATTGAGATGCACGATAGCGCCCGGCGCGACGGTGCCTCGCGCGACCCGGCCGACATGCACGATCAGCCCGTCGACCTTCTTTTGCGTGTCGGTAATTTCGATCTCGAACCCCTCGCCGGCAATCCGGCCGGTATCGCCGAGCTGGCCGCCGGATTCGCCGTAAAACGGCGTCTGGTTGACGACCACGGCGATCTCGTCGCCAGCCGCAGCCGCCTCGACGCGGGCGCCTTCGCGCACCAGCGCCCTTACAACGCCTTCCGCGCCCTCGCTGGCATAGCCCAGAAACTCGCTCGCCCCGACCTCCTCCTTGATCTGGAACCAGACCGTTTCGGTCGCCGCCTCGCCGGAACCGGACCACGAGGCGCGCGCCTCCGCCTTCTGGCGCTCCATGGCCGCGTTGAAGCCGTCGAGATCGACCGAAATGCCGCGCTGGCGCAACGCGTCCTGGGTCAGATCGAGCGGAAATCCATAGGTATCGTAGAGCTTGAACGCGGTTTCGCCGTCGAGCCGGTCGCCGTCGCCAAAACTGTCGGTCGCCTCCGACAGCAGCGTCAGGCCGCGCGCCAGCGTCTTGCGAAACCGAGTTTCCTCCAGCCTGAGCGTTTCGGTAATCAGCGCCTCGCCGCGCACCAGTTCGGGATAGGCCTGGCCCATCTCGCGGGTGAGCGCCGGCACCAGCTTCCACATCAGCGGATCGGCCGCGCCCAGAAGCTGGGCATGGCGCATGGCGCGGCGCATGATGCGGCGCAACACGTAGCCGCGACCCTCGTTCGACGGCAGCACGCCGTCGGCGATCAGAAAGCTCGCCGCGCGCAGATGATCGGCGATCACGCGATGGCTGGCCCGCGCCTTGCCCTCGGCCGGCACCCCGGTCGCCTCGACGGCGGCCGCGATCAATGCCCTGAACAGGTCGATGTCGTAATTGTCGTGCTTGCCCTGCAGCACGGCGGCCACCCGCTCCAGCCCCATGCCGGTGTCGATCGACGGACGCGGCAAGTCGACGCGCTCGTCCGCCGCCACCTGCTCGAACTGCATGAAGACCAGGTTCCAGATCTCGATGAAACGGTCGCCGTCCTCGTCGGGGCTGCCGGGCGGACCGCCGGGGATCGCCTCGCCGTGGTCGAAAAAAATCTCCGAACACGGACCGCACGGACCGGTATCGCCCATCGCCCAGAAATTGTCGCTGGTGGGGATGCGGATGATGCGCTCGTCCGGCAGGCCGGCGATCTTCTTCCACAGGTCGAAGGCCTGGTCGTCGGTGTGGTAGACGGTGACCAGGAGCCGGTCCTTGGCGAGCCCGAATTCCTTGGTGATCAGCGTCCAGGCGAGTTCGATGGCGACATCCTTGAAATAGTCGCCGAACGAGAAATTGCCGAGCATCTCGAAAAACGTGTGATGGCGCGCGGTATAGCCGACATTGTCGAGATCGTTGTGCTTGCCGCCGGCGCGCACGCATTTCTGCGCCGTCACCGCGCGGCTGTAGGGCCGCTGCTCGACGCCGGTAAAGACGTTCTTGAACTGGACCATGCCGGCATTGGTAAACATCAGCGTCGGGTCGTTGCGCGGCACCAGCGGCCCCGACGCCACGATCTCGTGTCCGTTCTTTTTGAAGAAATCGAGAAAAGCCGACCGTATCGCGTTGACGCCGCTCATGGATGTGCCTTCTTGAAAGCCGCCGGAAAACCCGGAATTTGCGAACCGGCTTCTTATCGCCCGCCCGGATGGCTGTCCAGAAACCGTTTTGCAGCCGGCCTTGCCGCCCCCCTCCCCGGCGCGCAATGGGCGGCCAGACGCCCGGCCGCCGCCATCCCACGCACAGGCCAGAAAAAGGCCGCCCCTGCCTGAGCCCGGGCGGCCTGTCGTCACGAACGGCCGGGGTCGCTCGGACCCCGGAAAAACTACATTTCCGCGGCGTCGCCGCCCTCGTCCTCGGGGCGGCCCTCGTCGAGGAATTTCTCCGCGATCAGACCGGCATTCTGGCGCAAAGCCAGCTCGATCTCGTCGGCCGTTTCGGGATTGTCGCGCAAAAACTGCTTGGCGTTTTCGCGACCCTGGCCGAGCCGCTGCGAATTGTAGGAGAACCAGGCGCCGGACTTCTCCACGATGCCCGACTTCACCCCGAGATCGATCAGTTCGCCGGTCTTCGACACGCCCTCGCCGTACATGATGTCGAACTCGACCTGCTTGAAGGGCGGCGCGAGCTTGTTTTTCACCACCTTGACCCGGGTCTGGTTGCCGGTGACCTCGTCGCGATCCTTGACCGCGCCGATGCGGCGAATGTCAAGCCGGACCGAGGCGTAGAATTTCAGCGCATTGCCGCCGGTTGTGGTTTCGGGCGAGCCGAACATGACGCCGATCTTCATGCGGATCTGGTTGATGAACACAACCATGGTGTTGGAGCGCGAGATCGAGGCGGTCAGCTTGCGCAGCGCCTGACTCATCAGCCGCGCCTGCAGGCCCGGCAGCGAATCGCCCATCTCGCCCTCGATCTCGGCGCGCGGCGTCAGGGCGGCGACCGAATCGACCACCAGCACATCGATCGCGCCCGAGCGCACCAGCGTGTCGCAGATCTCCAGCGCCTGCTCGCCGGTGTCGGGCTGCGAAATCAAAAGATTTTCCAGGTCGACGCCGAGCTTGCGGGCATAGACCGGATCGAGCGCGTGCTCGGCGTCGACGAAGGCGCAAATGCCGCCTTTGCGCTGCGCCTCGGCCACCGTGTGCAGCGCCAGCGTCGTCTTGCCCGAGCTTTCCGGTCCGTAAATCTCGATGATGCGGCCCTTGGGCAGGCCGCCGACGCCGAGCGCGATATCGAGCCCGAGCGAGCCGGTCGACACCGTCTCGATCTCGACCACCTGCTCGTTGCGGCCCAGCCGCATGATCGAGCCTTTGCCGAACGCGCGCTCGATCTGCGAAAGCGCCGCATCCAGAGCCTTGGATTTATCCACCGAATTGTCCTCAACCAGCCGCAATGAGTTCTGAGCCATGATACATTACCCTTCGATCGTCAATGAAGCCCGGTCGCTTCTTATTCCTGATTGATTTGTACCCGTTTTGTTCCATTTATGCAAGTTTGTAGATTTTATTTAAAATCAAAGCTTTGAGGGTTATGTTCTTTTTTCGTTCGGGATTCCACCACAGCGGATGTGCCCCGTTCAGACATGTAAAGAAGGTGGATGACGATGGCATTGAGTCGATTCATGATTGACGAATCTGGATTTAGGCGAGGTTCTCAGGCATCGTATGAAGTATGCCTGTTGACATCGCTCTTGGCTCAGGAGAGCCGTCTGTCGCGCTTCCGCTAATGGGGCTTTTCCGTCTGCTACTTCCGCCTGTTTTTGTTTTTGGAAGCCCCGTCCAGCGATCTAAGAATGAAACATGTTCATATTGGCATGTCCCGATTGGGATACGGCGCCGTTTTAAGATCGGACCAGGAGTTTTCCCGCGCGCAGGCGTTTTTCTTGATCGGTATGAGGGGCGAACGGTCGTTGAACGGATAAAATTAAGTTGGGGTGATGCGGTTTTTTCTGACACAGGCGACACGGCAACTTTGATGTCCGACGAGGGGCCTATCCTTGTACCGGTAGCAATTCGTCATGAGGGTGATGATAGAAACGGCTACCTTGTTGACATTAGGCATGTCAGGGGGCGCGAAAAACCATACCCGATACCCCCCGATAGGAAAAAAGTTAAATTTAAGATTAGAGTAAAGCGAGGGAATAAATCTATAAGTAGCCCTCACTTTTATATTTTGAGAGTTCCTGAGGGGGCGAGCAACGGACATTTCGTATGCGAAATTGAATATCAGGGGGATGGAGCGCAATGACGGCTGGCGCCTATGACCGCTTCGACCGTCTCCTAAAGGCTATGCTCACGCGTCCGCCTTTGGTCCGGGACGGGGGAAAGACTGCAAAAGCAGGTCCAGCATCAAATGCGGCTGCTTCCGAAGGTTCTGGCGGAACTCGAATTCCCAAAGATAGGTCTGGAGCCACTTCTTCGACACCGAAACGTAAGTCCCGCACATAGACCGCTTAACGTGCGACCAGAACGCTTCGATGTTGTTGGTGTGAACCTCGCCTGACACGTATTGCTTTTCAGCATGGTTGATTGTGCCGTGCTGATAGCCAAGTTCCGACAGCTCACGGAAGGCACCGGCTTCATCGGTAGCGATGCGCGAACCGGGGCGAACCCATTTGAAGATTGCGGGCAGGACGTGACGGCGGCCCTTACCGGGAAGAACGCGGGTAACGACTTCGCCGCCGCGTTCGATGATGCCAAGCACTACTGACTTGTCATCTTCGCCGCGCTTGTCATAGCCACCGAAGAAGGCCTTGTCGGCCTCGACAATGCCGCTACCGGGGCCGCCGAGGCTGTTGTCGCCATCGACATAGCCCATGTACTGGCGGATCAGGTTGCACATGCGCCAAGCGGTCTTGTACGTCACGCCGATGGTGCGCTGGACTTCCTTGGCGGACACGCCGTTGCGGGAAGTCGTGAACATGAACATGACGTGGAACCAGTCCCGCAGGGATGTGCGGGTGTTTTCGAACGGCGTCCCTGCAGTCGGATAGACCTGATAGCCGCAGAAATCGCATTCGTAGCAGCGGCGCGACCTCACGCGATGGAAGTTGGCGAGCCTGCCGCACTTGGCGCATTCGTGGCGCTTTCCGTAGCGGGTAGCCATCAGATGATCGAGGCACGAATCATCGTCGGGGAACTGTGCGAGGAAATCTTTGAGTGTCGGGGCTTTGGGTTTCTTGCTCATGCTCCGAATATAGGGATTCGCCCTACATGTTTCAAGGGGATACATTCGCACCACAGCGGATGTATCCCCTCTCCCACGGTTTTGCGGCCCCGTCCGAGGGTCGGCGGGGCCGATTCGGCCGGCCCCGTTGCCAGCGCAAATCCCGGCCGGTAATGTCGCCACGCCGGCCGCGCGCCGGCCCGTCTTTTCTTCCCAGTCCGGCGCCACGATGCCTTCAGCTTCCCGCACAATCCTTGCCGTCGGCGGCGCCCATATCGACCGGCGCGGCCGGGTCGCAGGCCCGTTCGTGCCCGGAGCCTCCAATCCCGGCACGATGCGCGAGGAGGTCGGCGGCGGCGTCTTCAACGCCGCACGCGTCATGGCCGGCCGCGGCGCCCGTGTCGCGCTGATGTCGGCGCGCGGCGGCGATGCGGCCGGCGAAGCCGTGGCGGCCGCGATCGCGGCTGCCGGCATCGCGGATCTGTCGGCCGTCTATCTCGACCGCACGACGGCCAGCTACACTGCGATCCTCGACGCCGACGGCGACGTGGTCGCCGCGCTCGCCGACATGGCGCTTTACGACGCCGCCTTCGACAGGCAATTACGCCGCTCGGGCGCACGCGCGGCCGTGGCGGACGCCGACGCGGTTTTGTGCGACGCCAACCTTTCGACCGCCGCGCTCGACCGGCTCGCCGGCCTTGCCGGCGCCAGCCCGCTTTACGCGATCGCGATCTCGCCGGCCAAGGTCGGCCGCCTGGCCCCGGTCGCCGACCGGCTGGCCGGCCTGTTCATGAACCGGCGCGAGGCGGCGGCGCTGACGGCGACCGCGGCGACCGCGCCGCCGCAGGCGCTGGTCGCGGCCCTGCGCACGGCCGGCCTTGCACGCGCGGTGGTGACGGCCGGCGGCGGCGAACTCATCGCCTTCGACGACGAGGCGTTCTACCGCCTGACGCCGCCGCCGCCGCGCCGGATTGCCGACGTCACCGGCGCCGGCGACGCCCTTGCCGGCACGATGGTCGAGAGCCTGACGGCGAAAATTCCGTTCGCCGAGGCCTTGCGCCGGGGCGTTGCCGCCGCCGTGCTGTGCCTGGAAAGTGCCGCTGCGATTGCCGATCACGACGACCAAACCTTCGCACAGACGCTGGCGCGCGTGCCGGCGCCCGCTTTCCTTCCCCTCCCGCAAGACAGAACGGTTTGCCCATGATCCCGCATAGCGCCCAGGCCCTCGTCGACATCGCCCAACCGGTGGCGGACGCGCTCGCCGCCCGCAAGCCGGTGGTCGCGCTCGAAAGCACCATCATCACCCACGGCATGCCCTATCCGCAGAACGACGAGATGGCGGCCAATGTCGAAGCCATCATCGAAGCCGAGGGCGCGGTGCCGGCCACGATCGCCGTCATCGACGGGCGGCTCAAGATCGGCCTCTCGCCGCAGGAGCGCACCACGCTCGCCAAGACCGGCGACGCGATGAAGCTGTCGCGCGCCGACCTCGCCTTTGCCGTGAGCCAGCGCCGGACCGGCGGCACCACGGTCGCCGCCACCATGATCGGCGCGGCCCTGGCCGGCATCACGGTGTTCGCCACCGGCGGCATCGGCGGCGTGCACAAGGGCGCCGAGACCAGTTTCGACATCTCCGCCGATCTCGACGAGCTCGCCCGCACACCGGTCATCGTGGTCTCGGCCGGCGCCAAGGCGATCCTCGACATCGACAAGACGCTGGAAGTGCTGGAAAGCCGCGGCGTGCCGGTGGTCGCCTATGGCAGCGACACGATGCCGGCCTTCTGGTCGCGCCGCTCGCCGCATCCCGCACCGCTGCGGCTCGACACGCCGGAGGCGATCGCGCGGTTTTTTAAGACCCGCGGCGCGCTCGGGCTCGGCGGCGGCATGCTGGTCGCCAATCCGGTTCCGGCCGAACACGAGATCCCGGCAGACGAGATGGCGGGGTTCATCGCCGCCGCCCAAGAGGCCGCCGAAGCCGAAAGGGTGTCGGGCAAGGCCGTCACCCCGTTCCTGCTCGAACGCATCCTGAAACTGACCGACGGACGCAGCCTGGCCACCAATATCGCGCTGGTGGAGAATAACGCCCGGCTGGCCGCGCGCATCGCCGCGGCGCGTGCCGGATAGCCGGCCTCACTCGCCGTTTTCCAGCATCTCCTTGACCACGGTCGCCAACTGCTTGAGCGAAAACGGTTTCGGCAAAAAGCCGAACTTGGCTTCCTCGGGCAGGTTCTTGGCAAACGCGTCCTCGGCATAGCCGGAAACGAAGATGAAACGGATGTCGGGCTGCAGCTTGAGCAGTTCGCCAAGCAGCGTCGGCCCGTCCATTTCCGGCATCACCACGTCGGACACGACGATGTCGACCTTGCCGTCCAGTTCCTTGAAGATCTCCAGCGCCTCGAGGCCCGAGGTCGCCTCGTGCACGGTGTAGCCGCGCGAGGTGAGCGCGCGCATGCCGCCCATGCGCACGGCGTCCTCGTCCTCCACCAACAGCACCGTTGCCGTTCCGGAAAGGTCCTTTTGCGGGACGGCCGCGGCCGGGGCGTCCGCCGTCTTTTCGGCCGCGGCTGCCTCGGCCGTGCCATCCGCGCTGACCTCGACATGGCGCGGCAGGAAGATGCGGAACGTCGTGCCGTCTCCCTCCTGCGAATCGCAGAAGATGAAACCGCCGGTCTGCTTGATGATGCCGTAGACCATCGACAGGCCGAGCCCGGTGCCCTTGCCGACCTCCTTGGTGGTGAAGAACGGCTCGAAAATCTTCTTCAGCGCGTCGGCGGGGATACCGGTGCCGGTGTCCTCGACCTCGACCAGCACATAGTCCGCCGGCGCGAGCTCGCGATAGGGCAGCCCCGCGCAGTCCTCGGTCGCGCAATTGCGGGTGCGCACCGTCAGTTCGCCGCCGTCGGGCATGGCGTCGCGGGCGTTGACGGTGAGATTGACGATCACCTGCTCGAACTGGCCGAGATCGACGCGCACCGGCCACAGGTCGCGGCCATGCTCTATCTTGAGCTTGATCTCGTTGCCGATCAGCCGTGCCAACAGCATGCGCAAATCGGCCAACACGTCGGTCAGGCTCATCACTTCCGGCCGCAGCGTCTGGCGCCGCGAAAACGCCAAAAGCTGCCGCACCAGCGAGGCGGCGCGGTTGGCGTTCTGCTTGATGTTCATGATGTCGGGAAAAGACGGGTCCGATGGGCGGTGATTGGTCAGCAGCAGATCCGAGGCCATGATGATGGCCGTCAGCACGTTGTTGAAATCATGCGCGATACCGCCGGCGAGCTGACCGACCGCCTGCATTTTCTGGCCCTGGGCCATCTGCGCCTCGAGCGCCTTCTGCTCGGTGGTCTCCACGGCGTAGACGATCGCCGCCTCCTCCGCATCCTCGCCCGCATCGGCCACGGCGTTGACGTAAAAGCGCATGTGGCGCTCGTCGTCGCCGGGCAGAACGGTGTCGATGGGGGCGATATCGGCCTGGCGCAGCTTGGCCTTTTCCAGCGCGGCGGCAAAGGCCGAACGGTCGCGCTCGTGGATGACGGTTTCCAGACGCAGCTTGCGTTCGACCGAGGCGCGGTCGACGACCGATCCGAACAACGACAGGAAGGGCGCGTTGGTGCGCAGGATGCGGCCCTTGCCGTCGACGCCGGCGATCGCCATCGGGGTGGAGTTGAAGAAACGCGTGAAGCGCACCTCCGAGGCGCGCAAATCGGCGGTCGCGTCCTCGCCCTTCGCGCGATTGAGCACGATGGTGCGGCTCGCGCCGGGCACGCCGTCGCGACTGGCCATGGTCTTGTGCATGAAACGCACCGGCAGCGCCTCGCCGCCGCCCGTCAACAAATCGAGATCGATGACGGCATTGCGCACCGAGCCCGGCTCCGCCTTCACCGAGCGGATCAGCGCCATGCCGTCGCCGGCGACGATTTCCGGCAAGGTGACGGATCCGGGCGTGAAACTGGCCAGGTCGATGCCCAGCCATTCGGCAAGCGTGGCGTTGACATAGGTCACGCGGTCGTCAGCGTCGGTGGAAAAGAACCCGGCGGGGGCGTGGTCGAGATGGTCGATCGCCTGCTGGAGGTCGAGAAAGAAGCGTTCCTGTTCGGCACGCTCGGCAGAAATATCCTCGATCTGCCAGGACAACAAAGGCTGGCGCTGGGTCGGCGCGGCAAAGCTGCGCGCCCTGGCGCGATACCAGCGCGCACCCGGCTCCGAGCCCGGCCTTATCGACTGCGACATGCGGAACTCGCCCTCGCCGCTCTGCCCGTCGCGCAGCGCCGAGGCGATGCGTTCCACCACCGGCGCGGCATCGGGATTGTCGGACAGCAACCCCTCCACAGAACGCACGTCGGCGGCCGAACTGGCGCCGGTCAGATCGGCATAGGCGCGGTTGGCGTAGCAGACCCGCCCCTTCAGGTCGCTGACGATAAGCCCTTGCGGCATAGAATCGACATAGGCCTTGGCCAGTTCGTCGCCGCTGGAGCGCGGCGCGATCTGCACGAAGCCGATCGCGGTGGCGAACAGATAGCCGATGCCGATCATCGCTAGCACGCCGAGCATGCCGAGCAGAAACGGATCGCCGAAACGGTCGCGCATGAGCACGAACAAGAAGGCGGCGCAAATCAGGACAACGATGAAGACGACCAGACGGGCAATGGTGCCCGGGCGCGCATTCTGGTCGACGATCGGGTCGGGATAGCCCTTCCCCCGGCCTTCTCCTGCCATTGCCGCTCCGTCCTGCCCGATTCCTGTCGATTGAACCCGACCGGTATGAATCACATTCTGCGCGCAGGCGAAAGCCCGTCCGCCCGCTTGCCGGCAAATTCCGGCCTCGCAGGGCGGCTTTGCCCGTCTGCAATGCGGGCGCGGCGTTGCGCGCGGCGCCGAAGTTGGACTGCCGCGTGCCGGCACCCCCGCCGGCGGCCGATATCTGCCGCAAACGGCGCCCGAGACGTTTCCATTTACACATGAAACGTTTTAGTGTTCGCCACCAAAACGCGGGGAAAGGAATCGGCAATGACGGCATGGCTGGAAGGGATGATCGGACCTCAATACGCACCGCTGGTCGGATGGGTCCTGTTGGCCCTCGTCATCATCGTCATCGTGCTGATCGCCCTGCGCCTTCTGCGCGGCATAACGGCGGGGACCTTCATCGCCGGTGGGCGCAACCGCAAGGCCAGGCTCGCCGTCATGGACGCCACCGCGATCGACACGCGCCGCCGCCTGGTGCTGGTGCGGCGCGACGACGTGGAACACCTCATCCTGATCGGCGGCACGAGCGACATCGTCGTCGAACAAGATATCCGCATGATCCACAAGGCCTCGCGGTCGATCACCGACGAGGCCGAAGCGCCGGCGCGCCAGGCCCCGCCGCAGCAACCGCAGCCGGCGCCGGGCAAGGCAGACGCGGCCCTGACCCGGCCGTTTTCAAGCTTGCGGAGCCCGGAACGCCCCGCTCACCCGGCGCGCCCCGCAGCACCGCCGCCTGCCCGACCGGCATCCCCGCCGCCCGCAGCGCCGGCCGCCAAACAGGCTCCCGCCTGGCGCCAGCCGGAGCCTGCCGCCGCTCCCAGGCCCCAGCCGGCGCCGGTTCGCCCCGCAACGCCGGCACCGGCCGCGCCCGTTGCGGCGCCGGCGCCCAAACCGACCCCCAAACCGGCACCGGCCCCGCACGACGACAGCGACCTTGACGACGCGCTGCTGCGCGAACTCAACCAGTCGCTGAGCGCGGACGCTCCGAAAGCACGGGCCAAGGACGGCTCGCTCGACGACGAAATGTCAAAACTGCTCGGCGAGCTTTCACGCGACGACAAATAGAGTTCGCAAACGGCGAGCGCGCGCCGCGGCCGGCCGCTCGAAGCCCGCCCGGCAGACCGTCAAACGAACATGAAAAAAGACGGCCTCGTCAGCCGCCTCATTCCATCCTGCCGCCTGAAGGCCGGTTCAATCGTCGCGATAGACTTTTTCGCGCCGCTCGTGCCGCTCCTGCGCCTCGATCGACAAGGTCGCGATCGGCCGCGCGTCGAGACGCTTGAGCGAGATCGGTTCGCCGGTTTCCTCGCAATAGCCGTAGGTGCCGTCATCGATGCGCTGCAGGGCCGCGTCGATCTTGGAGATCAGCTTGCGCTGGCGGTCGCGAGCGCGCAATTCGATCGCCCGGTCGGTTTCCGACGACGCGCGGTCGGCGAGATCGGGATGGTTGGCGTTTTCCTGCTGCAGCGATTCCAGGGTCTCGCGTGCTTCCCGCAGAATATCGTTCTTCCAGGAGATCAGCTTGGTCCTGAAATAGGTCTTTTGCCGCTCGTTCATGAACGGCTCGTCCTCGGAAGGGACGTAGTTCTGTTCTTTGGTTCCACTCATTCGAGTCACCCCGCACAATGAACCGGCGCTTATATATTCGGGCGAATTTGACGGCACAAGCACAAAGGTCGGAGAAATCACGTCTTTGTCAGAGCCGATTACAGCCTGCCGGCGCCGGGAGGACACGGTACCGGCGCACGCGGCGATATTGCGCCGGCCATGGCGGATGCCTTAGGAACGGGATCGGATACGGTGCGTGTGGCGCCGGACGGGGAGACCACGATGAGCCGCCTCTTTCTGCTGCGCCACGCCAAAGCGGCCTGGGCCGAACCGGGCGGGCGCGATTACGACCGCGCCCTGACCGAGGACGGCCGTGACCAGGCCGTCGCGATCGGCGCGGCGATGCGCGCGGGCGGTCACGTGCCGAGCGTCGTCGTATGCTCGCCGGCACGCCGGGCGCTCGAGACCTGGCAGGGCGTGGCCACGGCGCTTGGGTACAAGCCCGGCCAGGCCCTGATGTCAGGCTCCCTCTACGGGTCGGATCCCGGCGCCTATCTGACCATCATGCGCAACAATGGCGACGCCGACGCGCTTTTGATCATCGGCCACAATCCGATGATCGAGGAACTGGCCTTCGCCTTTGCCCGGCACGGCGACGAGGAGGCCCGCCAGCGCCTGGCTCGCGGCTTTCCGACTGCCGGGCTGGCGGTGTTTTCCTTCGCCAAGCCGCTGTTCGAGGCATCGGCCGCCGACGCGCGGCTCGACGCCTTCCTGACGCCCGAGCGGGCATGAGCGCGCGCCGGGCCGCCGCTCCATTCCAATTCGCAGCCGCGCCGCCTATATCGATGAGGTTTGAGCCCAACCGCACGGAGGCGATTTGGCGTCCCTGACAACCTATGCAGACGAGGCGCTGATCGCGCTCGACACGCTCGCCAGCCGCGCCGCCGGCATCGTTTCCCCGACTATCAGGCTCGGCGTGACCGGCCTGTCGCGAGCCGGCAAGACGGTCTTCATTTCCTCGCTGGTGCACAATCTGATCCATGGCGGGAGACTGCCGCTGTTCGAGGCGCAGAAAACCGGGCGCATCGCGCGTGCCTTTCTGGAGGAACAGCCCGACGACGCCGTGCCGCGCTTCCAGTACGAGGAGCATATCGACGCCCTGGTGAAGGAGCGCCGCTGGCCCGAATCGACCCGCGCGATCTCGGAACTGCGCCTGACGATCGCTTATGAATCGGCCTCGGCCTGGGGACGCATGTTCTCGCGCGGCCAATTGTCGGTCGATATTGTCGACTATCCCGGCGAATGGCTGCTCGACCTGCCGCTGCTCGGCAAGAATTACGCCGCTTTCTGCCGCGAATCGCGCGAACTGGCCACGCTGCCGGTGCGCGCCGATCTCGCCGCCGACTGGCTGGCCGCGGCGAACGCGGTCGATCCGAATGCCGATGCCGACGAGATGACGGCCAAGGCGCTGGCCGACCGTTTCGCCGCCTATCTGAGAGCCTGCAAGGAAGACAGCCGCGCGCTCTCCACCCTGCCGCCCGGCCGCCTGCTGATGCCTGGCGACCTCGACGGCTCGCCGGCGCTCACCTTCGCGCCGCTGCCGCAGGAAAAGACCGGCCGCACCCGCCCCGGCTCGCTCTACGCGATGATGGAGCGCCGGTTCGAGGCCTACAAGACCCATGTCGTCAAACCGTTCTTTCGCGAGCACATCACCCGGCTCGACCGGCAGATCGTGCTGGTCGACGCGCTGCAGGCGCTCAATGCCGGACCGGCCGCGCTCGCCGACCTCGAGCGCGCGCTGACCGACATCCTGTCCTGCTTCCGGCCGGGGCGCGGCAATCTCGTCACCGACCTGCTGACGCGCCGTATCGACCGTATCCTGGTCGCCGCCACCAAGGCGGACCACCTGCACCACGAAACCCACGACCGGCTGCAGGCGATCGTACGCCGGCTCGCCGACCGGGCCGTGGCCAGGGCTCGGCTGACCGGTGCCGAGATCGACGCCGTCGCCATGGCCGCCTTGCGAGCGACCCGCGAAGGCACGGTCCGGCAGGGACGCGAGGATTTGCCGGTGATCATCGGCACGCCGCTGGCCGGCGAGACCATCGGCAAGGAAACATTCGACGGCGAGAGCGAAACCGCGGTCTTTCCCGGCGACCTGCCGGACGATATCGGCCCGTTGTTCGACGCGGCGGCCGACACGACACCGGTCGAGGCGTTGCGCTTCGTGCGTTTCCGCCCCCCGCGCCTGGAGCGCTCCGCCGACGGTCTGTCGCTGGTCCTGCCGCATATCCGGCTCGACCGGGCCCTGCAATTCCTGCTCGGAGACCGGCTGGCATGAACACAAAGCGCACACCCGCCGCCTTCCGCCTGCCGGCGCACGAGGCCTCCTCCAAGCCGGCCACGGCGACCAAGACGGCCGACGCGCCCGCAGACCGAAAACCGCGCCGGCCGCGCGCCGTGCGCGGCGACGATCTGGTCGCCGTCAAGCCGGACGAAAACGACTATTTCGAAGATGGCGCCGATGCCGAGCTGCGGCCGCTGCCGCCCGCCCCGCGTCGCTCACGCCTCGCCGCACTGTTTTTAGGCGCCACCGGCATCCTGATATCGCTCGCCGTCGGCCTATGGGTCGACCGCCTGGTGCGCGAGCTGTTCGCCCGCGCCGACTGGCTCGGCTGGACGGCGATCGGCCTGACCGCGCTCGCCGGCGCCGCGCTCGTCGCGATCCTGATGCGCGAAGTTCTGGCCTTGATGCGGCTGGCCTCGGTCGAGCGCATGCGCAGACGCGCCGACGACGTCGTGGCGCGCGCCGACGCCAAGGCGGCACGCGATCTGACCGACGACCTTTCCGGCTTTCTTGCCGCCAAGCCCGAAACCGCCGCTGGCCGCACCGCGCTCGAGGCATTGCGCGACGACGTCATCGACGCGCCGGACCTGATCGCGCTGGCCGAGACCGAATTGCTGGGCCCGCTCGACGGGCGCGCGCGCCAACTGGTGCTTGACGCAGGAAAGCGCGTGTCGCTGGTCACCGCCGTCAGCCCGCGGGCGCTGGTCGACCTTGCCTACGTGCTTTACGAAACCGCCCGGCTGGTACGCCGGATCGCCGATCTCTACGGCGGGCGACCGGGCACGCTCGGTTTCTTGCGCCTGACCCGCTCCGTGCTTGCCCATCTCGCCGTGACCGGTTCGATCGCCGCCGGCGACAGTCTCGTCCAGCAGCTTGTGGGCCACGGCCTAGCCGCGCGCCTGTCGGCCAAGCTCGGCGAAGGCGTGGTCAACGGCATGATGACGGTCAGGATCGGCATCGCGGCGATGGAGGCGGCCAGGCCCCTGCCCTTCCGCGCGCAAAAGCGCCCCGGCCTTGGCGATTTTCTGTCCGCGCTGACCCGGCTGGTCGGCGATAAGGCGCAAAACCAGCCGCCGTCGTCATGACACGCTGCCAAATCGGTGCTTGAAAGATGGCCGCGAGTTGCGCATTCTGCGACAAAGGCGCGCGGCCTAGACAAAGCATTAACCATTCTGGGGCAAGGATCGGCTGTCGCGTCCAGTATTCCGGTGACCGGGTAGCCAGATGAATCGTGTTCTTCGCACACTCTTGCCGTCGGCAGCCGCGGCATTGTTTCTTTCCCAAGCCACGGCGCTTGCCGCGGATCGCGATCATACGTTCTTCCAGTCGGTGCGCGGCGAATGGGTCGGCCCCGGCGAGATCGTCGCCGGCAAATACAAAGGCACGAAATTCACCTGCACCCTCACCGGCACCGCCCATTCCGGCAAGGTCGGGATGACGCTCGGCGGAAGTTGCCGGGTGGGCGTGTTTTCGCAAAAAATGTCGGCTTCGATCGTGCGCCACGGCAAGGGCTATCGGGGCACGTTTCTTGACGGCGCCAGCGGCAAGGGCCTCGACATAGTCGGCGGCAACGTCAATGGCTCGCGCGCCGTGATGTCGCTCAACCGCGACAAGCTCAACGGCGCCATGCTGGCCCGGATGAAGGGCGACGACGCCATGAACGTCACCGTGTCGGTGCGCGTGAACAAGGAACTCGTGCCGGTCATCGGCATGAATCTGAAGCGGGTCGACGCCACCGCGGTCGGAGCCGTGTCGCGCAGATAGGGTCGATCGGGTAAACCGGGTCCTTCAGTCGAGAAAACCGGGTTCCGGCGTGTTGTCGCCGGCCGGCACCACTCCGCAACAAGCCGTCGTCCAGGAAGCGTTTTCAGCCTTTCCACCAGGCATCGCCTGCTTCGGCGACACTGATGCCGGAGGTATCCGCCCGGGTGAGATAATGGTCGAGGCCGAGCCCCTCGACGGTCAGGTCCGGCGCGATTTCCCGTAAAGGAATCAACACGAAGGCGCGTTGCAGCATGCGCGGATGCGGGAGTTCGAGCCCGTCTTCGCAAAGCGTCGTGGCGCCATGGCAGAGCACGTCGACATCGATCACCCGCGGACCGCCGGGTATGGTGCGCACGCGTTTCAATTCCCGCTCGGCCCCCAGACACAGTTCAAGCAGGGCGCGCGGGGAAAGCGTGGTGCGAATTTCGGCCACGCAATTGAGAAAATCCGGTTGCGCCACCACGCCCCAGGGCGGCGTACGATAGACCGAGGAAACCGCCACCACGCGTGTCGACATATCCGCGTCGACGATACGCAGCGCCGCCGCCATCGCCGTCAGCGGGTCGCCAATATTGCCACCCAGCCCGAGAAAGGCGCGGACCTCATTGCGGCCAGACAAGCGTCACCTCCACATGGTCGAGCACACCCGGCACCGGCGCGTTGGGCTTCCTGACGGTGATTTCGGCCCGCTTGATCTGCGGAAAGCGCGCGCAAAGCTGGCGGGCGACATCGCGCGCCAGCGCCTCGATCAGGAAGCGGCGTTTTCCGGTCACGATCGCCTCGATCACCTGAAACGCCTCGCCGTAATCGACCGTGGCGCCGATATCGTCCTCGTCGAGCGGCTTTTGCGGGTCGACGGTCAGGGCGGCGTCGACATAAAAGCGCTGCCCCAGCATCTCCTCGGCGTCATGTACGCCGTGGCGCGCGAAAAAAGCGCAATTTTTCAGCCGGATGACATACATGTCGGCGCTCTCAGCGTTGCGGGCGGGCGGCCAGCATAGCATCCGCCATCTTCAGCGCATCCACATTGATTGCGACGTCGTGCACCCGAAAAACCGCCGCGCCCTTCATGCGCAGAAAAACGCTGGTCGCAGCCGTTCCCGCCCCCCGCGCGCCGGGCTCGCGGCCGGTGACGTGGCCGATGAAACGCTTGCGCGACGTGCCGGCGAGCAAAGGCCGCCCAAGCGCGTGCAGTTCGCCGAAACGCGCGGCAAGCTCCAGATTGACCGCCGCCGTTTCCTTGCCGAAGCCGAAACCGGGATCGAGCACGATGCGCTCCGCGCCGAGCCCGGCCGAACGCGCGAGGGCAAGCGAGCGCTGCAGGAAGACACGCTGGTCGTCGATGACGTCGGCTTCGAGCGCGCGATCGCGGCTGTTATGCATCAGCACCGCGCCGGCTCCGGTCTCAACGATTGCGGCCGCCATGTCAGGATCGCGTTGCAAGGCCCAGATATCGTTGACGATATGCGCGCCGGCTGCGATCGCCTTGCGCGCCGTTTCCGCACGATAGGTGTCGATTGAAATCAACACATCGGAGCGGCGCGCCAGAGCCTCGATCACAGGCAGAACGCGCGCTTGCTCCGCTTCGGCATCGACCGCACCGGCACCCGGCCTGGTCGATTCCCCGCCAATGTCGACGATCGCGGCCCCTTGCGCCTCCATCGCCAGCGCCGCCTCGAGCGCCGCATCGCGGTTTGCGAACAGCCCGCCGTCGGAAAAACTGTCCGGCGTGACGTTGACGATGCCCATGACCACCGCCTTGGGGCCGAGCGTGAGGCCGCGGTCGTGGGCGAGCGGCCAAAAAACCGGTTCCGTCGTTATCGCGTCCTCGGTCATCGTCCTTGCTCTCCGGGCCCGGCAGCGCCTGCGGCTCACCGGCTTTTTAGTTGCGCCGCCTGCCGGTCTGGCGCATGGTCGTGCCTTGGCCTTAACCGGGATCGGCCGCGATGAGAAGGTCCGTCTTCGTCCTGACGATACTGCTTGCCGGCACGACCGCGGCGGCGGCCCAGACCGTGTCGCGCAGCTACAGCTATTTTTCGATCGGCGGGCGCACGCTCGAGGAGATCGATAGCGAACTGTCCAAGCGCGGCCCCCAGGTCCAAAGCACCGGCCAACGCCATCCCGGCGCCACGCGGATGAAGTTTTCCACCAAGCTGACCCATGCCAGCACCGATCGTTGGTGCGCGGTCGACAAGGTCAGCGTCTCGGTCACGGCCCGCATCATCCTGCCGCGCTGGGTCCAGCGGCGGCGCGCCGACGGCGACACCCGGCTGATCTGGGACACGCTGTCGGCCGACATTAAGCGGCACGAGGAATTCCATGTCCAGATCGCCAAGCGACACGCGCGCGAGCTCGAACAGCGGCTGCGGCGCATCGACCGTCGCCGCGACTGCGCCGCGCTCAAGGAGAAGGTCGACCGCGTGACTGCCTATGTCATGCAAAAGCACGACGAGGCCCAGGAACGATTCGACCGTGTCGAGGGCAAGACCTTCGAGGACCGGATGATGCGACTTCTGACCTATCGCCTGCAGCAAATGGAAAAGCGCCGGCGATCGAAATAGGCCGCCGCAGTCCGGAGCCGGAGCCTCAGGTCACGCCGAGCTTTTTCTGCAGACTTGTCGACGAGGTCGTGTACTGGAAGACCACGCGTTCGCCGGGGTTGCAGATGCGCTTGGCGGCCTGCGTCATCAGCGCCGCCTCGTGGAAACCCGACAGGATCAGCTTAAGCTTGCCCGGATACCAGTTGATGTCGCCGATGGCGAAAATGCCGGGCTCGGAGGTTTCGAACTTCTCGGTGTCGACCGGGATCAGGTTCTCGTGCAGATTGAGCCCCCAATCGGCGATCGGCCCCAGTTTCATCGTCAGGCCGAAGAACGGCAGCATGCGCGTGCAGGCGATCTCGACATCGCCGTCCGGCCCCTTGATCACGGCGGCCTTCAACAGGCCGCCCTCGCCGATCAGTTCCTTGACCTGGCCGACCTGAAAATCGAGCGCCTTCGTCTCCTGCAGCGCATACATCTTGTTGACGCTGTCCGGCGCGGCGCGGAATTCCGGACGCCGATGCACCAAAGTCAGCGTTTTGGCGACCGGTTGCAGGTTGAGCGTCCAGTCGAGCGCCGAATCGCCGCCCCCCACGATCAGCAGGTCGTGGCCGCGAAACTCCTCCATCCGCCGCACGGAATAAAACACGCTCTTGCCCTCAAACGCCTCGATGCCGGGAATCGGCGGGCGCTTGGGCTGAAACGATCCGCCGCCGGCCGCGATGACCACGACCTTGGCCTCGAAAATCTCGTTTTCGTCGGTGGTGACGCGAAAACCGCCCTCTTCCAGTCGTTCCAGGCCGGTGACCATGCGGTTGAAGGTGAAGCCGGGCTTGAAAGGCGCGATCTGCTCCATCAATTTGTCGACCAGTTCCTGGGCCGAAATGACCGGCCAGGCGGGAATGTCGTAGATCGGCTTTTCGGGATAGAGCTCGGCGCACTGGCCGCCCGGACGGTCGAGAATGTCGATCAGATGGCACTTCATGTCGAGCAGACCCAGCTCGAACACGGCGAACAGGCCGACGGGCCCCGCGCCGATGATGAGAACGTCGGTTTTTGTGGTCATAATTGGTCTCGCGCTCCGGCCGCTGGGATCGACGGCACGCTAAAGCCGTTCGGCCCGCGAGGAAAGCCGTTCCCGCTGCGGGGCGAACTCATTTTTCCGCACGGGCCAAAGCTCGCGCGACGGCGGAGGCAATGCGAGCGAAAGCGGGAAAAGTGCCGATGCTCAGGCCTGACGTTCCGGCACCGTCACGACCAGCCCGTCGAGTTCGGACCGCACCGTGATCTGGCACGATAGCCGCGAATTCGGGCGCACGTCATAGGCGAAGTCGAGCATGTCTTCTTCCATCGCCTCGGGCTCGCCGACCGTTTCGGTCCAGGCCTCGTCGACATAGACGTGGCAGGTGGCGCAGGCGCAGGCGCCCCCGCACTCGGCCTCGATGCCTGGAACTGCGTTCTTGATGGCGTTTTCCATCACGGTCGAACCGTCTTCGGCGTCGACAACGAACTGCGTTCCGTCATGCGCGATATAGGTGATCTTGGTCATGCAGGCGATCCCGACAGGAAGTGACCTGCCGACTTAACCGCTTGACCGCATGTGTCAACCACGCCGTGCTCGCATCGTGGCTCGACCCTGCCTATTCCCGCCGGCCGGGCGGCGGCAACGCGGCTCAGCGACTGATCGCAGCGACGAAATCGCGCACGTCCTCGATCGCCCTGGCAAGCCTGTCGACGGCGCGCTTGTCGTCCGGATCGGTCTCCAGCGCGTCGGCCAGCTCGGCCACGATGAAGGCGCCGACGCCGCGCGCCGAGCCTTTCAGGCCATGCGCGAGAAACCGACGCTGCGCGGCGTCGGAGCGGCCGATCTGCTCGCGCACGCTCTGGGCCTGCTGGACGAACATCGACAACACGTCCTGCTCGAGCGCCCTGTCGCCCATCGTCTGCCTGGCCAGATGCACCAGATCGACCGGCCGGCGCCGCGAGGGAACGCATGTCTCGCCGCCCGGCATCGCAAACGGCACAACCTCTACGCTCGGATACGCCATACTCTTCACCCGTTCTGTCCCAACACCCCAAACCCTAATTCACGGGCGTGGATAACGGGTTAATCGAAACTGCCGCTTTGTGACCGATTTTGGGCCAAAACCGTGAAGGCGCGTTAACCCTATGTTTAAACTTTTAGGTATGCGCACAAATGCGTGTTTTCTTTACCCCTGTGTGCCACTACGATACGCCCAGCAGAATTGTGTGGCGTATACGGGGCGTAGCGTGCGGACGCGAGGCGGATCCGCACGTTGAATAACAGGGTACCAGCGGCATGGCGCGTAAAACAACGACGACCAAGAAGCTTGAAAGCGATGTCGAAAAGGATCTCGCCGACTCTCTCGAATTCGACCTGAACGACCAGGAAATCGATCTTTCGGCTTCGATGGCCGAGCTGGAGGCCCAGATTTCGGCCGCCGCCGAGGAACTGGCGCGGGAAGGCCGCGGCGACGAAAAGCCCGCGAAGGCCGACACCGCGCCGAAACCCGAGGAAAAGCCGGCCCCTGCTGCCAAGGCCGAGGCGGAAGCCGTGCCCGCGGCTGCACAAAAATCCCGAGCCGATCTGCGTCCCGCCACGCCCGAGACCGCCGCGAACGCGGCGCGCCCGTCCTTTTCGCCGGCCAATGACGACCGCCAGAAAAACTACACCAGCATGCTGGCCACCCTCAACCGGCGGCCGTCGGGTACCGTGTACTGGATGGCTGCGACGCTGTCGGTGCTGTGGATCGCGGCCGGGCTGGCGCTCGGGCACTATCTGTTCGCCCCCGCTATCTGGCAGGTGCGCAGTTTCGACCAATTGCTGGCCACGCCCGGCGCCATCGCGATCGCCGCCGGCATCGTCGTTCCGGTGCTGCTGTTCTGGGCCTTCGCGGCGATGGTGCGCCGCGCCCAGGAAATGCGCCTGGCCGCCCAATCGATGACCGAAGTCGCCTTCCGCCTGGTCGACCCCGAGGCCCTGTCCCAGGAACGCATCATGACGGTCAGCCAGGCCGTGCGGCGCGAGGTTCAGGCGATGGGCGAAGGGATCGAGCGCACCCTGGCGCGCGCGGTCGAGCTGGAAACGCTGGTTCATACGGAGGTCAATGAACTCGAGAACGCCTATTCCGAAAATGAAAGGCGTATCAGGCTATTGGTCGACGGTCTTGGAACGGAACGCGAAGCCGTCATCAGCCATGCCGAGCGGGTGCGAGCCTCGATCGCCGGCGCGCACGAACTGATCCGCGACGAGCTCAACAGCGCCAGCGACCTGATCCAGGACACGGTTTCCAACGCCTCCGGCACGCTCAATTCCACCATAGCCAACGCCGGCGAGACGCTACTCGCGCAGATCGGCGAGCGCGGCGACACGCTGCAGGGCGCGATCGACGAGCGCGTCGAAACCATCGCCAGCCGCATTTCGGTGTCCGGCGAAGCGTTCGCGAGCCTGCTCGACGAGCGGATCGTGTCGTTGACCGAAAAGACCGAGACGGCGGCGCGCTCGCTGTCGGACCTGCTCGACGAGCGCACCAGCGGCATGGTTTCGCTGCTGGGCGCGTCCACCGAAACCCTGACGCGCGAATTCGACGGGCGCCTGCAGGAGATCGAGCGCACGCTGGCCGAGCGCGGCCAGTCGCTGATCAGCGAATTCGAGACCAGGGCCCAGGCGGTCGACACCGGCGCCGAAAAGCTGAACGCCGCGCTCGAGGCGCGCGCGCGCCAGATCAACGAAACCCTGGCCGAGCGCTCGCGCGAGCTCGCCGACGCCTTCCGCACCGGCCGCGACGAAATCTCGACCGCCGTCGACGAGGGCAAGGCGCGCGTCGGCAGCCAGATGTCCGAGCTCGTTCAGTCGACCGCGACCATGCTCGACGATCGCGCCGCCGCCTTCGGCGAGAAGCTGGAGGCCGGCCGCAACCGCATGTCGGAACTGCTGGAGGCGGATCTGCAACGCCTGCAGAGCGAGCGCACGAGCATCGACGATGTCGTGTCCGGCTATGTCGACAAGCTGGCCGAAGGCCGCACGCAGCTCACCGCCGCGCTCGATTCCGACCTGCAGCACCTGGCCGAGGCCCGCACCGAGATCGACGGCGTGGTCGCCGGTCATATCGGCAAGATCGCCGAAGGCCGCAAGCTGTTCCGCCAGGCGCTCGACGACGATCTGTCCCACCTGTCGCAGACCCGCACCGAAATCGACGGTGTCGTCTCCGGCCATCTGGAAAAGCTCCAGCAGGGCCGCGCCGAGATCACCCGCGCGCTCGACGAGGATATCGCCCGCGTCGAGCAGACGGTCGCCACCCAGATCGACAAGCTGTCGGAAAACCGCACCTTCTTCCGCCAGGCGCTCGACGACGATCTCCAGCACCTGTCTCAGGCGCGCGCGGAGATCGACGGTGTCGTGTCCGGCCATCTGGAACAGATCCAGCAGGGCCGCAGCGAGATCACCCGCGCGCTCGACGAGGATATCGCCCGCGTTGAAGGCGTGGTTGCCTCCCAGATCGACAGGCTGTCGGAAAACCGCACCGTGCTGACGCAGGCCTTCGAAGGCGAGGCCGAGCGGATGGGCGCCCTGGTCACGGGTCAGCTCGAACGGCTGAACGACGGCCGCGAGCGGCTGACCCAGGCGCTGGAGGCCGATCTGCTGCAGCTCACCGAGGCCCGCGCCGAGATCGACGGCGTGGTCGTCAGCCATATCGGCAAACTCGCCGAAGGCCGCAAACTGTTCCGTCAGGCGCTTGATGACGATCTCGGCCGGCTGGCCGACACGCGCGCCGAAATCGATTCGGTGGTTTCGCAACATGTCGACAGGCTGGTCGAGGGCCGCGGCGCCCTCACCCAGGCGCTGCAGGACGACCTGTCCGGCATCGAATCGGTGGTCCAGACCCAGATCGACAGGCTGGCCGAGCACCGCAACGCGATCACCGACACGGTCCAGCGCGACATCGCCCATGTCGAGCAGGCGGTCGCAGCCCATCTCGACAAGCTGGCCGAGGGCCGCAGCACGATATCCGGCGCGCTCGACGCGGATCTGCAAAAACTCTCCGAGACGCGGGCGGAGATCGACGGCGTGGTCATGAAGCATCTCGGCACGCTGTCGGAACGCCGCAAGCTGTTCCGCCAGGCGCTCGACGAGGACCTTTCCCGCCTGACCGACGCCCGCTCCGAGATCGACGGCGTGGTCACCGCCCATGTCGGCAAGCTCGCCGAGGGCCGCAATATCCTGTCGCAGGCGCTCGATGCCGACATGCAGCAGATCGAATCGACCCGGTCGAACATCGAGGCGATGGTCAGCGAACAGCTGACCCGGCTGTCGGAGGGCCGCGACCAGGTCGCCGCTTCCATCGAGGCCGACCTGGTGCGACTGTCGGAGACCCGCGGCATGATCGACCAGGCGATCGCCGACCACGTCGCCCGTCTCGCCGACGGCCGCAATGTGCTGACCCAGGCGCTCGAGGACGACCTGTCGAAACTCTCCGACACGCGTGCGCTGATCGATTCCGTGGTCAACGAACACCTCGAAAACCTCGCCGGCCGCCGCCACGAATTGTCGCGCGCGCTCGACGAGGACCTCAACAAGCTCGCCGAAGCCAATCGCAACATCGATTCCTCGGTGACGGCGCATGTCGGCAAGCTGGCCGAAGGCCGCAACATCATGGCGCGCGCCCTGGAGCAGGATCTTGAAAAACTTTCCGAGACCCGCTCGATGGTCGACGCCGCGGTCCAGGCCCATGTCGATCTTCTGTCGCGCAGCCGTGGAGAAATCACCCATGCGCTCGCCGGCGACGTCGAAAAGATCGAGGAGACCTTCCGCCGCCAGACCGGCGTGATCGAGGAGCGCACGGGCACCATGCAGCGCGCCCTCGACGTCGGCGTGGAAAATGTCCGCGCCACGATCGAAAACACCGCCATGGTCGTGGCCGGATCGCTGCGCGACAAGGTTCTCGAGATCACCGCCGCGCTTTCGGACGGCGCCGGCAAGGCCTTCGAGGATGCCGACGAGCGCATCGCCAAGCGGGTCGAGCAGACCGCGACGACGCTGCTCGGCCGGGCCGAGGACGTCACCCAGGCCTTCGACGAGGCCGGACGCAATCTCGACCAGCGCGTCGCGGCAACCGGCGAAAAACTGTCGCAGCGCGCCATTGCCCTGTCGAGCGCCTTCGACGCGGCCGACGACAAGCTGGCAGCACGTGCCGGCGAGACGTCGAAGACATTGACCGAACGCGCCGAGGCGATCTCGCGCGTGTTTGAACAGGCCGACGAAAAGCTGGCCGCGCGCGCCGAAAGCTCCGCCAGGACACTGCTCGAGCGCTCGGGCGGCATCGTGCGCGCCTTCCAGGAGGCCGACGAGCGCATCGTCCAGCGCACCCAAGAGACCTCGGGCGAACTCGCCAAGCGCGCCGACCAGATCGCCGCGACGCTTTCCGATGTCGAGAAGCGGCTCGGCGACGGCGCCGATTCGATCGTCAGCAAGGTCGGCGGCCAGATCCAGAATGCCGAGGACCGGCTTGCCGGCAGCGCCGAGCGGATCGGCGAAAAGCTGGTCGAGCAGGTGTCCAAGACCGAGACCCAGCTGGTGTCGCGCGCCAACGTGATCGCGGAAACTTTCTCGGCGGTGAACCAGCATATCGGCCAGCGCACGGAGGAAGCCGCCAAGACGCTCGACGAGCGCACCCGCGAGCTCAACGACCTGCTGGCCAGCCGTTCTACGGATATCGCCCGCATTATCGACGAAAAGGCGCGGCCGCTGATCAAGAGCTTCGAGGATTCGGGCGGCGAACTGCAGAAAAGCCTGGAGACAGCCACTCAAAAGGCGACCGAGCGCCTGCGCAGCGAAAACGCCGCGCTGGTCAACGCCATCGCCAGCCGCACCGCCGAATCGCTGTCGGCCATGGAAGGCGCGCGCGAGACGCTGGCCGGAAAGGTCAACGAACTGCTCGATCGCCTGTCGCAGTCCAACGGTCGGCTTGGTGACTTGATCGAGGGCGCCACCAGCAATCTCGGCGCGGTCGACGAACGCCTGACCGGCGCGACGCAGAACTTCGCCGCGTCGACGGAAAAGGCGGCCCAGACCTTCGCCAGTTCGGCGCGCATGATCGACACCAATGTCGGCCGCCTGTCGGAATTGTCCTCGCAGACCCTCAACGAGATTGCCGGGATCGCCAGCCGCTTCGACGATCACAGCAAGTTGCTGGCACAGGCGCAGGACCTGATCGGCTCGGCCCAGTCCAACCTCACTTCCACCCTGGAGGATCGCCAGAAGGCTCTCGAGGAACTGGCCGTCGGCCTGGTCAAGAAGTCGGAGGACATCGAGGGTCTGATGCGTTCGTTCGAGAACGTCGTCGGAAACGCCATCGAAAAGGCCGAGGGCCGCACGATCGCGACCACCGACCAGATCCGCAACGCGATCTCGGAAGTGATCGACGCGGCGACCGCGCGCTTTGCCGACGCCACGCAGGAAATCCGCAGCACCGCCGGCGCCATCCGCGCGGAGTTGGAGGAAACCCGCTCCGAACTCAAGCGCGGGGTGCTCGAAATGCCCGAGGAGGCGAAGGAATCGACCGGCGCGATCCGGCGTGCGGTGTCCGAACAGATCGCCGCGCTCAAGGAACTGGCCGATATCGTTGCCAAGTCGGGACGCATGTACGACGTGTCGGACCCCGCCACCTCGCCCGACCCGGCACCGGCGCCCGCACCGCGTCCCGTCGAGGCCGCACCGCAGCCCGCGCGCAAGCCCCAGCCTGCCCCGGCCCCACAGCCGCGCGCACGCGCCAGCGCTGACGAGCCGGCCCTGCGCGGCAGTATCAACCCGGCCGAGGCCGATACCGCCGAGCGCAACGAGGCCGATCTGGCACAGGAAGGCGGCTGGGTGAAGAACCTGCTGCGCCGCGCCTCGCAGGAAGAGGAAGTGCCTGCGCCCGCCTCGCGCGCCGCGCCGCGCTCGGCGCTGCACGTGGTCGAATCGCTCAACTCGCTGTCGGTCGACATCGCCCGCGCCATCGACCACGAGGCCTCGGTGGAGCTGTGGCAGCGTTATCGGCGCGGCGAGCGCAACGTCTTCACGCGCCGGCTCTACACGCTGAAAGGCCAGCAGACCTTTGACGAGATTCGCCGCAAATATCAGGTCGACGGCGAATTCCGCGCTGCGGTCGACCGCTATTGCGAGGATTTCGAAAAACTGCTGCAGGACGTCTCGCGCAATGACCGCGACAACATGGTGACCGAGACCTACCTGACCTCCGATACCGGCAAGGTCTACACCATGCTCGCCCATGCGAGCGGGCGGCTGCGGTAAGACCGCACCCGGCCGGGCGCACAATCAGCGTCCGGCCGCGACTTCTGCCAGCTACGCAGAAGAGGCCACAGCCCATGCACACCGACGCAACGATCGGCATTATCGGCGGCAGCGGCGCGCTCGGCGGCGCGATCTGCCAGGCGCTTTTGCGGACCGGCACCGCTGCGAAAACGATCCGCATCGCCAACCGGTCGGGCAAAACGCCCGATTTCGCCCGCACGGCCGGCATCACGGTCACGACCGACGCGCAGGCGCTGGTCGACGTGAGCGATCTGATAGTGCTGTCCCTGCCGCCGGCGCTGTTTTCCGCGCTTTCCGTCACCATACACGACCAGCTGACCGTATCGGTGATGGCCGGCATCACCGCACGACGGATCGCGCGTCACACCGGTGCGGCCAAGATCGTGCGGGCCATGTCGAGCCCGGTCGCGGCGCGTGGGCTGGCCTATTCGCCCTGGTTTGCCACCGACACGGTCTCAAAAGCCGAAAAGGCGGCGGTGCAGCGGCTGTTTACGGCATGCGGGCTTACCGACGAGATCGCCGAAGAAGGCCAGATCGACCACTTCACCGCCCTCACCGGCCCGGTCCCCGGTTTCGTCGCCTATCTCGCCGACTGCATGATCGGCCACGCGCGAGACCAGGGCATCGCGCCGGAGATCGCCGAGCGCGCGGTACGCCAGCTCTTCAAGGCGAGCGGTGTCGTCCTGTCCGAGAGCCCGGAAGCGCCGAGCGCGCATGTGCGTGCGATGCTCGACTATGCCGGCACGACCGCGGCGGGGCTGGAGGCTATGCGCGCCTCGTCGCTTGCCGAAAACATCGCCCGCGGCTTGGCGGCGGCGGCGAAGAAGGCGCGCGACCTCGGCTGAAAGCGCCTCCGGTTTAGGCCGGTTCCCGAGAGTGTGCGATTTCTGCGTGTACGCAAGCGCCGCTTCAAACCCGTTTGTATCGCCGCAACGGACCGAAGGAGCCGCAATCGCCGGCGGCACATGGGTCAGATCGAGGACACCGTCCAATCGACGATATCGGTGGCGACGCTGCCGAAAGCGGCGTCGAGCGCGGCGGCGAAGCCGTCATTGCCACTGCCGGCGACCGGCACTTCGGCAGAAAAGCCGCGTGCCGCACGCACCACGCCATTACGGTCGTTCAAGATGCGCACGAACAGTTCCGCCCGCGCGCGCTGGCCGCCGCCAACCACGATGTCGAAGGCGCGGATTTCAACGATGATCTGATAGTCGATCGCCAACCCTTCGCCGGGTTTGCCGACGCCGCCGAAACGCCCCGAACGCTGGAATGTCTCGGCCAGTCGCGCCTGCACGACCTTGGGCAGGCGGTCGCTCCATTGCGCGCCCTTGAGGAACTCCACCGATCCCGGACCCGGCTTGACGACGATGTTCTCACCGTCGAGCGGTTTCAACGCCGATGGTTCGGCAATCAGAATCTGGGTGCGCGCCTGGCGCCGGCCGGCAGGATCGATCGCCGGCGCGCTCAATTCATAGGTGTCGAGCGGTGCGGGCGACCCGCCCGGCAAAGCAGCGCACCCGGTGAGAAACGCGGCAACCACCCATACGCCAACCGAACTGCGACCGCGCCTCAAACACTTGCTCCCGCCCGACATTACACGGCAGGTCCCTGCTGCCTCGCTTTTGTGCCCTTGTTCTTGATGCGCTCTGGGGCGGATGTCAACGGCGCACGCGCCCGTCATACTGGCGCACGCCGCCTTCTCCCCCGGTCAGAATGCGCTGCGGATTGCGCTCCAGCGCGGTGATCGCCTGCTCAATGCGGTTGATGGACCGTCGGCTGTCACGGATCAGCGCTTCGACGTCGCGCAGCCCCTGGCCGGAGAACCGGGCCAAACCGTCGGTGATCGTGCCGATACGCGCGTTGAGCGTTTCGGCGACCTTGCGGAATTCCTTCACCGTCTGGCCGGCTTCGGCGATCACGCCTTCGGTATTTTCCGAGCCGAGCAGCGAATCGACCTTGGCCAGCACACCGTCGACACGCGTCGAAGCCTGGTTGAGCCGCTCCGAGATTTCGCGCGCATTGACGATGATCTGGTCGACGTCGTCGCCACGCTGGCTGAACCGGTCGGCAAGCGCGGAGACGTCCGCGGCCGCCTTGCGCGCATCCACCGTCGCGCCCTCGATATTGGCCAGCGCCGAGCGGACTTTTTCGGGATCGACGCCGTCAAGCACCTTGTCGACCCTGGCCAGCGTTTCGGAAGCCCCGTCCCCGACCTTGCCGATCGAGGCGACCGCGCTGTCGATGCCGGTCGTCGCGCTGTCGGCGATCCGGTCGATCGAGGCCACGGCCGTGTCGACCCCGCCCTTCACGTCCTCGAGAATGCCGTCGACCCTGGCCAGCGACTTGCCGGCATTTTCCGACAATTCACGTACCGAACGCGCGCTGGCATCGACGTTCTTCATGATACCGTCGAGGTCGGCGCTCGCCGTATCCAGCCGCTTGGTGAAGTTTTCGACATTGGCGACGATGGTGCCGACCTTGTCGCGGTCGACCGCGTCGAGCAGTTCCTCGGCCGAGGCGAGCGTGGAATCCAGCCGGCCGGACACCTTGTCGATCGTCTGCGACAAGTCCGATACGCTGGCCAGGAAACCGTCGACGCCGTCCGCGTTGCGCGACAGGGCCTCAGAGAAGGTCTTGGCATTGCCGATCGTTTCGGTCAGCGGCGCGCGCACTTCCATAACGAAACCCTCAAGCGCGTCGAGCACGGAGTTGGTGCGCGAAAAAATGTCCTGCGCGGTCTGCAAAAGATTGGTCACCGCCGAGGGATTGGCCGTCAGTTCGGCGATGCGGTCCTCCGCTTCGGCCTGTTCGAGCAGATTGGGTTCGGACAAATCGCCGCCCTTGAGTTCGATATTGGCCTGGCCGGTCAGGCCCGCCAGACCGATATCGGCGCGCGTGGAACGGGTGATCGGCGTCAGACGGTCAATCTGAGTATCGGCGACCACGACATCGGGGTTCTTCACGTCGATGAAGACCCGGCGCACGTCGCCCACCTTGACGCCGTTGAACAGCACCGCGCTGCCGCGGCCGAGCCCGGATGCAGAGCCGGGAATGCGGATGCGCAATTGCGCGGTCTCGCCACCCTCGCCGAACCCGGACTTCCAATAGACCAGCCCGAATCCGGCCAACACCAGCACCAAGGTGAAAATGCCGACGGCGACGTAATTGGCTCTCGTTTCCATCAGCGCATCATTCCCGCGGCCAAGCCGCTTCCATAGGTTGCCGGGTCGATCTGGCGCGCCCGCTTGCCGCGGAAATAGGATTTGACCCACGGGTCCTCGACGGTCAGCATCTTGCTGACGGTACCTTCCACCAGCACCCGACGCTTCCCCAGCACCGCAACGCGGTCGCAGACCGAAAACAGGCTGTCAAGGTCGTGTGTGACCATGTAGACGGTCAGGCCCATCGTGTCGCGCAGCTTGGCGACCAGTTCGTCGAATTCCGCCGCCCCGATCGGGTCGAGGCCGGAGGTCGGCTCGTCGAGAAAGACGATGTCGGGATCCAGCGCCAAGGCGCGCGCCAAGGCGGCGCGCTTGATCATGCCGCCCGACAATTGTGAAGGAAATTTGTTCGCCGCCGTCGCCGGCAGGCCGACAAGCTCGATCTTCAGGCGCGCCAACTCGTTCATGAGCGGCTTGGGCAGGTCGAGATATTCGCGCATCGGCACCTGGATGTTTTCAAGCACCGTCAGCGCCGAGAACAGCGCGCCGTGCTGGAACAGCATGCCAACGCGCATATCGAGGCGCAGCCGTTCGGCCTCGCTCGCCCTGTCGAGATCGACATCGAACAGGGTGATCGTGCCCGCCTGTTTCCTGTTCAGGCCCAAAATGGTGCGCAACAGCACCGATTTGCCCGATCCCGACGCGCCGACAAAACCCAGGATTTCGCCGCGATAGACATCAAGCGACAGGTCTTCCAGAACGACCTGTTCGCCGAAGGCGACGGTGATACCGCGCGCCGAAAGTACGATTTCCCGCTCCGCCGGGGCTTTGTCCGTGTCGTTGGCGTGCTTTTGCACGGCGTGTTCCGTCTCCAGTCCGCTCATGGCGTCAAAACCCGATCGCGGCGTAGAACATGGCGAAAATGCCGTCGACGACGATCACGACGAAGATCGCCTTCACGACCGCGGCGGTGACGTGGCTGCCGAGCGATTCCGCGCTGCCGCCGACCTTGATGCCTTCCACCGAAGCGATCACGCCGATGATAAGCGCCATGAACGGCGCTTTTATGAGGCCGGCAAAAATCGTCGACAGGTCGATGGCGCTTCGCATGCGGTCGATGAAGGCGCTCGGCGCGATGCCCGAATAATAGTAGCTCACCGCCATCGCCCCGCCGACGGCTGCGAAATTGGCCGCGATCGTCAGGCATGGCAGGGCGATCAACAGCGCGACCAGGCGCGGAAAGACCAGCACGCCGACGGGATTGAGCCCGATCACGGTCAGCGCGTCGATTTCCTCGCGCATCTTCATCGAGCCGATCTCGGCCGTGATCGCGCTGCCGGACCGGCCGGCGATCATGATAGCGGTCAACAACACGCCCATCTCGCGCAAAACCAGGATGCCGACCAGGTCGACGACGAAAATCTCGGCCCCGAAATAGCGAAGCTGAAAAGCGCCCTGCTGGGCGACGATCGCGCCGACGATCGCCGACATCAACAAGATAACCGGAATCGCGCCGACCCCCATCCTGTCGATCTGATGCACGATCGCGGCCGGATTGACGCCGTGGCCGCGACCCCGCTTCATCTGCGCGCCCGAGATGGTGGCGCCGAGAATATGCATGCCGAGCAAGAACTCGTCGCGGAAGGCGTAGACCAGCCGGCCGATTCCCTCGAGCGCCGCCAGAACGCCCCAGCGCCCGCCTTCGGCGTCGGTCGGGATCTCCTGACGAATCGCGTCTTCGACGGCCGCTAAAAGCACGCTGTCGGTTTCGCCCTCCCCGGTGATCTCGATCCGGGCGCCAGCCTGTTCCTGCACCGCGGCGAGCCGCTTGATGACCCAGGCCCCGGCGGTATCGAGCCGCGAAACGTCCGTGAGGTCGATCTGCAGATCGCTCACCCCCTCGCGCGCCGCCAGACGGCGCATCTCGGCATCGACGAGCCCGACCGTGTGCGTGGTCCACGGTCCGGCCAGGGCGACGTGCAGCACGCCCTGGCGCGCCTGGGTATCGATAGACGGAACCGCGCCGCTGTCGCCAGGCCCGGCCGCACTTGCATCGTTGCGCTCTTTGGTCAACATGACCGCGATTCTTAGACCATGGCCTCGACGGAGGCCATGCCGATTTGGCAACAAGTTCGGCCCGTCGAAACAGGAGCATAACTGCCATGGCCCGTTCATTTCGCGTCGATGTCGAACGCTTTCCGATCGCCGGCGGCTTTACCATCTCGCGCGGCACCAAGACCGAAGCCGAGGTGATCACCTGTTCGATCGGCGAAGCCGGTTATGTCGGGCGCGGCGAATGCGTGCCCTATTCGCGCTACGATGAAAGCGCGCAGAGCGTGCAGGCGACACTCGAGCAAATCGCCGGCGACATCGAAAACGGGCTGAGCCGCGAGGATCTGCAATCCGCGCTTCCTGCAGGCGCGGCGCGCAACGCGGTCGATTGCGCCCTATGGGACCTGGAAGCGAAAATGGCCAGCCAACGCGCCCATCATGCCGTGTGCCGCATCCTGCCCCGTCCGGTGGTGACGGCCTACACGATCTCGCTCGGATCGCCGGAGGACATGGCCGCCCAGGCCCGCCAAGCCTCCCATCGGCCGCTTTTGAAGGTCAAGGTCGGCACCGAGGACGACTATGCGCGCATCCATGCCGTGGCCAGCGTGGCTCCCAACAGCCGCATCATTCTCGACGCCAACGAGGGTTGGACGAACGACAATATCCGCGACCACCTGCTCGCCGCCGCGCAGTTCCACATCGCCCTGGTGGAGCAGCCGCTGCCGGCCGGCCAGGACGAGATCCTGCGCGAGATTCCCCATCCGGTACCGATCTGCGCCGACGAAAGCGTCCATACCGCCGACAGTCTGGACGCGCTCGCCGGCCTTTACGACGCCGTCAACATCAAGCTCGACAAGACCGGCGGCCTGACGGCCGCGCTCGACCTGCGCGATCAGGCGCGCAAGCGCGGCTTCGGCGTCATGGTGGGCTGCATGGTGGGAAGCTCGCTGGCGATGGCGCCGGCGGTGCTGCTTGCCCAGGACGCAGACTATGTCGACCTCGACGGCCCCCTGCTCCTGGCGCGCGACCGCTCGCCCGGCCTGACCTATTCCGGCTCGCTGGTTTCGCCCCCCGAACCGGCCTTGTGGGGGTGATCAGCAGGGACGCGGACGCGCGCCTCCCTGGCCCGTCTTCAAGCGGCCTCGGCCGCTTTTTTGCCCTTGAACGGCACGACCGTTTCGGGCCTGTCCTGTGTGGCGCCGCGCGCCTGCGTCCAGGTGATGATCTCGAACGAGCCGTCCTCGTTCTCGCCCACCGCCGTGCAGCTTTCGACCCAGTCGCCGGTGTTGATGTAGTCGATATCACCCATCCGGGTGATGGTCGCGTGGTGGATGTGTCCGCATACCACGCCCTCGACGCCGGAGCGACGGGCTTCCTGCGTCACCACCTCCTGGAAGGCGCCGATGAAGTTGACCGCCTGCTTCACGCGCACCTTGGCCCAGGACGAGAACGACCAATAAGGCATGCCGAACAGCCGCCGGAAGACGCCGACGGCGCGGTTGACCAGGATGGCGACGTCGTAGGCCTTGTCGCCCAGATAGGCGAGCCAGCGCGCATTGTGGACGATGGTGTCGAACTGGTCGCCATGAATGACGAGAAAGCGACGCCCGTCAGCGGCCTGGTGGACGGCACGGTCCGCCACCACGATGCCGCCGAAATGCACGCCTTGAAAGGCACGCAGGAATTCGTCGTGATTGCCGGCAATGTAGACGATCTTCGTGCCCTTGCGCGCCTTACGCAGCAATTTTTGCACCACGTCGTTGTGGGCCTGGGGCCAATGCCACGAACGCCGCAGGCGCCAACCGTCGACGATGTCGCCGACCAAATAGATCGTTGCGGCATCGTGATGGCGCAAAAAGTCGATCAGCAGCTCGGCTTTGGCCGGTTTCGAGCCCAGATGGATGTCCGAGACGAAAAGCGTCCGGAAGGTGCGGATCTGTTCACCGGCCATGAAACGCCCACCTCTTGTTGCCGGCCTTCCAAAACACGATTCATGTCACAGCCATGTGACGCCGGCGGCGCGGGCGCTGCGGCTTTTGGGGGAGTTTTCTCAAGAGCGTTCTGACACTACTGTGCGGCCGACAAACGAGAGGAAACACAGATGGATCTGGGAATTCGGGGCAAGTCGGCGATCGTCTGCGCGTCGAGCCGGGGCCTCGGGCTCGGTTGCGCGAGCGCCCTGGCCGAAGCCGGCTGCACGCTGGTCGTCAACGGCCGCGACGCCGACGCGCTCGCCGAGACCGCAGCGGCGCTGCGCGCACGCTACAAGGTCGCGGTGAGCGAAATTGCCGGCGACGTGTCGAAGGCGGACGTCCAGGAGGCGCTGCTGGCCGCCTGCCCGGCGCCGGACATTCTCGTCAACAACAATGGCGGCCCGCCTTTGCGCGATTTCCGCCAACTCGATCGCGAGGCCCTGCTTGACGGCGTGACGCAGAACATGGTGACGCCGATCGAACTGATCCGCTCCGTCATCGACGGCATGGCAGATCGCGGGTTCGGGCGCATCGTCAACATCACCTCGCTGTCGGTCTATCAGCCGATTCCCGGGCTCGACCTGTCGTCGGGCGCCCGCGCCGGGCTGACCGCCTTTCTCGCCGGCATCGCCCGCACGGTCGCCGGGCGCAACGTAACCATCAACAATATCCTGCCGGGCAAGTTCGACACCGACCGCATCCGCAACACGCTGGTGTTTGCAGCCGAGAAATCCGGCATGAGCGTGGAGGACCAGGCCAGGAAGGTCGCCGCCGACATTCCTGCCGGCCGCTTCGGCACGACGGAGGAATTCGGCCAGGCCTGCGCGTTTTTATGTTCGACCCATGCCGGTTACATCACCGGCCAGAATCTGATCCTCGACGGCGGGCTTTATCCAAGCGCGTTTTGAACGCTGTTTGAATCCATTTTCGAAAAACAAGGAATAAACCATTGAAACTGGTGCGTTTTGGCGAAAGAGGCAACGAACGACCCGGACTGCTGGACACCAACGGGACGATCCGCGACATGTCCGGCGTGGTTCCCGACTACGGACCCGAGTCGCTCTCGCCGGCGCTTGTCGAAAAACTCGCCGCAGCCGACCTGTCCTCGCGCCCGGCCGCACCGGCGGGCGCACGCCTCGGCGCGCCGCTTAACCGTGTCGGTCATTTCATCGCGATCGGCCTCAACTATGCCGACCATGCCGCGGAGACCGGCGCGCCGATCCCCACGGAACCGATCGTATTTTCCAAGGCGCCGAGTTCGCTGTCAGGGCCCAATGACGACGTGCTGATCCCGCGCGGGGCGCAGAAGCTCGATTGGGAGGTCGAGCTTGCAGTGGTGATCGGCAAGCGCTGCGACTATGTCGGCAAGCACGAAGCGCTGTCGCATGTCTTCGGTTACGCCCTGTGCAACGACGTGTCGGAACGCGCCTATCAGGCCGAGCGCGGCGGGCAGTGGATCAAGGGCAAGAGCGCGCCGACCTTCGGGCCGCTGGGTCCGTTTCTGGTCACGGCCGACGAGATCGCCGACCCGCAGGCTCTCGGCATGTTCCTCGACGTCAATGGCCAGCGGCGCCAGACCGGCAACACGGCAACGATGATCTTTTCGGTGGCCGAAATCATTGCCTACCTGTCGGAGTTCATGGTGCTGGAACCGGGCGACGTCATCACCACCGGCACGCCGCCGGGCGTCGGCCTCGGTTTCAAGCCGCCTGTGTTCCTGCGCGACGGCGACACGATGCATCTGGGCATCGACGGTCTCGGCGAACAGCGCCAGACGGTGGTGGCACGCTGATCCGCGGTCGGCCTGCGCGCCCGCCGCGCACCTCGGCGCCGGGCCGGTCGCAAGGATCCGGCTACCGCGATCGAAACCGCGCTCGGCCGCAGGCGCTGCCGGACGCGAAACAGCTTCAAGCCGACCGCTCCCCATGACGGGATGCGGCGTGCTAGTTTGGCCGTTCAGGCATTGGACAATCACGACATGACCCACAAACAGGACAAGACCGAGCGCAGCGAGTTCGACGAGGCGGCGCTGTTCTTCCATCGCTATCCCGCGCCCGGCAAACTCGAAATCCAGGCGACCAAACCGCTCGGCAATCAGCGCGACCTGGCGCTGGCCTACTCGCCGGGCGTGGCCGTTCCCTGCCTTGCCATCCACGACGACCCGGCGAGCGCGGCAGACTACACCGCGCGCGCCAATCTGGTCGGCGTCGTCTCCAACGGCACCGCCGTGCTCGGGCTCGGCAATATCGGCCCGCTCGCCTCCAAACCGGTGATGGAAGGCAAGGCGGTTCTGTTCAAAAAATTCGCCGGCATCGACGTGTTCGACATCGAGATCGACGCGCCCGGCATCGAACGCATGGTCGAGACCATCGCCGCGCTCGAACCCACGTTCGGCGGCATCAATCTCGAGGACATCAAGGCGCCGGAATGTTTCGAGGTCGAGGAACGGCTCAAGCAGCGCATGGCCATTCCCGTCTTTCACGACGACCAGCACGGCACCGCAATCATCGTCGCCGCGGCGGTGCTGAACGCACTCGAACTGGCCGAAAAGGACATCGCCACGGTCAAGATCGTCACCTCGGGCGCAGGCGCGGCCGCGATCGCCTGCCTTAACCTGCTGGTCTCGCTCGGCGCCAGGCCCGAAAACATCTGGATCACCGACCGCCACGGCGTCGCCTACAAGGGCCGCACCGAGGAAATGGACCGCTGGAAGGAACCATATCTCAAGGAGACCGATGCACGCGCGCTCGCCGACGTGATCGGCGGCGCCGACGTCTTTCTGGGCCTGTCGGCGGCCGGCGTGCTGAAACCCGAGTTGCTGGCGGAAATGGCCGAGCGCCCACTGATCCTGGCGCTCGCCAATCCGGTGCCGGAGATCATGCCGGAGGTGGCGCGTAAAGCGCGTCCCGACGCCATGATCTGCACGGGGCGGTCGGATTTTCCCAACCAGGTCAACAACGTACTATGTTTTCCTTACATTTTTCGCGGGGCGCTCGATGTCGGCGCAACCGCCATCAACGAGGATATGAAGATGGCCGCGGTCCAGGCGATCGCGGCCCTGGCCCGTGAGGAACCGTCCGACGTCGCCGCCCGCGCCTATTCCGGCGAAACGCCGACCTTCGGCCCCGAATTCCTGATCCCCTCGCCGTTCGATCCGCGCCTGATCCTCAGGATCGCGCCCGCCGTCGCCAAGGCGGCCTGCGAGAGCGGGGTCGCCGGGCGACCGATTTCCGACATGGATGCCTATATCGACCGGCTGAACCGGTTCGTGTTCCGCTCGGGCCTGGTCATGAAGCCGGTGTTTTCGGCCGCGCGCCGGGCCACCGCCAAGCGTGTCATCTATGCCGACGGCGAGGACGAGCGCGTGTTGCGCGCCGCCCAGGTGGTGGTGGAGGAAGGCATCGCCCAGCCGATCCTGATCGGGCGCCCGCACGTGATCGAGGTCCGTCTGCGGCGCTACGGGCTGAGAATCCGGCCGGGCGCCGATTTCGACCTGGTCAATCCCGAGGACGATCCGCGCTACCGCGACTATGTCGACCTTCTGATCCGCGTCGCAGGCCGGCGTGGCGTCACCCAGGAGGCGGCGCGCACCATGGTGCGCACCAACAACACCGTGATCGCGGCACTGGCGCTGATCCGCGGCGAAGCCGATGCGATGATCTGCGGCCTGGAAGGCCGTTTTGAGCGCCATCTGCGCAATGTCGGCCTGATCGTCGGCCACAAGCCGGGCGTGCGCGACCTGTCGGCGCTGTCGATGCTGATCATGCAACGCGGCGTCACCTTTTTCACCGACACCTATGTCAGCGTCGAGCCGAGCGCGGAGGAGATCGCCGAGATGACCGTGCTGGCGGCGGCCGAAATCCGCCGTTTTGGCATCGAGCCCAAGGCGGCCTTGCTGTCCTTGTCGAATTTCGGCTCGCGTGACACGGCCAGTACGCTAAAGATGCGCAAGGCGGCAAGCCTGATCGCCGAACTGGCGCCAGAGCTGGAAGCCGACGGCGAGATGCACGGCGATTCGGCGCTTTCGGAGATGCTGCGCCAGCGCGTCTATCCGCATTCCAGGCTGAAGGGCGAGGCCAATCTTTTGGTCTTTCCCGACCTCGACGCCGCCAACATCGCGCTGACCACGATCAAGCAGTTGACCGACGCGCTGCACGTCGGCCCGATCCTGCTCGGCGCGGCGCGCCCAGCCCATATCCTGACGCCGTCGGTGACCTCACGCGGCGTGGTCAACATGACCGCGCTTTCTGTAGTCGAGGCCTCGCAGGCGACTGAAGCCTGAGGCCGCCGGCCATGAATATGCTAAAGACCGAGTTAACCCGTTGCGGCTAGGCTTGCGAGGTTCGCGACGGCGAGCCGGGACCGACATGGCAAAAACGCAACCATCGATGACGGGCAGTTGGCTTGGCGCGGCACGTCGCGCCGCGTTGCTTGTGGCGCTGGCGACCGGCGTGCTGACCTCCGGTCCGGCCGATGCCGCCTCGCGGCTGTGCCGCGATCTTGAAGCGCGCCTGGCCAGCCTCGGGCAGACGCGCAGCGTCGCCTCGCCTGCCACGCGGCGTTACGCAAAGGCGATCCGCGACCAGAGGGGCCAGATCGACAAGGCCGAGCGCCAGCAGCGTCGCGCCGGCTGCTCCGGCGGTTTTTTCCGCCGCGACGCCGGCAATGTATGCCAGTCGCTCGACAACACGCTCAAGCGCATGCACAACAATCTCGCCGCGCTGGAACGCAAACATGCCGGCCTGTCTCGCGGCGGCGACAACAGGGGCGAACGGCGGCGGCTCATGGCCTCGATCGAAGCCAATGACTGCCGCAGCCGGGCCGTGGCGACGCGCGACGCGCGCCGGGACCAGCGCGGCCGCCCGCTGTTCGAAAAACTTTTCGGCGAACCGGCCGACGCCGATCGGGAAAGGCCCCGTCGCCGCCTTCCGCTCGACGACGGCAAGCGGGTGCGTGCCGTCATCAATCGCGACGGCCCGATCGACATCGCACCGAACGTTGCCGGTCAATTCCGCACCCTGTGCGTGCGCACATGCGACGGCTATTATTTTCCGGTGTCGTTTTCGACTCCGGCAAGCGCGCTCGACCGCGACGAGGCAGCCTGCAAGGCGATGTGTCCGGGTACCGACGTCGCACTCTACCTGCATCGCGTCCCCGATCAGGAGACCGACCAGATGGTATCGCTGGCCGGCACGGCTTATAGCGAGCTGCCGGCCGCCTTCTTGTACCGGCGGCCCGACTACGAGCGGCCGGCAAGCTGCGGCTGCAACCCGGCGCGCGGCTTTTCCATCATCGCCGGCGAAACGGAAGCCTCCGACGAAGACGCGCCCCCTGCCGCCGAACCGGTCTTGCCGATCCCGCAGCGGCGGCCCGATCCGGCCGCCGATCCCGAAACGCTGGCCAACCAGGCGGGCAGCCTCGACGAGGAGATGATCAAGACGGTGCTGAGGCCGGCCGAACCGGCGCTCTCCTCGCCGCGCGAGGACGCCGACGACGACCGCAAGGTCAGGGTCGTCGGGCCAGTGTTTCTTCCCGACCCAGAAGCGGCAATAGATCTGACAGCTCCGGCCCGGACTCAAGCCCGGTAAGAGCAAGCCGCAGCGGCCGGAACAGGGCCTTGCCCTTGCGCCCGGTCTTCTCCTTGACCGCACCCGTCCACGCTTTCCATGTCTCGCCGTTCCAGGGCTCGTCGGGCAGGAGCCCGAACGCTTCGGCAAGAAAGGCCGCGTCGGCTTCGGCGAACGGCACATCGGGGCGATAGTCCTTCGACACCACCTCCCACCAGCGCGCGGCGTCGCTGAGCCGGTCCAGATTGCCGCGCACCGCCAGCCAGAACGCCTCGGCCTGCACGCCGCCGACGCCGAAGGCGACCAACCGGTCGCGCACGGCGGTAAACGGCATCGTCTGAAGCAGCGCCCGATTGAGATGGACAAGGTCGGCGGGATCGAACTTGGCCGCCGAACGCGAGGCGGCGGCGGGGTCGAACTTTTCCGCTAGGTCGCCCATCGACGGCACCGGCTCGATGTTTTCCGACGTACCGGTCAGAACCGCGAGCGAAGCGATCGCCATCGGCTCGATGCCGTCATCGCGCAGGCTGGCGATCGACAGCGCGCCGCTGCGTTTGGAAAGCCCCTCGCCGCTTGCCGCCGTCAGCAAATTGTGATGGCCGAAGGCGGGTGCGTCCGCGCCCAGCGCCTTGAACAGCGCGATCTGCACACCGGTATTGGTGACGTGATCGTCGCCGCGAATGACGTGGGTGATCCCCATCTCGATATCGTCGACCACCGACGGCAGCGTGTAGAGATAGGTGCCGTCGGCGCGTATCAGCACCGGATCGGACAGCGAGGCCAGATCGACCGTTTCCTCGCCGCGCACGATGTCGGTCCACGAGATGTCGGTGCGCCGGGTCTCGGAGGGATCGCGCTGGTAGTTGGGCAGCAGGAAGCGCCAATGCGGCGTGCGGCCTTCTGCTTCGAGCGCGGCGCGCTCCTCCGCGCCCAGCGCCAGCGCCTCGCGGCCATAGATCGGCGGCAGCTTGCGCGACAGACGAATCTTGCGCTTGAGTTCCAACTCGTCGGGCGTTTCGTAGCACGGGTAGAGCAGACCCGCCGCCTTGAGCTTCTCGACGGCGGCCTGATAGCGCTCGAAGCGTCGCGACTGGTATTCCACCTTGTCGGGAAAGATGCCCAGCCAGTGCAGGTCGTAGAGGATCTGGTCGGCGAATTCCTGTTTCGAGCGTGCCTGATCGGTATCGTCGAAGCGCTGCACGAACCGGCCGCCATTCTTGCGCGCGAACAACCAGTTGAACAGCGCCGTGCGCGCATTGCCGATATGGATATTGCCGGTGGGCGACGGCGCGAAACGGACTGTGACTGTCATGCGCGCGGCGTAGCCGAAAGGTCCGCCGCTTTCAAGGCGCGCACCCGTACCCTTGCCGCAACATAGGCCATCAAAAATGATGTCACGAAGCAATAGAGGCCCATCGTGACGATCTGCGCGGGATAGGACACGCCCCGGTCGATCAGGAACCCGGTCAATCCCGGCCCCATCGCGGTCGCAAACACCATGATAGCGACCGTCAACGCGCGGATCGAACCGAGATGTTTGAGCCCGTAGACCTCCGGCCACAAGGCGCCGAACAGCGTGGAGGAAAAGCCGTAGGAAATGCCGAGCAGGCCCATGAAGGCAAACGCGCTCCACTGGCCCTCGAACAGGCCGAGCACGAGACAGGCGGCCCCCAGCGGCACCAAAAATCCCGGCAGGATGGCGACGGCGGAAAACCGGTCGATCAACTGCCCCGACACAAGCGCGAAGGTGACCGTCATCGTGGCCATGAAGATGAAGGAGGTGGCGAAGGCCTCCAGCGACCAGCCGCGCAGCTCGACCAGATAAACCTGATGGAAAAAGATCGTCGTGCCGATGAAACCCGGCGCCATCACCCCCATCAACAGCAGGTAAAACACCGGGTCGCGAACGACCTCGCCGCGCGTCCAATCAGGCGCATCGACCTTTCTGGCGACGGGATCGCTGGCGCGCGGCGCGCGCTCGACGGCAATCAGCGCACCGACCGCCGGCAGCGCCACGAGAACCAGCACCAGCGCCGCCACGACCCAAGAGCCGCGCCAGCCCACCAGCCCGGCGACCAGCACGAACAGCAGCGGAAACACCGCCTCGCCGACATTGTGGCCGAGCGTGACGACCGAGACCGCGCGCCCGCGCTGGGCCGAAAACCAGCGCGCCATGGCGGTGAAGGCGTTGTGGGTCATCATGCCCTGGCCGAAGAGGCGCAGCATGTAGATCGACACGGCCAGCACGGCGATCTGGCTCGACACCGCCATCAGCAACGCCGCCACGGCAAGCAGCGGCACGATGATCAGTGCCACCTTTTGCGCCGAGTACCGGTCGACGATCTGGCCGAGCCTGGGCAGCGTCAGCGCGCTGGCGAGCGTGGCGACCATGTAGAGCGTGCCGAACCCGCCATGGCTAAGCCCGTATTCGGCGCGGATCTGGCCGGCCGACAGCGAGATGAAGAAGGTCTGGCCGAAAGAGGAAAAGAAGGTCAGCAGAAATCCGCCGGCGAGCCAGCGGGCATTGTCCCGCAGGAAGACGAAGAACATCATGGGCGACCGCACCGTGCCAAAACTCAGCGCAGGAAAGCGCAGAACCGCAACGCGAGACAAAGGCTATCTCTATAGGATCGCCGGCAGCGCTTTGATAGGTTTCAGGAGCACTGGTCCAACGCAAAAGCGAACGCCGCTCGGCTGGCGACGGCAGGCCGTGCCCCTCAACGGCGGAGGATTTCAGACGAGACCTGGCGGAGGCGGGAACACAGCCACGTTTTAAAAATAGATGCTTACGATCGATCCCTGAATCGGTTGGTGATCGGATAGCGCCGGTCGCGGCCAAAGTTCTTGCGGGTGATCTTGACGCCCGGCGCGGCCTGGCGACGCTTGTACTCGGCAATGTAGAGCAGATGTTCGATCCGGTGCACCGTCTGGCGGTCGTGGCCGCGCGCGACGATGGCGTCGACGCCCATTTCGTTTTCCACCAGACATTCCAAAATATCGTCGAGCACCGGATAGGGCGGCAGCGAATCCTGGTCGGTCTGGTCGGGTTTCAACTCCGCCGACGGCGCCTTGTCGATGATGTTTTGCGGGATCACCGCGCCGGTGGGCCCGAGCGCGCCCGGCGGGGTGTGGGCATTGCGCCAGCGCGACAGGGCGTAGACCTGCATCTTGTAAAGGTCCTTGATCGGATTGAAGCCGCCATTCATGTCGCCGTAAAGCGTGGCGTAGCCGACCGACATTTCCGACTTGTTGCCGGTCGTGATCACCATCGAGCCGAACTTGTTGGAGATCGCCATCAAAATGGTGCCGCGCGTCCGACTCTGCAGGTTTTCCTCGGTGATACCGTCTTCCGTGCCCTCGAAGAGCTGCGTCAGGGCATGCGAAAAACCTTGGACGGGCTCGAAAATCGGCACCGTGTCGTAGCGGCAGCCGAGCGCGCGGGCGCAATCCTCGGCATCCTGGAGCGAATCTGCGGTGGTGTAGGTGTAGGGCATCATCACCGCCCTCACCCGGTCCTCGCCGAGCGCATCGACGGCAAGCGCCGCACAGATCGCCGAATCGATCCCGCCGGAAAGCCCCAGGACGACATTCTTGAAACCGTTCTTGTTGACGTAGTCGCGCAGGCCCAGCATGCAGGCGCGGTAGTCGGCCTCCTCGGCATCGGGGATCTGCGACACCGGCCCGCCGTCACAGACCCAGCCGTCCGGCCCGCGTTTCCAGGTCGAGACCGAAACCGCTTCCTCGAACTGGCTCATCTGGAAAGCCAGCGACTTGTCGGCGCCAATGGCGAAGGACGCGCCGTCGAAGACCAGTTCGTCCTGGCCGCCGAGCTGGTTGGCGTACAAAATCGGCAGGCCGCTTTCGATCACCTGTTTGATCACCACCTGCTGGCGCACGTCGATCTTGCCGCGATAATAGGGCGAGCCGTTGGGCACCAGCAGAAGCTCGGCTCCGCTTTCGGCGAGCGTCTCACACACGCCGAGATCGCCCCAAATATCCTCGCAAACCGGCACGCCGATGCGCACGCCGCGAAAATCGACCGGACCCGGCATAGACGGACCCGGCTGGAAAACCCGTTTTTCGTCGAATTCGCCGTAATTGGGCAGGTCGAGCTTGTAGCGCTCGGCAAGCAGCTTGCCGCCGTCGGCGACGATGACGGCATTGTGCAGGCCCGACGGGCGCGCGAGCGGCGTGCCGAGCACGATGCCCGGCCCGCCATCGGCGGTCTCGGCGGCGAGTTCGAGCGCGGCGCGCTCGCAGGCCGCCACGAAGGCCGGTTTTAGAACCAGATCCTCGGGCGGATAGCCGGCGATGAACAATTCGGTGAACAGCACCAGTTCGGCACCATGGCGCGCTGCGTCGGCGCGTGCTGCCCGCGCCTTGTCGAGATTGCCGGCGATGTCGCCGACGATCGGGTTGAGTTGCGCGATGGCGATACGAAGTGTCGAAGGCATGCTCATGCCACTGCCTGTAGCGCGGCCGCGCCGATGCGGCAATGGCCGCGCGCCCGGCCTATTCGCCCATATACTCGCGCAGCGCCTCAGCCGAATGGTTCTCGCCGATCGACATGGCCAGGATGCGCGACAGATGGACGTAAGGCAGGCCGGTTTCGGCCCGCCAGGCATTGAGTTGTGCCTGGATGGCGGCGAGGTCTTTTTTCGAGCTCGGGCTTTCGGCGATGTCGAGCCCGGCATCGCGCAACGCGGCCGCCATGTCGCGCGAGACGATAAAGCAGTCCCAGCCGAGCCAGCGCAGCAGATATTGTCCGGTATTGCCGCCGAGCCGGCTGCCGTTCTTGGCCAGGAAAGCCATCAATCCGACCTGGTCATCGGCCGGCCAGTCGGCCAGGAAGCGGCCGAACCCGCCATGTTCGCGTGAAATCCTGTCGACGAAGGCGGCGTTGTCGCGCACCGATCTGATCTTTTGCGGGTTGCGAACGATGCGCGCGTCGCCGGCCAGGTCGTGCCAGAACTCATCCGGCTGGAACAGAAGCCGTCGGGGATCGAAACCCAGAAACGCCTCCTCGAAACCGGGCCATTTCTGCTCGATCACACGCCACACGAAGCCGGCGCAAAACACCCGGTTGGCCATGGTCGAAAGCACGCGGTCGTCGGGGATAGCCGCCACGGCGGCATTCTCGGGCACCGTCGGCAGCAACGTCGCCAGAACGGCTTCGCCGCCCTTGCGATCGGCCGCGCGATCGCGGATTTGGGCGATGGTCTTCATACGGTCCTCCCGCGCATCGCGGCCATGTCAGGCCCAGTCCAATCCGCGATGCGAAAAGAAAATGCGGCACCAGGCCGGGACGCGCAAGCTCTCTGCGGGACGCAGCGCCACCGCTGCTGACAAGGCTCAGGCCACGCCGAGAGCCACCTCGCCACGATCCAGGATCAGCGGAATGATCAAATCCTCCTCGTCGTCGAGATGCCGCGTCAGCATGGCAACGAGGCGCTGATTGGCGTCGGCATAGGCATCGGCGGCGAAACGCCTCCGGTCTTCGTTTTCGTGCAATGCGCGCAAAAACTCGTTCGCCGTCGCCGCGTTGCGTTCGAGGGCGTCGTGGATGGCGTGGTGGTCGCGGTCAAGAATCTCGAAGCCCCGCGCCAGCCGCCTTTCCGCCCGCGCGAAGACCGGAAAATAATGCTGGTCCTCGATGTTGTGGTGCCCGTCGAGATGGCCGAGGAAATAGTTGAGGCGCGGCGCGAACCATTGCGCGAAATCGGGAGCCGTGCGCCCGCCCTCGCGATAGTCGGCGATGCCCGTCGTCAACAGGCCGCCGAGTTCGCGGAACATCGCGTGACGCTGCAGCCAGAATTGCGCCATGCCGCCAATATTGCGGTGCGCGGCCCAGTCGGAGCGCGGATATTTCTCCACCAGAAAGCGCAGATCGTCTGGAAGCCCGGTTCGCTCCAGAAGATCGGATGTCTGACGTTCATTCATCGCATCGTCCCGTCGGCCCGCCTGTTTCGCACGCCACTACCACGCTTTTTTGCGGTCGTCTTACGGGGTCTCGAATGCCTGCGGCCCGAAAAGATAAGCGTCGAAGGCGAAAAAGCCGAACTGCCGCGAGGCGTGCACGCGCCTGCCCGCAGCCTCCGCCCCGGCGGCGCCGAGCGCGAAGAACAGCGGCATCAAATGCTCGTCGCTGGGATGGTTTTCGGCCGGATAGGGTGCCTCGGCCTTCCAGTCGAGCACCGCCTCGATGTCGCCGGCGCCGAGTTTTTCGGCAAACCAGCCGGTAAAAGCCTCCACCTTGTCGACCATAGCCTTGTCAACGGGCGCACCGCCGCGCATGACCGGAAAGATGGCGCGCAGATTATGGGTGATGTGGCCGGAACCGATCATCAGCACCCCTTCCCCGGCCAGCGGCGCCAGCGCCCGCCCGACAGCGTAATGCCAACGCGCATCACGATCCGGATCGACCGAAACCTGGACGACGGGAATGTCGGCCTGCGGATAGGCCAAAAAAAGCGGTGTCCAGGTGCCGTGATCGTAGCCGCGCTGGGGCATGCGGCCGGGCGCCAGGCCGGCCTTGTCCAACAGCGCGGCCACGCGCTGCGCGAGCTCCGGACTGCCCGGCGCCGGATAGACCATTTGATAGAGTTCCGGCGCAAAGCCGCCGAAATCGTAGATCATGCCAGGGTTCGGGTCGGTCACCACCGAAACGCCGCCGGTCTCGAAATGGGCCGACACGATCACGATCGCCTTCGGGCGTCCGACAAGATTGGACAGACCCTTGAGAAAATCGCGTGCCGGCGTGTCGTCGGTCACGATGTTGGGGCCGCCATGCGAGATGAAAAGGCTGGGATTTGCGCTCATGCCGACCGATATAGGGACGAACCCGCCGCCCACGCAATCCACCCGAGGGCGACTAAGCGTTCACTATGACGAAACGATCCAGAAAAAACCGTTCATCTGCATTTGCCGAAATCGGCCGGCTTATGCCGATCAGCGCCGGCAGCCCTCGCAGGCGACGGCAACGAAGCGCGCTCCCGGCGGGCCGATGAGGCGAAAACCGCCCGGATTGGGCTCGAGCTGCGCCCAAGCCCCCTCCTGCATCAGCACCACCACCTTGTCGCGGCCGGCGATCTCGTCCAAGAGCGCGTCCCAGCCGACGATCTCGGGAATGCGGCGTCCGCAATAATACTGGAACACGCCGCTCCAGCGCCCCGGCCGCAGCACAAGCGGGTTCCACCCCGCCTCCAGATAGGGCCTGGCGGCCTCGCAGGCCGGGCGCGTGCTCTTGCGGATGTCGAGGGCCGGCAGGGTGAGCAGGAAATGCGGCAGCGACACCGTCGCCACCGTCAGTGCCAACATCGGCAGCCATCGATCCCAATCGGCCATGCGCCACCGCCACAGGCCGAACGCGAACGGCGCCAGAACAAGGGCCGCGACCAGATTGCCGACGATGAAGAAGTCGTAATAGTTGCGCCAGGCGATCACGATCATCACCGGTACGCCGAGCACAAACAGGCCGGCGACGGTCGAGCGGAACCACGCCGCCCGCCGCGGGCCCAGATCGAGCACCACGCGGCCGGTCAGCACCGCGAGCGCAGGATAAAAGCAGAGCAGGAAATTCATGCTCACGTAACGCAGGAAGGTGAGGACGAGCAGCGGGGCGACGACCGACAACACCAGAAAGGCATAGCCGCCGTCGCCGGCCGTGCGGGCGGCGCCGAGGCGGGCGGGCCGCAAGGCCGACAGCAGCCCCGTCCACGGCAGCACGAGCAGCAGCAGGGTCCACGGCAACCAGCGATAGGCGAGCATAAACACGTAATGCGGCAGGTGGAAATAGAGCCTGAAGGCGTCGGCCATCGTCCGCGTGCCGACATCGCCGGCCAGCGCCTGCAGATAGGCAGCCCCCTGCGCGCGATAAAGCCCGAAGCCGTAGAGCCCCAGTATGGCAGCGAAAACGGCGAGGCCGCATGCGACATCGACACGGAACAGGCGCGACGGTCGCCCCCGCCACACGAGCCAGGCGAGCGCCGTCAAAAGCGGAAACACGAAGCCGACCGGCCCTTTGACCAGCACCGCACAGGCCGCAAAGACGAACGCCGCCACCGTCCAGCCAATAGCCAGCGGGCGCGACAGCGCGATAAAAAACGCACCTAGGCTCCAGGCGATGAACGCGCCGAAATGCGGGTCCATGCGCGGGTAGTGCATGCGCTCGACGAAGAACAGTCCGGTCACAAGCACGATCCCGGCGACGAGCGCCAGCCTGCGATCATCGGGCGCCACGATCCGCGCCAGCCAGACCGTGGCGTTGGCCATCATCACCGCGCCGATCGCAACGGCGAGAAAATGGATCCACGGCGCCTGGGTGCCGGCACCCAGGCTCAGCGCAGCCAGCAGCCAGAAATAGCCGGCCGGCTTGTCCGGATAAAATTCGCCGTTGAGAAACAGCGCCAGCCAATGGCCGTGATCGAGCAATTCGCTCAACACAGCCGCGTGGCGCAGCTCGTCCAGCCACCACAGCTCGCGTGCCCAAAGCGCAGGCACCGTCTGGAGCAGAACGAGCGCGCTGATCGCCAGATAGGGATGCGCCAGCGCCCATCCCCATGCCCGGCCGGCCCATCGGCTTGCGAGGGGCTCCGCCCGGATTTGCGCCGGCCCGCCTGTCGCGCTGCGCTCCACCAAACCGTCCCGTGCCTCGATAAACCCGGATCGCTACCGTCGATCTATCCCGCGCGCCCGGACGCCCGTTTCAACCAAGACGCGGCCGGGACACGGTTCCCGCCCGCGTCAAACGCGTCAAAGGTTGACCACCTGGCGGTCGGACAGTCCGCCGCGGCCCTTTTTCAACAGTTCGGAGACCAGGAAAGCGAGCTCGATCGCCTGATCGGCGTTGAGCCGCGGGTCGCAATGGGTGTGGTAACGGTCGTGCAGGTCCTCCGCCGAGATCGCCCGCGCGCCGCCGGTGCATTCGGTCACGTTCTTGCCCGTCATCTCGACATGGATGCCGCCGGGATGAGTGCCTTCGGCGCGGTGGACCTCGAAGAAAGCCTCCACTTCCTTCAGCACCCGGTCGAACGGCCTGGTCTTGTAGCTGTTCAGGGTGATCGTGTTGCCGTGCATCGGATCGCACGACCACACCACCTTGCGGCCTTCCTTCTCCACCGCCCGGATCAGCTTGGGCAGATGATCGCCCACCTTCTCGGCGCCGAAGCGCGAAATCAGCGTCAGCCGGCCGGGCTCGTTGTTCGGATTGAGCAGGTCGATCAGCTCGATCAGCCCATCCGGCGTCATCGACGGGCCGCATTTCAGGCCAAGCGGGTTCTTGATGCCCCGGCAATACTCCACATGGGCGTGATCGGGCTGACGGGTCCGATCGCCGATCCAGATCATGTGGCCGGAGGTCGCGTACCAATCGCCCGAGGTGGAATCGACGCGGGTCAGCGCCTCCTCGTAGCCCAGAAGCAGGGCTTCGTGGCTGGTGAAAAAATCCGTCTCGCGCAAGGCGAAATTGGTTTCCGACGTGATGCCGACGGCGCGCATGAAGTCGACCGTCTCGGTAATCCTGTCGGCGAGCGCCTGGTAGCGTTCCCCCTGCGGGCTGTCGGACACGAAGCCGAGCATCCATTTGTGGGTGTTTTCCAGGCTGGCGAAACCGCCCTGGGCGAAGGCGCGCAGCAGGTTGAGCGTCGCCGCCGACTGGCGGTAGGCCATTTTCTGGCGCGCCGGATCGGGCACACGCGACTTTTCGTCGAACTCGATGCCGTTGATGATGTCGCCGCGATAGCTCGGCAGCGTCACATCCCCCTTGGTCTCGTTGTCGGACGAGCGCGGCTTGGCGAACTGGCCGGCGATCCGCCCGACCTTGATCACCGGTTGCGAGCCGGCAAAGGTCAGCACCACCGCCATCTGCAGGAAGACGCGGAAAAAGTCGCGGATATTGTCGGCGCCGTGCTCGGCGAAACTCTCCGCGCAATCCCCGCCCTGGAGCAGAAAAGCCTGGCCGTCGGCCACCGCGGCGAGCTGTTTTTTCAGCTTGCGCGCCTCACCTGCAAAAACCAGCGGCGGATAAGTCGACAATTGCTGCTCGGTTTCGGCCAGGCTGGCGGCATCCGGATAGGCCGGAACCTGGCTGATCGGTTTTTCGCGCCAGGAGTTCGGCGACCATTTGTTCGTCATTGCAGCACCCAATCGTCACGGCGGACCCATGGTCCGTAGGCTCCATTCTAGGAGATGCAGCCCTATACAGGAAGGTTTCGGGCTCTTCCACCCCATCCGCTCCGGTTTGGACCGCGGCCGAACGGGCCGGCGCCTATTATCGCCGGGCCTTGAGACGGTCGAACAAATCCTCTTCGGCCGCGCTCAAGGCGACGGCGCGCGGATAGACCGGCGCATGGCGATCCTCGTGGATCGGCGTATCGAACCCCTCCGTTTCCGCGACCAGACGCCGAAGGCCGTCCTCACCATGCTCGACCAAAAATCCCTGCATGACGGCGTCGAGATAGGAGCGCAAGATTTTCGGCGGCTCGGGATGAAGCGGCAGGTCGGGCACGGCCTCGTAAACATAGACCGGGCAATCGCGCGGCAGGACGCCGGCCAGGTCGAGCGCGGCGGGCGACAACGGCACACGGCGATAGCGCGCCTCGCGCGCGTCGACGGCGGCGAGGTTTTCGGCCCTGTCGACGACGAGCAGCCCGTCGCAGGCTGCGTCCGCCTGCGGCCGCACCGTCAACAGCGCGGCGGGAAAGCCCGGCATATCCGGCCGTGCGCGCCAGAACCGACGCCATCCCGCAAGCCGCGCCGGCATCGCGTCGACGATCGCCGTGCGGTGGGTGGCACGGTTGACCAGCGATCCGTAGCCGAAATAGGCAATCAGCGCGCCGTCGCGCGCCCTCCCGTCATCGCTCGACAAAGTCTTCCGCGTCATGGTTCGGGGATAGGCGCTGCGCACCGGCGCCGCAAGCCCGGCAGCGAGAAACGCGCCACGCGACCGATTTGTATGGCCTTATGTGAAATAGCCTACCGACAGGGCAACCGGCGCCGCTTACCGAAGGCTATGATCGCGGCATTTCCCAAGGCGCTTCCGCGCGACCCGGCGCCTCTCCTCCCGTCCCGTCCCGCTCCGGACGGCGGGGTAGACGTCGCCACCGTGCTTTTCCAGGCCGAGGACGGATTTCCCCTGCGCGGCACGCTATACACAAACAGCGCCAAGACCGGCCCCGCCGTTCTTGTGTCGAGTGCGGCAGCGGTCCGCCGGCAGCATTACGGCCATTTTGCCGAGGCCGCCATCGCAGCCGGAGCGGCCGCGGTGCTGACCTACGACTATCGCGGCGTCGGCGGCTCGCGCCTGCCGGACGACTGGCGCGGCAGCGTCGCGATGGCCGACTGGGGCGTCAACGACATGGCCGGTGCCGCCCTGCTCCTCAAGCGTCTTTTCCCCGGCCGCCCGCTGGTCGGCATCGGCCAGTCGATCGGCGGCACGATGCTGGGCCTGTGCCGGCTTCGGACGGAATTTTCGCGCTACGCCATGGTCGCCTCGGCGAGCGGTTATCTCGGCCTCACCGACGAGAGGCTGAGGCTGTTGCTGGCGATGAACCTGATCGGCGTGCCGATAAGCCGGCTGCTCGGCGTCGCGCCGGCCTGGCTGGGAATCGGTGAAACGCTGCCGGGCCCGGTCTTTCGCGACTGGGCGCGCTGGTGCCGCCGGCCCGGCTTCCTGTTCGACGATCCGAGGCTCGCCGCCCATGCCGGCTTCAAATCGATTGGGTATCCGCTGCTGTCGGTGCGCGCCAGCGACGACCGCTGGTCGACCGAACGCGCCACCGCCGCGCTGATCGGAGAATTTTCCGCCGCCCGCTGGACGGCGCTCGACGTTCACCCTGCCGATGCGGGAGCGGCCCGGCTCGGCCATCTCGGTTTTTTCCGCCAGAAAAACGCTTCCTTGTGGCCACGGGTGATCGCCTGGCTGCTGGCGGACGCCGACAATAGACCGCCGCGGCACGCCAACCCCGAATTGGACAACGGCAAAACGCCCGCCTCAGCCTGAGCCGCGCGGCACCATCGCCGCGCGCTTCCTCTCAGTCGACAGGCCGCTCAGGCCGCCTTGGCGCGCCGGCGGCGCAAATCGGGCGGCGTTGCCTCCTCGGCAAGCATGGCAACCGCGTCGGCGAGCGCCAGCGACTGCTGATCGCGCGACCCGAGCCGGCGCAGATTGACCGTGCCTTCTTCCGCCTCGCGCCGGCCGCATACCAAAAGCACCGGCACCTTGGTCAGGGAATGTTCGCGCACCTTGTAATTGATCTTTTCGTTGCGCAGATCGGTTTCCACGATCAGTCCCCGATCCTTCAGCGTGCGCGCCACATCCTGGGCGTACTCGTCGGCGTCCGAGGTGATGGTGGCGACCACGACCTGCAGCGGTGCGAACCAGAGCGGAAAGTGGCCGGCATAGTTTTCGATCAGAATGCCCAGGAACCGCTCCATCGACCCGCAGATGGCACGATGCACCATCACCGGCTGCTTCTTTTCCGAATCCGCGCCGATATAGAAGGCGCCGAACCGCTCCGGCAGGTTGAAGTCGACCTGGGTGGTGCCGCACTGCCATTCGCGACCGATCGCGTCCTTCAGCACATAGTCGAATTTCGGACCGTAAAACGCGCCGTCGCCGGGATTGATCGCGGTCTTGATGCGGTCGTCCGACTGCTGGATCTGGGTCAGCACACGGCCCATGATCTCCTCGGCATGGTCCCAGAGCGCATCGGAACCGACGCGCTTTTCCGGCCGGGTGGAGAAAAACACCGTGATCTCCTCGAAGCCGAAATCGGCATAGGTCGACAGGATCAGGTCGTTGATCTTCAGACATTCGGCCGCGAGCTGGTCCTCGGTGCAGAAGATATGCGCGTCGTCCTGGGTAAAGCCGCGCACGCGCATCAGACCGTGCAGGGCCCCGGACGGCTCGTAGCGGTGCACATTGCCGAACTCGGCCAGCCGGATCGGCAGGTCGCGATAGGATTTCAGGCCGTGCTTGAAGATCTGCACGTGGCCGGGGCAGTTCATCGGCTTCAACGCGAACACCCGGTCGTCCTCGGCGTCATCGCCGGCGACCTGCACCTTGAACATGTTCTCGCGATACCAGCCCCAGTGGCCGGACGTCTCCCACAGGCCCTTGTCGAGCACCTGGGGGGCGTTGACCTCCTCGTAGCCTTCCTGGTCGAGGCGCCGGCGCATATAGGCGACCAGGTTCTGGAACATCCGCCAGCCCTTGGAATGCCAGAAGACGACGCCCGGTCCCTCTTCCTGGAAATGGAACAGGTCCATTTCGCGGCCGAGGCGTCGGTGGTCGCGTTTCTCGGCTTCCGCGAGCATGTGCATATAGGCGTCGAGCTGTTTCTGATCGGCCCAGGCCGTGCCGTAGATGCGCGTCAGCATGGGATTGTTGGCATCGCCGCGCCAATAGGCGCCCGCCACCTTCATCAGCTTGAAGGCGTTGCCGATCTGCCCGGTCGAGGCCATATGCGGGCCCCGGCACAGGTCGAACCAGTCGCCCTGGAAATAGATCTTCAGGTCCTGGTCTTCCGGGATCGCATCGATCAACTCGACCTTGTAGGCCTCGCCCTTGTCGCGAAACACCTGCCTGGCCTTGTCGCGATCCCAGACCTGCTTGGTGAACGGCTTGTTGCGGCCGATGATCTCGCGCATCTTTTTCTCGATAGCGGGAAAATCCTCCGGCGTGAACGGCTCGTTGCGCGCGAAATCGTAATAGAACCCGTTTTCGATCACCGGCCCGATGGTGACCTGGGTCCCGGGCCACAATTCCTGCACCGCCTCGGCCAGCACATGGGCGGCGTCGTGGCGGATCAGTTCGAGCGCGCGCGGATCGTCGCGGGTGATGATCTCGACCGCGCCGGAGGCGCCGATCGGATCGGCGAGATCGCGCACCGTGCCGTCGAGCGCATAGGCGACCGCCTTCTTGGCCAGCGATTTCGAAATCGATTCGGCAAGCTGCGCGCCGGTCGTCGCCGCGTCATGCTCGCGCACCGATCCATCGGGAAATTTTAGGGAAATCTGCGACATCGTCTTCTCCTATCCAGTCCCGCACACGAACGCGGGTGGTATTGTCTTGATTGGCAGGCGCGCACGGCAACACGCGCACGCCGGTCGGCACGCTACATAGGCACCGTACCCGCGCACGTAAAGCCCGCGCGAGGCGGAGACGCCGGGCGCGGACTGGATTTGCGAGGCTTAGGCGGAGCTGGACGCGCCCGCCGCTCCGTCAGCTGTTGTCTTCGACCGGCGCGTCCGGTCCGTTCTTCTTGATGGAATCGATCGCGTTCTGGGCGCTCGACTTCGAGGTGTAGCCTTCGGTCGAGAACATGATCTCGCTGTTATATTTGAAACGGACCCGGAACTCGCCCTTCTTGTCCTTATAGATCTCGAACTTGTGAGCCATGTGCGGCCTCCCTCTGCGTATTCGGAACGATGCGATTCGCAAACTGCCAGTGCCCGCGCCCGGGAACAAGCGCTGGATATCGCCTTATGTGCGGTTATGCCCCAATCTGTGGGCCGACCGCCCCCCGTGCGGCGACGCCGGACAGGCGTCGCGCACCGCCTTTGCTCTCACGCGGCATGCGAGCGCCGCCCCACACGCCAATAGCGCCACGGCATATACCAGCGCAGCCGGGCGTCGAGCGCCTCGGGCACGTTGTCGATGCCGTGTGTGCCGCCCGGGCCGCAGCGCGCGACTCGAAACAGAGCCATCCAGCCGCCCGACCACAGCCCGTGGCGGGCGATCGCCTCATAGGCATATTCCGAACAGGTCGGAAAATGCCGGCACGAATTGCCGATGAAACCCGACAGGGTGAGCTGGTAGAGCCGCACGAAGCCTGTCCCGAACAGCCGTCCCGGCGTCTTCGGCCAATCTCCGGAAAAATTGCGCGAGCGAGCGGTCATGTCTGGCTCATTGAACTAGCGCAGCGATGCCGGCCGCGGATGCGGCGTTGCCAAGGGCCGGTCGGATCCACGCCGGTCAGGCCGCCTGCCCGGCCTGCTTTTTCTCGATCTGGCCGATCGCGTCGACGACCGCATCGAAAGTCAAGAGCGTGGAGGCGTGGCGGGCCTTGTAGTCGCGCACCGGCTCCAGATATTTCAGGTCCTCGAACCGGCCCTGCGGCGGTGCGCCGTCTTCCTTCAGCATTGTGCGCATGGTTTCGCGCACGGCCCGCAACTCCTCCGCCGAGGCGCCGACGACATGGCTGGCCATGATCGACGACGAGGCCTGGCCGAGCGCACACGCCTTGACCTCGTGGGCGAAGTCGGTGACGACGCCGTCCTTCATCTTCAGGTCCACGACAACGGTGGAGCCACACAGCTTGGAATGCGCCTTGGCGCTGGCGTCGGCATCGTCAAGCCGCCCGATGCGCGGAATATTGCCGGCGAACCCGAGAATTTTCGCGTTGTAGACGTCGTTGATCATGATTTTCGCACGCCCGTTGAAATTGCGACAATCCGTTTCCGTCTGCCGCCTTTCAATTGTTGTATCCGCTCATATATAATGCCTGGGTTGCCGTTGCAGCAAGACGTACGGTTTTGGCGCAACGGAAAACACGACGCCATTTTCGGGCAGTTTCGGAATTTCGTTCCCGCAATCCCTGAAAAGGCCGTGGTCCGTTCAACTCGTTCCCCCGTAGAGGGGAACTACGGGAGACGCTTTTCATGGACGCAATCGTGAAACCATTCGCTACATCCACCGCTGTCGTTACCCAGGCCGACAGGCCCAGCCAGACCGAGGCCGAAGAGGCCGTGCGCACGCTGTTGCGCTGGATCGGCGAAGATCCGGGCCGCGAGGGCCTGCTCGACACGCCCCAGCGCGTCGCAAAAGCCTATCGCGAAATGTTTTCCGGCTACGAGCGCGATCCGGCCGACGAGCTCGGCCGCACCTTCGAGGAAGTCGCCGGGTTCGACGATATGGTCATCGAGCGCGACATCTATTTCCATTCCCATTGCGAGCACCACATGGTGCCGATCATCGGCAAGGCGCATATCGGCTATCTGCCGGACGGCCGGGTCGTCGGCCTGTCCAAGCTCGCCCGCGTGGTCGACATCTTCGCCCAGCGCCTGCAGACGCAGGAGGCGATGACGGCGCAGATCGCCTCCACCATCCAGGACGTGCTCAATCCGCGCGGCGTCGCCGTCATCGTGGAGGCCGAGCATATGTGCATGGCCATGCGCGGCATCCGCAAGCAGGGCGCAACCACGCTGACCTCCACCTTCACCGGCGTCTTCAAGGACGGGCCCGAAGAACAGGCGCGTTTCTTCACCCTGTTGCGGGCCGGCGCGAAAGCCTGATCTTGCGCCGGCCGCCGGCGGTCCGCAGTCCTTCGTCGCGAGACGGGCCCGGCCGCCCGCCGGCATCGCACGGCGCGAGCGGCTTTATGTCAAAGACGCATGGCTCAACACAGGACCCGGCATGACCCGATCCGATTTTCCCGCCCCGCCGACTTCCAAGAGCGAACTGGAAGAAGGCGCGGCCTTCACGCCGCGTTTCGACGCCAGCGGGCTGGTGACGGCCGTGGTCACCGATGCAGAGGACGGCATGGTGCTGATGCTGGCGCATATGAACGCCGAAGCGCTTGCCATGACGCTGCAAACCGGGATCGCACATTACTGGTCGCGCTCGCGCGGCAGCCTTTGGAAAAAGGGCGAAACCTCCGGCAATCTCCAGCACGTCATCGAAATGCGCACCGATTGCGACCAGGACGCGGTCTGGCTGCGCGTGCGCGTGGCCGGTCACGACGCAACCTGCCACACGGGACGGCGTTCCTGCTTCTACCGGACCGTCGTCGCAGCCGACGGTGCCGCGCGCCTTGCCAAGGACGACGCGGCACCAAAATTCGATGCCGCCGCCGTCTACAAAGACGCGAACCGGTCATAAACGGACCATGAACGCCCGATTCATGGTTTTGATACCCATTGCGGGTAAGGTGGAGACAGGGACGCAAGGGAGATGACGATGCTCGAATGGGCATCCCTTCGCACGAAACAGGAAACCAGGGACGACCGCGCGCCGCCCCCGGAGACCGATGCGCCCGGCCCACTGCCCCAGCCCAAGACCGGAATCGCACTGGCGCTCGGCGGCGGCGCGGCGCGCGGCTGGGCCCATATCGGGGTGCTGCGCGCGCTCGACGAGGCCGGCATCAGGATCAACATGATCGCCGGCACCTCGATCGGCGCCCTGGTCGGCGGCTGCTATCTGGCCGGCAAGCTGGACGAGTTGGAAGAATTCGCCCGCAGCCTGACCAAGCGCCGCATCTTCGGGCTGCTCGACCTGCATCTGGGCGGCAGCGGCCTGTTCGGCGGCATGCGGCTGACGGCGCGCATGCAGCAGCATATGCGCGGGGTTACGTTCGAGGATCTGGAAAAACCCTTCGTCTGCGTCGCGGCCGAAATCCGCACCGGCCACGAAATCTGGCTGTCGAGCGGCAATTTGATCACCGCCATGCGCGCCTCCTACGCGCTGCCGGGCGTGTTCGAGCCGGTCAGCGCCAACAATCGCGTGCTGGTCGACGGCGCACTGGTCAACCCGGTGCCGGTTTCGGTATGCCGCGCCTACGAGCAGCCGCTGGTGGTGGCGGTCAATCTGCACTACGACCTGTTCGGCCGCGCCGCCGTCATCAAGCACAGCGCCGGCGAACTGGTGGTCGAAAAGCCGAAACGCGCCGCCGACGTCACCGGCCACAACCCCCGCGACGCCGAGACCCGTCTCGGTATCACCGGGGTGATGGTGGAAGCCTTCAACATCATCCAGGATCGGATTTCGCGGGCGCGACTGGCCGGCGATCCGCCCGATTTGTCCTTGCAGCCCAAGCTCGGTCAGATCGGGCTGACCGAGTTCCACCGCGCCGACGAGGCGATCCGCCTCGGTTACGACGCCACCCTTGCCAACATCAACGAACTCAAGCGCCTGCAGACCGTGCTGGCCTGACCGGCAGGCCGCTGCCGACAGACGCTCAATCGGCGGCCGCAGCGTCGCTCAGTCGGAACTGCACCGATTTGGTGCCGTTCCAGTAATTGGCCGACAGCGATCCCGCCGCATGGATCAGCCGGCCGCGACTGGCCATGAGAAAACGGCCGAGATCGGTGTCGACGCTGCGAAAAGCCATCGCCTGCAGTCGGCCGCCGGCGCCGGAGCGCAGCGCGATTCGCAAATGGCCCTGCCCGACCGGGCGCACGTCCGATATCTGGTGTCGCGGCAGGACAAAGACGGGCTGTGGATGGCCGGTGCCAAAGGGCCCGGCGCGTTCGAGCAGGTCGAGAAGCTCGAGCGTGGCGCCGTCGGCGGCGAGTGCTGCGTCGATCTTCAAGGCCTGCTCCTCACGCAGGCGAAACACGGCCTCGGCCGCCTGCTCCTCGAAAAACGCCCGCAAGGCGCCCAGTTTGGCGCGTTCCACCGTGATGCCGGCAGCCATGGCGTGTCCGCCGCCCTTGACGATCAACCCGCGTTCGGCAGCTTCGCGCACCAGCCGCCCGAGATCGAAGCCGGCGATCGAGCGGCCCGAGCCCGTGCCCTCGCCATTGGCGTTGAAGGCGACCGCGAAGACCGGCCGGCGCAATTGCTCCTTCAGCCGCGACGCGATCAGCCCCACAATGCCCGGGTGCCATGTCGTGCTCTGGGTTAGGAAAACCGCCGGGCCCCGCCCGTTTGCGAGTTCGGCCTCGGCCTCCGCGCGCGCCTCTTCCAGCATCGTGCGTTCCATCGCCTGACGCTCCTGGTTGAGCCGGTCGAGCTGCTCGGCGATCGCGCGCGCGGCGACCGGGTCGGTCTCGGCCAAAAGCCGCGCGCCCAGCGCCGCGTCGCCGATGCGCCCGCCGGCATTGATGCGCGGGCCGATCAGAAAGCCGAGATGAAACGTGTTGGTCGGCTCGCCGATACGCGCCACGCGCTGCAGCGCCGCCAGGCCGGGATTGTTCTGGTGCCGGGCCGCGACCAGTCCCTTGACCACGAAGGCGCGGTTGACGCCAACGAGCGGCACGACATCGCACACGGTCGCAAGCGCGACCAGGTCGAGCAGCTCCAACAGGTCGGGCAAGGCGCCGGATTTGCCGCTGGCGCGCAGGTGCTTGACGGTCTGCACCAGGGCTAGAAAAGTGACCCCGGCGGCGCATAGATGCCCCTGCCCCGACAAATCGTCCTCGCGATTGGGATTGACGACGGCGAGCGCGTCGGGCAGCGCGCCGCCGACCTGGTGGTGGTCGAGCACGACGACGTCGGCGCCGGCGGCGTTGGCGGCGGTGACTGAGGACGCGCTGTTGGTGCCGCAATCGACGGTGACGATCAGCGTGGCGCCGCGCGCGACGAGGTCGCGCATGGCGTCGGGATTGGGCCCGTACCCTTCGAAGATCCGGTCGGGAATATAGATTTCCGCGTCGATGCCGAAATGGCGCAGAAAGCGCTTCATCAGCGCCGAGGAAGCGGCACCGTCGACGTCGTAATCGCCGAAGATCGCCACGCGCTCGCGCTTCAAGACGGCGGCGGCCAGCCGCGCCGCGGCCTTGTCCATATCGGTCAGCGAGGCCGGATCGGGCAGCAGATCGCGGATCGTCGGGTCGAGAAACCGTTCGGTCCCTGCCGCATCGATGCCGCGCCCGGCCAGGACGCGGGCGATGATGTCGGGCAGGCCGTGGGTCTGGGCGATCTGGAGTGCGTCGTTCTCGCCACGCGCCGACAGGCGGTGGACCCAGGCCTGTCCGGTCGCCGAGGTCCTGACGTCGAGGAACAGCCGCGCCTCACTCATGCCATCGTCCCGTTTTGGGGTCGTGACAGGCGCGTCGTGCGGCCAAGCGCGGCGTCAAAACTTGTCCAGATCCTGGTGCTTGGCCTTGATTTCGCGCACGGTGCGCGAGGACGAGCGCATCACGATCGTGTGGGTCTGCACGAAATCGCGGGCGAACTTGACGCCGGCCAACAGATTACCGTCGGTCACGCCGGTGGCCGCGAACAACACGTCGCCGCGCGCCATCTCGTCCATCTGGTAGATCTTGTCGGGATCGTCGATACCCATTTTCCTGGCGCGCGCGATCTTGTCCTCGGTGTTAAGCTGCAGGCGCCCCTGCATCTGGCCGCCGATGCAGCGCAACGCCGCCGCCGCGAGCACACCCTCCGGCGCCCCGCCGATACCGATATAGATGTCGATGCCGGTCTCGTCGGGATCGGTGGTGTGGATGACGCCGGCCACGTCCCCGTCGCCGATCAGGCGGATCGCGGCCCCGGTGGCGCGCACCTCCTCGATCAGCCGGGCATGGCGCGGACGGTCGAGGATGCAGGCGGTGATCTCGCCGACCGGCACACCCTTGGCCTTGGCGAGCCTGTCGAGATTTTCGGCCGCCGGCGCGTCGATGTCGATGATGCCGGCCGGATAGCCGGGCCCGATCGCGATCTTGTCCATGTAGACGTCCGGCGCGTAAAGCAGGCTGCCCTTTTCGGCGATAGCGATGACAGCGAGCGAGTTCGGCAGGTTCTTGGCGCAGATCGTCGTGCCTTCGAGCGGGTCGAGCGCGATGTCGACCTCCGGCCCGTCCTTGGTGCCCACTTCCTCGCCGATATAAAGCATCGGCGCCTCGTCGCGCTCGCCTTCGCCGATCACCACGGTACCGGTAATCGGCAGACGGTTGAGTTCCGAGCGCATCGCATCCACGGCCACCTGGTCGGCAGCCTTCTCGTCGCCGCGCCCGCGCAGCCTGGCCGCCGCCACGGCGGCGCGCTCGGTCACACGGACCAGCTCGAGGGTAAGGATGCGATCGAGACCGTCGGAAGCGAGTTTGGCCATTTTTGTATCCTGAAACGGGGCGCCGGCGAGCCGGGGCGGATAGTCGGTCGCCTCTTTTGTCAAACGGGCTCGGCGACGGCAAGGGACGGCTGAGGGCTTTCCCCTAATCGCCAATCATAACAATCGATTAAAAAGCACCGCCGCGGCCTACTCGGCGCGCTCGATGCGGATCACCTGTGGCGTGTCGACGACATGGCCGTCCCGGGTGATGCCCTCGACGGCCTTGCGCACCGCAGCCTCGGTGGTCTCGTGCGTGACCAGGATCACCGTCTTGTGGTCGGCGCCGTTTTCGCCGTTGGCGTGCTGGACGATCGATTCCAGCGAAATATCGTTGGCGGCCATGCGCTTGGCGATCGCGGCGAAGGCGCCTGCGCGATCGATCACCGTCAACCGGATGAAGTAGCCGCCGGCATGGGCGCGCATGCGGGCGCGCTTATAGGGCGCGAGTTCGCGCGCCGGCCGGCCGAAGACCGGCCCGTGCTGGAAGCCGGGGCTCGCCTTGGCGATGTCGGCGATGTCGCCGACTACGGCCGACGCGGTGGCGTTGCCGCCGGCACCCGGCCCCGACAAAAGCAATTCGCCCAAAATGTCGGTCTCGATCGCCACCGCGTTGGTGACACCGTCGACCTGGGCGATCACCGAGGCCGTCGGCACCATGGTCGGGTGCACGCGCTGCTCGATGCCGCTTTCGGTGCGCTGGGCAACGCCCAACAGCTTGATCCGGTAGCCCAACTCACCGGCCGCGCGGATATCGGCCTGGGTGATGTTGGAAATGCCTTCCATATAGATGTCGCCGGCCGAAATGCGGGTGCCGAAGGCAAGGCTGGTCAAAAGCGACAGCTTGTGGGCCGTGTCGTGGCCCTCGATGTCGAAAGTCGGATCGGCTTCCGCATAACCGAGGCGCTGAGCGTCGGCCAGGCAGTCGGCGAACGACAGCCCCTCCTCTTCCATGCGCGTCAAAATATAGTTGCAGGTGCCGTTGAGGATGCCGAAGACACGGCTGATCGTGTTGCCGGCCATCGCCTCGCGCATGGTCTTGATGACCGGGATGCCGCCGGCCACCGCCGCCTCGTAATTGAGAAGGACACCGCGTTTTTCCGCCTTTTCGGCCAACCCGACGCCGCTGGCCGCCAACAGCGCCTTGTTGGCGGTCACGACATGGCGGCCGGCCGCAAGCGCGGCTTCGACACAGTCCTTGGCGATGCCCGTCTCGCCGCCGATCAGTTCGACGAAAACGTCGATCTCGGCCTTTTTGGCGAGCGCGACCGGATCGTCGAACCATGCCGCATCGGCAAGCGCGATGCCGCGATCCTTGTGGCGATCGCGCGCCGACACCGCAACCACGGCGACCTCGCGCCCGCATTGGCGCGTCAGTTCGGCGGCCTTGTCGGTCAGCACGCGCACGACGGAGGCGCCGACCGTGCCAAGACCGGCAATTCCGACACGCAATGCTTCGCCCATGGCCGTCAGCCCCTTTCGTTCAAAAAATCATGTGCTGGTTCAGCGGCGCGCGCCGAGCGCGACCACATTGGTCTCGCCGTCCGGCCGGACGCTGCCGGCAAGAAAACGCTTGATGGAACGCGCCGCCTGGCGGATGCGATGTTCGTTCTCGACCAAGGCGATGCGCACGAAATCGTCGCCATGTTCGCCGAAACCGATGCCCGGCGCCACCGCGACGTCAGCTTTTTCCACCAGCAGTTTGGAAAACTCCAAAGAACCGGCCTCACGGAACGGCTCGGGGATCGGTGCCCAGGCGAACATGGTCGCCGCCGGCGCCGGTACGGTCCAGCCGGCACGGTCGAACGATTCGACCAGCACGTCGCGACGGCGGCGATAGGTCTCGCGCACCTCCTCGATATCCGACCCGTCGCTGTTGAGCGCCGCGGCGGCCGCCACCTGGATCGGCGTGAACGCGCCATAGTCGAGATAGGATTTGACCCGCGACAGCGCGGCGATCAGCCGGTCATTGCCGACCGCGAACCCCATGCGCCAGCCCGGCATGGAAAAGGTCTTCGACATCGAGGTGAATTCGACCGTGACGTCGATGGCGCCCGGCACCTGCAGCACCGAGGGCGGCGGATTGTCGTCGAAATAGATCTCGGCATAGGCGAGATCGGACAGGATGATGAGGTCGTGCCGTTTGGCAAACGCGACCACATCCTTGTAGAAATCGAGCGTGGCGACATAGGCCGTCGGATTGGACGGATAGTTGAGGATCAGCGCCAGCGGCCGCGGGATCGAATGCTTGACCGCGCGTTCCAGCGCCGGAATGAAACCTGAATCCGGCTCGGCGGGGATCGAACGGATGACGCCGCCCGACATGATGAAGCCAAAAGCATGGATCGGATAGGTCGGGTTGGGGCACAACACCACGTCGCCCGGCGCGGTGATCGCCTGGGCCATGTTGGCGAACCCCTCCTTGGAGCCGAGCGTGGCGACGACCTGGCTTTCGGGATCGAGCTTGACGCCGAAACGACGGGCGTAATAGGCGGCCTGCGCACGCCGCAATCCGGGGATGCCGCGCGAAGCGGAGTAGCGGTGGGTACGCGGATCGCGCACCACGTCACATAATTTGTCGACGATCGACTTGGGGGTCGGCAAATCGGGATTGCCCATGCCGAGATCGACGATGTCGGCGCCCCTGGACCGCGCGCTGGCCTTCAGGCGGTTAACCTGTTCGAACACGTAAGGCGGCAGCCGGCGGGTTTTGTGAAACTCTTCCATGACGGTCTCGACGGGAATGGAGCGATCTGGGCGCGCGTATACACCCAATCCGGCAGTCGGTCGATAGCGTCACTCGCCCTCGATCTTCTTGAGCGTCTCCTCGCCGTGCGTCTCGCCGAGCTTGCGCAACCTTTCCAGTTCGGACGGCGCGATACCCGGTTGCTGGGCGACCTCGGCCTGACCGCTGGCCGAGCGGCGCACCTCGCCCTTCTTGGCGCTGGCCTCCCCGGGGCTGAGCTGGTTGACCGCGCCCTGGCGCGGCACATTCAGATTCGGATAACGGCCGGTATTGCGCAACGCCGGCGGCGACACACCGTCGATGGGGGCGGTCGGGCCGTTGTCGAGCGCGCCGGCCGGAACTGCGTCCTCGATCGGAACGCCAGCACAGGCCGCCACCGCAACAGGCGCTGCGACGATCAGTCCGCGCAAAACGGCACGGGAAAGAAACGATCGAGATGGTTTCGACATATTGCGTTCCCGAACGTCGGCTAGGCAAATCCCGGCCGCCGGTTCAATGGACCGCTATGGCCGTCACATGATATTGTGTCAACAAAAGGCCCGGGAGGAGCAGCGCCGCAATGGCCAGCCAGGACGACAAGACCAATACGGACGCCAGCGCCTCGTCGGTCGAACAATATATCGTCAAGGATCCGGAGCAGTTCGCCCGCAATCTCGCCCACATGATCGAGCAGGCCGGCAAGGCGGCCTCGGCCTGGGTGACGCCACGCGAACGTGGCGAGGTGCGCGACAGCGTCGCCGAGCCGATGGCCGACATGGTCAAGACCTTTTCCAAACTGTCCGAATACTGGCTGTCGGACCCCGCGCGCGCGCTCGAGGCCCAGACCAAGCTGTTCGCCGGCTACATGAACGTGTGGTCGAACGCGGTCGGCAGGATGTCGGGCGAGCAGCGCGGCGAAGGCGGCGTCGAGCCCGAGCGCGGCGACAAGCGATTCCAGGATCCCGAATGGGGCCGCAATGCGTTTTTCGATTTCCTCAAACAAGCCTATCTGGTGACCTCGCGCTGGGCGGGCGAGCTTGTCGAACATGCCGATGGCCTGGACGAACACACCCGCCACAAGGCCAATTTCTACGTCCGCCAGATCACCCAGGCGATCTCGCCGTCGAACTTCATCCTCACCAATCCCGAACTGTTCCGCGAGACGGTGGCCACCAACGGCGAAAACCTGGTGCGCGGCATGAAAATGCTGGCCGAGGACATCGCCGCCGGCAAGGGCGATCTAAAACTGCGCCAGGCCGACTACTCCAAATTCGCGGTCGGCAAAAATATCGCCACCAGCCCGGGCAAGGTCGTCGCGCGTAGCGAGCTGGCCGAAATCATCCAGTACGAGCCGACCACCCCCAAGGCGCTGAAACGGCCGCTGATGATCTGCCCGCCGTGGATCAACAAATTCTACATTCTCGACCTGAACCCGGAAAAATCCTTCATCCGCTGGGCCGTCGAACAGGGCCACACCGTGTTCGTGATTTCCTGGGTCAATCCCGACGGGCGCCACGGCAGGAAGGGCTGGGACGCCTATATCGAGGAAGGCATCGGCTTTTGCCTCGACACGATCGAGAAAGCGACCGGCGAGCGCACCGTCAACGCGATCGGCTATTGCGTTGGCGGCACGCTGCTGGCCGCCGCCCTCGCCCTGATGGCCAAGCGTGGCGACCGGCGCATCGGCTCCGTCACCTTCTTTACCACCCAGGTCGATTTCACCCATGCCGGCGACCTGAAAGTGTTCGTCGACGAGGACCAGGTCGCCGCGCTCGAACGGGCCATGAACGACAAGGGCTATCTCGACGGCACCAAGATGGCCACCGCCTTCAACATGCTGCGCGCCGGCGACCTAATCTGGCCCTACGTCGTCAACAATTACATGCGCGGCAAGGAGCCGATGCCGTTCGACCTCTTGTACTGGAACTCCGATTCCACGCGCATGGCCGCCGCCAACCACTCCTTCTATCTGCGTAACTGCTACATGGAGAACAATCTGTCGCGCGGGCGGATGGTGCTCGGCGGCGAGACGCTGTCGCTGAAGGACGTCACCATCCCCGTCTACAATCTGGCCGCGCGCGAGGATCATATCGCGCCAGCCCGCTCGGTCTTCGTCGGCTGCCAGTTCTTCGGCGGCGACGTGGAGTTCGTGATGGCGGGCTCGGGCCATATCGCCGGCGTCGTCAACCCGCCGCAATCGAACAAATACCAGCACTGGACCGGCGGGCCACCGCTGGGCGCCTTCGACGACTGGGTCAAGTCGGCCAAGGAAAATTCCGGCTCCTGGTGGCCGCACTGGCAAAAGTGGATCGAAAAACAAGATCGCAAACGCGTGTCCGCGCGGCGGCCCGAAGACGAAAAAGTGCCGATTTTGGGCGACGCGCCCGGCGACTACGTCACCGTCAGGATATAGCGAAGCGCGGCAGGTGGGCAGTAGAACGGTACAAGTCGGGTAACGAACGGTAATGGTCTGTGATGGCGTGCGACGGCGCAAACGCCGCGCAACCGCCTGTGCAACACGGTGCTGCCGCATTTCACTCCTAGCGCGGGGTGGCGGCCGGGATTGCACTTTGAGCGTGACTTCGTTAGGGCTCGAATGATCGATTCCGCGATTGTCCGGCTCCGGTGGGCACGGGGTTGGAAGGGCTGCGTTCCGAATTGGGAACGGTAAGAGGGGAATCCGTTGAAAACAACGCAAGCGCTCGTTGGCAGCAGGAACCGCCGCATACTCGCGACAGCGGCGTTGTCGGTTCTGCTCAGCGCCTGCACGACCGGCGGATCGATGTTCGATGTCGCCTCCCCGTCCTTTAACGGCACCAGCGGCACCACGACCGGCCCAGTCGTTCTGGACGCGATCGAAGAGAGCGATCTCGCCACGATCGACGAAGCGCCCCCGCCTTCCGTGATAGAAGAAGGCGACACGGTGCTACCCACCGAGGTCGCCTACCTGCCCGCCGACAAGCCCGGCACGGGCGCGCCGATGCCCGGCGAGGAGAGCGCCGAGGCCCTTGCCGCAACGCCTAACGGACAGGACCGAGCGGTCGAGACCGGCGACGAGTCGGGCGGGGCAACCGCCGCCGCGACATTGCAACCCGCCCCGGCACCGCCGGCCGAACCGCCGAAAAAACGCGGTTTCTTCGCCAGCCTGTTCAACAGTCCCGCGCCACGAACCGCCGAGACCGAGCGCGGCCGCGCGCCGCGCCAGAATCGCATCGCAACGCCCGAAACGACCGTTGCCGCCGCCATACCGGCCGACAAGCCAGAAACCGCAACACCTCCCCTGCCCGCGCCGGCGAACGCCGCCGAAGAAACCGCCGCATCGACCGACGACGCAACGCAGCCCGTCGCCCCCGAACCCACCGCCTTCATCGAGAGCGGCCCCGGGCCCGCGCCCGCGCCGGTTCAAAAGCGCGGTTTTCTGGCAAGCCTGTTTTCCAACGACGTGCGCTCGGCCGACACCGCCGAGCGGCCTGCCGCAAGAACCACGCCGCGCCGCGAGCCGGTGGTCGCGCTTGCCTCGACCGGACCGGCCAAGCCGATCATCGATCCGGTCTCGCCGACCGGTTCTGGAGATGCCCTGCCCGGCGTGCGCCAATCGGCGCTGTTCGAGATCACCAGAAAATCCGGGCTCGACGAAGACGACGACATCGACGTGCACGAGGCCGGCGAGCCGGTACGCGTGGCCTCGGCGGCGGGTCTGGCCCGTCTTGCCCCCAACGGCTTGATCAAGCAGACCGACAGGGTCGATGTCGGTTGCCTCAAACCGTCGCTCGTGCGCGTGCTGCGCCGGGTCGAGCAGCATTTCGGCAAGAAGCTTATCGTCACCTCCGGCTATCGCAGCCCGGCGCGCAATCGACGCGCGCGCGGCGCGCGCAACTCCTTGCACATGTATTGCGCGGCCGCCGATGTGCAGGTGCCGGGCGTATCCAAGGCGCAACTGGCCCGCTTTGTCCGCGCCATGCCCGGTCGCGGCGGTGTCGGCACTTATTGCCACACCAAATCGGTGCATATCGATGTCGGTCCCGAGCGGGACTGGAACTGGCGCTGTCGTCGCCGGCGCTGAGCCCCGCCGTTCCCGCCTTCCCACTCGCCGGTTTTCGCGATCGCTGCAGCGCGATGGCGGGCATTGGCGTGTGATTTATGCAGCCCGGCAAAAAATCTTCCGCCCGATCTGTTTTGCGGGTTGTCGCCCAACAGGAAGCTGACTATAAGGCCGCACGTTCCCCGCGCGCCCATCGTCTAGCGGTCTAGGACGCCGCCCTTTCACGGCGGAAACACGGGTTCGAGTCCCGTTGGGCGTGCCAATCTTTCCAGTGATCCCATTGAATGCAGCGCGACCCGCCCCATCGAGGCGGGGCTTTTGGCCATGCCGGTCGACCCAGGCATGCGCCCTTTCGCGGCAATGGCAGCGCTGCGGGCTTGATGCCGGCGCGCTTCGATGCCAAATCTGCGTATGAAGGTGCCGCCACCGACGGCCGCGCCCGCTCCCGTTGCCAACGCACGCCCGAAAGACGAGCCCATGGTCACCTATCAGGACGCGGCAACCGCGCCACTCAAAAACACCGGTCAGATTCGCCTCTACGACGAGACCGGCTTCGAAGGCATGCGCCGCGCCTGCCAGTTGACCGCGCGCTGCCTCGACGAGCTTGTTCCGATGGTCGAACCCGGCGTCACCACCGAAACGCTCGATCGCTTCATCTTCGAATTCGGCATGGACCACGAGGCCATCCCGGCGACGCTCAACTATCGCGGCTACACCAAATCGTCCTGCACCTCGATCAACCACGTGGTCTGCCACGGCATTCCCGACCGCAAGCCTTTGCGCGAGGGCGACATCGTCAATATCGACGTCACCTACATCCTCGACGGCTGGCACGGCGATTCCTCGCGCATGTACCCGGTCGGGCAGATCAAGCGGGCGGCCGAAAGGCTGTTGGAGGTGACCCATGAAAGCCTGATGCGCGGCATCGCGGCGATCCGGCCGGGCGCACGCACCGGCGCGATCGGCGCGGCGATCCAAACCTATGCCGAAGGCGAGCGCTGTTCGGTAGTGCGCGATTTTTGCGGCCACGGCGTCGGCCTTCTGTTTCACGACGCGCCCAACATCCTGCACTACGGCAGCCCGAACGAAGGGGTGGAGCTGAAACCGGGCATGATCTTCACCGTCGAGCCGATGATCAATCTCGGTCGGCCGCATGTCAAAGTGCTGTCGGACGGCTGGACGGCGGTCACGCGCGACCGCTCGCTGTCAGCGCAGTACGAGCACAGTATCGGCGTCACCGAAACCGGCTGCGAGATTTTCACCCTGTCGCCGGCCGGGCTCGACCGGCCGGGCCTGCGCGACTGAAAACGCAGCGTCCCGCCCCATTCCGCACGGCGATTCCCTCCGGCCACGAAACGGTCTAGGCTTGCCGCCGGGTGGGTCATGGAATGTGCGTCCTGCAAGCGGGAGGCTGGATGGCGCCGGAGGATGACGACGAACGCGGCTTTTTTGCCGAAAACCCCGTGCCCCGCGCCGGCAAGCCGCATTATTCGGGCCATCGCGAGCGGCTGCGCGAGCGGTTGCGCGACGGAGGCCAGGCCGCGCTCGCCGAATACGAGCTTCTTGAATTGCTTCTGTTTCGCTCGATTCCGCGCGCCGACACCAAGCCGGTTGCCAAGGCGCTAATCGGCCGCTTCGGATCGTTCGCCGAAGTATTGGGCGCACCGGAACACCTGCTGCGCGAGGTGCAGGGCGTCGGCCCGGCGGTTGCCTTCGACCTGAAACTGGTCGCCGCCGCGGCCGAACGGATGCTCAAGGGTCGCATTCGCGGACGCCAGGTCCTGACCTCCTGGAGCGACGTTATCGACTATTGCCGCGCCGCGATGGCGTTCGAACCGCGCGAACAGTTCCGCATCCTGTTTCTCGACAAGAAGAACGCGCTGATCGCCGACGAGGTCCAACAGCAGGGAACGATCGATCACACGCCGGTCTATCCGCGCGAGGTCGTCAAGCGTGCGCTCGAATTATCGGCGACGGCCCTGATCCTGGTCCACAACCACCCCTCAGGCGATCCCACGCCCTCGCGCGCCGACATCGAGATGACGCGGATGGTCGTCGAGTCGGCCAAACCGCTCGGCATCGCCGTCCACGATCACATTATCGTCGGCAAGAACGGCCACGCCAGCCTGAAGGGTCTGCAACTGATCTAAAATTTATGTAATTTTTCAATATATATTCATTCAAATTTGAATATTATTTTAAATAAATAAGGTTTTCGAGAAACCTATCTCAAAAAGGCAATTAACCAAATTTGTCAATTGTTAAGCAAGTCGATTAACTTTCGTTTAACACTCTCAGCGGGTGACCGTGGGAGTTTATCATGCTTATTCGCCAGACAGCCGACAGCGGCGGTCTCGACATGCTCGGCCCGCGCCGGGCCAATCCGTACGAGAATTCGAACAGCCTGGAATTCGGGTTCCGGGCCCGCCGCTTCGTCCATATCCGCCGCCTGATCGAGGCGATCATCGCCGAACGCGGCCGCGCCGAGATCCTCGATCTGGGCGGGACGGAGACCTATTGGAAGATCGGCGCCGATTTCATCCGCGAAAATCGCGGCCGGCTGTCCTTCACCATGGTCAATACCGAAGACCAGCAGGTCGAGGACCCTTCCTTGTTCAGTTTCGTCGCCGAGAGCGCCTCGGATCCGGCGCTGTTTGCCGGCCGGCAGTTCGACCTTGTTCACTCCAATTCGGTGATCGAGCATGTCGGCGACTGGTCGAACATGGAGGCGTTCGCCGCCAATGCGCGCCGCCTGGCGCCGCGCTATTACGTCCAGACGCCGAACTACTGGTTTGCCTACGAGCCGCATTTCCGCTTCCCAGGCTTCCAGTACCTTCCCAAACGCGTCCGCGCCGCCCTTTTGACGCGCTTCGCACTCGGCTTTTTCCAGCGCATCGACTCGCTGGAGGAGGCGCGCGACATCATCCACCATCATCGGCTCCTGTCGACGCGTGAGATGGCGGGGCTGTTTCCCGATGCCGCGATCGTGCACGAGAAAGCGTTCGGTCTGAACAAATCGATAATCGCGATCCGCGACCGCTGCTGACCGCAGCCGCACAGCGCGAAACGCAAAACGGCCGTCCGGATCGGGCGGCCGTTTTCACATGACTCCGTTGAAAGGGAGGCCGTCTTCTAGTCGGCGCTCTCTTCTGCGTCCTTGGCCGCGGCCTTTTTCTTCGGTGCGGCCTTTTTCTTCGCCGGCGCCTTCTTGGCCGGCTTTTCGGCCGTCTCGTCCTCGTCGTCGGCCAGCAGCTCTTCCTTGGAAACCTTCTTGTCTGTCACCTCGACCTGGCCGAGCAGATGGTCGACGACCTTCTCCTCGAACAGCGGCGCGCGCAACGTGGCAAGTGCCTGCGGATTGCTGCGGTAATAGTCGTAGATTTCCTTTTCCTGGCCGGGATAATGGCGCACGGTCTCGATCAGCGCGCGCTGCATCTCCTCGTCCGTGATCTGGACGCCGGCCTGCTCGCCGATTTCGGCCAGCACCAGGCCGAGCCGCACGCGACGCTCGGCGAGACGCTGATATTCCGCACGCGCCTCGTCCTCGGTCGTGTCCTCGTCCTCGAAGCTGCGGCCGGCCTTTTCGAGATCGTTCGTCACCTGGTTCCAGATATTCTGGAATTCCGCCTCGACCAACTTGGACGGCGCCTCGAACGAATAGGCTCCGTCGAGCGCGTCGAGAAGCTGGCGCTTGACCTTCTGACGGGTCAGCGCGCCGTACTGGCTTTCGATTTGACCCTTGACGATTTCGCGCAGCTTGTCGATCGAATCGAGCCCGAGATTCTTGGCCAGTTCGTCGTTGAGTTCCAACGCCTCCGGCTTGGAGACTTCGGAAATCTTGACGTCGAACGTCGCTTCCTTGCCGGCCAGATGCGCCGCCTGGTACTCGGCCGGGAACGTGACGGTGATGGTCTTTTCATCGCCCGCCTTGGCGCCGACCAACTGTTCCTCGAAGCCGGGAATAAACTGCTTGGAGCCGATCACCAGATTGGCGCCGTCGTCCGCGCCGCCCTCGAAGGGTTCGCCGTCGATCTTGCCGACATAATCCAGCGTGACCCGGTCGCCGTCTTCGGCCTTGCCCTTCTTCGGCGTGAAGCTGCGTGCCGATTCGGCGATCCGCAGCATCTGCTCCTCGATCTCGGCGTCTTCGACGTCGTAGACCTCGCGCGTCACCTTGATGGTGTCGACGGCCTGGATCTCGATCGGTGGAATCACCTCGTAGGCGATCTGGAAGCTGAAATCGGCCTCGCCGGCCAGCACCTTCTCGGCTTCCTTCTCGTCCTCGGTCATCGTGACTTCGGGCTGCATGGCGGCCTTCTCGCCACGTTCGGAGATGATCGAGCCGGTGGAATTCGACAGAATGTCGTTGACGACCTCCGCCATCACCGCCTTGCCGTACATCTTGCGCATGTGCTGCATCGGCACCTTGCCCGGCCGGAAGCCGTTGATGCGCACCTTGCCCTTGGCGTCCTCGAGCCGCTCCATCAGCCGGGCTTCCAGGTCCTTGGCGGGGACCACCACCTGGATTTCCCGCTTCAGCCCTTCATTCAGCGTTTCGGTTACCTGCATCATCAAACCTTTGTCTTCGCGAATGCCGGCGATCCGGCGCCTGCCGTTTCGTGAGCCGGATTCTCTTGCCGGGAGTGGCTTCGTGGTGCGGGTGGAGGGACTTGAACCCCCACGGCTTGCGCCACAGGAACCTAAATCCTGCGTGTCTACCAGTTCCACCACACCCGCTCCGGAGGCTTTTTGACCCCCGAAAGCGCGGCGTTCTATATCATCAGCCTTTGTGGCTTCAAAGGAAAAAGGCCGCAAAAATGCGGCTTTTTTTCCGTCATGCCAGGTTTTTTCAAGCGGTCGGCTTCAGCCTACCGATCCGAATGGCTGCGCGGCTAATAAAGCGGCTCTTGATAGAGCGTGGTGTCGCCGTCCTGAAACGCCTTGATCTGCGCCTGCCCGGCGGCGCTGACGGCGGCGATCACATAAAAGCTGCGCTTGCGCATGTCGGCCTCGATCGCCCTGCCCTCGCCTTCCGGCAGATAGAAACGCTCGATGCCGTAGCGCAGCCTGACCCGGTCGGTCGCCGGCGACAGGCCGGATCGGAGCGCGCCGCGCAGGCGCACGCTTTTTTCGTCCGGCGGCGGAGCCCCCTGCGGTAAATGCATCGCCACCGGCTGGAAAAGCCCTTTTTCGTCGGCCTGGACATCGACCAGAACGATCGCGCCCTCGGCCAGCGTCCCCGCGGGCGGCGTCGAAAACAGCGTTTTGGGCAGGACGGAGATGCCATACCCGAGCCGCACATAGTCACCGCGCAGCAGATCGCGCGGATCGACCGGCTCGACCTTGAGGCGCACCTCCCGGCCATGGCGCAAAATATCGGCGCGGGCCTGGATCATCCATGCCAAAAAGCCGATCTGCAGCAGCGCCGCGGCAAGGGCGGCAGCGAAGAAAAGCCCGGTCCTGGCTTTCATGAGGGCGCTCCCCGACCGGTCGCGGGCGCGAGCAGTCTTTTTTCGAGGCGAATGATGACGGCGGCCATCGCCGCCAGGATCAGTCCGGCCGCGAGCAGGAAACCGGCCGTGCCAAGCATGGTTCCGACAGTGGCGACATAGACCACGCCCAATTCGAGCGTGAACAGCGCATAGGCGCACCAGCGCAGGGCGCGGCTGTCACGGCCAGCCAGCATCAAGGCGGCCACGCAGCCGCCAAACGTCACCAGCGCCGCCAGCATGAAGACCGGATCGTCGACGATTTCCGCCTGGATGAGCATCATCGCCACGGCAAAGCCGATCAGCCCGTGCACGGGCGCGCCGCCGCCCAAACGCAGGATCCGCTCACTGGCCGCCTCGCGCGCGGCGCTCACCGCCAGAAACAAGGCCGATGCCACGGCAAGCGCGACCGGAACCGCCAGGCGTTCGCCATGCAGATAGATCAAGCAGACATAACCGACGAAAGCGAGCAACAGCAAATGCCTGGCCGCACGGCTGGCGGTCCACAACGACACCGCCCACAAGCCGGCCGCCAGCACCAGCCATTGCCAAGGCAAGGGGGACTGGCGCCAAAAATCCCAGCTATCCGTCCACAACCAGGCGACGGACAAGGCGACCGCAGCCGCCGTCAGGGCGGGCGACCGCAGCAGGATCGCGGCCAGCCCCACGCCCAGGCACCAGGTGAGCAGCGCGGCCGCCTCGTCGCCCGACAGGTGATACATCTGGCCGATCAGCGCGATCGAGGCGCCGAAGGCGGCGGCGGCCACCATATAGGCAGCCTCGCCGGCCCCGTTCTGGCCGCGCGCGTGCAGCCCCGCCCCGCCGAGATAGCCGGAGAGAATCACCGCAAACAGCATGCCGACCCGGGCAAGCCGCGGCAGCGCCTGCCAATTCGCCGCCACGAAGATCAGAATTGCAGCGCCGAGCAACAGCGCGGCCAGCATCGCCACGATGGCGCCGAACGAAATGCCTCTGCGACCGGTGTTTTCGACATCCTCGAGCAGCCGGCGCGCCGTCGTCGCGTCGACCAGCCCCGCAGCCCGCCAGCGCTCGATATCGGTTTTCAATCGTGTCGCATAGGAAGCCATGGTCGCTCGCTGTGTACCGGCCGGAAGCGCTCTATCCTAGCGGTTTTGGCGAGCGCGGATAGAAGCCGGTTTTACCGGAATTGCCGCGCTGCACCATACGACCGCGCCCGCGCCTCGACACGAGGCAAAGCGGAGTGCGGCGTTTATGTGACGATCCGCTGATGTTGCGCCGCACAAAATGCATTGCTGCTATGCAATATATGCGCTTCAAATCGGCCCCGAACGCCCCTATCTTCCAATTGTCAACGAGAACAGCCGAAACGAAGATTTACGAAAGAGAACGACCATGAACCTGATCCGCAATTATCGCAACTGGCGCCGCTACCGGGAAACCGTCAACGAGCTGAGCCGCCTTTCGAACCGCGAACTCAACGATCTGGGCATCAGCCGCGGCGATATCCCCTTCGTCGCCCGCCGCTCGATCTAACACAGAACACGAATTTCGCCAGGACCATCCTCCTCCCAGGTCCTGTCGGATAAGGCCGGCATTCACCTCCTCCCGGATGCCGGCCGCCAAAACGACACCCGCCGGACCTCCTCCCCCGGCGGGTGTTGTTTTTTTGCGGGCAGCGCAAGCCATGCCCCGGTCTCCAACGACCATTCTGCCACGATCATCCATATCCGATTTCGGGCGCGAACACCCGCTCAGCGCGCGCCCATCACCCCGCGCGAGCGCCATTCGCTGTAAAGCATGATGTCGGGCGCGCCGCCCATCGGCTCGTACCAGCTATCGACCGCCCACAGCGTGCCGCCGCGCTCGCGGATCATCGCCGTGGAATGCGGATAGCGGCCGTCGACGAATAGACCCCGCGAGCGATTCCACTCCACCGTATGGTGCTTCAGGAGACCCCGCTCCTGCAGATAGAGCAGCAGCGAGCGGGTATTGGTCGATTCGTCGATGCAATCCATCTGGCCCTTGACCCGGGAGCCGGCGAGATTGGATTTGGCAGCGTCGCGCACGCCGATCACGCCGCCGGCACGATCCTCGAAATATTGCACCGCCTTGGAGATCGCGCCGCGTTCGTCCGCCGCCGTTTCGGCATAAGCGAACATGCCGCCGAAGGTTTCGCCATCGCGGGCGGTCAGGGTCAGCCTGGTCTTGTAGGAACAATTATAGCCGTGGCAGACATAAAGCCGCTTGGTTGTGGTCTTGGTGATCTCGCCGGTATAGTTGCTCGATACCGACGTGCAGCCGGCCGCGGCAACCAGCCCGAAGCCCACGATGATTCGCCCGAATGACCCGCCACCCATCATCGTGCGATCATAGAAAACGACGCGCGGCCCGGCAAATCGAAAAACGCCGTGCCGTGCAACCGCCCACCGGCCGATTGCATTCGGCCCGCGCGGGGACTATCTCGACCCCATGAACACAAAACCCATCCACGTCATCGGCGGCGGTCTTGCCGGCAGCGAAGCCGCCTGGCAGATCGCCGAGGCCGGCGTTCCCGTCATCCTTCACGAAATGCGCGGCGTGCGCGGCACCGACGCCCATAAGACCGACGGGCTCGCCGAACTGGTCTGCTCGAATTCCTTCCGCTCCGACGATGCCGAAACCAACGCGGTCGGCCTGCTGCATGCGGAGATGCGGCTTGCCGGCTCGCTGATCATGGCCTGCGGCGACGCCCACCAGGTTCCGGCCGGCGGCGCGCTGGCCGTCGACCGCGAAGGCTTTTCTGCCGCCGTGACGGAGAAAGTCGAGACGCACGAACTGATCACGGTGGTGCGCGAGGAAGTCCGCGGCCTGCCGCCGGCGGACTGGGACCAGGCGATCATCGCCACAGGCCCGCTGACCGCGCCGTCGCTGGCAGAGGCCATTCGCGCCGAAACCGGCGCCGACGCACTGGCTTTTTTCGACGCGATCGCCCCTATCGTGCATTTCGATACGATCGACATGGATATTTGCTGGTTCCAGTCGCGCTACGACAAGGTCGGTCCAGGCGGCACTGGCAAGGACTACATCAACTGCCCGATGGACAAGGCCCAGTACGAGGCCTTCGTCCAGGCGCTTATCGACAGCGACAAGACCGAGTTCAAGCAGTGGGAAGGCACGCCTTATTTCGACGGCTGCCTGCCGGTCGAGGTGATGGCCGAGCGCGGGCCGGAGACGCTGCGCCACGGACCGATGAAGCCGATGGGCCTGACCAACGCCCACGCCCCCGACATCAAGCCCTACGCCGTCGTGCAGCTGCGCCAGGACAACGCGCTGGGCACGCTCTACAACATGGTCGGCTTTCAGACGAAGCTGAAATATGGCGAGCAGGCGCGCGTGTTGCGCATGATCCCCGGGCTTGAACGGGCCGAATTCGCCCGGCTCGGCGGCGTGCACCGCAACACCTATATCAACTCACCCGTCCTGCTCGACGGCGCGCTGCAACTGAAATCGCGACCAGGCCTGCGCTTTGCCGGCCAGATCACCGGGTGCGAGGGATATGTCGAAAGCGCCGCGATGGGTCTGCTTGCCGGACGCTTCGCCGCCGCCGAGCGGCTCGGCCGCGCCGCACCGCCGCCGCCCGTTACCACCGCCTTCGGCGCCTTGCTTTCCCACATCACCGGCGGCCACATCGTCTCCGACGACGAGCCGGGCAAACGCTCCTTCCAGCCCATGAACGTCAATTTCGGCCTGTTTGCGCCGCTCGAGCCCGGCGCGATCGAAAAGCCGGAGGGACGGCGCTTTCGTGGCAAGGAAAAAACCATCGCCCGCAAGAAGGCTTTGACCGGCCGCGCGCTCGCCGACTGCCGGGCCTGGCTGGGGCTTGCGCCGCGCGCCGAAGCCGCGGAATAGTCGGGCCCAGTCGGCAGCCGTGTCCGACGCAACCGGGGACTCGCCGCCATGACCGCGTTCGAAAGCACCTTCTTCCACGTCGAGCGCCATGGCGCCGTCGTTCATCTGGTGATGAACCGACCCGACCGGGCCAATGCCATGAGCTCCGATTTCTGGACCGACCTGCCGCGCCTGATCGCCGCCCTCGGCCGCGACCAGACCGTGCGCTGCGCGGTGATCTCGGGCGCGGGCAAAAATTTCACCGGCGGCATGGATCTTGCCGCCTTCGCCGACATCGCAAAACTGTTCGAGGCCGAACCGGGACGGGCGGCGCTGGCCATGCGCGATCTGATCCTGACGCTGCAGGACGCCTTCACCGCGCTGGAACGGGCGCGATTTCCGGTGATCGCAGCCGTGCACGGCGCCTGCGTTGGCGCAGGCGTCGACCTGATCACCGCCTGCGACATGCGGCTCGCCGCCGCCGATGCCGCCTTCGCCGTCGAGGAAATCCATATCGGCATGGCCGCCGATGTCGGCACGCTGCAAAGACTGCCCAAGCTGATCGCGCCGTCCGTGGCGGCCGAACTCGCCTATACCGGGCGCCGGTTCTCCGCCGAGGAGGCGAAAGGGTTCGGTCTGGTCTCCACGGTATATGACGAGCGCGAGACGCTGGTTGCGGGCGCCCTCGAGTTGGCGCACGCGATCGCGCGCAAGTCGCCGCTGGCGATCACCGGCATCAAGCGCAACCTCGCCTATGCACGCGACCACTCGGTCGCCGACGGCCTCGACTATATCGCGACCTGGAACGCCGGCATGTTGCGGCCGCAGGACCTGATGGCGGCGGTGCAGGCGAAGATGGCCAAGCGCGAAGCCCAGTTTGCCGATCTGTTGCAAAGCGAAGCCTGAAAGCCGCGACCGGCCGGTCGGCGGAGGTCCCGCTGGCAGGCCGGCGGCGCATTCGTTCCTGCGCCGCCACGGTCCCCGTCCTACTCGGCCGCCGGCTCCGGCAGCGCGAAGGCGATCACGTAGTCGCCGCGCTCGGGCGAGGTGCGCGCGCCGCCCGCCGACACCACGACATATTGCCGGCCCGTCTCGGGAGATGTGTAGACCAGCGGGGTCGTCTGCGCGCCCACCGGCAGCCGGTGCTTCCACACTTCCTTGCCGGTCGCCAGGTCGAAGGCGCGGATATTGTGGTCAAGCGTGCCGGCATAGAAGACCAGGCCCGAAGCCGTCGTCACCGGGCCGCCCACCGTCGGCATCCCGGTCGGCATCGGCACATGCATCTTGATGCCGAGGGGACCGTTGTCCTCGACCGTGCCAAGCGGCACCTGCCAGGCGATGGTCTGGCTTTTCAGATCGATCGCCGTCAGCGTGCCGTAAGGCGGCTCCTGACACGGAATGCCGAGCGGTGACATGAAGGTGACCTTGGCCGCGCCATAGGGCGTGCCGAGCTGACCCGAGAGCCCTTCATGCGAGTTGCGCGCGTCCGCCTTGTCGGCCTCACTGCGGGCAACGAGCTGGATGCGGTGTGGCGAGCGGGTGTCGTTGAACACCAGATAGCCGGTCGGCTCGTGGATCGACGAACTGCCCCAATTCATACCGCCGAAGAAACCCGGCCATTGCAGCGTCGGCTCCAGCCCCGGCGGAGTGAATTCGCCCTCATAGCGCATCTTGCGAAACTCGATGCGGCAATAAAGCTGATCGAACGGCGTGGTGCCCCACATCCGCGCTTCCGTCAGCGGGTCGGCGCCGATGCTGGGCATGCCCACCGAATAGGGTTGCGTCGCGGCCGTCCAATCCCCTTCGACCGCCCCCTGCGGCACCGCGCGGTCCTCAACCGCGAAGACCGGTTCGCCGGTTGCGCGGTCGAGCACGAAGATCTGGCCGCGCTTGGTCGTTTGGATCAACGCCGCGTGCGTGCCGCCCTGCCCGTCCGGAATATCGTAGAGGGCGGGTTGCGAAGGCACGTCATAGTCCCACAGATCGTGGTTGACGGTGCGAAAGTGCCAGCGTTCGCGTCCCGTCTGGATGTCGAGCGCGACGACGGCGGCGGTGTATTCCTCCGCCCGCTGTGAACGATGCGCGCCGAAGAAATCCGGAGTCGCGTTGCCGGTCGGCAGGTAGACCAGACCGAGCTCCGGATCGAAGGCCGGCGTGCTCCACACATTCGGCGTGCCGCGCGTATAGGTTCCGCCTTCCGGGGGGAAGCGTGTGATGTCCGGATTGCCGAGGTCCCAGGCCCAGACGAGTTCGCCCGTCTCGGCGTCGAAACCGCGTACGACGCCCGAAGGAAGACCGATGGCGACATTGTCGACGACCCAGCCGCCGATAATGATGATGCCCTGCGCCACCGTCGGCGCCGACGTCTGGAAATAGAAGCCGGGGCGCACCTCGCCCATGCCGACCGTCAGGTTGACCGTGCCGTTTTCACCGAATTGCGGGCACGGCGCGCCAGTATCGGCATCGAGCTGGATCAGGCGGGCATCGATCGTGGTCAAGACGATGCGGCGCTGACAGATGCCCGCCTGCCCGGCGGGACGCGTCTGTTCGGGCTCGGCCGGGACGAGCGCCTCACCTTGCGCGCCATCGTCCTCGACGGCCGCAGCCACCGCTGCCTGTGCTGCTTCCGCTTCGGAGGCGCGAACCGCCTGCAGCCCGGCGGAGATGCGACCGGTCGATTCGTAATAGCCGACGCTGCGGCACCGCTGCCACAGCGGCGAAGACGCTTCGGGGTCGAAGCTCCAGCGCTTCTCGCCGGTATCGGCGTCCAGCGCGTGGACCACGTTGCGCACCGTGCACACATAAACGGTGTCGCCGACCTGAAGCGGCGTGTTCTGGTCTTCGGCACCCGTGCCGGTCTCGTTGATGGGCACGTCGCCGTGGCGGAATTCCCAGGCCACCTCGAGCTGGCCGACATTTTCGGGCGTGATTTGAGCGGACGGCGCATAACGCGTGCCGGCCGGCGTGCGCCCGTAATGCTGCCAGCTTTGCGCGACTTCGGCCGTCTCGGCCAGCGTTTCCGGCGCCCCGCTGGCTGCGACGTAGGGCACGGGCTGGAACGCGCGGTAACCGGTCGCAGCAAGCGCCACGACCAGCAGCGCAGCCATGGCAAAGGCCGGCAGACGCGCCGGTCGACCGCTGCCACGCTTCAGCGACGGCGCGGCCAGGAAGATCAACACGCCCAGCACCGCCGGCGCGACCAGGCGCGAGACCAGCGGCCAGAACTGGAAGTCGACCTCCCAGATCGCCCAGATCACCGTACCGACGAACACCACGACGAAAATGTGCAGGCCCAGAACGTGGCTGCGGGCCAGAAACCAGGCCGACAACAGCAAGCCCGCGCCGGCGACGGCGAAATACCAGGAGCCGCCGAGCGAGATGAGCTGAACTCCGCCGATCAGGAGATAGCCGCCGCCGGCAAGCATGACGAGGCAAAGAAGAAGAACGGGCCAGGAGGCCCAGCGCGGGGGAAGCGGCATGGCAGCCATAGAACGACCTTTCCGTTTGGCACGCAGGCGCGCCGTATTTCCCTCCCAGCGGGCACGCCCCTACGACGCTCGAACCGCGATGTCCATCGCGGTACCGAGTTATGGACAGTTAGATCTCGACGTGGATCAATCGCCGGCCGGCAGCGGCCGATTGCGCGCCTTGCGCCTACTTGGTCGACGCCAGGCCGGCACCGTCCGCCGTTGGCAGGCCCGGCTTGCCCGCTTCGGCCGGATTGCGGCGCACGAAATCGGCTTTCAGGCTTTGCGAGGTCTCGCGCGAACCGTCATGGCTCCAGCCCGGCGGCATGAACAGGTAGCCCAGACGCTGTCGCAGCGTCAGACCGGGCGCGGCGGCGTCCTTGAACATGCCGATCCATTCGTGGAAGGCGACCTTGAACGGGTTGAAGGTACCCAGGTTCTTGACGATGCCGTATCGCGGCCGCTCCTCTTCCAACTCCTCCACGAAGGTACCGAACATGCGGTCCCATATGATCAGCGTGCCGGCATAGTTGGCATCGAGATAGCGCGGATTGGTGGCGTGGTGGACGCGGTGATGCGACGGCGTGTTGAAAATCGCCTCGAACCAGCCCCACATCTTGCCGATCGTCTCGGTATGTATCCAGAACTGCCAGACCAGATTGAAGCCGAAGACGAAGGCGATCACCGCCGGATGGACGCCCAGCAGCACGATCGGCGCCTGCAACACGAACATGCCGGTGAACGTGCCCGTCCACGACTGCCTGAGCGCGGTCGACAAATTATAGTGCTGGCTGGAATGGTGGTTGACGTGCTCGGCCCATACCCACCGGCAGCGATGGGCGATGCGATGATACCAGTAATAGCGCAGGTCATCGAGCAGGAAGGCGAGGACGAACACCCACCAATGCAGGCCGAGATCGAACAGGCGGAACTGCCAAACCCAGGACAGCGCCCAATAGGCGACGAAACCGAGCAATATGCCGGCCACCACATTGCCCGTGCCCATCATCAGGCTGGTAAAGGTGTCGCGGGTCTCGAACGCCCCCCTGGCGCGACCCGAGCGCACCAGCCACAGCTCCAGCAGGATCGCGGCGACGAAAAACGGGATCGCCAGTTCCGTGACTTTTGGAAAATCGTAGCCGTCCATCAGGCGCTCTTTCGTTGCTCGTTGCGGTTGGCCGGCGAAAGCCGTTGCGACAGGCGCTGCACCTCCCCGGCGCTTGCGAACCGGAAACATCCGCCCGCCCAGGTGAAATCCCTGGTTTTCAGGCAAAGCGTGGCGCCGTCGGCGTCGACCGCGGCCAGGTCGGGCGGCCGCACGATACGGGTCAGAAAATGCATTCCCACCGCCTGGACGATCCCCGTGCGGGTGCCGTCGAGCAGCAGAAACGCCGCCGTGGGCGGTGTCGTCAGAAGCACCTCGGCAATCGTCTCATTGGGAAAATCCTCGGCAAACCGCCGGCGCGCCTGATCCGCGTTCGCCAGTTCGGCCGCACGCGTTCCCCCGCTTGCATGCACCGCGACGAGGACGGCCGCTATGCCGATCACGACGATGGCGACCAGGACCGTCAGGCTCATGCCGGCTCTCTCCCGTCGGCGCTCCTTGCGCCCGGCACGCTGTAGCATTTTTGACGTAAACGTAAAAGAGAGTCGTCACCAGCCGCCGGTCGCGCGGCGCAAGATCAGCCAGTGCCTGCGCAGCGCCGAGGGCGCGGGCGCGTCGACGCCTTTGCTCTCGATTCGGTCGAGGCTTGCCTCGATTACGGCCAGTGGCAGGAATGCCGGACGCAGGCTGGCCGGCAGTGTCGGCGCGTCGCGCAAAAAAGCACCGAAATGATCACGGGCCAGCGCCAGCATGGCCGCAACAGCCCGCCCTACCCCGTCATCGTCGTCGTTGCTGAGAAAAGCCTCACGATCCGTCCCCACGGCGGCGAGCAGATCGGCCGGCACGTAGCATTGGCCGCGCGCGCGGTGCCGCGACAGGTCCTGCAACAGGCCGGTCATGGTCTGCGCGCACCCGGCATGGCCGGCCAAGTCGGCCTGGCCGGCGGCCGTCTCGGCGTCGAGCACCAGCGCGGCAAGCTGGATCAGCGCCGCGCCAGTTTCCCCGCAATAACCTTCCAGCGTCGTCCTGTCGGGCATCGGATCGTCGTAGAGGTCGAAGACACGCGCCTCCAGCATGGCCTCGAACGCGGCCACCGGCAGGCGATAGGCGTCGATCGCCGCAATCAGCGCGTCGGCGACGGGACTGCCGGTCGGCTGGCCGGCGGCGATCGCGTCGCGCCACCATTGCAGCCGGATTTCGCCGGGCAGCGGTTCGCGAACCAGATCGCGCACCCTGGCCGTCTCGACGTGGAAGGCATAAAGCGCAAACAGTGCCGGCCGCTTGTCTTCGGGCGCGTAAAGGGTCGCCAGATAGCGGTCGGGATCGCCGGCGCGCACGATCTCGCGCACATGCGCATCGGCCGCCATTTCAGGACACGGCGACCAGGGCCGCCGCCACGGCCCGATCCTCGGCCAGAAGCACGTTATAGGTGCGCACGGCCGCTCCCGTCGACATCGCCTCCACCGTCAACCCGGCCGCGCGGACGGCCTCGCGCACCGCCTTGGGCAGCGGCTTCAGCGCCGTGCCGGTTCCGACCAGCAAAAGTTCGATCTCGGCTGCCTCGTCGAAGACACGGCCGAAATCGGCTTCACCGAGCGCAGTCGCATCGGCCGGCTGCCAGCCGTGAATGCCCGACGGCACGCACAGGATGGAGCCGCGATGCGACATCTCGGCAAACCGGAAACCGCCATTGCCGTAGGCGTCGATCGGCGCCCGGCCCGGAAAATGGGCCTCGCGCATGATGATACCGCCGGCCATGGCCGCCTCAGGCTTTCGACGTTTCGGCCGGCGCGTCCTGATCGTCCTCCTTCGCCTCGTCCTTGCTGGCCGAAAGCGCGCCCGGCCGAAGCTTGAACAGGATCAGGATCGGCGCGGCGATGAAGATCGACGAATAGGTGCCGAACACCACGCCGAACAGCATTGCGGCCGTGAACGAACGGATCACCTCGCCGCCGAACAGGAACAGCGCCGTCAAGGCGAGCAAGGTGGTGACCGAGGTCATCAAGGTGCGCGACAAGGTCAGGTTGATGGCGTTGTTGAGCAATTGCGGCAAGGGCATCTTCTTGTAACGCCGCAACTCCTCGCGCACCCGGTCATAGACGACCACCGTGTCGTTCAGCGAATAGCCGACAATGGTCAAAATGGCCGCGATCGAGGACTGATTGAACTCGATGCCGGAAATCACGAAAAAGCCGACCGTGATGACGATATCGTGCACGGTGGCGATGATCGCTCCGACCGCGAACTGCCATTCGAAGCGCAGCCAGATATAGACCATGATCAGGGCGAAGGCCGCCAGAACGCCGATCGTGCCCTGCATCGCGAGTTCGGACGAGACCGTCGGTCCGACGGTTTCCACACGGCGGATATCGTAGTCCTGCTCGAGCTCGCCGCGAACCTTGACCACGACGCTCTGTTCGGCGTTGTCGCCGGCCTCCTGCGAGGCGACGCGGATCAGCACATCGGTTTCGGTACCGAACTGCTGGACCTGGATATCCCCGATATTGAGGTCGGAGAGTCGGCCGCGGATTTCGCCGATATCGGCGGCCTGACCGTCGCGCGTCTGCACCTCGATCAGCGATCCGCCCTTGAAGTCGATGCCGTAATTCATGCCCACGCCGATGAACAGCACGACGGAAGCCACCGACAAAAAGGCGGAAAACGCGAAAGTGATGCGCCGGAAGCTCATGAATGCGATTTTCGTGCCGGGCCGGATCAGCGACACGAACGAGCGCGGCAGCTCCTTCGGCCGGCGGCGGCGGACCCATTCGGCCAGCATCCAGCGGCTGAAGGTAAAGGCGGTGAAGACCGTCGTCACGATGCCGATCGCCAGGGTCACGGCAAAACCGCGCACCGGCCCGCTGCCCAGATAAAACAGCACGACGGCCGCGATCAGCGTCGTCACGTTGGCATCGACGATGGTGGCGAAGGCGCGTGAGAAACCGGTATCGATCGCCTGAATCAGCGAGCGCCCGTTGCGCCGTTCCTCGCGGATACGCTCATAGATCAGCACGTTGGAATCGACCGCCATGCCCATGGTCAGCACGATGCCGGCGATGCCGGGCAAGGTCAGCGTGGCCCCGAGCACCGACAGGATCGCCACGATCATCCCGATATTGGCCAGCAGCGCCAGATTGGCCAGCACGCCGAGCGTGCCGTAGGCGGCGATCATGAACACCACTACCAGCACGGCGCCGATCACGCCGGCAAGCTTGCCCGCGTCGATGGAATCCTGGCCGAGCCCCGGCCCGACCGTGCGCTCCTCGATGATGGTCAGGGTTGCCGGCAGCGCGCCGGCGCGCAGCAGCACCGCCAGGTCGTTGGCGCTCTGAACGTCGAAATTGCCCGAGATCTGGCCCGTGCCGCCGAGGATCGGCTCGCGGATCTGCGGCGCCGAGATCACCTGCTCGTCGAGCACGATGGCAAACAGCCGACCGACATTTTCCTGCGTCGCCTGGCCGAACCGGGTCGCGCCCTTGGTGTCGAAGCGGAACGAAACGACCGGCTCGTTGGTGCGCTGGTCGAACGTCGCCTGCGCGTCGACCAGGTTTTCGCCCGATACGATGACGCGGTTTTCGATCAGATAGGGCACCGGCGGATCGTCGGTGGAATAAAGCACCGTCGTGCCCGGCGGCGGGCGGCTTTCGATCGCCTCCTGCACCGGCACCGAGGTGTCGACCATCTGGAAGGTCAGCTTCGCGGTCTGCCCGAGAATGTCCTTCAGGCGCTGCGGGTCCTGCAGCCCGGGCACCTGAACAAGAATCCGGTCGTCGCCCTGCCTCTGGATGATCGGTTCGGTGGTGCCGAGTTCGTTGACGCGCCGGCCGACGACTTCGATCGACTGCGACAGCGCGGAAGCGAGGCGATAGGTGATGCCCTCATCGGTCAGCGTGAAGCGCAGCAGGCCCGGCTCCGGCTCTTCGAGCGCGAGTTCGGTCACCGTGCCGCCGGCGAACAGGCCGGCAGAGACCGGCTCGGTCAACTGCGCCAGTGCCTCCTTGGCGCGCTCGACATCGCCGGCGTCGCGCACGCGCACCTGGACGGTGCGGCTCGAACCGGAAAGCCCAGTATAGCCGATGCGGGCGTCGCGCAGCAGGCGGCGCACGTCGTCGCGGGTCGATTCGAGGCGCTCCTCGATCAGGTCCCGCCTTTCGATCTGCAACAGGATGTGCGAGCCGCCCTGCAGGTCGAGGCCGAGCGTCATCTGGCGCTTCGGCAACCAGTCCGGCAGACTGGCAACAGTCGCCTGGGAAAAAAGGTTGGGCGCGGCGAACACGATCCCGGCCAGAACGGCCAGCCAGATCAGAGTCGTCTTCCAGCGGGTGAAATACAGCATCAGCCTGTCCGTCGGGGCGAAAACGAGATCATTTCACCCTGTTCTGGGTTATTTTTTGGCGTTCTGGTTGGCGACCGGCTCGCCCTTGACCCGCACTTCCGCGATCGTGGCGCGCATCGCCGTCACCTTCATGCCGCCGCCGAGATCGATTTCCAATTCGTGGTCGTTGATGACCTTGGTGACCTTGCCGACCAGACCGCCGCCGGTGATCACCGAATCGCCCCTGCGGATCGCCGCCAGCATTTCCTGGCGTTTTTTCATCGTCTGGCGCTGCGGCCGAATGATGAGAAAATACATGATCACGAAGATCAGCACGAACGGCAGGATGCTGATCAGCATGTCGGAGCCGCCAGCAGCCCCTGTTTGCGCATAAGCCGGTGTTACGAACATAGAATTCTCCTGAGAACGCCGCCGTGCGCAAAAGGCCCCGGCCGAAGGTGGGCGGAATATAGTCTCTCGCGCCTTCATTGCAACCGGATGGACCGGGTTTCGGCCCGCTTTTGCCGGCGGCACGCGCGTGGTAGAGCGCGCAGACATAATTCAGGACGGACGGAAATGACAGAAGCCCGCAGCGAAACCCTTGGTGAAAAACTCGACCGGCTGATTGCGGCGGTGTCGCGCCTGGCCCCGCCGCCGCCGGCAGCGCCCGATTTCGACGCCGCCGACTGCTTCGTGTGGGAAGCCGAAACCGGCATGCTCACCCCGGTGGAGCGGGTCAACCGGGTGGAGATCGATCTGATCAAGGGCGTCGACCGTGTGCGCGACATCCTGGTCGACAACACGCAGCGTTTCGCCGACGGCTACCCGGCCAACAACGTGCTTTTGTGGGGCGCGCGCGGCATGGGCAAGTCGTCTCTGGTCAAGGCGGCGCACGCCGCCGTCAACGCGAGCCACGCGGCCCGGCTGCGCCTGATCGAAATCCACCGCGAGGACATCGACACGCTGCCCGCCCTGCTGGCCCTGCTCAAGGGCGTCGCGCATCGCTTCATCCTGTTTTGCGACGATCTGTCCTTCGACCACGACGACACCTCCTATAAGTCGCTGAAGGCGGCTCTGGAGGGCGGTGTGGAGGGCCGGCCCGACAACGTCATCTTCTACGCCACCTCGAACCGCCGGCATCTCCTGCCGCGCGACATGATCGAAAACGAGCGCTCCACCGCCATCAACCCGTCCGAGGCGGTGGAGGAAAAAGTCTCGCTGTCGGACCGGTTCGGCCTGTGGCTCGGTTTCCACAAATGCTCCCAGGACGACTATCTCGCCATGGTCGACGGCTACGTCTCCCATTACGGCCTGGCGATCGACGCCGAGACCCTGCGCGCGCAGGCGCTGGAATGGGCGACCACGCGCGGTTCGCGCTCGGGCCGCGTCGCCTGGCAGTTCGTCCAGGATCTGGCCGGACGGCTCGGCCGCAGGCTGGACTGAGCGGCTGCGCACAACGAAATCGCCCGCCCCTTGCGGGACGGGCGAAGCTGGCGGGCCCGACTGGAGGCGATGACCCGCTGCCTACTGTTTAGGGCGCCCTATTCGAGATAACCTGTCGGATCGACCGGCACGGAATCCTTGCGCACCTCGAAATGGAGTTTCGGCAGGTCAGCCGAACCGCTCATGCCCGAGCGTGCGATCTCCTGGCCGCGCCGCACCTTGTCGCCGCGCGCCACCTTCAACTGGCTGGCATGGCCGTAAACGGTAACCAAGCCGTCCTCGTGACGCACGAGAACCGTATTGCCGAATTCCTTCAGCCCGTCGCCCGCATAGATCACGACGCCGTTCTCGGCCGCCTTGACCGGCGTGCCTTCCGGCACGGCGATGTCGATGCCGTCATTCGGCTTGGAGCCGGTCTTGCGGCCGTAGCCGGCGATGACCCGGCCGCGCACCGGCCAGCGCATGCGCTCCACGCCGGTCGCTTCCGGCGCGACGGCCGCGCTTTTGGTGACGGTTTCGGCGATCGCCTTGTCGGAGGAACCGCGCGCGGTCTTGTCGGCTTCCGGCGGCGTATAGGCCGTTACCGGGCTTTTCGTTGCATCGGATGCGCGTTTTTCGCCCGTGCCGGCGGTCTTGATCGGGTCGACGGGCTCGTCCGCCCGCACGAGCACCTGGCCGGACGCAGGAATGCGCAATTTCTGTCCGATGCGCAAATGGCCGTCACTCAGGCCGTTGGCCTGCTTGATCGCAGCGGCGGTGGTGCCGCGCTGGCGCGCGATGCCATAAAGCGTATCGCCGGCCACGACCGTGTAGATCCCGTCCTTGGCGGGCGAAGGCGTGGCGGATGCCTTTTGCGTGGCGACGTCGCTGGTCTCGGCGGAGGCGACGCGCTGCTTGGGCTTCGGCGTCTGCGGCAGGATTGCCACGCTGCGGTCCGGCGAACGGCTCGGCAGCGGCACCTTGTCGGCCGGGACGTCGTAGCGCGAACCGCGCGAGGACTTCGCCTCCATCACGTTGGGATTGGCGTCGGGCGCCGAAATCGGCGCCTTGCGCGAATAGACATAAGTCGGGATCACGACCTTTTGGCCCGCAGACAATTCCCCGGCCGACTCCATGTCGTTGACCTTCATGATCGCCTTGACCGGCACGCCGAAGCGACGCGAGAGATTGTAGAGCGTTTCGCCTTCGCGGATCGTCACCTGGGTTCCGCCGGCCCGCGTCCAGCCCTCGCCATCCGCATCAGTGCCGGCCGGCGCCGGGGCGGGAGCCGCGGCAACAACCTGGCGCGGCGCGGCCGAGGCCACCGGCTCAGGAGCAACCGGCTCGGCCCGCGCCACCTCGACCGGCCGTGCCGGCATTGGCTGGCGGACGGGCGCCGGCAGCGTCTGGCGCTGAACGCTCCCGGTGCGGACTTCGACGGGTTCGACGGCGCGCCGATTGACCGAGCCGGTATAGGTCTGGTCGACCGTGGCCGGCCGTGGGCTCACATCGCCGGGAAAGGGCTGATCGATCGCGTTGCCGAGAATGGCGCGCTGATTGGCCGTGGACGCAGTGAAAATCTCTTCATCGAAACGCATCGCGCCGGAACTGCAGCCGGCCAGAAAGCTGCCGGCGGCCAGAATGGCCGTCATGCGGGCGAAATCGCGCCCGGCTATGCCCAAGACTTTGATACGCATCGCAATACTCGCGAACACCGGTTACGGAACGTCACTCACCCAAAATTAAAGCGCGTTAATCTTACTGCCGCGTTAAGATGGCGCGACGCGCGGCGCGATTTCGCAAATTGCGTGAAAAGGCCGGCTTCAGATCGCCGCGGCCACGCCTTCGAGCAAGGGCTGGAAACGCACGACGCCGATATCGCTCCGGTCGAAACGGCTCCCCACCTTTTGCAGATGGACCAGCGCCTGCTCGCCCTCGCCCGGCCCGATCGGTGCGATCATCAGCCCGTTCGTCGACAATTGATCGACGAAATTGCGCGGCAGGGCCGAGAACGCGGCCCAACACACGATGCGGTCGAACGCCCCTTCGCCGGCGAGCCCGTTGGCCGCATCGGCCTGGCGCACGACCACATTGGCGATACCGAGCGCGTCGAGGCGGTGACGGGCCTGGTCGACCAGCGTCTTGTAGTGATCGACGGTGACGACGCGGCCGGCAAGCTGCGCCATCAGCGCGGCCGTGTAGCCCGACCCGGTGCCGATCTCCAGAACGCGGTGCTTCGGCTCCAGACCGAGCGCATGCACGATCTGGGCCTGCAGGTCGATCCCTTCCAGCGTTTCCCCGCATTCGATCGGGATCATCCGGTCGCACCACACGACGGACTGCCACTGGCCGGACACGAAACCGCGCCGCGGCACCGCCTCGATCGCGGCGATCAGCCGCTTGTCGTCGACGCCCTTGGCGCGGGCGCGCAGCAGGAAGGCGGCGAAACCCTCGCGATCATCGCCGGCACGGGTCATGCGAGCCCCTTCGCCACCCTGTCTTTGAGTTCGTGCGCGGTCAGGTCGAGCTGAAGCGGTGTGACGGAGACGAAATTGTCGCGCATGGCGGCAAGATCGGTGCCCTCGCGCACTTCCGAGGGCTGGCGGCCGAAACGCAGCCAGTAATAGGGAAAATTACGCCCGTCGCGACGCTCGTCGATCCACAGGCCGTGCAGAAGCTTGCCCTGCGCGGTCACTTTCGTGCCCCGCACCTGCTCGGGCTCGCAATTGGGGAAATTCACGTTGAGGAACGCGCCTGCCGGCAGGTCCATGGCGATCAGCTTCTTCAGCAGTGCCGGCGCCAGCGTCTCCGCGACGTGCCACGGCACGAAACGGTCATCGTCGCGGAAACTGTAGGCCTGCGACAGCGCGATCGAGCGCACGCCGACCAGCGTCCCCTCCATGGCGCCGGCAACCGTGCCCGAATAGGTGACGTCGTCGGCGACGTTGCCGCCCGAATTGACGCCCGACAGCACCAGATCCGGCGGCTCGGGCATGACCTTGCGCACGCCCATGATGACACAATCGGTCGGTGTGCCGCGCAGGGCGAAATGGCGCTCGTCGAGCTTGCGCATCCTCAGCGGCTCGGACAGGGACAGCGAATGGGCGAAACCCGACTGGTCGGTTTCCGGCGCCACCACCCACACATCGTCGGACAGGGTGCGCGCGATCCGCTCCAGCACCTGCAGTCCCTCGGCGTGGATGCCGTCATCGTTGGTCAGAAGAATGCGCATACTCAGCCGATCCTTTCCAGACCGCCCATATAGGGACGCAAAACTTCAGGAATGGTGACCGAGCCGTCGGCGTTCTGGTAGTTTTCCATCACCGCGATCAGCGCGCGACCGACCGCCGTGCCCGAGCCGTTGAGCGTGTGCACGAAGCGGGTCTGCTTCTCGCCCTCCGGCCGGTAGCGGGCCTCCATGCGCCGGGCCTGGAAGTCGCCGCACACCGAACAGGACGAAATCTCACGATACGCGTTCTGGCCCGGCAGCCAGACCTCGATGTCGTAGGTCTTTCTGGCCCCGAACCCCATGTCGCCCGAACACAGCACCACCGTGCGGTAAGGCAGGTCAAGGCGTTTGAGCACCTCTTCCGCGCAGCCCGTCATGCGCTCGTGCTCATCGAGCGAGGACGTTTCGTCGGTGATCGAGACCAGCTCGACCTTGTAGAACTGGTGCTGGCGCAGCATGCCGCGCGTGTCCTTGCCGGCCGAGCCGGCCTCGGAGCGGAAACACGGCGTCAGCGCGGTGAAGCGCAGCGGCAGCGATTTAGCGTCGAGGATTTCCTCGCGCACCAGGTTGGTGAGCGATACTTCAGCCGTCGGGATCAACCACAGACGCATCGGGGCCTGGCGCGACCGGCGCAGCCGCTCCATCTCGCGATAAAGTTCGATTTGGGGGAAATCGTCGGGCGCCCACGCCTCCACAAGGTTAGCCACCGCCTCGCCGTAAAGCGCGCTTTCGTCGAAAGACACCTCGCCCGCCCGCGAGGTCTGGAAAAGATCGTCGGTGAATTTCGGCAATTGCCCGGTGCCGAACATCGGCCCGTCGCGCACCAGAAGCGGCGGCTGGACCTCCAGATAGCCGTGCTCGGTGGTGTGCAGGTCGAGCATGAACTGGCCGAGCGCGCGCTCGAGCCGGGCAAGCTGGCCCTTGAGCACGGTGAAACGCGCGCCCGACAATTTCGCCGCCGTCTCGAAATCCATCAGGCCGAGCGCCTCGCCGATCTCGAAATGCTCCTTCGCCGCATTGGCGCGTTTCGGCTCGCCGACGCGGCGGATCTCGACATTGTCGGCCTCGTCGGCGCCGACGGGCACGTCGTCGTGCGGCAGGTTGGGCAGCGCCGCCAGCCGGTCGAACAGCGCCTTGTCGAGCGTGCGCTCCTCTGCCTCGCCGTCCTGAACGAAACGCTTGATATCGGCGACCTCGGCCTTGAGCTTTTCGGCCAGCGCCAGGTCCTTTTGCGCCATCGCCTTGCCGATTTCCTTGGAGGCGGCGTTGCGGCGTTCCTGCTTGGCCTGCAACTCGGTCAGATGGGCGCGCCGCGCCTCGTCCGCGGCCACCACGGCGTCGACCTCGGCGCGCGCATCCGCCGACGACCAGCCGCGCTTTTCAAGCGCTTCGGCCAGGGCCTCGGGGTTGTCGCGAATCCATCTTATGTCGAGCATGGCGAAAATCGGTTCCCATACGGTTGGTGTTGCCGAAACGGCATATGAATGTCCGCCGCGCGCCGCACAACGCGCGCAAGACCGCCGAACGGCCTAAACCGCAAATCGGAATGGCGCAAGGCCGCGCCGCACCGCGAGCGCCTTACGAGGGACGCGTCGCGTCCTCGTCGCCGGCTTCGGAAGCCGCGGGCTCCGCTTGGGCTGGATCGGGTTCGTCACCATCCGTTTGCGCCTCGTCCCGGGCTGCGCGCTCTTCCGCGCGCTTCTTCTCGACCATGCGCGCCAGCCAGATCGAGACCTCGTAGAGAAGGATCGTCGGCAGGGCGAGGCCGAGCTGGCTGACGGGATCGGGCGGGGTCAGCACCGCGGCGACGATAAAGGCGATGACAATGGCGTATTTGCGCTTGTCGGCCAGCCCCGCCGAACTCAAAAGCTCGACCCGCGTCATCAGCGTGGTGACGACCGGAAGCTGGAACACCAGGCCGAAGGAAAAGATCAGCGTCATGATCAGGCTGAGATATTCCGACACTTTCGGCAACAGCGAGATCTGGATTTCCTGATCGGGCGACACCTGCTGCATCGACAGGAAGAACCACATCACCATCGGCGTGAAGAAGAAATAGACCAGCGCGCCGCCGATCAGGAACAGGATCGGCGAAGCGATCAGAAACGGCAGGAACGCGCGACGCTCGTTGCGGTAGAGGCCGGGCGCGACGAATTTGTAGATCTGGCCGGCGATCACCGGAAAGGCGATCACCAGCCCGCCGAACATGGCGAGCTTGATCTGGGTGAAAAAGAACTCCTGCGGCGCGGTGTAGATCAGGTCGACCTTGTCGGCGTCGAGACCGGCCCAGGCGGTCGCCCACTGAAACGGGATCACCAGCAGGTTGAAAATGTCCTTGGCAAAAAAGAAGCAGACCAGGAAGGCGACGAAAAAACCGCCGATCGACCACATCAGCCGCGTACGCAGCTCGATCAAATGATCCATCAGCGGGGCCGACGATTTGTCGATGTCGTCGTCGTGGACGTTCACGAGGATGCCCCGGTCTTCTTGGCCGGCGCCTTGCGCGTTGCCGGTCTGGGTTTGGAGGTCTTGGCAGCCGGCTTGGCGCGCGCGCCCGCAGCCGTTTTCTTCGCCGGCGACGCGGCAGCCTTGCCGGCCGGCTTGGCCTTGGCCGCGGCGCCGGTTGCGGCAGTGGATTTGGCCGCGGTCTTCCTCTTGCCAGGCACGGTCGCCGCCGGTTTTGCCGCTGCGGCCCCCGGCATCGCCGTCGGCCCGGCCTTGGCCGGCTCGGCCGGCGCCGCTTCGGCGTCGGGCGCCGCGGTCTTGGCCGGTTTCGGCTTCATCATGTCGTCGAGGCCGGCGCGCACATCCGCGGCCGCCTTTTCCATCGGATTGAGCGCTTTCTTGATTTCCGAGGTTGGATTGAGCTTGCGCGCGCTGTCGAGGGTCGACTTGACGTCGTCAAGCTCGGCCTCCTTCAGCGCCTCGTCGAACTGCTTGCGGAAATCGCCCGCCATCGAGCGCATCTTGGACGTCGTGCGCCCGAACGCGCGCAGCATGCGCGGCAAGTCCTTCGGCCCCACGATCACGATCAGAACGACCGCGACCACGAGCATTTCCGGCCAACCGATGTCGAACATGGCTCAGCTTCCGGCAGCCTGCGACCGGGGCTCGCGCCCCGTCAGGACTTGGTTGCCTTTTCCTTGGTCGAGGAGGCGGGCGCGCTTTCGTCGTCGCGGTGCTCGACGGTCTTGGCGTTGGCCGCCTCGTCCTCGTCCGACATGCCTTTCTTGAAGCTTTTGATTCCCTTGGCCATGTCGCCCATCAACTCCGGAATCTTGCCGCGCCCGAACAGCAGCAGCACGACCACGAGCACGATAAGCCAGTGCCAGATCGAGAAGGTTCCCATTACAAACCCTTTTATGAACGCGTTTCGTTCCCAGATTTAGGCGTTTTCGGTCCCGCTTTCAAACACAAGCACATCAGACTTTCGCACCGTAAGCCAGATATCGCGTGCGCCGGCAGGCAAAACGCCGCATCGAATGCGTGCCCGAATCGAGGTTTCGGCGCCCGGAACCGCAAGTTCCAGCGCCTCCGCCTCGCCCAGGAAGCGCCGGGATATCACTCTTGCCGCCGTCCCGCCATCCTTTTCGCACGGCTCTATGCCGGAGAGCCGCACGGCAACGGTAACGGGCGCGCCATCGCCGATGCCGGGTGCCGCGAACTGGCCGAGCGGCGTATCGACCCGGCCCGCGCCCGCCCTGGCCTCGAACAGGTTGAGCTCGGAAAAGAAACCGGCCACGAACAGGTCGGCCGGTTTTTCGAACAGGGCCTGCGCCGGCCCCATCTGCACCAGCCGCCCGTTTTTCAAGAGCGCGATTCGATCGCTCATGCGCATCGCCTCCTCGGCGTCGTGGGTGACCACGATCGCCGTCGCCCGGCTCTCGCGCAGGATCGCCAGCGTTTCGGCGCGCACGGTGTCCTTCAGGCGCGAATCGAGCCCGGAGAACGGCTCGTCCAGCAACAGCACCGCCGGGCGTGGCGCAAGCGCCCTCGCAAGCGCCACGCGCTGCTGTTCGCCGCCGGAGAGAATATGCGGGAAGGACTGGGCATGATGCTCCAGGCCGACGCGCACCAGCGCTGCCATCGCCTCGCGCCTGGCTTCTCCCGACGACAGCGCGGTCAGGCCGAAGCGCACATTGTCGAGGATCGACAGATGCGGAAACAGGGCGAAATCCTGGAACACCAGGCCGATCGAGCGCCGCTCCGGCGGCACGAACACCGACGGTCCGGAAATTTCGCGATCGTTGAGCAGCACACGCCCGCGCGTCTGCGTCTCGATGCCGGCGGCGATCCTCAGAAGCGTCGTCTTGCCCGAGCCGGAGGGACCGAGCAAACAAAGCACCTCGCCCGGTTCGGCGCTCAGCGAGACACCGCGCAGCGTTTCGTTCCGATTGTCGAAGGAATGCCACACATTGTCGAAGGACAGGCGCGCGGCAAAGGACACACCGGCGGGAAGGCGCCCTGCCCGTTCACCCGGCTTCCGCCTTGTCTTTTCTGCCTGCGCCATTTCGCCTGTCACGGATATGCGCCGCGACGACACGCGGCGCCTCCGTCAATCATCCCCGCCGCGGGGTGTCAACAGGCCGAGCTCCTCCAGGTCGATGTCGGTCAGCGGCTCTTCGTCCTCGGTAAGCTCGTCGGGATCGGTCGGCGGCAGCGGCACGGAGAAATTGGCCGGCATGCGCGCCGACAACAGGCCCGCGCCCTTCAATTCGTCTATGCCCGGCAGGTCGCGCAGCTCGCCGAGCCCGAAATGGTCGAGAAAGGTCAAGGTGGTGCCATAGGTGACCGGGCGGCCGGGCGTGCGCCGCCGGCCGCGCATTTTCACCCAGCCGGTTTCCATCAGCGTGTCCAGCGTGCCCTTGGAGGTTTCGACGCCGCGGATTTCCTCGATCTCGGCGCGCGTCACCGGCTGGTGATAGGCGATGATGGCCAGCACCTCGAGTGCCGCACGCGACAATTTCTTCTGCTGCACGGCGTCGCGGCTCATCAGGAAGGACAGATCGCCCGCGGTGCGGAATGCCCAGGACTCCTCGATCCTGACCAGGTTGACGCCGCGCTTTTCGTAAAACTTCTGCAGCGACGCCATGATCGCGGGAATGTCGACGCCTTCGGGCATGCGCATGGCCAGCGCCTTTTCGCTGACCGGCTCGGCCGACGCGAACACGATCGCCTCGGCCATGCGCATGGCCTCCACCAGGTGCAGCCGCTCGGCCGGGTTGTCGTTCAGCGGATCGGCGTCGAGGGCATTCCCGTCGTCCGGCATGGACAGCGCGTTCGCCCGGCTGCTTTCAGACATGGCTTCCCTCGCTGGGCACGTGTTCCGGCGGCCGGGCGCGCATGAAAAGCGGCGCGAACGGCTCGGTCTGGCGAATTTCGATCGCGCCTTCGCGCACCATTTCGAGCGAGGCGGCAAACGAGCTGGCGAGCGCGGTGGCGCGCTCTTCCGGTACGGTCAGATACTCGATCAGGAACCGGTCGAGCGCGGTCCAGTCCTTGATCCTGCCGACCAGGCGCGACAGCACCGCGCGCGCGTCCTGGAGCGACCACACCGTGCGCTTGGCGATCCGCACATTGGTGACCGCCTGACGCTGGCGCTGTCCGGCATAGGCGGTCAGCAGATCGTAGAGCGAGGCGCTATATTCGGTCCGGCGTTCCAGGATCACCGCTTCGGGCATGCCGCGGGCCATCACGTCGCGACCGAGCCGGTTGCGGTTCACCAGGCGCGCGGCAGCATCGCGCATCGCCTCCAGCCGCTTGAGGCGGAATTGCAGGATCGCGGCCAGTTCCTCGCCGCTTTCGCCCTCGTCGCTGTCCTGCTTGGGGATCAGCAGCTTCGACTTCAAAAAGGCGAGCCAGGCGGCCATCACCAGATAGTCGGCGGCAATCTCGAGGCGCAGCTTGCGAGCCTCGTCGACGAAAGCCAGATATTGCTCGGCAAGCGCCAGGATCGAGATGCGGGCAAGATCCACCTTCTGGGTACGCGCCAGGTGCAGGAGCAGGTCGAGCGGTCCCTCGAAACCGGCGACGTCGACGACGAGCGCCGGCGCGGCCGGATCGCGCCGCTCCTCGCTTTCCGTCCACAGGCGCTCCATCGGCGCCTTGTCCTGGCCTGAATTCTTCTGGACCGCTCCCAAATCCTTACCCTATTCAAAGGCCGGGGCTTACGCCACCGACCGGGCCAACGCGTCGAATTCCGCCCTGGCCAGCATTTCGCTCTCGCTCGACGCGCCCGCCCGCAAATCGAGGGCCCGCCGCGCCCGCTCCAGCGCCCGACCGGCGAGCGCGGGGGTCGCGGCCGCGACCCCCGCCATCTCGTCCATGACGCCGTTGCAGTGAAGAACCACATCGCAGCCGGCCGCAAGAATCGCCCGGGCTTTTTGCGAGAAATCCCCAGAAAGCGCCTTCATGGAGACGTCGTCGCTCATCAACAGACCGTCGAAACCGATCTCGCCACGGATAATGTCGCCGATCACGCGCGCAGAGGTGGTGGCGGGATTGTCGGGGTCGATCTCCTGGTAGACAATGTGCGCCGTCATCGCCATCGGCAGGTCGGCGAGTGCGGCGAACGGTGCGAAATCGACCGCGCGCAGGACGTCCAGCGAGGCTTCGACCACCGGAAGCGCCTTGTGGCTGTCGCAGCGCGCTCGTCCGTGTCCGGGCATGTGTTTCATCACCGGAAGCACGCCGCCGGCCAAAAGCCCATCGGCCGCCGCGCGCCCCATCGCCGCGACCACGGCCGGGTCGCCGGCATAGGCGCGCTTGCCGATGACATCGTCGGCGCCATCCACCGGCACGTCGAGCACCGGCAGGCAGTCGGCGTCGATACCGTGACGGGCGAGGTCGAAAGCGTGCAGGCGCGACATCAGCCAGGCCGCGCGCAGCCCAGCCGCCGGGTCGGCGGCATGGATCGCGCCAAGCGCGCCGGCCGAGGGATAGTCGGGCGCCAGCGGCGGGCGCAGCCGCTGCACCCGGCCGCCCTCCTGGTCGACGAAGACCGGCGCATCCGGCCGGCCGACGCTCTCGCGCAGGTCGGAAACCAGGCGCAGCACCTGCGGCGTGTCGGCGACGTTGCGGGCAAAAAGAATGAAGCCCCAGGGTTTTTCCCGGCGAAAGAAGGCCTCTTCCTCAGCGGTGAGTTCGGCCCCGGCACAGCCGAGGATCATTGCTTTTGATTCGCTCATTGCGACAGATTAGCCCGTCTTGGCTTGCCGCGCACTGACCACAGCCGAGCCTCATCCGGAAACGGTTCGGGCCGCTTCGCAGCGGCCCGACGTTTCGATGCAGAGTGGTCATCGGCCCGGCGGCCGGCATTATTTGGCGACGAAACAGCTTCCGCCGGCGGCCTTGTACTGCTCGCACAGCCTGGTCGCCTCGGCGCGGCTTCCCGCCGGGATCCGCACCCGCCAGAACGTGCCCTTGCCGGCGATGTCGGCCTTGACGATATTGACGCCGCGCCCGTTCAGGATCGAGCCGTAACGCGTCGACAGATTGGCATAGCTTTTCTGGGCGCCTTCCGGCGAGGGCTGCGAGGCGATCTGCATCGACCATTCGCCCGGCTTCGGCGCCCTGGTGTCGAGGGCCGCGACCTCGGTCTGGCGATTGGCCTGCGCGGTGTTGCCGACGATCTCGACCGGCTGGTCGGACGGGCGGGTCGGTGCGACCGGACCGCGATCGGGAACCTTCTGTGTGCCGGATTGCCGGATCGTGGTGGTTTCCACCACGCGAACCGGCGCGTTGTCTGTCTCGGCCTGTGCCGGTGCGGCAACCTCGTCGGACGTTCCGGCACCGCCGACATCCGCAGCGCCGTTCCGGGCATCCGGCGCGTCCGCGGCGACCGGTTCCGGTGCAGGCGTCGCGGCAACCGGTTCGGGCGCGGGGGCGGCGGGCTCGAGAGGCGCCGGCGCGGGTTCGACCTCCGCCGCCGTCGCGACCTCGAGCGGTTCCTCGCGCGGCACCAGCGTGCCGTCCGGCTTGACAATCATGGTGCGTACCCTGCGCGGTGCGACCAGCGCCGGCTCTTCGCCGGCGACGCCCGGCAGGTTGGACGTCTCGGGCGCGACCCTGTCTTCGGACTTGCCCGCTGCCGCACCCGCCGCGTCGGGCGCGCCCGGGGTGACATCGCGCACGGCGAGATCGACCGGCTCTTCGGCGGCCGAAAGCAGTTTTTCCTGTGTCGGCACGGCCGGCTCGTCGCCACCGGCGACCCGTTCATAGACGATCTTGTCCTCGTTCGGCACGGTCACGCCGCCAGGCGTTTCCGGTCGCACCTTGACCGGCGACGGATCGGCCTTGACCATTGCAGGCGAGGCTTCGGGGTCGCCAGATCCAAACGACAGCGCGAAGGCCGATATGCCCCCGACGACGGCAACGCCGGCAACCAGCGCCGCAATCATCAGCCCGCGACGGCCTGAAGGCTGTGCCTCGTCGGCCGCCTCCGCGTGCGGAGCCGCCCCGTGAAAGGCGGCGGCAAGCTCGCCATCGTCGGGCGCATGCAACTGCTGATAGGCCTCGTCCGGCCACCCGGCCGCCATGGCCTGTTCCTGGCCGGCCGCTTCGTCGAAACCGTGAGGCTGCCAGGCTGCACCGTCGTCGCCCTGCTCGGGGGCCGCGAAATCGAACGTATCGTCGAGGGCGAGGTCTGCCTCGTCGAGCCCGAGCGCGAAATCCTCCGGCGCGGCCTCCTGCGAAACCCGCCGCTCGGCGGCAAGCGACGCCGCGTCGGTGGCGCGCGGCCAGCCCTGCGGCTGGGAGGCGCCGGAACTGTCGCGATTCAACTCGTCGAAAGCCGAGGCGAACTCCATGTCGAGCTCGTCGGCGAGGTCGAGCCGGGGCTCCTCTTCCTGCACGAATTCCGGGATGCCGGTTTCGTCGGCGATCTCGACACCGGCTTCCGGCACGTCGACCGTCTCGATCGCGGGCGCCTCGGCAGCGCGGGCGAAACCGGCGCGCGCCCCACCCAGGGCAGCCGCTGCCGCACCAGCGCCGATTGCGGCACTCTCCGCGGCGATAGGCGCGGTCGGCGGCGCCTCAGCCTGCTGTGCCGGCGCGTCGAAGCCGACCGGCGTCGCCGCCTCGACAGGCTGGGTTTCGGTCCAGCCGGCCATATCCGGCTCGCTCCGCTCGAACTGCGCCTGCCTCCACGCTTCCTCGCCGGCGACGAGCTGGGCACCCGCCAGCTCGTCGGGCGCGGCCGGCGCGTCGTCGATAGGCGCGGACACGTCGTCGTCCGGCATGGCGACCTGCGTGGCCTCCGGTTGCACCGGCTGCGGCGCGACCGGGGTTGCTCGGTCGAACACGAAAGGCCGATCGCCCTCGTCGGGGTGCGGCGCGGCCGGCTCGAAGCCCTGGTCCATATGCGCCAGAACATCGTCCTGGAAATCGTCGGCGACCGAGGCGCTCGCACGCTCGTCAGCATAAAACGGGCTAGTTTCGGCTTCGGGGGCGTCATCCCGGAAATCGGCCTGCATGAATGGATCGGGCGCAGCCGGTGTCGCGACCGCATGGTCGCGCGCTTCGATAGCCGGGCCCTGCCCCTCTTCGCGTGCCTGCGGCAGCGTTTCGACACCCCGCACCGGTTCCGGTGCCGGCGGCGACGCCATCGCTGCAAGTTCTGCGAATGGATCGAAAACCGGTTCGTCGGCAGCCGCGGCCTGGCCGGCGCGCTCCGCGGGCTCCCACGCATCCGCCGGCGCCGCCATACCAACTGACTCGGCAGTCTCGTGCCGCGGCGCGGTCGAAAAACCGGCCCCTTCGCCGCCGTCGTGAACCGGATCGGTCGCCGGTTGCGGATCGGCCCGCGAAAAATTCAAATCCACGAACGCGGCCGCGTCGTCGGCCTGGCCGAAATCGACAGGCGGCGGCGCGGCAGCCGCCGCTGCGGGGCCAGCGTCCAGATAGGAAGGCGCCCTTGCCCCGTCGTCTTGGGCCTGCTGGCCTTCATTGTCGGGCGCGCCCGTATCGCCGCCGAGTGTCTCCAGCGAAGCCGAAAACTCCGCTGCCAGCTCGTCCTCGAAGGCCTGACCGAGTTCGGGAAGGGCTTGCGCGTCGGCCGCCGGCTCTTCCGGCTGGCGTGGATGCCGGGCGGGCGGATCAAGGTCCTGTTCCAACTCCCCCATCAATTCGCGTTCGAGATCGATGCCGAAATCGTCGGCATCGCTCGCGCCGGACGTTTCCGGCATACCGCCCATGATCCGGGTCAGTTCCGCCAGGGGATCGTTTTCGGCGAAGTCATCGTCGCGCTTCACCTTCAACTGCTTGAGGTCTGCCATACCCATTTCCGCACTCACACTCGCCCGGGCGCCGAAAACGCCGCGAGTTTCTGGCCGTTACCAGCCCATTGTGGGCAAAAGGTGACAGGTTTTACCGTGTCGCCTAGCGCATTTCTTCCGGCGCGTCGGCTCCCAACAGACCCAGTCCCGACGTCAAGACATCAGAGACCACCTGCACCAATCCCAGTCTAGCCTGGGTCAAGACTGGGTCATTAACCTTAATAAACCGTAAGTCTTCATTGTCGGTGCCGCGGTTCCACAAGGCATGGAACTGGCTGGCGAGGTCATAGAGGTAAAATGCGATCCGGTGCGGCTCGTGTGCGAGCGCCGCGGCTTCGATCATGCGCGGATATTCGGCCACCTTTCTGACCAGCGCGATCTCGGCGTCGTCGGTCAGCCGTTCCGAAGCCCGCGACAGGCTCTGCCGGTCGAGCCCGTCCGCGCCGATCTGCTCGGCCGCCTGCCGGAACACCGAATGCGAGCGCGCGGAGGCGTACTGGACGTAGAAGACGGGATTGTCCTTGGTCTGCTCCGTTACCTTGGCGAAGTCGAAATCAAGCGGCGCGTCGCTCTTGCGATAAAGCATCATGAAGCGGATCGCGTCGCGTCCGACCTCGTCGACCACCTCGCGCAGCGTCACGAATTCGCCCGCGCGCTTGGACATGCGCACCGGCTCCCCGCCCCGGTAAAGCTTGACCAGCTGGCACAAAAGCACCGTCAGCTTGATGTCGCCGCCAGAAATCGCGCGCGCCAGCGCCTCGAGCCGCTTGACGTAGCCGCCGTGATCGGCGCCGAGCACGAAGATAAGTTCTTCGAAGCCGCGGGCGTATTTGTCCTTCATATAGGCGACGTCGGCGGCGAAATAGGTGAACGCCCCGTCCGACTTGACCAGCGGACGGTCGATATCGTCGCCGACCTCGGTCGAGCGGAACAGGGTCTGTTCGCGGTCTTCCCAATCCTCCGGCTTCTGCCCCTTCGGTGGCGGCAGCTTGCCCTTGTAGACATGGCCCTTCATCGTCAGATCGGCGATCGCGGTGCGAATGGCGCGCGCGCCGTCGGCATGCAGGCCACGTTCGGAAAAGAACACGTCGTGACACACGTTGAGCGCGGCGAGATCGTCGCGGATCATGTCCATCATCGCGTCGATGGTGCGCTCCTTGACCAGGCCGAGCGCCTTGTCCTCGGCCATGCCGAGCAGAGACTGGCCGTATTCGTCAGCCAGCGCCTTGCCGACCGGCTTGAGATAGTCGCCCGGATAGAGACCGGCGGGAATCTCGCCGATCTTTTCGCCGAGCGCCTCGCGGTAGCGCAGCAGCGCCGAGCGGGCCAGAACGTCGATCTGCGCGCCGGCGTCGTTGATGTAATATTCCTTGGTGACCTCGAAGCCGGCAAAACCCATCAGATTGGCCAGCGTGTCGCCGACGACGGCGCCGCGGCAATGGCCGACATGCATGGGCCCGGTCGGATTGGCCGAAACATATTCGACATTGACCTTGCGCCCCGCCCCGACGGTCGAGCGGCCGTAATCGCGGCCGGCGGCCAGCATTTCGCGCAGCCGCGCCTGCCAGAATCCGTGGCCGAGTGTCAGGTTGATGAAGCCGGGCCCCGCCACATCGACGGCGGCGACTTCGGGATCGGCAGCGAGCCGTTGGGCGATCCGCCCTGCGAGCGCGCGCGGATTCTCGCCGACCGCTTTCGACAGCACCATCGCCGCATTGGTGGCGATATCGCCGTGCGCGGCGTCACGTGGCGGCTCGACCGTCAGGCGCGAATAGTCCAGGGGACCGCCCGAAACGGGCTGAAGGTCGAGCGAAGCGATCGCCTTCGTGATCCGATCGCGGAAATCGGCAAAAATGTTCATGGGTCAACGTCCGGGTAAAAACGGGGCCGGCTTGGGCTGCGCGAGGCCCTATCCGATCTCGGGCGTATGGTCAAACAGACGCCGATGCTCCTTGATCGCGTAGGTATCGGTCATGCCGGCCAGGAAATCGGCGACATGGCGGGCTTTGACCGCCTCGTCGGCGCGCTCAAGAATTCCGCGCCAGCCCTCCGGCATCGCGGCCGGGTCGGCGAGGTAGGCGCCAAACAGGTCGCGCACGATGCGCTCGGCATCAGCGCGCACAGCCATCACGTCGGGATGACGGTAGAGATTGGCGTATAAAAACGCCTTCAGCGCCTTCTCGTCGTCGCGCATCGCCGCCGAAAAGCGGACGATCGTCTCGCCTGCCGCGCGCACGTCACCGCTGCTTGCCGGTTTCAGCGCGGCGAGCCGGTCGCGGGCGGTCACGATGACATCCTCGACCATGCGCGTAATCTGGCGGCGCATCAGTTCGTGGCCCGTGCGCACCGGGTCGAGCCCTGGATAAAGAGCGCGCACCTCCGCCAGGATGGCGGCCGCGAAGGGGACCTCCTCCAGCATGTCGAGCGTCAGCAGCCCCGAGCGCAGGCCGTCGTCGATGTCGTGCGCGTCATAGGCGATGTCGTCGGCGATCGCGGCCGCTTGCGCCTCGAGCGAGGCGTGGGAGGCGAGATCGAGCGGAAACAGCACGTCGAAATCCGCGATCGTGCGCGGCAGCGGACCGTCGAGCCCCTTGCCCTCGGCGTCGGTCAGCGGACCGTTGTGCTTGACCAGCCCCTCCAGCGTCTCCCAGCTCAGATTGAGGCCGTCGAACTCCGCATAGCGGCTTTCCAGCCGGGTGACGACGCGCAGCGACTGGGCGTTGTGGTCGAAGCCGCCGGCGAACCCCATCACGGCGTTGAGCGCGTCCTCGCCGGTATGGCCGAACGGGGTATGGCCGAAATCGTGCACCAGCGCGACCGCCTCGGCGAGATCCTCGTCGAGGAACAAGGCGCGCGCCAGGCCGCGCGCGATCTGGGCGACCTCGATCGAATGGGTCAGCCGCGTGCGGTAGTGATCGGCCTCGTGGGCGATGAAGACCTGGGTCTTATGTTTCAGCCGGCGAAAAGCGGTCGAATGGATGATGCGGTCGCGATCGCGCTGGAAGGGCGTGCGGGTACGGCTTTCCTGTTCGGGGTAAAACCGGCCGCGCGTCGCGTCCGGGTCGCAGGCATAGGCCGCCCGCGGCCTGTAGCCAAAGCCGATATGTGAAAATTGTGATGCGTGATCGGACATGAAGCGCCGGTTGACTTGCGGTATGGCGCTTCATACCTATGGAGGGAGTGCGAACACAAGGTGACGCCATGGGCGCGGACGCATTAACAGGCAAGAAGGGCGTCGAACTGACCGACGCCGCGGCGAAGCGGATCGCCAAGATCATGGCCGGCGAACCGGGCAAGACGGCCCTGCGGGTCGCGGTCGAAGGCGGCGGCTGCTCGGGCTTTTCCTACACGTTCGACCTGGTCGAGGCGCGCAACGACGATGACGTGGCCATCGAGAAGGATGGCGCGACGGTGTTGATCGACGAGATTTCGCTGGTCTATCTCGGCGGCTCGGTGATCGACTTCGTCGACGATTTGATGGGCCAGTCCTTCCAGATCAAAAACCCCAATGCCGTCGCTTCCTGCGGCTGCGGAACCAGCTTCTCAATCTGAACCCTCGCCCGCGATAAGGCTTTGCGCCCCGCGAACCGGCCGCGAACGCATCACGCGGCCGGGCTCGTATCCTTCGCCGTCAGTCGAGTTCTTCCGGCAATACGAGATTGAGCACAACCGCCAGGAACGCCGACGGCAGCAGGCCCGAGGTCAACAGGATCTGCGCGGTCTTGGGCAGATGCTGGAGCGCTCCCGGCTCGAGCTGAAGGCCGAGTCCGACCGACAGCGACACGGCGAAGATCACCATGTTGCGCCGGTTCCAGGTGACGTCGGACAGCATGTTGATGCCGGCCGCGGCCACCATGCCGAACATGACGATCACGCCGCCGCCGAGCACGGTGATGGGAATGGTGGAAATCACCGCCCCGACCTTGGGGATCAAGCCGCACAGGATCAGGAAGATCGCGCCGTAGGTAACGACGTGACGGCTCATCACCCCGGTCATCGAGATCAGGCCGACATTCTGGCTGAAGGACGTGTTGGGCAGGCCGCCGAAAATGCCCGCGATTGCCGTTCCCAGCCCGTCGGCATAGGTGGCGCCGGAAATCTCGCGGTCGGTCGCCTCGCGGCCGGCACCGCCCTTGGTGATGCCCGACACGTCGCCGACCGTCTCGATGGCCGAGATCAAAGCCATGAAGCACATGCCGATGATGGCCGCGGCCGACAGTTCGAAGCCCCATTTGAATGGCACCGGCACGGCGACCCAGCCGGCCGTGCCGACATTGTTGAAATTGACCATGCCCATCATCAGCGCCACGACGTAACCGGCGATCAGGCCGAGCAGCACCGCCGCGATCGACCACATGCCCTTGGCGAAGAATTTCAAGAGCAGCGTCACCACGACCACCACGATGGCGACGCTCCAATTGGCCAGGCTGCCATATTCGGGTTTGCCGATCAGCGGCACGCCGCCGGCCGCGTACTGGATGCCGACCTTGATCAGGGCGAGCCCGATCATCAGCACGATCAGGCCGGTGACAAGCGGCGGCAGCGCGAAACGCAGCCGGCCGATGAAGGTGCCGAGAAAGAAGTGGAAAATGCCGCCGATCAAGACGCCGCCCATCAGCGCGCCCATCGCCGCGACGCCGCCGCCGGCCACGATCGGGATCATCACCGGCAGGAAGGCGAAGCTCGTGCCCTGTACGATCGGCAGGCGCCCACCGACCGGCCCCATGCCGATCGTCTGGAACAAGGTAGCGATACCGGCAAACAGCATCGACATCTGGATCATGTAGATCAGGTTCGGAAAGTCGGGCGAATTGGATCCGAAGCCGAAGCCCGCCGCCCCGGCCACGATGATCGCCGGCGTCACGTTCGAGACGAACATGGCCAGCACGTGCTGGATGCCGAGCGGCACGGCCTGTGTGATCGGCGGCGTGTAGTCGGGATCGCGAAGTCGTTGCCTGAGCCCCGCGGCACTTGCCGGGTCGGTGGTCGTCGTGTCAGTCATGGTCGTTGTCCCCTCTTCTCAACGCCCCTTTGTTTTGAGATGGTTTTTCGGGCAATGAACGACAATTTCCGACAATGGCGTCGCTGACCATCAAGTAAAATTTGAAAGATCGGCACTTTATCCATGAAAATCGCAACCTGGAACATCAACGGCGTCAAGGCGCGCATCGACAATCTGCTCGTCTGGCTCAAGGACAGCCAGCCCGACATCGCCTGTCTCCAGGAGATCAAATCGGTCGACGAGCTGTTTCCGCGCACCGACATCGAAGCGCTCGGCTACCACGTCGAAACCCATGGCCAGAAAGGCTTCAACGGTGTAGCGATCCTGTCCAAGCTCCGCTTTGACGAGGTCAATCGTGGCCTGCCCGGCGACGATGACGACCAGCAGGCGCGGTTCATCGAGGGGGTGTTTTCGACCGAATCGGGCGTGGTGCGCGTGGTGTCGCTCTATCTGCCGAACGGCAATCCGCTCGGTTCGGAAAAGTTTCCCTACAAGCTCGGCTGGATGGAGCGGCTGGAAAGATGGGCCCGCGAACGGCTGGATCTGGAGGAGCCGCTGGTGCTGGCCGGCGACTACAACGTCATCCCGCAACCCGAAGACGCCAAGAACCCCGGCGCCTGGGTGGACGATGCTCTGTTCCAGCCCGAAAGCCGCGGCGCTTTCCGCCGTCTGTGCCATCTGGGCTACACGGACGCGGTCCGCGCCGTCAGCGACGACGTGCTCTACACGTTCTGGGACTATCAGGCCGGCGCGTGGCAGAAGAACAACGGCATCCGCATCGACCATGTGATGCTATCTCCGGAGGCCGCCGACCGGCTGGCCAGCGCCTCGGTGGAAAAACATGTCCGCGCCTGGGAAAAACCGTCCGATCACGTGCCGGTTGTGATCGAGCTCGCCTGAGGCGAAGGAAGGCGAGACGGGCCGGCCTCGCGTACCCCTCGCGACGCGCCGCCAGGGCTGCCGAAACCCTTGCCGGATGTGTTTAAGCAGCGCTGGTGCTTCACCGCACAGCAAGGCTTCGATCGGGAGACGCTCCGGCGGAAACCCGCTCAGGCCTCGTCACCTGGAATGTCGGCGGTGAGAACGGAACGTCATTCCGCTGAGGCTGCGCGACGGTCTGCTATGCAACGCTCTGCTCTTGAAAGAGGGCGATAGCCTTAGCAACGAGTTGTGCGTTCGACGATGCGACAGACTGGTCTTCCAACCTGCAACCATCCTCGAGGCCAATACGGGTAGACCATCGCTTCACCCGAGCCTCACGTACGAAATGCCATACCGTAGCATCAAATCCATGTAATAGAATGGGCCGCTGAACACCGGCCTCATTCAAAACAGTTTGGATGCCTGCTAGCGTCGCCCGCGCCTGTCGGAGGTCTTGTTGTTCGATTTCAAACAACACACGAAAGACCTTGTCTCGTTGTCGCAAAGATACAAAACGCTCCGCGTCCTCAACTGTGGCTATCCCAGCTTCGATACCAACACCCTTTGCTTCAAGGAGCGAAAAAATGGCTGGTGCGTCCGGTTCCGACAAGTTCACCGAAGCGTAATCCGGCAGCGATGACCATTCGTTGATACGGTGTCTGGTGAGCGTAATGTCATTTTCGATCCATGCCCCTGTCGATACCCCGACCAGCGTGCCTGGGCAGACGCTTCGGATGCCACGAACAAGCTCATCCACATGGGCCAGACTCTCTTTACCGTCCGAGTCGCGAGGGTGGATGTGCAATTCGCCCGCGCCTGCCGCAATGCATTCTGCTGCGTCAGCTACCATTGCTTCGTGTGTAAGGGGCAGAGATGGGTGGTAAGCCTCAGGGCGGGCTCCGTTTATACACGCTTGAACAATCACCTTGTCGACCAGCCTCTAGCGTGACCTTTCTTTTGTCGACATTCGTTTCCTGCGCAGCAATTGTCAAATTCGGCTCGAAGCCGTCATTGCCCGCTGAAGACCGCGCCGAACCAAGGCGCGACCATCGCCCGCATCCGGCAAAGCGCCTGGCTCGGGCAAGCTGAAGTCGTTTTTCAAGCAGTTGACGCCGGGAAACTTTCCCGGCCGGATGGTGCGGACGGCGGGACTCGAACCCGCATGGCCGAAGCCGAGGGATTTTCGTACCAGCTACGGCTTTCGCCGCCGCCCCGCAGGGGCGTTTGTGGTCTGGACTATACCTTCACCCTAGCCACGGCCTTAGGTGCTGCCCGTCTAGTCTCTACACCTTCCCGAACCATCGAGGCCGCCGGGCTTGGCTCGGGATCGCCATCTGACAGGGTTCCCCGAATTTGAGCAGTTCTACAGCCGGGGTTTCCCCCGATGCACTCAGATTTCTTCAAGTCCCTTGTGTCTACCGATTCCACCACGTCCGCGTGGCCATTCCTGCTAGCAGAACGGGTGACCGGGCTCAATTCCTTACCGTATCTGTCGTTTATTGTTCCGATCCGGCCCCATCGTCGGCCGGCGCCCGCGCCTCAACGTCGGACACATCAACCATCACCTTGTCGGGCACATCGATGCTGGCCGTCTTCGATCCATCGAAAAATCCGCCGGCAAACAGAATGACGACGACCAGAAGCGCCACCACCAGGCGCCGGCGATAAACCAGCCGGCTCCACCGCCGCCCAATGTGACGATCGTCGTGCGCTCGCGCGGATCTTTTTCCATCGCAACATCGCTCCTTTAGAAACCTGCCAAGTCCTGACGAGTTTCAGCCGGCAACCATGCCGAGAACGGCCATAAACCCGGCCAGCGCGAATACCGGGCCAATCAGCCATCGCGCTTCCCGAACACTGGTATGCATCGTCCTTTCCAATATTGACCTGCCTGGACGATGTCCGAACACGCCATCGGGTTCCGGCACGCGAAAGTGTAGAAGACACGAGCGCCGGCGAGGTGCGGACCGGCCGGAAAAGCGGTGCGCGACTGCGGGAACCGCATTGGAGTGCATGCGGGTGATCGACATGCGGCCTGCTTTCTGCTTCCATCGCACGGCCATTGGAGGGAACTGAATATGGGCATCGAAAGTCTGATCGTTTTCATCATCATCGGTGCGATCGCCGGCTGGCTTGCCGGGCTGATCGTCAAGGGTTTCGGCTTCGGCCTGCTTGGAAACATCGTCGTGGGTATTGTCGGCGCCTTCATCGCCGGGTTCCTGTTTCCCGCGATCGGCATCTCGCTTGGCGGCGGCATCCTCGCCGCCATCATCCACGCCACCATCGGCGCGGTCATTCTCCTGGTGATCATCAAGCTGGTGAAATCGGGCTGACATCGCACGGCAAACCACGAAAAACGGCCGGTCCCAACGGAACCGGCCGTTTTTTCCTCAAGGCCGCGGCCTCAGCGCGTATCTGCAGTTTCTTTCGCCCGCCCGGCGTGTCGCAAACGCAACATCGGCGCCATCCGCCAGGCGATGATCGGCGTCAGCGCGAGACTGACGACAACTACGGCCGGGATCAGATAAGGCGCCCAGGCCCGCAACGCCGGCACCGACAGCACCGTGACCGCGCCGGCCCCGAACAATACCGCATTGACCATCAGGCCGATCATGCCCGCCATGTAAGTGCGCGTGCGCATCGAAACATCCTTTCCTTTGACGGAAGAACGCGAGCGGCCGGGCGCCGGTTCCACGCTGCCGGTCAGCCCCCATGCGACCGAGGCGTTCCGACGACGCGGCCTGCCCTTTCTTTTCGCGTTTTCGCCCGCTTGCGACTGGCGCTCGCGCGCCGCTCTTGGCACAGTGCGCCGATAAGGAGACCCGATCATGGCCGCACCGATCTTGCCCGCAAACCGCAAGCCGCATCCCTGGACCGAGGTCGCGCCACTCCTGGTCGACGTCGCCATGGGCCGGCGCGCTGCCGATCTGGTGATCCGCAACGGGCGCTGGGTCAACGTGCATTCCGGCGAGGTAATCCCGGCCACCGACCTGGCGATCGTGGCCGGCCGCTTCGCTTATTGCGGTCCCGACGCCAGCCACGCCATCGGCGAAGGCACCAAGGTCGTCGACGCGGCCGGACGCTATCTGGTACCGGGCCTGTGCGACGCGCATATGCATGTCGAAAGCGGCATGGTGACGGTGACCGAATTCTGCCGCGCCGTCATTCCGCACGGCACCACATCGATGTTCGTCGACCCGCACGAGATCGCCAACGTGCTGGGGCTCGACGGGGTCAGGCTGATGCACGACGAGGCGGCGGCCCAGGCGATCAACGTCTTTGTGCAGATGCCCTCCTGCGTGCCCTCGGCACCGGGCCTGGAAAACGCCGGCGCGCAACTCGGTCCCACCGAGATCGCCGAAGCGATGGGATGGGAAAACATCATCGGGCTCGGCGAGGTGATGAATTTTCCCGGCGTCGCGGCCAACGACCCCACCATGACCGGCGAGATCGCCGCCACGGTGGCCGCAGGGCGCACGGTCGGCGGCCACTACGCCTCGCCCGACCTCGGACGCGCATTTCACGGCTATGTCGCCGGCGGGCCGGAAGACGACCACGAAGGCACGCGCGCCGAGGACGCCATCGCCCGCGTGCGCCAGGGCATGAAGGCAATGCTGAGGCTGGGTTCGGCCTGGTACGACGTCGCCGAACAGATCAAGGCGGTGACGGAAAAGGGGCTCGACCCACGCAATTTCATCCTGTGCACCGACGACAGCCATTCCGGCACGCTGGTCAACGAGGGCCACATGGACCGCGTCGTACGCCATGCGATCGCCCAGGGCCTGAAGCCGGTGACCGCGATCCAGATGGCGACCATCAACACCGCCCAGCATTTTCGGCTCGAACGCGAGCTCGGTTCGATCGCGCCCGGCCGGCTCGCCGACCTGCTGATCGTCTCCGATCTCGCCACGCTCGAGATCGACGAGGTGTTCGCGCGCGGCGTCAGGCTGGCCAAGGCCGGCCGGCTCGAAGTCGAGATCCCGCCCTACCCCTATCCGGCAAACGCGCGCGACACGGTCCGGCTCGGCAAGACGCTCGCTGCGGCCGATTTCGACATCCCCGCCCCCGACAACAGCGCCGAAGTGCGCGCCCGCGTGATCGGCGTGATCGAGAACCAGGCGCCGACCAGGGCGCTGGAAGCCGATCTTCCAGTCGAGGACGGCATCGTGGCCATGGACCGGCGCAACGATGTCTGCCAGATCGCGCTGGTCGAACGGCACAAGGGCAGCGGCGCCGTCGTCAACGGCTTCGTGTCTGGCTTCGGCTATACCGAGGACTGCGCGATGGCCTCCACCGTCGCGCATGATTCGCATCACATGATCGTCGTCGGCACCAACAAGGACGACATGGCGCGCGCGGCCAACCGGCTCGGCCAAGTCGGCGGCGGGGTGGTGATGGTCTCGAAGGGCAAGGAGCTGGCCCTGGTGGAAATGCCGATCGCCGGGCTGATGTCGGACGAGCGCGCCGAGATCGTCGCCGCCAAGGCCGAAAAACTGTCGGCGGCGATGCGCGACATGGGCTGCTCGCTCAACAACGCCTATATGCAGCACTCGCTGCTGGCGCTGGTCGTCATTCCGGAACTGAGAATTTCCGATCTCGGCATCATCGACGTGACCAGGTTCCAGAAGGTGGATCTGTTCGTTTGATCAGCCGAAAGCGGCGGCGATCATGAAACGGTGGCCGTCGGGGCTGCGCACGGCGAATTCGCGCATGCCCCAGGGCCGGTCGGCGGGCGGAAACAAAATGTCGGCGCCGCAGCCCGACACCGCCTCGAACCAGGCATCGACGTCGGTCACCTCGAGATAGCCGAAATATTGATGATCGCCCAGATGGATAGCGTCCGGGCAGCTTCCAAGCATGATCGTGACCTTTCCCGAGCGCACGAACACCCAACCGTCGGGTTCGCCAACGATCTCGAACCCCATCACCTCGACCCACCAGCGGGCGGTGACCCGGGCATCCGGCACGGCAAGCACGTGGGCTGCACCGCGCATAGCCTGCGGCATCACTCCACCCCGACCGTCGAAAGAACCTCGGCCGGCGTGGTGATGACGATGCTGGCCGCCGAAACCGCGGTTTGGCCGAGCCCCTTGGCAAGGTTCTCAATATTGCCGGCAAGGTCGGTGCGGCGCTGCACGAACGTGTCGCCGGCCTTCAGTCGGTCACCGATCAGCTTCACCAGCACAGGGTTGTCAGCGAACTTGGTGTGGTTGAGCCGGTCGCCCGCCTCGACGTCGGTGACATTGACGACGACGATGCCGTAACTGGCGATGTCGTCGGCATCGGAATATTCGCCGAGCCTGGGCCGATTGCCGGCGATCAGGCCGGACAGGTTCAGCGCTCGGTCGTTTTGCGACAGCATCACGAAAAACGGCTTGTCCGGTTTGCCGTAACGCTTCATCTGGCTCTTGAACACGTCGACATCGACATCCGGCGAGGCCAGAACGACGTCGCCGAGCTTGCCGCCGATATCGCGATCCCCGGAAATGGCGAGTTGGCGCAAGGCCTCCAGCGTCAGCCAGTTGCCCATCGAATGGGCGATGATGTCGATGCGTTGCGCACCCGCGCGACGCACCAGCCGCAGCGTGCGCTCCAGCCCGTCGCGCGCGGTGGTGGCCGAATCGCGATCGTAGACATAATCGACGGTGCGCCCGCGCGAGGCCCAGGTGAAAAGCACCGGCGCGCCGTCATAGCCGGCATCGTGCACGATCTGCGTCAGCCGGTAGACGGCCTCGTCGAAACGGGTGTTGTAACCGTGGATGAAGACCAGCGCCCTGCCCCCACGCGCGGCGATCGCCTTGGCGAGCCCGGCCTGGAAGGCCGCCTCGTCCTCGTAGCCGCCGACCGCGGTTGCGGTGAAATATTTGGCCGGGTCGCGGGTGCTGTTCTTCGGCCGCTCCAGCGCGCCGGTCTTGTGGATCGCCGGCACCGTCACGTCGGTCACGGCAAAGTTCAGCGCCAGCGAGCGCTCGCCGTCAAAGACCTCGCGCGGCTCGGCCGAGCGCCGGCGGGTGGTGGCCACGAACAGGCGGTGTTCGCCGGCGATCTCGGCCGTGGTCGCCGACACGGTTTCGCTCCCCACCAGCAGATGCGCGCCCTTGTTGGCGCAGCCCGCGAGCGAGGCGACCAGCATGCCCAAAGCCAGAAATTTCAGGAATTTCGTCGCGCGCGACAGGATCAGACCTCCATGCCTGTGCCCTTCGATAAGCAGATTGACCCGACGGCGTCTACCCGTCATGACGGCAAGAATGCGGCGCCGGCGAACACATTGTCTTGCGCGCTGTCACGGTTTTGTCCGGAACGCAGGCGCCTAAAGATGGTAGCCGGCCGCTCAGCGAGCCCAAAACACCGGCGTGAAGATCACCAGAACGGCCAGGATTTCCAGACGCCCGAGCATCATGGCGAGCGACAATATCCATTTCGCCACATCCGGCAGCGGTGCGAAATTGCCCGACGGTCCGATATAGTCGCCGAGGCCTGGACCGACATTGGTGAGCGCGGTCAGCGCCCCGGTCATGGCGGTGATCAGGTCGAGGCCGGTGGCCGACAACAGCACGGTGGCGATCGCCCACAGCACGAAAAACGAAGAAATGAACAACACCACCGCGCGCTGCATGTCGTCGTCGACCGGCCGGTCGCCGTAGCGCACCGTCTGGACCGAACTCGGATAGACGAAACGGCGCAGGCCGTTGGCCATCAGTTCGAACAGGATGATGAAGCGATAGGCCTTGATGCCGCCACAGGTCGAGCCGGAACAGCCGCCGAGAAAGGTGGCAACGAAGGCGCAGGCGACCACGAACGGCCCCCACGACGTGTAATCGTGCGTCGAGTAGCCGGTGGTGGTGATCAGCGACATGAAGTTGAAGGTGGTGTGCGTCAGGGTCTCGAAAAACGGTGCCCCGGTGGTGATGCGCGTATAGATGGCGGTCGCCACCGCGAAAAACACCACGTAGCCGGCGAACACGCGGATCTGCGGGTCGCGCAACGCGTCGAGCCGTCCGCGTACCATGAACAGGATCAGGATCGAGAACGGCAGAGCGCCGATGAACATGAACACGATCGCGATCCACAGGATCGCCGAGTTGTGGGCGAAATAGCCGAACGAGGCGTCATGGGTGGAGAAGCCTGCCGTGGAGATGGTCGTCAGCGCGTGGTTGAGCGCGTCGAAGCCGCTCATGCCGGCGGCCGCATAGGCGATGCCGCAGGCCAGCGTCAGCGCCGAATAGATGCTGATCAGACTGATGGTGAAGGTCGACAGCCGCTCGAACGGGCGGTCCTCGATATCGGTCGATTCGATCTTGAAATAGGACACGCCGCCGACATTGAGGAACGGCAGGATGAACAGGCCGAGCGCGATCACGCCGAGCCCGCCCATCCATTGCAAGATCGAGCGCCACAACAGCAGGCCCGGCGGCAGGAAGTCGAGACCGCTCAGCACAGTGCTGCCGGTGGTGGTCGTCGCCGAGACCGATTCGAATACGGCGTCAGCAAGCGACATCTCCAGCGACGAGGCCAGGAACGGCACCGCGCCGACCATCGCCGTCGTCGCCCACAGAAGATTGACCATCAGAAAGCCGAAACGCGAGGAGACCGGCGGCGGCCGGCCTTGGGTGGCGAGCGCGACGGCAAGCGAGAGCCCGCCGGTGAAGAACGCCGACAGCGCGAACACCCGCCAGTCCGGATTGCCCTGATAGAGGTCGACGAAAGCGGGGATCAGCATCGCCAGCGACAGGTAGATCCCAAAAATCGCGGCTATGTGGATCGCGGCGCGGAAGGCGAAGCTCTGCACGAAAAGCAAACCCCGATCTGAGCGGCTGCCGGACTCCTCTCGGCCCCGCCATCTTGGCGCGCCGACAGTGGCGGGACGCGGCCTTTTATGCAATAGGGCGCGAAGGTGCAACCGGGAGGTGGAAGGGATCGTGGTCGACAAGTCTGGGCTCGCCGGTTTCGCGACCCGCGTGGACAAGGCCGCGGAGGCCCTGCGCACGCTGTTTGCCGAAACGCCGCTGCAGGAAAACGAGCACCTGTCGCGTAAGACGGGCGCGCGCGTCTTCCTGAAGCGCGAAGACCTGACCCCGGTGCGGTCCTACAAGATCCGCGGCGCCTACAATTTCTTCCGCAAGGCGCTGGCCCGCCCCGACGCGCCGCAGTCCTTCGTGTGCGCGTCGGCCGGCAATCACGCCCAGGGCTTCGCCCATGTCTGCCGCCAGATGCGCAAGACCGGCGTGATTTTCATGCCGGTCACCACGCCGCGCCAGAAAATCGACAAGACGGCGACGTTTGGCGGCGATTTCGTCGACATTCGCCTGACCGGCGACTTTTTCGACGATTGCCTAGCCGCGGCACTGGCCCACGCCGACGAGACCGGAGCGCTGATGGTGCCGCCCTTCGATCATGTCGACATCATCGAGGGGCAGGCGAGCGTTGCGCATGAAATCGCGCACCAGATGCCGGCCGGAGCGCCCGACATGATGATCCTGCCGGTCGGCGGCGGCGGGCTTGCCGCCGGCGTGACGCGATACGGCGCCGCAAGAGGCTGGGCGACGCGTTTCGTCTTCGCCGAGCCGGACGGCGCTCCCAGCCTGCGGCGAAGCCTCGAAGCCGGACGCCGCACAAAACTTGCCCAGGTCGACAATTTCGTCGACGGCGCGGCCGTCGCCGAGATCGGGCGCGAGCCGCTGCGCCACTTAAAGGGTTTCGCCGCCGCGGACGTGCATCTCGTTCCTGAAAACCGGCTCTGTGCCACCATGGTCGAAATGCTCAACGTCGAGGGCGTCGTGCTGGAGCCGGCCGGCGCGCTCGCCATCGATGCGCTGAAGGATTTTTCGCGCCAGGATCTGAAGGGCAAGACCGTGGTCGCGATCGTCTCGGGCGGCAATTTCGACTTCGAGCGCCTGCCCGACGTCAAGGAGCGCGCGCTGCGATTCGAGGGACTGAAGAAATATTTTGTCTTCCGCTTCCCCCAGCGTCCGGGCGCGCTGCGCGATTTCCTCGACCTGCTTGGCCCCGAAGACGACATCGTGCGGTTCGAATATCTGAAAAAATCGGCGCGCAATTTCGGCTCGGTACTGATCGGCATCGAGACCAGGCAGAAAAGGAACTTCGCTGCGCTGAAGAAACGCTTCGACCAGGCCGGCTGGTCCTATCAGGACATCACCGACAACGAGGTGCTGGCGGGTTTCATCATATGAGCGACACAGTCTGGATCGCCCTGTTCCGCGGCGTCGGCGGCAAGACGCAACTGCCGGTCAAGCCATTGCGCGAAAAGCTCTCGCAGGCCGGCTTTCACCGGGTCGCGACCTATATCAACAGCGGCAATGCCATAGTGGCGAGCGACCGGCCGCGCGAAGATGCGCACGCGGCGATCGCCAAACTTTGCGCGCGCGAATTCGGCTTCGAAAAGGACATCTATTTGCGCTCGCTGGCCGAATGGGAGCGGCTGATCGCGCACAACCCCTTCCCCGAGGCGGCCAAGACGGGAAAAGTCCTACACGCCGCCATCCTGGCCGCAAAGCCCGACAACGCCGACGTGACGGCCTTGCGCGCTCACGCCGTCGACGGCGAAGGCATCGTTGTCGTCGACCGGGTCGCCTATCTGCATACCCCGCACGGCTTCGGGCGTTCGAAACTGGCGGACAAATTCGACAGGGGCATCAAAGTTTCCAACACCGCGCGCAACTGGAACACGGTCGCCAGACTGGCCGGTCTGGCACGCGCGGCGGCCAAGGAAGCGTAAGCCGGCCGGCGAGAATTCGTTTGCTTTCCCGACCGAACTCCCCCATATGGCGACCAGACGCAAGGGCCGGCATCGACCGGCCCGCCTGAACTGGCCTTTGCTGCGTCTGGTTCCCCCTCCCCTCATTGGCAGGTGTGAACGATCACCCGCGCGGCATTCTCGCGCGGAACGACAGCGCAGCCGCGCGCGCCCTCGGGCCCGCCGCCTCGTCGTTTTTGACATCATTGTACCGGCAGGTTGCGCCCTGCCGCGCGAGACGCAGTGCCAAACTGCCGAAAGAGAAGAATTTTGACGCATATCAACACCGCGAACCCGCAAAGCGGCTTCGCCGATCTCGGCATCGCCGGCGCGCTTTTGAAAGCGCTGGTCAAGGCCGGGTTCTCAGACCCCAAGCCGATCCAGACCCAGGCCATCCCGCATATGCTTGAGGGTCGCGACGTGCTCGGCATCGCCCAGACCGGCTCGGGCAAGACGGCCGCCTTCGCACTGCCGGTTCTGTCGGCGATCATGGCGCTTGGCGCACGCCGGCAGCCCAAGACCGCGCACGCGCTGGTGCTGGCGCCGACGCGCGAGCTTGCCGTCCAGATCGAGGAAGCCTTCCGGCTATTTTCGCGCGGCGCCCATATCACCACCGCACTGGTGCTCGGCGGCGTGTCGCGCAACAGCCAGACCAAAAGGCTGCGCGACGGCGTCGACGTGCTCGTCGCGACGCCCGGCCGGCTGACCGACCTGGTGCGCGCTGGCGACGTCCGGCTTTCCGAGACCCGCTGGCTGGTGCTGGACGAGGCCGACCGCATGCTCGACATGGGCTTCATCAACGATGTGCGGCGCCTGGCGCGCGCGACCCATCCCAAGCGCCAGGTCGCGCTGTTTTCAGCGACCATGCCGGCCGAAATCGAAAAGCTCGCCATGGAGCTGCTCAAGGATCCGGTTTCGGTGTCGGTCGCCCCGCAATCGACGACCGTGGCCGAAATCGGCCAGCACCTGGTGCTTGCCCGCACCAAGCAAAAACGCGTCGTGCTGGCGGGGCTGCTCGCCGACCCGGCGATGAAAACCGTGATCGTGTTTTCCCGCACCAAGCACGGCGCCGACAAGGTGACGCGCCAGCTCGAGCAGGACGGCATTTCGGCCGCCGTGATTCACGGCAACAAGTCGCAGAACGCGCGCCAGAAGGCGCTCAACGGCTTCCGCGCCGGTGACGTGCGCGTGCTCGTGGCCACCGACATCGCCGCGCGCGGCATCGACGTGCCCGGCATTACCCACGTGGTCAATTACGATCTGCCGGACGAGGCCGAGACCTATGTGCACCGGATCGGCCGCACCGGCCGCAACGGAGCCGACGGCACGGCCATCACGTTGTGCGCGCCCGATGAACGCGCCAAGCTGCGCGCCGTCGAAAGGATCACGCGCACCCGCCTCGAAGTGATGGCCGACCATACCGGCGAACCCGATCCCGCCCCGCAGCCCCGCTCGGCACGGGGCGTCGACGAGGCCGAGAGGAACCGCCCGCGGGCAAAACCCGCCAAGCCGGCCCACGGCCACGACGGCAAGAAAAAGCCCCGGCCCGCCGGCGCCCAGGACGCCGGCGCCGCCGCCAAGCCCCGGTCGCAGCGCCGCCGCCGCCGGCCGCAACGCGCCCGCTTCGCCAAGGCGGCCTGAGCGACACTGGTCCAATATTTGACGGCCCCGCGGCAATTGTGCGGGGCCGTCCCGATTTTGTAAGCTGTGCGCCAGGGCCGGCCGTGGCTGGCCATGGCGCGACGGATCGCGCCGTGAGCTCCAGCACACGCGGGACAAGATGGCCGGCATCGTCGCATTCGCCTTCGCTTACATTCTGTCGCAGTTCTACCGCTCCTTCCTCGCCGTTCTGACGCCGGCGCTGGCCGGAGAACTCGGCGCCAGCAAGGCGGAACTGTCGCTCGCCTCCGGCGCGTGGTTCATCGCCTTCGCGCTGATGCAGTTCATCGTCGGCGTCTCGCTCGACCGCTTCGGACCGCGCCGCACGGCCTCGGTTCTGCTGGCTGTCGGCGCCGGCGGCGGCGCCGTGCTGTTTTCCCTGGCCAACGCGCCCTGGATGATCGTCCTAGCCATGACGCTGATCGGCATCGGCTGCTCGCCGGTGCTGATGGCGCCGCTTTTCATCTTCGCCAAGACCTATTCGCCGATGCGCTTTGCCGTGCTGACATCGTGGTTCGTCGGCATCGGCACGCTCGGAAACGTGCTGGGCGCGGCGCCGCTCGCCGCCTCGGCCGAGCTGTTCGGCTGGCGTGCGGTGATGGTCGGGCTCGGCGTCATCACGCTCGCGGTCGCCGTCGCGCTGCATCTGGTCGTGCGCGACCCGCCGCCGGATCGGGATTCTGCCGGCACCTCGAGCGGCTTTTCGGGCTATTTCGAATTGATGCGGCTGAAAGTGTTGTGGCCGATCATTCCGCTGATGGCCATCAATTACGCACCGCCGATCGGCATTCGCGGATTGTGGGCCGGCCCGTTCCTGACCGACATGCACGGCGCCGACGCCTTGATGATCGGCAACGTCACGCTGTTCATGGCACTCGGCATGGTGGCCGGCTCGTTTGTCTACGGGCCGCTCGACACCGTGTTTCGCACCCGCAAATGGGTCGTGGTCGCCGGCAACGCGATCTGTCTTGCCGCACTCGTCTTCCTGATGCTGTTTCCGGCCGCCTCGATCGTCACCGCAGCCGCGGCGCTGGTGGTGGTCGGCATCGCCGGTGCGAGTTACGGCATGCTGATGGCGCATGCGCGGGCCTTCTTTCCCGGCCACCTGACCGGGCGCGGCGTGACGCTGATGAACTTTTTCGCAATCGGCGGCGTCGGCCTGATGCAATTCGCCAGCGGCGGTGTCGTCAGCGCGGCGGCGAGCCCGGAAAGACCGGCCACCGCCTATGTTGCCCTGTTTGCCTTTTATGCCGTGACACTCGGCGTGGCTTTCGTCATCTATCTGTTTTCGCGCGATGCCCGGCCCGGCCGCGACTGACGCGCCGCCACGGACGCCGGCCAAGCAACGCTTGCCTTTTTGCTCCAACTGCGCATAAGGCTCTGCCGCATCGAGATGCTGAAAAAGAGACGGTCGCGATGTCGCTCCCAGAAAAAGCCTTTCCCGTCTCCTGGGATCAGTTCCACCGCGATGCGCGTGCCCTCGCCTGGCGGCTTACCGGCAATGGCGGCACGTGGAAGGCGATCGTGTGCATCACCCGCGGCGGTCTGGTACCGGCGGCAATCATCGCCCGCGAACTCGGCATTCGGGTCATCGAGACGGTATCGATCGCCTCCTATCACGACTATGCTGCCCAGGGTGAACTGAAGGTGCTGAAGGAGGTGAGCCCGGTGCTGTTGGAAAACGACGGCGCCGATGTGCTGATCGTCGATGACCTGACCGATACCGGCAAGACCGCCGCCGTGGTGCGGGCGATGATGCCAAAGGCCCATTTCGCCACCGTTTACGCCAAGCCGAAGGGCCGCCCGCTGGTCGACAGCTTCGTCACCGAAGTGTCCCAGGACACCTGGATCTATTTTCCCTGGGACATGGGCTTCACCTATCAGCGTCCGATTTCCGAAGACGACCGCAACTGAGACCAGCGCGCCACGCGACGTAGGCAGCGGCAAGCAAACGGCGCAAAAGATCTCGCGACCGACTGGTCAGGGTCTTGAATTTTCACGATAAAGCCGTATTTGATTTGCATAGTCGGCTTATCGACATGCAAGCCACCAGCCAGGCGACATGGAATATTCATCGCCGACTGGCATGTTTCATGCCATCGGCTAAGCTGGCGATTCGTTACGCGGAGGTTCGGTCCACCCATGCTGATCAGTCAGCGCTCATGGCAACATTCGGTCGACAGGGTTCGGCGCCTGCTTGGCGGCGTGCCGCCGCGCGTTCAGGTCGCCGCTCTGCCCTGGCGCCAGACCGGGCGCGGGCTCGAGGTGATGCTGATCACCAGCCGCGATACCGGCCGTTGGGTGTTGCCGAAGGGCTGGCCGGAAAAAGGCGAGCTGCTGCACGAATCGGCCGCCCGCGAGGCGACCGAGGAAGCCGGCCTGCACGGCGCGATCTGCTCGGAGGATATCGGGCACTATCTCTACGGCAAAAACCTGAAAACCGGTCTTGAGGCCCGCTGCGAGGTTCTCGTCTTTCCCCTGAAGGTCGAGCGGATCGACAAGGACTGGCCGGAAAAGGGCCAGCGTCTGCGCAAGTGGTTTCCCGTCGGCGAAGCCGCGCTGCGGGTACGCGAGCGGGATCTCGCGGAGCTGATCGGCGATTTCGCGATTCCGACCTGAACGGCGCGCCGATCAGGGCAGCGACGGTTTTCCACGACTATTCATCATGCCTTTCATCAACTGCCGTGATGCGGCCTTGAGCCCGCACGCCGCCTCCTCTACCGCAGGGGCCGAGATGGGAGCGGGATCGCGATGACCGAGGCCAGCGAGACGGCGCGCAAGGCGACGCTCGACAAGGATCTGGAAAAGCTTGCCCAGGTCGAGGAAGCGACCAGCTTTCTCGCCCGCGGCTTGGCCGCGCCCGGACTCGCGCTCTTCTTCATGGCGTTCGTCGCCATCGCCGTCGCCGTCTTCGTGGCCGGCGAACCGGGCGCCATCGCCATCATCGCCGCCGCCGCGATCGGCGCCTATATGGCGCTCAATATCGGCGCCAACGATGTCGCCAACAATGTCGCCCCGGCCGTCGGCGCGCGCGCGCTCACGATGGGCGGCGCTCTGGTCATGGCGGCGCTTTGCGAAACCGCCGGGGCGCTGATCGCCGGCGGCGATGTCGTCGACACCATCTCCAAGGGCATTATCGACACCGGCGCAGTCGCCGGTCCGGGCGTTTTCGTCAGCGCCATGATGGCGGCCCTGCTCGCCTCGGCCGTCTGGGTCAACCTGGCGACCGCAATCGGCGCACCGGTGTCGACCACCCATTCCGTCGTCGGCGGCGTGATGGGCGCCGGCATCGCCTCGGCCGGCTTCGCCGCCGTCAACTGGCCGGTGATGGGCGGTATCGCGGCGAGCTGGGTGATCTCGCCTCTGCTCGGCGGCGTGATCGCGGCGCTGTTTCTGGCCTTCGTGAAATCGCGCATCATCTACCAGGACGACAAGATCGCCGCCGCGCGCCTCTGGGTGCCGGTGTTGATCGGCATCATGGCCGGCGCGTTCTCCGCCTACCTCGCCACAAAGGGGCTGAAGAAGATCGTCCACCTGCCCGTCACCCATATCGCGCTGATCGGGGTCGGAACCTTCCTGTTCGCCTGGGGCCTGGCCCATGTCGGCGTGGCGCGCCAGTCGCGCGGCATGGAAAACCGCAACCAGTCCCTGCGCCGGCTGTTCGCGCTGCCATTGATCATCTCGGCGGCGTTGCTGTCCTTCGCGCACGGCGCCAACGACGTCGCCAACGCCGTCGGACCGCTCGCCGCGATCGTCCAGGCGGCCGGCGGCGGCGCGCTGACGGCCAAGGTTTCGATACCGTTTTGGGTGATGCTGATCGGCGCGTTCGGCATTTCGCTCGGCCTGCTTCTGTTCGGCCCCAAGCTTGTGCGCATGGTCGGCGAGCAGATCACCAAGCTCAATCCGATGCGTGCATTCTGCGTCGCGCTTTCGGCCGCGATCACCGTCATCGTCGCCTCCTGGTTCGGCCTGCCAGTCAGTTCCACCCACATCGCGGTCGGCGCCGTGTTCGGGGTCGGGTTTTTCCGGGAATGGTATACGCAGAACTCGTCGCGCCGGCGCGCCTATCTGGAACGCAAAGGCGTACGCCTGCGCGCAGAACGTCGACTGCGGGCGACCGACGACGGCCCTCTGGTTTTCGACGACGACGAGGACGAGGCCGACATCGGGCCACAGACGTTTTCGCGTGAGGAAGCCAAAAGGCGCAAGCTCGTGCGCCGGGCCCATTTCTCCACCATCGTCACCGCCTGGGTGGTCACCGTGCCCTCCACCGCGCTGATCGCGGCGCTGATTTTCCACGGGCTGGCCTTCCTGTCCTGACGCCTTCCGGCCTGAAGGCCGGAATTGCTGCGTTCCTGGAAGCGCCACCGGGACAGGCCCGCCATCCCCACTATCCACATTTGCGACACACAAGATGTTGCGGTCATAAAACTTCCAAGAACGAACCCTTGACGCTGCGGGACGAGTCGCTTTTTATTGGCCATGTGCTCTTGTTGAGAGCGCGGCCGGAGAGTTCCGAGCCCGGTCTTTTTCCAGATTTTTGTGCGTTTGAGCCGCTGTCCGCCCGGTCTTGGGGCTGGTGGACGCTGTGAAAAAAACCGTGCCGAGGGGGACCTGAAAGCGACGGGCCGGGGTGGCAAAAATTGTTTGTTAACACTATATTTAGTGTTTGCGCCCAACCTCGGCACTAGATAGCGTGTGAATCCCCTGGGACGGGGAATCGCGATCAGCGGCAGTACGAGGAACCCGCCGGCCTTGCGAGCCATCACGAAGGTGCTTTTCGAACACCTTCTCGGCCTTGGACAAGGATCGGCAAAAGGAGACCCGGGCGCGCAAGACAGGGCGTACGGGAAAGGCGGACCTGTGCCTTTTGGACGAGCGCGTGACGCTTGTGGACAAAGGCGCTATATTTAGGGACTAGAGGGACCAAGATGCGCATCGAGCGTCGTTTCACAAAGCAGGGCCTCTCGGCCTACGCGGAGATCGAATTTCGCAAGGCCACGAGCGAGATCAAGAACCCGGACGGCTCGGTCGTCTTCAGGCTCGCCGACATCGACGTGCCGACGCAGTTCAGCCAGGTCGCGGCCGACATCCTGGCCCAAAAATATTTCCGCAAGGCCGGCGTGCCCGCCCGGCTGAAGCGGGTCGAGGAAAACGACGTGCCGTCCTTCCTGTGGCGCTCGGTCGCCGACGAGGCGGCCTTGGCCGAGCTGCCCGAAGACGAGCGCTACGGCTCCGAGACCGACGCGCGCCAGGTCTTCACCCGTCTTGCCGGCACCTGGACCTACTGGGGCTGGAAGGGCGGCTATTTCGACAGCGAGGATGACGCTCAGACCTTCATGGACGAGCTGTGCTACATGCTCGCCACCCAGCGCGTGGCGCCCAACTCGCCGCAATGGTTCAACACCGGCCTCTACTGGGCCTACGGCATCGACGGCCCCGGCCAGGGCCATCATTACGTCGATCCCTTCACCGGCAAGCTGACCCGGTCGAAATCCGCCTACGAGCATCCCCAGCCGCATGCCTGCTTCATCCAGTCGGTCGGCGACGACCTCGTCAACGAGGGCGGCATCATGGATCTGTGGGTGCGCGAGGCGCGCCTGTTCAAATACGGCTCCGGCACCGGCTCCAACTTCTCGCAACTGCGCTCGGAAGGCGAAAGCCTGTCGGGCGGCGGCAAGTCGTCGGGCCTGATGAGCTTCCTGAAGATCGGCGACCGCGCCGCTGGCGCGATCAAGTCGGGCGGCACAACCCGACGCGCGGCCAAGATGGTGGTGGTCGACGTCGACCATCCCGACATCGAGGCCTATATCGACTGGAAGGTGAAAGAGGAGCAGAAGGTCGCCTCCCTCGTCACCGGCTCCAAGATTGTCAAGAAACATCTCGACGCCATCATGAAGGCCTGCGTGAACTGCGAAGCCGACAATGGCGACTGCTTCGACCCGGCCAAGAACCCCGCGCTCAAGCGCGAGGTGCGCGCGGCCAAGAAAAGCGCCGTGCCGGAAAACTATATCCGCCGCGTCATCCAGTTCGCGCGCCAGGGCTACGCCGCGCTCGATTTCGCGACCTACGACACGGACTGGGATTCGGAAGCCTACCTGACGGTATCGGGGCAGAATTCCAACAATTCGGTCTCGCTCAAGGACGACTTCCTGCGTGCGGTCGAGGCTGACGGAGACTGGGACCTGATCCGCCGCACCGACGGCAAGGTCGCTCGCACCGTCAAGGCCGGCGAGCTGTGGGAAAAGATCGGCCACGCCGCCTGGGCCTCGGCCGATCCGGGCCTGCATTTCAACACCACCATGAACGACTGGCACACCTCGCCGGCGGCCGGTCCGATCCGCGCGTCGAACCCGTGTTCGGAATATATGTTCCTCGACGACACGGCCTGCAATCTGGCCTCGCTCAACCTACTCGCCTATCGCGGCAAGGACGGCGTGTTCGACATCGCCGCCTACGAGCATTCGGTCCGGCTGTGGACCATGGTGCTCGAGATCTCGGTGATGATGGCGCAGTTCCCGTCGAAGGAGATTGCGCGGCTTTCCTACCAGTACCGCACGCTCGGCCTCGGCTACGCCAATATTGGCGGGTTGCTGATGACCTCGGGCATTCCCTACGATTCCAAGGAAGGCCGCGCCATCTGCGGCGCGCTGACGGCGATCATGACCGGTGTGGCCTATGCCACCTCGGCCGAGATGGCGGCCGAGCTCGGCGCCTTTCCCGACTACGAACGCAATGCCGACACCATGCTGCGCGTGATGCGCAACCATCGCCGCGCAGCGCATGGCGAGGCCGACGGCTATGAAAAGCTCGCCGTCAACCCGGTGCCGCTGGTCGCCGAGGACTGCCCCGACCCGGCGCTGATGGAGCATGCCCGCGCTGCGTGGGACCGCGCGCTCGAGCTCGGCGAAAAGCACGGCTACCGCAACGCCCAGGCAACCGTGATCGCGCCGACCGGCACGATCGGTCTCGTCATGGATTGCGACACCACCGGCATCGAGCCCGATTTCGCCCTGGTGAAGTTCAAGAAGCTGGCCGGCGGCGGCTATTTCAAGATCATCAACCGCGCCGTGCCGGAGGCGCTGCGCACGCTCGGCTATTCCGAGGCGCAGATCGCCGAGATCGAGGCCTATGCGGTCGGCCACGGCAATCTGAACCAGGCGCCCGGCGTCAATCCCGGCACGCTCAAGGCCAAGGGCTTCGGCGACGAGCAGATCGCCGCGCTCAATGCCGCGCTCAAGAGCGCCTTCGACATCAAGTTCGTGTTCAACAAGTGGACGCTCGGCGAAACCTTCTGCAAGGAGGGGCTCGGCCTCACCGACGCGCAGCTCGACGACTTCTCCTTCGAGATGCTGCCGGCGCTCGGCTTTTCCAAGAAGGAGATCGAAGCCGCCAACATCCATGTCTGCGGAGCGATGACGCTGGAGGGCGCGCCGCATCTCAAGGACGAGCACCTGCCGGTGTTCGACTGCGCCAATCCGTGCGGCAAGGTCGGCAAGCGCTACCTTTCGGTGGAAAGCCATATCCGCATGATGGCGGCCGCCCAGCCGTTCATCTCGGGCGCGATCTCCAAGACGATCAACATGCCCAACGACGCGACGGTGGACGACTGCAAGGCCGCCTACATGCTGTCATGGAAGCTGGCACTCAAGGCCAACGCGCTCTACCGCGACGGCTCCAAACTGTCGCAGCCGCTCAATGCCTCGCTGATCGCCGAAGAAGAGGACGACGAGGACGACGCGATCGAGACCCTGGTGGCGCATCCGGCCGCCGCGCGCGCTGCCGCCGTCACCGAAAAAATCGTCGAGCGCATTGTCGAGAAAGTGGTGCGCGAGCGGGAAAAACTGCCCAACCGGCGCAAGGGCTACACCCAGAAGGCGGTGATCGGCGGCCATAAGGTCTATCTCAGGACCGGCGAGTTCGACGACGGCCGGCTCGGCGAGATCTTCATCGACATGCACAAGGAGGGCGCCGCCTTCCGGGCGATGATGAACAATTTCGCCATCGCCATCTCGCTCGGCCTGCAATATGGCGTGCCGCTCGAAGAGTATGTCGAGGCCTTCACCTTCACCAAGTTCGAGCCGGCCGGCATGGTCCAGGGCAACGACGCCATCAAGAACGCCACCTCGATCCTCGACTACGTGTTCCGGGAACTGGCGGTGTCCTATATCGGCCGCCACGACCTTGCCCATGTCGACACGTCGGACTTTTCCAACACCTCGCTCGGCAAGGGTATTTCCGAGGGCCGGTCGCTGCCGGTGTCCAAAGGGCTGACCCGCGGCGCCGCCTTCCAGGTGGTGTCGGGCTCGGGCGAACCCAAGGGCCAGGCCGGCGGCGGCGACAGGCCGATGCGTCAGCCCACCGCCCAGGGCACCAATGTGCGTGCCATCGCCTCGGCCGCCATGGCGGCGGCACTCAAGCCGGCCGTATCGGAACTGCAGAACCAGGCGACCGCCTTCAAGCGCGACTATGAGGAGCGCGCCAAGGAACTCGCCGACGAGGTCGCGATCGAAGAAAGTGCGCAGGAAGAGGCCGCGGGCGGCGTGGCTTTTTCCGACGCCGCGCACAAGCAGGCGGGCGAAGCCAAGGCGCTCACCGCCGAACGGCGCCAGAAGGCGATCATGCAGGGCTATACCGGCAATATGTGCTCGGAATGCCAGAATTTCACCATGGTCCGCAACGGCACCTGCGAAAAATGCGACACCTGCGGGTCAACGTCCGGGTGTTCGTGACGCACCACGACCGGAATCGGTGACAGAGAAAGCAAATCGGCCCGGTCGCGAGACCGGGCCGATTTGATTCGGAAGCTGAGGCTGTCAGATCGCGCCAGCGCGTGCGTCGCTGGCGATTTGCCGCACTCCCTTCCACCTCCGTCGTCCCTGGGCGGAGCCGCCGCGAAGCGGCGTCGCAGAGACCCTGCAAGCGATGCCTGAACGCAGCCGTCTCGCGGGACGGCGCAGGAACGGAAAGGTTGCCGCCTTCCTCCTTAACCCGCCGGTAGCACACCGCATCCCAAACTCCGCCCAAAAGCGGAGTGCGAACGGATGGCGCAGATTGTTCCCTGGCGGAAAAAAACGCGCAGAGCGCGGCATCGCCCGTCACGGCCGAGCCGCCGGCGCGGCGGCATCAGGCGCATGCTCGGCCACTTCAACGGCCTTGTCGCACTCGCGGCAATCGTTGCGTTTGGCGTCAGCGCAAGCGGCGCCCTGCCCGCGTTAAACAAAGTCACCCCCGACCCGCTCGACAGCCTGGTCGCGCTGTGGCAGCCGCCGGAAGAAAGGGCGACCGCCATCCGCCGCCATTTCCCGATCTGCGGCTCCGGTGCACGGGTCGACTGCATCGTCGACGGCGACACCATCTGGATCGCCGGCGAAAAAGTGCGCATCGCCGATATCGACACGCCGGAGATCGGCGAGCCGGCCTGCCGGCGCGAACGCATGCTCGGCGAACAGGCCAAACGGCGTCTGCATCAATTGATGAATGCCGGGCCGATGGAATTGCGCCGCGCCGGCGGCCGAAATCGCGACCGCTACGGCCGGCTCCTACGTACCGTCTACCGTGACGGCCGCTCGCTCGGCGACATTCTGGTCGCCGAAGGCCTTGCCCGGCGATGGAATGGCCGGCAGCCGGGGTGGTGCGCCTAATCGGGCGTGGCCGGTCGGGTAAAGACCGTCGGAGCAAGCCCTGAAATGGCATGCCTGAGGGAGCGGCGGTTGAAGCGCGGGTGTCCCTGGTCGCCTTCGACCGTCCCGTCGCGACACGGGACCGGCGACGGGCGGCAACGCTGTCCCATCGGCGCGCCCCGCGAGCGAAGCCCGCGCAGCCGGCCGGGTCAAAGCCGTTTTACCTGTTCGATGCACGTCTCGAGATCGGAACGAAGCCGGTCGAGCAACCTCAGCACGTCGGCCCTGGCGTTGTCCGACACTCTATAAGGTCGCCCTTCCTCGCCAAAACCGTCCGGCGCGGCCTCTTGGGCTCCGAGGATCGCCATCGCCTCCTCGAATCGGCCGGCCGGTATCCGGCTTTCCCCGCGTTCATATTTTCCGACCTGCTGTCCGGACAGGCCAAGCTGCCGCGCAAGTTCGGCCTGGGACTGGCCTGCGGCCTTGCGATGGTGCGCGAGAACCCGTCCCATCTGCTTGTCGCGCTCATCGGGTTTTCTGGACGTGTGCATGACAGCATAATTTATAGGTGCACACACCACTATTCACGATCAGAAATTGCAGACAATACATTTCGGGTTGTATATCCCAAATGCGCAAACTTGAAATTTCATTTTGTTTATTTTCCGAAGGTGACACGGCGCCGGTGCGTCGAGAACCGGCTCTGGTTGCAGACCGGCCCGCTATGACCGGTCCCCGACTTGCGGCCCGGGCCAAGCGCCCCGGTGAAGCCAGGGAGGACGAGGAGAAGACGCGACGCAGCGTCCGCCGCCATACCATGTCGGCGCCCGCGCGACGCCGGCTAACGGCGCGCGCATTGCCACGACCGTCATGTGGAGAAGATAGCCGCCCGCATGAAAACGGCGCCGGGCGGCGCGATCGAGGCACCCCGCCCCGCCGGCAAAGCGGCTATTCGGCGGCTTGCTTGTCCTGCGTCATCGTATCGAAATCGGACGCGTCGTGCCGCTCGTGCAGCTGTCCGGCCGGGTCGCCGGACGTGCGGTTGACCATGCGCCCGCGCTTGACCGCCTCGCGCGCATGGATCTGGTCGGCCCAGCGGATGACGTTCTTGTATTCGTGCACCGCCAGAAACTCGCCCGCACCGTAGTTCCAGCCCTTCACCAGCCCGCCATACCAGGGCCAGACCGCCATGTCGGCAATCGTGTAGGTGTCGCCGGCCAGATAGTCGGCCTCCGCCAGCCGCCGGTCAAGCACGTCGAGCTGGCGCTTGACCTCCATGGCGAAGCGATTGATCGGGTACTCCCATTTTTCCGGCGCGTAGGCGAAAAAATGGCCGAAACCGCCGCCGAGATACGGCGCCGAGCCCATCTGCCAGAACAGCCAGTTCAGACATTCGGTGCGCGCCGGCTGCGCGCTCGGCAGGAACGCGCCGAACTTTTCGGCCAGATAGAACAGGATCGAGCCGGATTCGAACACCCGCACCGGCTCCGCGCCGCTGCGATCCATCAGCGCGGGAATTTTGGAGTTCGGATTAACCTCCACGAAACCCGAGCCGAATTGGTCGCCTTCGCCGATGCGAATCAGCCAGGCGTCGTATTCCGCGCCGGCGTGGCCGAGCGCCAAAAGTTCCTCGAGCATGATCGTTACTTTCACGCCGTTGGGCGTGGCCAGCGAATAGAGCTGCAGCGGGTGCTTGCCGACCGGCAAGTCCTTGTCGTGCGTCGCACCGGCGATCGGCCTGTTGATCGAGGCGAACGTGCCGCCGTTTTCCTTGTCCCACGTCCAGACTTTCGGCGGGGTGTAGGCGGTGGTGTCCGACATGCGTTGGCTCCTGGAATTGGTTGCAAGGTCTGCGGCTGAGATAGGTCGATCGTTCACCGAACGCCATAAACAACCGTTGGTCCACACAATATTGTGTTCGCCTGACGCCGCTTTACCACATGGGGTAGCGTTGCGCGCACGCTCGAATGAAGACCGGCAAAACCCGTGCGGGATACGCCGGCCGGGCCTATCCGGCCGCGCGCCCCAGCCATTTGCGCCATTCGCCGGCATCGCCGCGAAACACGTTCAGGTCGATGCGGCCGTCGACACCCTGCGACAGGCCCGAGCCCGAATACTGCCAAAACAGCCATTTGCGGCCCGGATAGACCTTTGAGGGATGGGCCGCCACTGAGCGCAGCCAGAACGGGTGGTCGGGGAAAGCACCCTTCAAATTGTCGGCGTAAAAATCGGGTGCGGTATAGATCACCGGCCGCTGGCCGTAATGTTTCTCGAGCCGATCGAGAAAGACCCGCATTTTTTCGAGCACGATTTCTCGGGACGGGCGCTTCTTGCAGGCCGACAGATGGTTCCACTCCACGTCCAGGACCGGCGGCAACGCGCCCTTTTCCTTCGGCACGTTGCGGATGAACCAATCGGCCTGCGAGGAGGCGGAACGGCACCAATAGAAAAAATGGTATGCCCCGCGCGGGATGCCGGCGGCCTTGGCCGCACGCCAATTCTTCTTGAACAGCGGATCGAGATGGTCACCGCCATCCGTGGCCTTGATCCAGGCGAAATTGGCCCCCTGCCCGCGCAGCTTGACCCAGTCGATATCGCCCTGCCAGCGCGATACGTCGACACCGTGCACGGCATGGTCGTCGGGCGTGACCTTGCCGAAATTGATCGGATGGGCGTCGCCGAAACGCTGGCGCATCACCTTGCGGCCGGCGGCCGGGGGCGTGGGCCGGCTGGCCGGTTTGGCTGGCGCGATCAGGGCCACCTTCTCGGCCGCCGCCGCGGTGACGATGTCGGGCTCGGCAAGCGCCGTCACGCCGACATCACCCTGCTCGACGACCAGTCCGTCGCCATCGCCTTCCGGCACGACGGCCGACGGCCTGACGATGGAACTCGTCGTTTCCGGCGACGGGCCGACGCTGTTCAAGGCGTCGAGGCCGGGACCGGTCGTGCAGGCGGCAAGCGCGAGACAAACGAAAACAAGGGCGGCGATGGCGGGCGAACGCATGGAGACCTGTACGCGGGACAAAACAGGGTGACGGCGCATCGCGCGCCGTTTGACCAAACCAGCGTCGATCCTCGTTCAAAAAAACCAAGAAAGTTTGAATCGAATTTTTACCATGTCCGCGCCTCGACGCGAAGCGGATTGCCGACAAGGCCGCGGCCGCGCCTCAGGCGCAAAGCCGCAGCGGGCCCGCACCCACCGCGCTGACAGCCCCGTCGGCAAAGGTCCGCGCGGTCCGGCCGGACTTGTGGGCGCGCATATGCACCTTGTCGGCCAGGCGCCTGATCTCGCCGGGCGAGACGCCGTCGCTTCTCATCATCATCAGGATGATCGGATCGTTCAGCAATTCATCGAGTGTAGCTTCGTCCTGCAGCATGTCCGTCTCCGAATCTTCAAGCCCGCGCCCATCGTCTAGGCGGCCAAGGTGACGGCCCAATGTCCGATTGGTGACGAACCGGTGGCCGGGCAAAGACATCGCCGTCACATTGCTTAACGCTCAGGCGATCGTCACGCCGAGACCAGCGATCGGCAGGCCGAGTACGGAGGTGCTCCAATGCTGGCCGGCGGCGATCGGCACAGCGCGCGTGACCGTGCCGGTCGCGACCACGTCGCCGGCCTCAAGTTTGCGGCCAAACGGCTGCGGGTCAAAACCCTCGACAAAATGCCTGAGCGCCGAGACCGGCCCGCCAAGCACGTTTTCGCCCTCGCCGCGCTCCACCACCTCGCCGTCGCGCATCAGGGAGAGGGTGAAATCGCGCAGTCCTTGCAGCCATTCGCCGACCGGCCGCGCGCTGACCGGCAGCATCGGCCCAACAAGGAGGCGCCCGTGCAGCGCGCAGGCCGCGACCGTATCGGCCGGGCGAAACCGCCAGCCGGGAAAGACCGACTGCACGATCTCGAAACCGTGCCCGACCGCCTCGATGCACGAAAACAGCGCTGCCTCATGCATACCCTTACGCGGCGCGCTTTTCAGCCGAAAAACGATCTCGGGTTCGATGCGCGGTTCGGGCATGGTCATCGCCGCGGCCTCGGTTGGCGCCCTCGGCGTCCCGGCCGGACCGAGCGTGCAGTCATAGACCGGGCCCCAGATCGGGGCGAAGATGCCATATTCGGACCAGATCGTGCGGTTGGTGAAACCGATCTTCCAGCCGGCAATGCGTTCCCCGCGCCTTGCCCGCCGTGCCGCGATCGCGCCCGAGACGCGATAGGCGTCCTCAAGTTCCAAGTCGGGCCGGGTTTCCGACACCGGCGCGATCTGCCGGCCGGTCTCCAGCGCGACGCAGATCCGCTCGGCAAGCCCCTCGACCTCCCGCTGCTCCATGCGTGCGGTGCCGTTCATCGTCATCCCGCCTCCCGGTTTTCGCCCCATCGTGCAGTTGACGGCATCACCGGCGGTGCGTCAGTGCTTGCGCGCCTGGACGAAATAAGCGTCGATCTCGATTTCGCCGAGCCATTTCGCCGCTTCCAACCGGTGCAGCCCCTCGACCAGCACGTGGCGCTTGCCGTCGTGGCGGACCTGGATCGGCACTTTCATGCCGTTTTCCAGAATATCCTCGGCAAGATGGCGCACCGTATCGGGATGCAGGGTCTTGCGCCGCGCGGTCGGCACGTAGATCGACGCGATCGCGACCTTCTCTACCCTCAGCATCCTGCCTCCCGCTGTTTGGCCCAAAATCGGATCATGGGCGGGCCGGCAGGCAAAGTCCAGTATCGCATTGGACCCACCACGCGCGCGTCAGGCCGCTGGTTTGGCGCCATCCCACACAAGACCGGGGTTGACCTTCCAGCTACCGGAAGCCTCAGGATTCATGTCATCGTCGCACGCCACCGACCCGGTATGCGCCAACCGCCCCATTCGAGGAGACCGCCTTTGCCCCTGCCCCGAACCTTCATGTTTGCTTCGACGCTTGTTCTGGCCCTGACGTCGCACGCGGCCGTCGCGGCCGAGCGCGGCACCATCACCGTATGGAAATCCCCTTGGTGCGGCTGTTGCCAGGCTTGGGCCGACGCGGTCGAAAAAGCCGGCTTTGAAATAAGGATGCACGACGTCGAGGATCTCGATCAGGTCAAGAAACAGGCCGGGGTGCCCGACACGATGCAGGCCTGCCACACCGCCGCCATCGACGGCTATTTTATCGAAGGTCACGTGCCGCTGGAAGCCGTGGACAAACTCCTGACCGAAAAGCCGGAAATCGCCGGCATAGCCGTGCCCGGCATGCCCCAGGGCTCGCTCGGCATGGGCGACGATCCCGACGCGAGCTATCTCGCCTATGCGATCGCGCGCGAGGCCGGCATCGAACCGACGGTCTTTTACCGGGCCGGCCGCTGACGGCGGCGCCCATATCGCGCAGCGACGCAACGGTCGGAGGCGAAGGGGCGACAATGATTTGCGCGTTTGGGGAGCGGCTCGCCGCCCCCTCACGAAACGCTGTCATCGGCCGCCGACAAGCCCGCCAGCACGGCGGGGATCGTGCCCGGCAGATCCTCGGCCACCAGCCCCGCTCCCAGGCGCAGGCCGGCGTCGCCATGCAGCCACACGGCCGCCGCCGCGGCCTCGAACCCGGGCACGCCCTGGGCAAGCAGGCCCGCAATCAGGCCGGTCAGCACGTCGCCGGACCCGGCGGTGGCGAGATAGGGACTGGCATGCACGCTGATTGCCGCCCGCCCGCCCCGCGCGGCGATCACGCTGTCGGCCCCCTTCAGCACCACGGTCGCGCCGGCGCGCGCGGCCGCCCGGCGGGCGCGTTCAACCTTCGAAAGGCCGCCATCCGCGCCGAGATCGGGAAACAGGCGGGCGAACTCGCCTTCGTGAGGCGTCAGCACCACGGGCCCCGCCTGCCCGCCCCCGTCGGTATGCAAGCCGGCAAACAGCGTTTCCGGCTCGTCCTCAAACGAGGTCAGCGCATCCGCGTCGAGAACAAGGCCCAGCCCGCTTTCGCGTCGCAGTCCTGCCGCCATGGCCACGAAAACGCGGCATTTTTCGCCGACCCCGAAGGCTGGCCCGATCGCTAGCGCCGACAATTTGCGTGCGGCGATGAAGGCGGCGACATCGTCGGGATCGTCGGCGCGCCGCAGCATGATCGACGTCAGATGCGCGGCATTGACCTGCAGCGCCGAGGCCGGCGACAGAAGCGTGACCGCACCGGCGCCCGATCGTGCCGCCGCCATCGCCGCAAGCCTGGCCGCACCGGTTGCCGACGGGCCACCGGAAAAGACGCCGGCATGGCCGCGCCTGTATTTGTGCCGCTGCGAATCCGGGACCGGCAAGGCGTCCAGCCACAGGCGCGGCGTGTTTTCGAACAGGTCGACGCCGATCTCGGCCAGCACCCGGCGCGGAATGCCGATATCGACGAGTTCGACGGTACCGCAGAGCCCGCGACCGGGAAAAAGCAGATGGCCGGGCTTGCGCCGGAAAAAGGTGACGGTGTGCCGCGCGGCCACCGCCGCACCCAGCACGGCTCCGCTTTGCCCGGATACACCCGAAGGCAGATCGACGGCCACCACGGGCGCCTCCGACTGCCGCACCCTGTCGACCAGCGCGGCAAAAATGCCATCGAGCGGCCGGGCGAGGCCGGCGCCGAACAGCGCGTCCACGACGACATCGTCCGACGTGGCGCAAAACGCCTCCAGCGGCCGCACCGTATCGCAAAAATCGGCAAGTGCGCGCGCCGCGTCGCCGCCCTCGCGCGGCGGCGGCCCGAGATAGGCAGAGACCGCCATTCCCGCCGCGCGCAGAAACCGCGCCGCCACCAGCCCGTCGCCGCCATTATTGCCGGGCCCGCACAGAATATGGGCATGGCGGGCCTGCGGGAAACGCGCCAGCACCGCGGCGGCCACCGCGCGCCCGGCATTGAGCATAAGCCCGTAGCCGTCGAGCGGTCCGCCTTCGATCGCCAGGCGGTCTGCTTCGGCCATCTGGCCCGGTGTCAGCAATTCGTCGCTCACCGCGCACCTCCCTGTTCGCGGCCACATTATCCGGCGGAGCGTGCCCCCGCCACGGCATCGTCTGCCGTTTTTTTGTGCCGGTTGCACACGAATTAATCACGCCGCATGATGCCCGCGCACAGCCCGCCGCCCTGTGCCTCGCCAAACCGGTACCCGAGCCGCGCAAATCCCCGATTTTGGGCGACCGGGACGATGGCGAGGTCCGTCTCTCGGCCATGAACCGAACTGGCACGGTTCATGCTTATGAGGTCGCAGCGCGGGAAAACCACCCGACATCGATGCCAGCGGAGGCCGAAACCTAGATGAAAAAGATCGAGGCGATCATCAAGCCGTTCAAACTCGACGAGGTGAAGGAAGCGCTTCAGGACGTGGGCCTGCAAGGCATCACCGTCACCGAAGCCAAGGGTTTCGGACGCCAGAAAGGCCATACCGAACTCTATCGCGGCGCCGAATACGTCGTCGACTTCCTGCCGAAGGTGAAGGTCGAGATCGTGCTGTCCGACGATGCGGTCGAGGCGGCGATCGAGGCGATTCGCAAGGCCGCGCAGACCGGACGGATCGGAGACGGCAAGATTTTCGTCTCCAGCGTCGAGGAAGTCGTGCGCATCCGCACCGGCGAAACCGGCGTCGAGGCGATCTAGAGCGGCCGCACCGGGTTCAGGCCGATTTTTCAGGCAAAGCGGCTTTGACAAGAAATCGGGCGCTGTCTCCGTTTGCGAAAGAACGCCGACCGCTCATCACAAATTGCCCGCAAGGCATGTCACACGTCAGACAGGGAAAGAGAGACCATGACGACAGCCAATGAAATCCTTAAGCAGATCAAGGACAACGACGTGAAGTTCGTCGATCTGCGCTTCAGCGACCCCAAGGGCAAGATGCAGCACGTCACGATGGACGTGGCGGCGGTCGACGAGGACATGTTCGCCGACGGCGTCATGTTCGACGGCTCCTCCATCGGCGGCTGGAAGGCGATCAACGAATCCGACATGGTGCTGATGCCGGACACCGAAACCGCCCATATGGACCCCTTTTTCGCCCAGTCCACGATGGTGCTTCTGTGCGACATCCTCGATCCTGTGTCGGGCGAGGCCTATAATCGCGATCCGCGCACCACGGCCAAGAAGGCGGAAGCCTATCTGAAGTCCGAGGGCGTCGGCGACACCTGCTATGTCGGCCCGGAAGCCGAGTTCTTCGTCTTCGACGACGTCAAGTACAAGGCCGACCCCTACAATACCGGTTTCGTGCTCGATTCGACCGAACTGCCGTCCAACGACGACACCCATTACGAAACCGGCAATCTCGGCCACCGCCCGCGCGTCAAGGGCGGCTATTTCCCGGTGCCGCCGGTCGATTCGCTGCAGGACATGCGCTCGGAAATGCTGACCGTGATGGCCGAAATGGGCGTCGTGGTCGAAAAGCACCACCACGAGGTCGGCGCCGCCCAGCACGAGCTCGGCATCAAGTTCGACACGCTGACCCGCAACGCCGACAAGTTGCAGATCTATAAATACGTCATTCACCAGGTCGCCAACGCCTATGGCAAGACCGCAACCTTCATGCCCAAGCCCGTCTATGGCGACAACGGCTCGGGCATGCATGTGCACCAGTCGATCTGGAAGGACGGCAAGCCGACCTTCGCCGGCAACGAATATGCCGGCCTGTCCGAAAGCTGCCTGTTCTACATTGGCGGCATCATCAAGCACGCCAAGGCGATCAACGCCTTCGCCAACCCCTCGACCAACTCCTACAAGCGCCTGGTTCCCGGCTTCGAGGCACCGGTGCTCTTGGCCTATTCGGCCCGCAACCGCTCCGCCTCTTGCCGAATCCCCTTCAGCACCTCGCCGAAGGCAAAGCGCGTCGAGGTCCGGTTCCCCGATCCGGCCGCCAACCCCTACCTGTCCTTCGCTGCCATGCTGATGGCCGGGCTCGACGGCATCAAGAACAAGATCCATCCCGGCCAGGCCATGGACAAGGATCTCTACGATCTGCCGCCGAAGGAATTGAAGCGCGTGCCGACGGTCGCCACGTCGCTGCGCGAGGCGCTTGCCAGCCTCGACAAGGACCGCGCCTTCCTGAAGGCCGGCGGCGTGTTCGACGACGACCAGATCGACGCCTATATCGAACTCAAGATGCACGAGGTGCTGCGCTACGAGATGACGCCGCATCCGGTCGAGTTCGATATGTATTATTCGGTCTGATCGGCCCGAACAGCGCGATTGCCGACATCGCGAAAGCCCCGCGGCCACGCCGCGGGGCTTTCTGCGTTGTGGAAACACGACATAAAACGGGGCGGCGCATTGTCGGCATGGGCACAAACTCTCTAACTGGGCGTCTTGAACATCCGCGAGGGGGACGGACATGAGGGCGACAGCGCGCTTGGCGGTGAGCGGATCGGTCTTGGGCGTGCTGGCGATTGTCGTCGCCTCGTGTCAGACGATGAGCAAAGAGGAATGCGCCGTCGCCGACTGGCGCATCGTCGGTGAGACCGACGGGGCAGCCGGCCGCACCACCGACTACATTCTCAAACACGCCAAGGCCTGCCAGCGCATCGGCATCGAACCCGACCAGTCGGCCTGGCTGGCAGGGCGCGAAGCCGGCCTGATCCGCTACTGCACGCCGCAAAACGCCGTCCGGGTGGGGTCCGAGGGCAAGAGCTACGCCAATGTCTGCCCGCCACAACTGGACGGGCTGTTCACACAGGGCTATCAGCTCGGAAAACGTGTCCACGAGGCGCGTGCCCGGCGCGACAGCATCCAGAGCGACATTTCCCGCAAGGAAAACGAACGCCGCGAACTGACGGCCTCGCTCGGCAAGGATCCCGCCAAAGACGCCGCGATCCGCGCACAGATCAGCCAGCTCGACCGCGACATCGGCTTTCTCTACGGCTCACAGAACAGCGTCAATCTCGAATTGGGCCGCGCCGAAGCCGAGGCGGAAGGGTTTCTAACCACTCTCTAGCGCGGCGTCCGCCGCAACGGCGCGGGCGTCGAGACGCCGTGCCAGGTCGCGCCGGATCTCGATCCAGGCGAACCGGATCGAATTTTCGACGATCTCGGCATCGTAGCGCTTGAGCCGGTCGGCGATCGGCGCCCAGTGCAGCAGCGCCCTGGGGCTTTCGCTAAACGCATCGCCGCCGGCCACCAGGTTCGCCCACTGTACGCCCTCGAGCCGTGCATCGAATGCCGTCAGCCATGCGGCCAGGGTCGCTTCGTCGCGCATTTCGGCGGCGTTGTCGGCCAGGCCGGCGCGAAAGCAGCGCTGGGCCAGGCCGTGCCTGCACGCATCGTCCAAGGCCGATCCCGCGCCGACGCGTGCAACCGCATGCACGGCGAGATCGGAAAGCGCCGCGGCAAACACGTGCATCTTGGCGATATTGACCGAGGCCACGAACGCCTCATCCTCGAACATCGACGGATAACGCGTGCCCATACGCGCCTTGAGATAGCCGTAGAGCTTCTTCTGCGCGACGAAGGCGGCGCGCGTGCTGACGAAGCCGTACAGCGCCTCGACGCTGTCGATCGGCGCCGTGTCGCGCCGCACCGTCAGGCGTGACGCGAATTGGCGCAGAAGCGCCAGGCCGGATACTAGTTTAGCGCTCAACAAAACCACCCCTTGCAACCTCTTGATACGACCAATGTCTCAATTCCCATTGTCGGGCCGATAGATGATCCTGTCCGATCATCAGTGCGATTCCCTACCAGGAATCGGTGATGTGGCCGCTGGCGGCAAATGCTTCCAGCACAATGTAGGGAGGGAAATAACCATGTCCGGCGAACACGCTCAATTGAGCGACGAAGCCCGGGATCGCTATTGGTCGAAAACCAGAAGCCTGACGATCGTCGTTCTCGTGCTCTGGTTCTTCTTCTCACTGGTGATCCCCTGGTTCGTCAGCTCGCTCAACAGCGTCACCTTCCTGGGCTTTCCACTTGGCTACTACATGATCGCCCAAGGCTCGCTGATCGCCTTCGTTGTTCTCATCTTCTTCCAGAACTGGCGCCAGGACCAGATCGACGAAGAATTCGGCGTTGCCGACGACTAGGAGACGTATCATGGCCATGATCAAAGGGGCTTTTCTCGACAATATCGGCCGCGTCTACGGGATCTACACCGGCGGCTTCATCGCCTTCATCATCCTGATGGCGATCCTCGAGCAAATGGGCGTTGGCGCCGACACGATCGGCATCCTGTTCGTCGCCTTCACCATCGCCATCTACGCGCTGATCGGCTGGCTGTCGCGCACGATGGAAGTCGACGCCTATTACGTCGCAGGCCGTCAGGTTCCGGCGGTCTATAACGGCATGGCCACGGCGGCCGACTGGATGTCGGGCGCGTCCTTCGTGGCGCTGGCCGGCGGCGTCTATTTCGGCGGCTACGGCTATATGGCCTTCATCGTCGGCTGGACCGGCGGCTACGTGCTCGTCAACTCGCTGATGGCGCCTTATCTGCGCAAATTCGGCTGCTACACCGTGCCCGACTTCGTCGGCACGCGCTACGGCGGCAATCTCGCCCGCTTCTGCGCGGTCGTGGTGCTCGTGGTGGCGTCGTTCACCTATGTCACGGCACAGATCAACGCCACCGGCACGATCGCCGCGCGCGCCCTGCACATCCCGTTCTCCTACGGCGTGTGGTTCGGCCTGCTCGGTATTCTCCTGTGCTCCATGCTCGGCGGCATGCGCGCCGTGACCTGGACGCAGGTGGCGCAATACATCGTGCTCATCATCGCCTATCTGGTGCCGGTGATCTGGATGTCGAACGCGCAGGGTTTCGGCATCATTCCGCACTTCACCTATGGCGAGGCGGCGGCCGGCATGGCCCAGTTCGAAGCGCAATACGGTCTCAATCCGCCGGCTGAGGCCATACCTGGCCTGTCGGTGCTGACCACGCCCCATACCGGACCGGTCGGCGATCTGGCGCAGTGGAAATTCGTCACGCTGGCCTTGTGCATGATGGCCGGTACCGCGTCGCTGCCGCACATCCTCATGCGTTACTTCACGACGCCGTCCGTGCGGGCGGCGCGCAAGTCGGTGGCCTGGTCGCTGCTGTTCATCTTTCTGCTCTACTTCACCGCACCGGCCCTCGCCACGCTGACAAAGCTGCAATTGCTCGATCCCAGCCTGCCGACCGCGATCATCGGCAAGTCGATCGAGGAGGTGCAGAACCTGGCCTGGATCCAGAACTGGTCCGATGTCGGCTTCCTGGCCGTCGTCGATCAGAACGGCGACGGCATCCTGCAATTGAACGAGTTCTTCATGCGACCCGACATCGTCGTCTTGGCGACTCCGGAAATTGCCGGCCTGCCCTATGTCATTTCCGGCCTCGTCGCGGCCGGCGGCATGGCAGCCGCGATGTCGACCGCCGACGGCCTGCTTCTGGCGATCGCCAACGCGCTCAGCCACGATCTTTACTACAAGATCATCGACCCGAAAGCGGACACCGCCGTCCGGCTGATCGTGGCACGCGTGCTCCTGCTCGTCATCGGCGCCGCGGCGGCCTTGATCGCCTCGCTGCAGTTGACCGGCATTCTGGGAGCTGTGGCCTGGGCGTTCTGCTTCGCGGCCTCGGGCCTGTTTTTCCCACTGGCGCTCGGCGTATGGTGGAAACGGGCCAACACGGCCGGCGCGATCGCAGGCATGGTCTTCGGCTTCACCGCCGGCTCGGCCTATCTCTACTACGTCTATACCGGCGGCACGCCGTGGATGGGGCTCGACCATCTGCGTTTCGGCATCGTCGGCATGGCGACCAGCCTCGTCGCCATGGTCGTCGTCACCTTGCTGACACCGGCGCCGGACGAGGAAACCCAACGCATGGTGGACGAAACCCGGGTGCCGACCGGACCGGCCATTCTTGCGGCCAAGCATTGACTTGGAGCACACTGCGCGCGGGGACGGGCGTCAATCCCGTCCCCGCGTTTTCGCGCAACGGACCCTCCCGGCATGGACCACACATTCGCGGCCTTTCCCCTCTGGGTGATCGTGATCGACTACCTGCTCGGCATCGTCATGTGGACGCTGATCGGGCGGGCGGCGATGAACGTCTTTTTGCCCGAGGATTCCGATTTCTTTTTCATGAAATTCTTCGTGCGGGCGACCAACCCGATCTTGCGCCTGTTCCGCCCGATCACGCCGTCTTTTCTGCTTGATCCGCTGGTGCCGGTGTTCGTCGCCTGGTTCTTCTACATGATCCGCTTCTACCTGATGCCTTGGCTTTTGGGCTATTCGGTCATGGGCATGCTGTCTTTCCCGCTGGAAGGGGAAATCGCGCAGGCGCTCTACCGCATGTTCGGCGGCGGCGGCTGAAAAAGGGCGGCGCCGTCGCCCGTTCAGTCGAGTGTCGCCATAAGCGCGTGGGCGGCAACGATGTCGGCAAAGCGCATCGTGCGCTTGCGCGCCGCCTCGGCATCCTCGCCCCACTGGGCGATGTTCCAGTCCTCGTCGACATGCGCGCTTGCCCAGGCCCGATCGAGATCGACAGCACCGTCCTCCAGCGCCAGGGCGATCAGCGCCGATCCGGTCAGCGTGGTCATCACGTGCAGGCAGGCGAGCCGGAAGGGGTCGCTGCGTGCGCGCAGATGGACGCCGACCGCGGCGATCGACTCGCGCGGCTGCTCGACATGCATCACCCCCTCGGCAAGCACGAAACGCGCGCCCAGCCGCGTCAGCGCCCAGTCGAGCACCGGGTCCCAGGCCTCGGCCTGCAACGCGGCCAGCCGTTCCGGGGTGTCGGCGCGGTAACACACCAGATCCGAGGCGGCGAAACGCAGAATATCCTCGAGCACCGCCTGCGTATCGTGCGCCACGCCGTCGATCACCGTATTGGCGATACGCGTCACCGGCATCGTCATCGGGTCGATGATCTCGCCCTGGGCGGCAAATTCGCCGGCCACCAGTTCGGCCGCCGCCGCATTGGGCAGCGCAAGCAGCGCCCGACCCGGCGTGCGTACCGGCTTGCCGTCGAGCCGTACCTCATGGCCACTCTCGCCGACGGAAGCGGTGGCCTGCTTGTAGAAGCGTTTCGGCAAGGGCTGGCGCATCTTTTCCTGCGCCCGCTTCATCGGATCGGGGCCGGCCAGCCCACGTTGGTCGTTCAGATCGTTGAGTATGTCGCGCATGAGGTTGTCCATCGGCAGAAAGGGAAGAATGGCGGCGGTTCAGCCGCGCGGCCGGCGCCGCGGCGGCCGGTTGGCAAGCACGATGCCGACCGCGATCAGCGCAAGCGCGGCCACGATGCGCGCCGACAGCGGCTCGCCGAGCAGCAGCCCGCCCAACATGACGCCAAAAACCGGCGTCAGGAAGGCAAAACTGGTCAACCCGCCCGCCGGATAGCGCCGCACCAGCCAGAAGAAGACCAGATAGGTGAACGCAACGACGTAGATCGCCTGGAACAGCATCGCCGCGCTGGCCAGCGCCGTGACCTCGCGCAGGGCGGGACCGGAGACCGCCAGCAGCGGTAACGCCAGCACCGCCGACACGACAAGCTGGTAAAGCAGCACTTTTTCGGGGCTCGCCGTCGCCAGCCTGCTTTTGCGGATCACCAGCACCGTCGCCCCCCATAACGCGCCGGCCACCAGGCACATGATGTCGCCGCGGATCGCGGTCGGACTGGGCAGGCTGAGCTTGTCGGAAAAGACAAGCGCGACCCCGCCGAAAGCCAGCACCGTGCCAACCAGTTTCATGATCGACATGCGTTCGCCGAGCAGGAAATGCGCGCCGACCAGCACCCAGAACGGCATGGTGTTGAGCATCAGCGCGCTGCGGGCGACGCTGGTATAGTCCAGCCCCCAGAACAAAAGCACGAACTCGCCGCCGAAAAGCAGCCCCGCCAAAATGCCCGGCCACATCGTGCCGTCGCGTTCGAACAACGCCACGCCGCGCCAACGACACCAGCCGTAAACGCAGGCGGCCCCGATCGCCGAGCGCAGGATCGTCAGCAAGACCGGGCTGTAGCCGACCCCCGCCAACTTGGCGGCAACCCCGTTCAGCCCCCACGAAAAGGTGAGCACGACCATCAATGCGGCCGCGAAGCCATCGATCGCGCCGTACCGTTCGACGGGCTGCGCGGCGCCGCTCATCGCTCCGGCGCCTCGTTTTCGTCGAAACCAAGCAGGTTGAAGCTCTGCACCATGTGCGGCGGCAGCGGCGCGGTTACGTCGATCGTGCCACCGCGCGGATGCGGGATCACGATCCGGCGCGCATGCAGGTGCAGCCGGTTCTGGATACCGCCCGGCATTTCCCAGTTCTGGTCGGCCTCGAAATATTTCGGATCGCCGATGATCGGGCAGCCGATCGCGGCGGCATGGACGCGCAACTGATGGGTTCGCCCCGTAAACGGTTCCATCTGCAGCCAGGACAGCGCCATACCCGCCTGCTCGATGACCCGGTAGTGGGAGATCGCGTGATCGGCTCCCGCCTCGCCATGCCGGGCAACCCGCATGCGGTCGCCATCCGGTGTCTGTTCCTTGACAAGCCAGGACGATATCCGGTCCTCGCGCTTGCGCGGCACGCCCTTGACCAGTGCCCAATAGGTCTTTTTGGCGTCGCGCCCGCGAAAGGCCTCGGCCAGCCGCATCGCGGCCTGGCGCGTGCGCGCCACCACCAGCGCGCCCGATGTGTCGCGATCGAGGCGATGCACCAGCCTGGGCTTTTCGCCCTTCTTGTTGCGCCAGGCCTCCAGCATCTGGTCGAGATGGCGCGACACGCCCGAGCCGCCCTGCACCGCCAGGCCGGACGGCTTGTCGAAGACGAACACCTGCGGATCCTCGTAGAGAAGCATTTTCGACAGCAGGTCGGCGTCGCTGCGGTCGCGCATGGTGCGCTGCGTCAAGGGCGCCTCCCCCTTGCGGTCGACGGCAAGCGGGGGAACCCGCACCACCTGCCCCGGCTCCACGCGCGTGTCCGATTTCGCGCGGCCGCCATCGACGCGGATCTGGCCCGAACGCAGCAGCTTTTGCAACTGCCCGAAGCCGAGGCCGGGAAAATGCGCCTTGAACCAGCGGTCGAGCCGCATGCCGGCCTCGCCGCTCTCCACCGTGATCTGCTCTACGCCCGCCATCGCCTGTCGCCGGTCATGTCCGTTTCAAGCCGCGCACTTATCATCCGGCAAGAGCTCTTGCGAGCCACAATCCGCAAAACAGAGCCCCCACCGCGCCAATCATGCTGGCGGCCATGTAGAATGCGGCCAGGCCGACGGCGCCACGCTCCCACAAAAGCGCCACCTCGAGCGAAAACGCCGAAAAGGTGGTGAAGCCACCCAAAAGCCCGGTGGCCACGAACAGGCGCAGTTCCGGCGGCGCGCCGACGCGGCGGGCGAGCAGTTCGACGAACAGCCCCATCGCGAAACCGCCGACTATGTTGACGCTCAGCGTTGCCCAGGGAAAGCCGGGCCCCAGCAGGCGCAGAAACAACAACCCGGTCAAATGGCGCAACGACGCGCCGATGGCGCCGCCGGCCGCGATGATGGCGATATCCTTCATGCGGCCACACCTTGGCCATCGCCGGCCCGGAGTCAATCGGGCCGCACGACCTGTTGCACCGCCAGACCTCCGGTGCGGGGCGCCTGACGCCCCGCCTCCGGCGTTCTCAGCCCGCCTGCCGCTTGGCGGCGGCCCGACCGTCGGCGCAGTGCTCGATGAAACCGGTCACGAAGGCGGCGAGCGCGTTCCAGTTGGTGAATTCGTGATCCTTGGTCACGTCGGTCGGCCCGCCCTCGCGATAGGCGATATGTTTCATCAACAGCCGCTTGAGGAAATCGTAGCGCGGATAGCGCAGCGCACCGGCCGCCTGGTGCACCAGCCCCGGATGCCAGCCGGTCTGATCGAAAAACGTCTGGGTGATCTTCTGAATCTCGGCATGTTCCTCCGGAAACGGCGACGCGGAGGCAAGCGAGACCGAAATAAAGGCCCCGGGCAGACCGGCGAGCGCGGTATCGTGTGCGCTCAGCCAATGCGCGATCGCGCTTGGAAACTGCCCCATATGGACCGGCGCGCAGACGATGACCGCATCGGCAAGATCAAGATCGGCGTCGCCAAGATCGCCGGCATCGAACACGGTGACCTGATGACCGAGGCTCTGGATCGTCGCCGAGACGGTGCGCGCGATCTTGCGCGTATGGCCCTCGACGGTTCCGTAAATGACGATGACATGCATGCGACTGTTCCTTTCCTTGTCTCGAAAGGGTCAGCAGACCCGCACCGCGCAAGCCTCGAAGGTGAAGTCGGTGTCAGGCCCGGTGCGCGAGGCATCGAACTGACGGCCGTCGACGCACTGGACACGCGCCTCGAAGACCTGCCGGCCACCGAGCTCGTATTCGCGCGCGGCAATGAAATAGGCGACTTCGCACTGTTTTTCGGCGGCGATGGCACGCGTGATCTCGTCCAGCCACGCCGGATCGGTGGATTGGGCCGCCGCAGGCAGCGCCAGCGCGCCGACGACAGGCAGGGCGGTGATCAACGTTCGGTAGGCCAAGGCACGTTCTCCGAAAACCGCGTCATATTCGCAGCCTTCGCGGCTTCGGTCCTTGATCCCGGTCAAGCGGCCCGCAAGCCCCTTACCGACGGAGCGCCGCCAGCTGGTCGCGCAGGCGAGCGCCGACTTGCAGACCGAGCGCGGCGGCCGGCCGATTGACGGCCGAGACGACGCCGCCGGCCAGACTATCGTCTGCCTCGCCGATGCGCGCCGTATCGTGGGCGACCGCGCAGGCGGCAATACCTGCGCGCGCCAGCCGGTCGAGCCCGGCAATGCCGGCCCGCTGCTTGCCGATGCCGGCATCGTTGAAGACGTAGAGCCTGGCTGCGACCGCCGCCGCGAAGCGGGCCGCGCTGACGCCGCCATGCGAGCCGGTCACCACCACCTTGCCGGCGTCCTCGGGCACGATCTGGGTGATGGAATCGATCAGCACGAGGTCGACATCGCCGATCTTGTCGCCGCGGCGACCGGATCCGGCGGTGTCGGCGTCGCGTCCGTTCATCCGCCCGAACGGTCCCGACGCAGCTTGGCCCAGTAGTCGAGCCGTTTGCGGATATCGCGCTCGAAGCCGCGCTCGGGCGGGTCGTAATAGGTCTGGCGCCCCATACGTTCGGGAAAATAGTCCTGGCCGGAGAACGCGTCGTCCTGGTCATGGTCGTAGAGATAGCCGCCGCCATAGCTCTCCGCCTTCATCAGCTTGGTCGGCGCGTTCAAGATATGCTTGGGCGGCATCAGCGAGCCGTGCTGCCTGGCGTCGCGCATCGCCGCCTTGAAGGCGGTATAGACGGCGTTCGATTTCGGCGCGGTGGCCAGATAGACGCAGGCCTCGGCCAAGGCCAGTTCGCCCTCGGGCGAACCGAGATAATCATAGGCGTCCTTTGCGGCATTGGCGACGACGAGCGCTTGGGGGTCGGCCAGGCCGATATCCTCGCTTGCCATACGCACCAGCCGCCGGCCGATATAAAGCGGGTCCTCGCCGGCATCGAACATGCGCGCGAGATAATAAAGGGAGGCGTCGGGATCGGAGCCGCGCACCGATTTATGCAGGGCGGAAATCAGATTGTAATGCCCGTCCTGGCCTTTGTCGTAGATCGGAGCGCGGCGCTGGACGATCTCCTGCAAGGCAGTCGCGTCGAACACCTCGTCCGTGCCCGCCGCGCGCCAGATCTCCTCGGCAAGCGTCAGCACCGCACGGCCATCGCCGTCGGCCATCCGCGTCAGCACGGCGCGCGCCTCCTCATCGAGCGGCAACGGTCGTCCCTCGGTCTCCTCGGCTCGTGTCAGAAGAAGCTCCAGAGCCTGGGCGTCGAGCGCCTTGAAAACCAGAACCCTTGCCCGCGACAACAACGCGGCGTTGAGTTCGAAGGACGGGTTTTCCGTCGTCGCGCCAACGAGGATCACCGTGCCGTCCTCCATCACCGGCAGGAAGGAATCCTGCTGGGCGCGGTTGAAGCGGTGGATTTCGTCGACGAACAACAAGGTCTGATGACCATTGGCACGCCGCAGCCGCGCCGCCTCGAACACCTTCTTGAGATCGGCGACGCCGGAAAAGATCGCCGATATCTGCTCGAAGGCGAGACCGGTCTCGCCCGCAAGCAGGCGCGCCACGGTGGTCTTGCCGGTTCCGGGCGGCCCCCAGAAGATCATCGACCCCAGCGAGCCCGAGCGGATCAACCGCGTCAGCGCGCCGTCCGGACCGGTCAGGTGCTCCTGACCGACGACATCGGCAAGTTTCTGCGGCCGCAGCCGGTCAGCGAGCGGGCGGGCCGGCTCGCGTTTCGGTGCCTCGTCGGCCTGGAACAGATCCCCCATGCGGTACGCACCACCCGTCAGTAACGCAGCATCTGGCGCAGCAACTGGCCGTCGCGTTCGACGGTGAAGCGCCACCAGCGCGTGTTTTCAGACGCCGCGGAGACGAGAGCCTCGACCGTGTCGATCGGCACACCGTTGACCTCGCGCACGATGTCGCGCGGCCTGAACCCGAACCCGGCCGCAGGCGATCCGCGCGGCACCTCGACCATCGCCACGCCCGTCGTGCGCGCCGGCAGGCGCAGGCGCTGGGCGAGACGTGGCGACAGCGTGGCCACCCTGGCGCCGGCAAACGGGCTCTCGCCGTCGATTTCGACAGGACCGCCGCCCCTGCCTTCGGGCGCCCGCGCCAGCGTCACCGAGATCTGGCGCCTGGCCCCCTGGCTCAGTATGTCGAACGCGACCGCGCTGCCCATTGGCTGCGTGGCCAGACGGTAGCCAAGCGCGTCGACATGCTCGATCGACGCGCCGTTGAGCGCCAGCACCACGTCGCCGGGCTTGAGCCCCGCGGTCGCCGCGGGGCCCTCGGCGTCGACCGCCGCCACCAGCGCGCCGGCCGGTCGCTCCATGCCGAGCGCCTCGGCGATCTGCGCGGTGACGGGCTCGAACTGCGCCCCCACGAACGGCCGTTCGAAATGGTCCTCGCCCTGCCGAGCGGCTTCCACGACGGCGCGCACCATGTTTGAGGGAATGGCGAAACCGATGCCGATCGAACCGCCGGTACGGCTGTAGATCGCGGTATTGATGCCGACCAGGCGGCCGGCCATGTCGATCAGCGCGCCGCCCGAGTTGCCCGGATTGATCGCGGCGTCCGTCTGGATGAAAAAGCCGAAATCGACGATGCCGATATGGTTGCGCGCCAGCGCCGACACGATGCCGCTGGTCGTCGTTTGGCCAACGCCGAACGGGTTGCCGATCGCCAACACCAGATCGCCGACCTCCAGCGCATCGGAATCGCCGATGGCGATGGTCGGGAAATCCGCATCAGCCTCGATCTTCAGAACCGCAAGGTCGAGCGATTCATCCTTGAGCAGGATCGCGCTTTCATATTCGCGCCCATCCGACAGCGCCACCTTGATGTCGTCCGCCTCGCCGATGACGTGATAATTGGTCACGATCAGGCCCGAGGGATCGACGATCACGCCCGAGCCGAGCGAGGACTGCACCCGGGGCGGCATGCGCCGGCCGAAAAACTGTTCGAAAAACGGGTCGCCGGCAAAGGGCGAACGCGCCGCCACCACTTGCTTGGCATAGACATTGACGACGGCCGGCGCGGTCTCGCGCACCAGCGGCGCGAACGACAATTGAATGTCCTTGCGGGCAAACGGCACCCTGCGCTCGGGACCGCTCTGCGTGGCCCCGGTTTCTGCGGGTTGGGTGTCGTCCTGCCCGTTCCGGCCAGGCAGGAGTTCGTTCAAAAGGCCGCGCAGCCCGCCGGCATCTTCCTGCGCATGCAAAGGCACCGCGGTGCCGAGCGGCATCAGGGCTGCGATTGCCAACGAGACCAGCGCGACGGCCAGCAATTTGCGCATCAACGAATCCTCCAAGGCGGCACTCGTCCCATTGTCACCCCGATTGTGCAAATTGGAAGGCGGCCCAAGGCCGTAACGGCCGCATCGGGCATGTTTGTGCGCAGCCGTTGTCCCGGTCGACCAGGCGGCGTCGCCCGCGGCCCGATCGCGGTGATGCGGCTGGCTCTTGCGTGCCTGAAAAAATGCCGCGCACGCAAAGAAGGGGCCGTCCGGCCCCTTCCAGCTCTTCCGATACTGACCTTGGGTCGCTTACGCGGCCTCGGTCTCCTCGACCTTGTCCTCGGCCTCGACGCGGGCGCGATCGGCAGCGCCCTTGGCCGAAACGTCGCGGTCGACGAACTCGATCACCGCCATCGGCGCGTTGTCACCGTGGCGGAAACCCGCCTTCATGATGCGCAGATAGCCGCCATTGCGCTCGGCGTAGCGCGGCGCGATGGTGTCGAACAGACGCTGAACCAGCTTGTCGCTGCCCACGCGCGAGATCGCCTGCCGGCGTGCGTGCAGATCGCCGCGCTTGCCGAGCGTGACGAGCTTTTCCACGATCGGACGCAGCTCCTTGGCCTTCGGCAAGGTGGTGGTGATCTGCTCATGCTCGATGAGCGATGCGGCCATGTTGGTGAACAGGGCCTTGCGGTGGCTTGCGGTGCGGTTCAGCCGGCGGCCGGAACGTCCGTGTCGCATGAGCCTTCTCCTTCAAATCCAAACTGTCCGGACCAGCCGGCTCTCAATACTGATCTTCGTAGCGCTTGGCGAGATCTTCGATATTGTCCGGCGGCCAGTCCGGCACTTCCATGCCCAGATGGAGGCCCATGGCGGCCAGGACTTCCTTGATCTCGTTCAAGGATTTGCGCCCGAAATTCGGCGTGCGCAGCATCTCGGCTTCCGTCTTCTGGATCAGGTCGCCGATATAGACGATGTTGTCGTTCTTCAGGCAATTGGCCGAACGCACCGACAATTCCAGTTCGTCGACCTTCTTCAACAGAGCCGGGTTGAAGGCCAGTTCGGTCACCTGTTCCTGGGCGACCTCCTTCTGCGGCTCCTCGAAATTGACGAACAGGCCGAGCTGGTCCTGCAGGATGCGCGCGGCAAACGCCACCGCGTCCTCGCCGGTGATCGACCCGTCGGTCTCCAGCGTCATCGACAGCTTGTCATAGTCGAGAACCTGGCCCTCGCGGGTGTTTTCCACCTTGTAGGACACTTTCTTGACCGGCGAGTACAGGCTGTCGACGGGGATCAACCCGATCGGCGCGTCCTCGGCACGGTTGCGCTCGGCCGGCACGTAACCCTTGCCGGTGTCGACGGTGAACTCCATGCGGATTTCCGCACCCTCGTCGAGCGTGCAGATGGCGTGATCGGGGTTGAGCACCTCGATGTCGCCGACCGTCTGAATGTCGCCGGCCACCACGACACCCGGCCCCTGCTTGCGCACGACCATGCGCTTGGGACCGTCGCTCTCCATGCGGATCGCGATTTCCTTGATGTTGAGGATGATGTCGGTAACGTCCTCGCGCACACCGGCGATGGAGGAGAATTCGTGCAGGACGCCGTCGATCTGGACGGCGGTGACTGCTGCACCGCGCAACGACGACAACAGCACGCGACGAAGCGCATTGCCGAGCGTCAGCCCGAAACCGCGTTCCAGCGGTTCGGCGACGAGTGTCGTCACCGTCTTGCTCTTGGACGAGAACTCGATCTTGTTGGGCTTGATCAGTTCCTGCCAGTTCTTCTGGATCATGTGTTTGTCCTTCCGGTACCCCGCCACCATCCAATCGTGGCGGGCGAGCTGGAAACCGCGGGGGAGCGCACCCGGCGCTCGTGCGGCGTGGTATCGACCTGCGTCAGACCCGGCGCTTCTTGCGCGGGCGGCAACCATTGTGCGGGATCGCCGTGACGTCGCGGATCGAGGAGATCGTGAAGCCGGCCGCCTGCAGCGCGCGCAGCGCCGATTCGCGGCCCGACCCCGGTCCGCTCACTTCGACGTCGAGCTGGCGCATGCCGTGTTCCTGGGCCTTGCGCGCGCAATCCTCGGCCGCGATCTGCGCCGCGAACGGGGTCGATTTGCGCGATCCCTTGAAGCCCTGGGCACCGGCCGACGACCAGGCGATGGTATTGCCCTGCGCGTCGGTGATGGTGATCATGGTGTTGTTGAAGGTCGAGCTGACATGCGCCACGCCCGACGAAATATTCTTGCGCTCGCGGCGGCGAACACGCGCGGCTTCCTTGGCCATATTATTCCTTTCGTTCGATATCGACGCCGCCGTAATGCCAGCGGCTACACCTTGACGGACTGGCGGGTCTCACCCCCGGACCGGATCAACCGGCCCGACGGCCTCCGCCTGCCCACTCTTACTTCTTCTTGCCGGCGATCGCCTTGGCCGGCCCCTTGCGGGTGCGCGCATTGGTATGGGTGCGCTGACCGCGAACCGGCAGCGACCGGCGATGGCGCAGACCGCGATAGCAGCCCAGATCCATCAGACGCTTGATGTTCATCGACACTTCGCGACGCAGATCGCCCTCGACCTGATAGTCGCGATCGATCGATTCGCGGATATGCATGATTTCGGCATCGGTCAGCTGGCTCACCCGGCGGTCGGCGGGGATATTCGCCTTGGCGACGATCTCGGCCGCGAACTTCGGGCCAATGCCGTGAATGTACTGCAGCGCGATGACAACGCGCTTGTTGGTCGGAATGTTGACGCCGGCTATACGAGCCATCTGTATCTCCATGTGGGCCGGCCATGCCGGCGCTTATCCAAAACCGCTTCGCGTCCGGTGGAGCCCGGCCCTTGCAAAGGTTCCCTTCAGATGCAACGACAAAGCCGAGCCGAACCGGCCCAGCCGACTGTCTGTCTGATGGGAGACGCGCCGCTATAGTCCAAGCAGCCCGTCCCGTCAACCGGTCATTCAGCGTACTGGCGCGATTTCCTGGAGAACGGCCTCGACCGCCTCGGTGACCGCGTCGATCGAGGCCATGCCGTCGACCCCGACCAGCTTGCCCTTGGCATGGTAATAGCCGATCAATGGCGCCGTCTTCTTGTAATATTCGCGCAGACGCTCGTCGAACACTTCCGGGTTGTCGTCCTTGCGCGGCGGCTGCCCGGCTGCCTGGGCCTCCTCGGCCCGCTTGACGATGCGTCCGACCAAGGCCTTGTCGTCGACGACGAGTTCGATCACCGCGTCGAGACCCAGGCCACGTTCACACAGCATCGCTTCGACCGCGTCGGCCTGGGCCAGCGTGCGTGGATATCCGTCGAGGATGAAACCACGCGCGCAGTCCGGCTGGTCGATCCTTTCGCCGACGATGGCGTTGACGATCGCGTCCGAAACCAGTTCGCCTGCGTCCATGACCGCCTTGGCCCGGAGCCCGACATCGGTTTCGGCCTTGACGGCGGCCCGCAACATGTCGCCCGTCGACAGCTGCGGAATACCGTGTTTTTCGACCAGCCTTTGCGCCTGCGTCCCCTTCCCCGCTCCCGGCGGACCGAGCAGTATCAGCCTCATCGCCCCCTCTTTCCTCCGCGAAGCTTCGATTTCTTGATCAGCCCCTCATACTGATGCGCGATCAGATGTCCCTGGACCTGCGAAACGGTATCGAGTGTTACGCTGACCACGATCAGGAGGGAAGTACCACCAAGGTAGAAGGGAACGCCGGTGGCCGAAATCAGGAACTCGGGCACCAAACAGACCAGAACGAGATAGATCGCGCCGACCACGGTGATGCGCGTGAGCACGTAATCGATATATTCGGCCGTCCGCTCGCCCGGGCGATAGCCGGGAATGAAGCCGGAATGCTTCTTCAGCTGGTCGGCCGTGTCCTTCGGATTGAACACGATCGCGGTGTAGAAGAAGGCGAAGAAGGCGATCATCGCCGCGTACAGGATCATGTAGAGCGGCTGACCGTGGCCCAGCGTGGCCAGTATCGAATTGGCCCAGCCCGGCAAGGTCGACGTGTCGGAAAAGCCCGCGAGTGTCGCCGGCAGCAGAAGAAGCGAGGAGGCGAAGATCGGCGGAATGACGCCGGCCGTGTTGAGCTTGAGCGGCAGGTGCGAGGTGTCGCCCTGGAACATGCGGTTGCCGACCTGGCGCTTCGGATATTGGATCAGCAGCCGGCGCTGGGCGCGTTCGAAAAACACGATCAGCGCGATGAGCGCGATCGCCAGCACGATAATCGCCAGGATGATGCCGGTCGACAGGGCCCCGGTGCGGCCGAGTTCCAGCGTACCGCCGAGCGCGGAAGGCAGGCCTGCGACGATGCCGGCAAAGATGATCAGCGAAATGCCGTTGCCGATGCCGCGCGCGGTGATCTGCTCGCCCAGCCACATCAGGAACATGGTGCCGCCGACAAGCGTGATGACGGCCGAAATCCGGAAGAACCAGCCCGGATCGGCGACGATGTTGGTCCCGCTCTCCAATCCGACCGTGATGCCGTAGGCTTGGACGGTTGCGAGCAACACCGTGCCGTAGCGCGTATATTGGTTGATGACCTTGCGGCCCTGCTCGCCTTCCTTCTTGAGCTGTTCCAGCGTCGGGATCACCGACGTCATCAACTGCATGATGATGGAGGCGGAGATGTAGGGCATGATGCCGAGCGCGAAGATCGCCATACGCTCGACCGCGCCGCCGGCAAACATGTTGAACATGCCGAGCACCCCGCCCGACTGCTGTTCGAACGCCTGGGCGAAGGCTTCCGGATTGATGCCGGGAATGGGGATATAGGTGCCGAGCCGGTAGACAAGCAGCGCGCCGAGCGTGAACCAGATTCTCTTTTTGAGATCCTCCGCCTTGGCGAAGGCGGCGAAATTGAGATTGGATGCTAGTTGCTCAGCAGCAGATGCCATGGAAAATTCTCCGCTTCGTCACGCCGCTGGTCCGTTCGTTCCGAACGGCGCGCGTCGCCGAAGCCCCGAGATAGGCTCCGGCCAGCCAAGATGCAAGCGGCGGCCTTGGGCCGCCGCTATCGGTCGCACCGGGTGCCGGTCTATTCCGCGGCGGGCTTTTCCGGCACTTTGACGGAACCGCCTGCCTTTTCGACCTTTTCCACGGCCGCCTTCGAGGCGCCGGCAATGTCGAAGGTCAGCTTGGCTTTCAGCTCGCCGTCCGAAACCAGGCGCACACCGTCCTTGACGCGACGAATCACGCCGGCCTTGACGAGCGCCTCGGCCGTCACCGTCTCCTTGGCGTCGAGCTTCTTGGCATCGATCGCGGTCTGGATGCGGGCCAGCGACACGACGTTGAATTCCTTCGGGAAAGGAACCTTGAAGCCGCGCTTGGGCAGACGCCGGTAAATCGGCATCTGGCCGCCCTCGAAGCCGTTGATGGACACGCCCGAACGCGATTTCTGGCCCTTAACGCCACGACCGCCGGTCTTGCCCAGACCAGAGCCGATGCCGCGCCCGACACGCTTGCGCGAATGGGTCGCGCCGTCCTTGTCACTCAGTTCGTTGAGTTTCATGTCGATACTCCAGCGTCGCTCAGGCCTCGTCCACGACGCGGACGAGATGTTGCACTTTCGCGATCATGCCGCGCACGGAAGGCGTGTCCTCCAGCGTGCGCCGGCGATGCATCTTGTTGAGTCCCAGCCCGATCAGCGTCGCGCGTTGCACGCCCGGGCGACGGATGGGACTGCCGGTCTGCTCGACCGTAACGGTCTTGCCGCTCTTTTTCTCAGCCATTGTCCTGCTCCTCAGTCAGCCGATCGACGGCCTATTCTTCGGCGGCGGCGGAGCCGCGGCGCGCCTGAAGCGACGAATATTTGATGCCGCGCTGGGCGGCGATGTCCTTGGGGTGCATCTGCTGCTTGAGAGCGTCGAACGTGGCGCGCACCATGTTGTAGGGATTGGACGTTCCCATCGACTTGGCGACCACGTCGTGCACGCCGAGCGTCTCGAACACGGCGCGCATCGGACCGCCGGCGATGATGCCGGTACCGGCCTTGGCGGCGCGCAGAAGCACTTTGCCGGCGCCGTGGCGGCCGGCCACATCGTGATGGAGCGTACGGCCCGAACGCAACGGCACGAAGATCATCTCGCGCTTGGCGCTCTCGGTCGCCTTGCGGATCGCCTCCGGCACTTCGCGAGCCTTGCCGTGACCGAAGCCGACGCGGCCCTTCTGGTCGCCCACGACGACAAGTGCGGCGAAGCCGAACCGCCGGCCGCCCTTGACGACCTTGGCGACGCGGTTGATGTGAACGAGCTTGTCGACAAATTCGCTGTCGCGCTCGTCGCGGTCACGATTGCGACCGTCCCTGCGATCCTGTGCCATTATCCTGTTCCTTGTTCTTTTCCGGAAGCACGGTTGGTGTTGAGAACCCGCACGGCGTCACAAGGCCATGCGGGCGGCGATTAGAAGCTCAGGCCGCCCTCGCGGGCTGCCTCGGCCAGCGCCTTGACGCGGCCGTGATAGAGATAGGCGCCGCGGTCGAAAACCACGTCCTTGACGCCGGCCTTGACGGCGCGTTCGGCAAGCAACTTGCCGACGGCGGCTGCCGCGTCCGCGTCCGCACCGGTCTTGAGCGACCCCTTGAGGTCCTTCTCGAGCGTCGACGCGGCGGCGACGGTATGGCCCTTCTGATCGTCGATGATCTGGGCGTAGATATTCTTCGACGACCGGTGAACCGAAAGCCGAAGGCGATCGCCCGACACCGCCTTCAACTGACGGCGAACGCGGGCGGCGCGGCGCTGAGCGGGATGCTTCGAAGCCATGGCCTGCTTTCCTTACTTCTTCTTGCCTTCTTTGCGCACGATGCGCTCGTCGGCATAACGCACGCCCTTGCCCTTGTAGGGCTCGGGGCCGCGATATTTGCGGATTTCCGCGGCGACCTGGCCGACCTTCTGATTGTCGATGCCGCTGACCACGATTTCGGTCGGCTTCGGCACCGCGATCTCGATGCCTTCCGGAGCCTCGTAGACGACCTCGTGGCTGAAGCCCAGCGAAAGCTGGAGCCTCTTGCCCTGCATCGCGGCGCGATAACCGACGCCAGTGATCTCGAGCCGCTTTTCAAAGCCGCTCTTCACGCCGTCGAGAATGTTGCCGATCATCGTGCGCGACATGCCCCACTTGGAGCGCGCGTCCTTGGACTGGTCGCGCGGGTCGACCTTGATGCCGTCATCGTCGAGCTTGACCAGAACTTCGTCATTGACGACGAAGGTGAGCTCGCCCTTCGGGCCCTTGGCCCTGACGGTCTGGCCGTCGACGCTGGCCGTGACGCCCTCGGGCACCGGCACGGGTTTCTTACCAATACGAGACATTTTCCCGTCCTCGTCTTCCTGTTCCGTTTCCCAGCCCGATCAGAAGATCTGGCACAGGACCTCGCCACCGACATTGTTCTCGCGCGCCTCGTGGTCCGCCATCACGCCCTTGGGCGTGGACAGGATCGAGATGCCGAGGCCGTTGGAAACCTGCGGGATCGACTTGGCCGATACGTAGACGCGCCGACCGGGCTTCGACACGCGGGCGATCTCGCGGATCACCGGCACGCCGTCGAAATATTTCAGTTCGATCTCGATTTCCGACTTGCCGTTGTCGAAATCCGTCTGGCTGTAGTCGCGGATATAACCTTCCGACTTCATCACTTCCAGAACGCGGGCACGCAGCTTGGACGCCGGCGTCGATACCGTGTTCTTCTTGCGGCCATAGGCGTTGCGGATGCGGGTCAGCATATCGCCGAGAGGATCACTCATGGACATCGCACGCCCTCCTTACCAGCTCGACTTCACAAGGCCCGGGATCATTCCCAGCGAGCCCAGTTCGCGCAGCGCCACACGAGACATGTTCAGCTTGCGATAATAGGCACGCGGGCGACCGGTCACCTCGCAGCGGTTGCGGATACGCACCTTCGAGGAGTTGCGCGGCATCGCGGCAAGCTTGAGCTGGGCGCGGAAGCGGTCTTCCATCGGCAGGCTGCGGTCCATCACGATCGCCTTGAGCGCGGCGCGCTTGGCGGCATGGCGCGCAACGAGTTGGCGGCGGCGCTTGTTCTTTTCGACTGAGCTGGTCTTTGCCATTTCAGATTGTCCTTTCTCGCTGCCGTTACTGCCTGAACGGGAAGTTCAGGGCCTTCAGCAAGGCCCGAGCCTCGTCGTCGGTCGGGGCAGTCGTACAAACGATGATGTCCATTCCCCAGATCTGATCGACCTTGTCGTAATTGATCTCGGGAAACACGATATGTTCCTTGATGCCCATGGCGAAATTGCCGCGGCCATCGAAGCTCTTCGCATTCAGCCCGCGGAAGTCACGCACGCGCGGCAGCGCGATCGTCACCAGACGATCGATGAAGTCGTACATGCGATCCTTGCGCAGCGTCACCTTGGCGCCGATCGGCATGCCCTCGCGAACCTTGAAGCCGGCGATCGAGTTGCGGGCGCGGGTCACGACCGCCTTCTGGCCGGCGATCAGCGCCAGGTCTTCCGCCGCCGTGGTCGGCTTCTTGGAATCCGCCGTGGCCTCGCCGACACCCATATTGATGACGACCTTGTCGAGACGCGGAACCTGCATCTCGTTGGCGTAGCTGAACTGGTCGCGAAGCGCCTTGCGGATCGTCTCCCTGTAGAGCGTCTTCAGGCGGGGTTCGTAAGCCTTCTCAGACATCGATCGTTACTCCCGAGCGCTTGGCGACGCGCACCTTCTTGCCGTCCTTGACCTCGAAGCCGACGCGGGTCGGCTTGCCGTCCTTGGGATCGGCCAGCGCGAGGTTGGACAGGTGGATCGGCGCGTCGATCGCGACGATGCCGCCTTCCTGGGTCTGCGTCTGCCGCTGGTGGCGGCGTACAACGTTGATGCCGCGCACGACCGCCTTGTCGTCCTTCGGCATGACCTTCAAAACTTCACCGGTGCGGCCCTTGTCCTTGCCGGCGAGCACGACGACTTTGTCGCCCTTACGGATCTTCTGCATCAGTCCGGCTCCTTAAAGCACTTCCGGCGCGAGCGAGATGATCTTCATGTGGCTCTTCGCGCGCAGTTCGCGCGGCACCGGTCCGAAGATACGCGTGCCGATCGGCTCTTTCTTGTTATCCACCAAGACGGCGGCATTCTTGTCGAAACGAATGACGCTGCCGTCCGGACGACGGATATCCTTGGCCGTGCGAACCACGACCGCCCTCATCACATCGCCCTTCTTCACGCGGCCGCGCGGGATGGCTTCCTTGACCGACACCACGATGATGTCGCCGACGGAAGCGTATTTCCGCTTCGAGCCGCCCAGCACCTTGATGCACATGACACGACGGGCGCCGGAATTATCCGCGACGTCGAGGTTTGTTTGCATCTGAATCATGACTGGCCGCCTTCTTCTTGTTCAGGGGGACAGGCCAACGCCCTCCCCGGCTTCCTTGATCGTTGCTATTCGGCCTGCGCTTCGGTCGTCACCACGACCCAGCGCTTGTCCTTCGAAATCGGCCGCGATTCCTGGATGAGCACGGTATCGCCGACCTTCAAGCTGTTGGCCTCGTCATGCGCCTTGTAGTTCTTCGACGTACGCACGGTCTTCTTCATCACCGGATGGGTGAAGCGACGCTCGACCTTGACGACGACGGTCTTGTCGTTCTTGTCAGACACGACCGTGCCCTGCAGGATGCGCTTTGGCATGTGTTTGTCCTTACGCCTTCTTGTCCGCCGACTTCTCGGCGACGATGGTCTTGATACGCGCAATGTCCCGACGGACCTGCTTGACGCGCGCGGTCTTCTCGATCTGACCGGTGGCCTGCTGGAAGCGCAGGTTGAACTGCTCCTTCTTCAGGCCGGCGAGATCGTCGGTAAGCTGGTCGAGGGTCTTGGCCCTGATATCCGAGGCTTTCATCTGTCAGCCCTTTCTATTCGACGATGCGCTGCACGAAGCGCGTCTTGACGGGGAGCTTGGCAGCGCCGAGCCGCAGCGCCTCGCGCGCGATCGTCTCGTTGACGCCGTCGAGCTCGAACATGATCCGGCCCGGCTTGACCCGGCAGACCCAGTAATCCACCGAGCCCTTGCCCTTGCCCATGCGGACTTCGGTCGGCTTCGACGTCACCGGCACGTCCGGGAAGATGCGGATCCACACCCGACCCTGGCGCTTCATCTCGCGGGTGATCGCGCGGCGTGCGGCCTCGATCTGGCGCGCGGTCACGCGCTCCGGCTCGAGTGCTTTCAGGCCGAAGGACCCGAAATCGAGATTGGTGCCGCCCTTGGCCGCGCCATGGATCCGACCCTTGAACTGCTTGCGGAACTTCGTGCGCTTCGGCTGCAGCATCGTTTTCTACTCCAAATTCCGTTTTGCCCGCGGCAACCGATCAGGCGTTTTCGCGACGACGGCCACCGCCGCCCTGATTCTCGCTCTCGGCCACGCGGCGTTCGGACGCCATCGGGTCGTGCTCGAGGATCTCGCCCTTGAACACCCACACCTTGACGCCGCAGATGCCGTAGGCGGTCTGCGCCTCGGCGGTCCCGTAGTCGACGTCGGCGCGCAGCGTATGCAGCGGCACGCGGCCCTCGCGATACCATTCCATACGGGCGATCTCGGCCCCGCCGAGACGGCCGGAACAGTTGATGCGGATGCCTTCCGCGCCCAACCGCATGGCCGACTGCACCGCGCGCTTCATGGCGCGCCGGAACGCGACACGGCGCTCGAGCTGCTGGGCGATCGACTGCGCGATCAGCGTCGCGTCGATCTCGGGCTTGCGCACCTCGACGATATTGAGATGCGTCTCCGACTGGGTCATCTCGGTCAGCTTGCGACGCAGCTTCTCGATGTCGGCGCCCTTCTTGCCGATGATCAGGCCCGGGCGCGCGGCATGGATCGTCACGCGGCACTTCTTGTGCGGACGCTCGATCACCACCTTGGAAATCGCGGCCTGCTTGAGTTCGGACATCAGATATTTACGGATCTTGATGTCCTCGTGCAGCAGCTTGCCGTATTCGCCGGTATTGGCGTACCAGCGCGAGTCCCAGGTCCGGTTGATGCCGAGACGAAGCCCGACCGGATTGACTTTCTGGCCCATCAGGCGGCCTCCACGTTGTCTTCTACTTCGCGAACCACGATCGTCAGGTTCGAGAATGGCTTCTCGATGCGGCTGGCACGACCACGGCCGCGCGCATGAAACCGCTTCATGGTGATCGACTTGCCAACGAAGGCTTCCGCCACGACAAGCGAATCAACATCGAGATCGTGGTTGTTTTCCGCATTTGCGATCGCGGATTCCAGTGTCTTTCTGACCGTGCCGGCGATGCGCTTGCGCGAGAATTCGAGATCCGCGAGCGCGCTCGCCACCTTCTTGCCGCGGATCATCGCGGCCACCAGGTTGAGCTTCTGAGGGCTGACGCGGATCGTGCGCAACACGGCGCGCGCCTCGTTGTCAGCAAGCCGGCGCGGAGCTTTGGCCTTGCCCATGGTTATTTCCTCTTCGCCTTCTTGTCCGCCCCGTGGCCGTAATAGGTCCGGGTCGGCGCGAATTCACCGAATTTATGCCCGACCATGTCTTCCGACACGGAAACCGGCACGTGCTTCTGGCCGTTGTAAACGCCAAAGGTCAGGCCGACGAACTGAGGCAGAACGGTGGAGCGACGGCTCCAGATCTTGATCACCTCGTTGCGGCCGCTCTCGCGCACCTTCTCGGCCTTCTTCAGCATGTAGCCGTCGATGAAAGGGCCTTTCCAGACTGAGCGGGTCACTTCGCGTTACCTCTTATGACTTGCGCGCATGACGCGAGCGCATGATGAACTTGTCGGTCGACTTGTTGGAGCGCGTGCGCTTGCCCTTGGTGGGCTTGCCCCAAGGCGACACCGGATGGCGACCGCCCGACGTGCGGCCTTCGCCGCCGCCATGCGGATGGTCGACCGGGTTCATGGTCACGCCGCGATTGTGCGGACGCTTGCCGCGCCAGCGCGTGCGACCGGCCTTGCCGTCATTGATGTTGGCGTGGTCGGGATTGGAGACCGCGCCGATCGTGGCCATGCACGAACCGTGCACCAGGCGCTGCTCGCCGGAATTCAGTCGCAGGATCGCCATGCCCTGGTCGCGACCGACCAGCTGGACATAAGCGCCCGCCGACCGCGCCACCTGGCCACCCTTGCCGGGCTTCAACTCGACATTGTGCACGATCGAGCCGATCGGCATCGCCGACAGCGGCATCGCATTGCCCGGCTTCACGTCCACCGACGCGCCGGCGATCACCTTGTCGCCGACCGCCAGGCGCTGCGGCGCCAGAATGTAGGACAACTCGCCGTCGTCGTAGCGCACCAGCGCGATGAACGCCGAACGGTTCGGATCGTATTCCAGCCGCTCGACCGTCGCCGACACGTCGACCTTGCGCCGCTTGAAGTCGACCACGCGATAGGTCCGCTTGTGGCCGCCGCCGATGAAGCGCGCCGTCACCCGGCCGGCATTGTTGCGGCCGCCGGATTTCGTCAGACCCTGCGTCAGGCCCTTGACCGGCTTGCCTTTGTAGAGGCCGGAGCGATCGACGATGATCAGCTGACGCTGACTCGGCGTGATCGGATTGTACTTCTTGAGTGCCATAACCCTACCTCAAGCCTCTCAAAGACCCGTCGCGATATCGATCGACTGGCCCTCGGCCAGCGTCACGACGGCTTTCTTGACATCGCTCTGCTGGCCGATAGTGCCGCGGAACCGCTTCACCTTGCCCTTGCGAACGAGCGTGTTGACGGCCATGACCTTGACGCCGAACAGCGCCTCCACGGCAGCCTTGATCTCCGGCTTCGACGCCTTGCGGGCGACCTTGAAGACCACCTGGTTGACTTCCGAGGCCATGGTCGACTTTTCGGTGATCACCGGGCTGACGATCACGTCGTAATGGCGCAGATCCGTCATTTGAAACGCTCCTCGAGCGCCTCGATGGCCGATTTCGACAGAACCAGCGTACCGCGGCGCAAAATGTCGTACACATTGATGCCCTGGATGGGCAGCACGTCGATATTGGGGATGTTCGCCGCCGCCTGCTTGAAGTTGGCGTCGATCTCCGCGCCGCCGATCATCAGCGCGTTGTCGAGACCGAGCTTCTGGAAGCTGGCGACCAAGGCCTTGGTCTTGGCCTCCGGCAGCGCCAGATCGTCGATCACGATCAGGTTCGACGCCTTGGCCTTCGCCGACAGGGCGTGTTTCAGGCCGAGCGCGCGCACCTTCTTGGGCAGTTCGTGCTCATGGCTGCGCACCACCGGCCCGTGGGCCCGGCCGCCGCCGCGGAACTGCGGAACCCGCGCCGACGAGTGACGGGCGCGGCCCGTCCCCTTCTGCCGGTACATCTTGGCACCGGTGCGCGAAATCTCCGAGCGCCCCTTGGTCTTGTGGGTGCCCTGCTGCTTCTTGGCCAGCTGCCAGCGCACGACGCGCTGCAAAAGGTCCTCACGCGGGTCGAGCCCGAAAATCTCGTCCGACAGCGACGCCTTGCCCGCGTCCTTGCCGGCCAGCGTTGTGATCTTGATATCCATCACTCGGCACCTTCCTGAGCGGCGGCTTGACTTGCGCCAGCATCGTTCGCGGCAGCGGCCCGGAACGCGGCCGGCTTCGGCGCATTGTCCGGCAGCGAAGCCTTGACGGCGTCGCGCACCAGGATCCAGGCGCCCTTGGAACCGGGAACCGCGCCGCGCACCAAAATCAGGCCGCGGTCGACATCGGTCGACACCACTTCCACGTTCTGGGTGGTGACCCGCGTCTGACCCATGTGGCCGGCCATTTTCTTGCCCTTGAACACCTTGCCGGGGTTCTGGTTCTGGCCGGTCGAGCCGTGCGTGCGGTGCGAGATCGAGTTACCGTGGGTCGCGCGACCGCCACCGAAATTGTGACGCTTCATCACGCCCTGGAACCCCTTGCCGATCGAGGTGCCGGTGACGTCCACCTTCTGCCCCGCGACGAAATGGTCGGCCGTGATCTCGGCGCCCACGTCGAGCAGGCATTCCGGGGATACGCGGAACTCGGCCAGCTTCGACTTGGGCTCGACGGACGCGGTGGCGAAATGGCCCCGCAGCGCCTTTGTCGTGTTCTTGACGCGGGCAAGCCCTACGCCGAGCTGGACAGCCGTGTAGCCGTTCTTTTCCTGGGTGCGCTGCGCAACAACCTGACAGTTCTCCATCCGCAGAACCGTCACGGGCACGTGTTCGCCCGCTTCGTTGTAGATGCGCGTCATCCCCACCTTCTGTGCGATAACACCTGAACGCATCGGTTCGATTTCCTTCTCAAGAGTTCCCGGGCGGGGCTCGAGCGCCCCACCGCGCCTCTTCTCAGCTCGTTAGAGCTTGATCTCAACGTCGACGCCGGCGGCCAGGTCGAGCTTCATCAGCGCATCGACCGTCTGCGGCGTCGGATCCACGATGTCGAGCAGACGCTTATGCGTGCGCATCTCGAACTGTTCGCGGCTCTTCTTGTCGATATGCGGCGAGCGGTTCACGGTGAACTTCTCGATCCGCGTCGGCAGCGGAACCGGCCCGCGCACATTCGCCCCGGTACGCTTGGCCGTCGACACGATCTCCCGGGTCGAGGCGTCGAGCACACGGTGGTCGAACGCTTTGAGGCGAATTCGGATATTTTGTCCGTTCATGGATAGTGTCCTTGTTTGGCGGGGTGCGGCGGGATTGCCGCGCCCGCGCCAGACCGGTTTTGCCTTATTCGGTGATCGAGGCGACGATGCCCGCGCCCACGGTGCGCCCGCCCTCGCGGATGGCGAAGCGCAGCTTCTCCTCCATCGCGATCGGCACGATCAGCTCCACGTCCACCGTCACGTTGTCGCCAGGCATCACCATCTCCGTGCCTTCCGGCAGCGTCACAACACCCGTCACGTCCGTCGTGCGGAAGTAAAACTGCGGACGGTAATTGGTGAAGAACGGCGTGTGGCGACCGCCTTCCTCCTTCGTCAGGATGTAGGCTTCCGCCTTGAACTTGGTGTGCGGCATCACAGAGCCCGGCTTGCACAGGATCTGCCCGCGCTCCACGCCCTCGCGGTCGACACCGCGCAGAAGCGCGCCGATATTGTCGCCAGCCTGGCCCTGGTCC